>JAFTJZ010000063.1 GCA_017456145.1 Clostridia bacterium
AGCTCAAAAAATCCAAGCAGATATTTTCACCCAAGTATCCCTCAGGGATCAGATCTATTGATCCACACTCTAAATTCTTCCGGGATATCTTCTACCTTTGTAATATCGATTTTGTATGTTAGTATTTTGTGGGAAGGTAGGTTACAAGCAATTAAGGAGATGTTATTACAGCGGTGATTATATGGTGATATAAATATTTGATATTCCCTCCCTCGGGAGGGTGTTTTTTATGCAAAGTACTTGCAAATTGTATTAAAATATGTTATACTTATGGCAGGGATAGGAAACTAACAACGAGAACGGCTTGATCTGTATGCGTGCGCGGTATTACTCGCCCGATATGCGGAGATTCATCAATGCGGATGTTGTTGTGGGTGAAATCTCTAATGCTATTACTCTTAACAGATTCGCGTATGCGAATGGTAACCCCGTTTCTATGAGCGATCCATTTGGATTGAGTGCGGCTGATCAGAGAGGAAACCCCTCGTCCTCTTCTATTGATAGGGATTCTTCCACGATTAGATATAACAAAACATCTCAAAATAAAGAGGTATATGTTCCCTTTATTTCGGATGCGGACAGGGACTTGATGAATAATGCATTGTTGGATATAACGACTTCGACTGTAAACAGTATTGTTGTCCACCAAATGGAACAATATTATTTTTGTTTAAATCAACAAAACGATTTGCGACATGATTCTAATGAAATTGAATTGGATTATGCTAAGCCCCTTCTTGAATATGGAATGGGATTGGCTATCGATACTACTGAATTAGCTATTATATATAGCGCGCCTCAAAATGTTTCAACAACCAAATATTTTGATAGCTATGCTGGACAACTCGCCTTCCTTAACAAGGTTAAATCAGTTCTTTTTTTCGGAGGACTTGCTGTAGATGGAGCATTTATTATAATCGATACAGGGGCTGGCGTGATAAGCAATATGAAACAAGGAGCTTCAGCCGGTAAAACAATTTGGGATGCATTTGTAGATGCAACAGTATTAACAGGAAATACAATTATCAGCACTGGCGCGGGCCTTAAGGCAGGTATGATGGCAGGGGCTGCATTAGGTACTTGCTTTGGCCCTGGAATATGTACAATTGGTGGTGCTCTTGTTGGGGCAATTGCCGGTGTTGCAGCAGGGTATTTTGCAAGTCAAGCAGGTGACATTATAAGCGACCAAATGAAGTCGATTGTTGAATAAATGGTAATGGGAGATATGTATGGGAAAGCCTACAAAAGAAGGACTGCAAAATGTGGTATACCTTGGTACGCCGAATAGAGTACTTACTCAATCTGTAGCCGGATTGGACATTGCCCAATGTTTAGTAACCAGTATCATAGGGTACAACTTTAGGTTAAGCGTATATATTGGTATTCCGCAAATTATTATTGCTACGATTATCATATATATGACAGAGCGTACGCATCTCATGAATGTGAAACGTTGCTATTTCCTTACAGGAATAGCAGGGGTACTGATGGGAATAGGCTGTTCTGTTGGTAGCTTTTTACTGAGTCCGCGAGAAGGCAAGGCTCTTTGGCTTGCGATTCTGTTCGCGCTTTCCAGTTTTTTACTTGGCGCGTCGATAGGCTTTTTTCATGATTATTTGATTGCGCACAAGAAGGCACCATGGCTGGCTATGCTGGGGATGGGCGCTTCTTCTGCCGGAGTGCTGGGAGCACATATCGGCATGGGGGCAGCACGAGTGTTACCGGATATTGAGCATATGGATTGGATGCAACTTGGTTATATTGCATATCTCTTACTCGCTTTTTTTGGTGGACTCATCAGCATGGGATTGATACGCTCATATTATGCCAATCTTTTAGAAAAACTGGAAGAAGAACGCACACCCAAGCGTCGAATGGCTTGTAGGTATTGATTGCAATGCATTGAAAAAATGAATTATCATTTCACCCTCCCTCGGGAGGGTGTTTTTTATGCAAAGTACTTGCAAATTGTATTAAAATATGTTATACTTATGGTAGAGATAGGAAACTAACAACGAGAACGGCTTGATCTATATGCGTGCGCGGTATTCTCGCCCGATATGCGGCGGTTTGTCAATGCCGATGTTGTGGCTGGTGATATTTCCAACGCCATTACTCTCAATAGATTTGCCTATGCCAATGGTAATCCGGTTTCAATGAGCGATCCGTTTGGCTTGAGTGCGGCGGATCAGAGAGGTAATTCTCCATCTTCTGCTGTTGGTAGGGGTTCTTCTACGATTAGATATCATACATCTTCTCAGAATAAAGAGGTATATGGTCCCTTTATTTCGGATGCGAACGTAGATAGAGTGGTTTCCACTACTAATGTACTGCTCAGTTTTTGTGCAGGAGCTATAATCGGAGCTGCAGCGGGTACAGTGCTTGGCCCTGTTTGGAGTACGATTGCTGGAGCGTTGTTAGGTGGCCTTGTTTCTTTGGCAATTAGTGCCGCGGACGATTATGCAACCGAAAAATTAAAATCACTAGTAGAATAAATGTAGAATAAATGTAGTGAGGTTAGTATGACAAAGCCAACAGAATCCGGAATGAGAAGTGCTGTTGAGCACGTAACCGGACTTAATAAGAAACAGATTATGGGCATAACAGGATTGAATGTTTTTCAATGTATAATTACACTTTTGTTTGGGTTTAACATAAAAATTAGTATTTGGTTTATAGCCGCACAAGGAATTGCAATGTTGGCTTTGTTTTACTGTGCTATAAAAACTCATACGATGGACAAAAAGAAAATTCATTTTCTTTCCGGGGTGGCAGGAATGCTTTTTGGAATCGGCTGTTCCATTGGAAGTTTTTTTATCATTCCGCTGAATAGAAAAGATTTGCTTTTTTCTGTGTTAGGAACTTTTTTGATTTTTGTATTTGGAGCATTTTCCGGATTTATGCATGATTTTTTAATCGCAAGAGAAAAAACGCCTTTGCTCTTGAAATTCGCCTTTGGGGGAGTTGCCGCTGGTATCGGAGGTACGCGAATCGGTAGGATTATTTATTCTATGTCAAGTGACATGACTGAAATCGATTGGAGATACCTTGGTTATGCGTGTTATTTGTTGTTTTCTTTTGTCGGCGCATCTCACATCATGTACTTTGTACGAGCGCACTATGCTAAAATTCTGGAAGAATTGGAAAGGAAATGTATTCCCAAGCAAGGAAAAACTAAAAACGTTGAATGTTTGAAAAAAAAATGAATTATCATTTCACCCTCCCTCGGGAGGGTGTTTTTTATGCAAAGTACTTGCAAATTCTACCAAAATGTGTTATACTTATCTTGCGGTAGTGTCATGATCTGTTGACAGTGGCTAATGGTGACCATGGTGCGGTTGTCGGAATTTGAGTATGTGCCGTGTACACCCTTATAACAGATGGCATAAAAAACAAAAACGGAAAAACCGTAAAAGAACAACAAAAAGATAATGCACACGAAGCTACCGATTTTTAACTTGGTAGTAATAAGAAAGGATTTTATATGAATACAGAGAACATAGTTGCTTTTATCAAACATGGCACGACTGTTCGAACACCTCGCGAAAATATGCAGGCGGGCGGCTTGTTAATCGCTGCCTTGGCATGCATAATGGCGGCATTGGTCGGAAAATCGAATATTCTTTTCATTATATGCGATGTTATTGTATATATAGTATCTGCGTTCTATTTACTTTATATTTTTCGTATGCCAAAAAGTTTGCCGCTTAAAGCATATATTCAAGTACAAATGTGCAATAGCTTATATGCGGTAATCGTCTTTTCTGTGATGTCACTGGAATTTTTTTGGGCATATAATATTTTGTTTAGCGTGATTATGGCGCTTTGTCCGTGTTTGTTAGGAGCAGTTTCGTGCCTTGTCTCCTACACAAGATGTAAGCGCGAGGTATACATTAAGAAGACAGTAAAACCGTCCCATGTTATAGCAACGATCGCTATCAGCCTTGGTGCAGCTGTCGGGGTCGCCGGAATTCGATTTATCCCGTGGGAACAGTATGGTTATGACATAGCTTTCGCAGTTATTTCAGTCATTTTAGCCGCTTGCTTTTCTGTAATGGGAATGCCAATGATATTAAAAATGTATTATATCAAAAAATTGGAGCAACGTGGAGAAACATTAGGATAATTCCAATTTTATTTTCATTTCTGCTTTGAGAATGATACAATGCCTTTTTCACCCTCCTTCGGGAGGGCGATTGGTGCCATGGTAGCCGACACTGCTATTGCCAACGAACTTATGCCAGGCGGTTGGTCTGAATTTGACCCCATCGCGTTTAATGCATTTTTTGGTGTGGTGGATGATGCAACGACTTATGTTATCTGAAGAAAATAAGTAGTAGAGGGTTGAATATGAAAATTATCCCTAAATGGCTATATATAATAGATTTTGTGATTCTTTTTTGTGTGGCATTATGTATGATTGTCGACTTTTGTTTAACAGGAATGCTTTCATCTGATGTATTAATTCTATGTAGTTCATTTGTTGTTTTTGCTTTCTTTTTGACTTCTCTTTGGTGTGTAAGAGCGCTGTTTCATTTACAGTATAACGATGATATGATTGAAAAGAAATGGGGGAGAATTGCATATGGGCGTATTGATTATTCCGGTATAGAAGGTGTTTCTATCGAACGAGCTGTAGGAAATGCTCCATATCATATCCCGTTTCGCGACCCAAACCATAAGTTAAAGTCGGTGTTAACGCTATTTCATATAGATAAATATATTTCTAATGAGGTGCTTTCTGATTCGTATCGCACAGTATATTTTTCTGGAAGATTCAATTTTTTGGGGAGCGATTTTCTGAATCTTGATCATTTGGAATTATTGCTTAATAAAACGGGTGCATTGATATATATAACGGAACAAATGTACATGATCTATCGAGACTATTTATATGAAATTATATGTAAGCATCCAAACAGATTTATAATTGCATATTATGATCCCGTTGATAAGATGGAAAAGAAGGCGCCTTTTTCGCAATTCAAGGGTAAATAGTTAATTGCCAAACTTATGTAGATATCAATTGGAAATCGGTTTTAATAAAAAAATTGTATACAGAAATGACCGGAGAAAACAAACATTTGAATTACATATAACATGAGAATTCATGTTGATGCAAGGCATAAAAATAGAGAGAATATTTTAATTGATAAACCATTGCTTACACTGCCAATGGGTATGTTTGGATTAAGAATATAGGAGAAAATGTCATGTCAAAGATAAGATCTGTTATTGAGAATATTATTTTAGCTATTTCCTTAAAGACTCTGCTAGTCCTTTGCGGATATTATCATTGCAGCGGCGCGGTTTCGGTATGGAGCATTATATATGAAATATTCTTGTTTGCTTTGTTGGCGCTGCTTTACGTTCTGTATTTTTCGGCAAATCGGACACCTTTCGGGAAAATTTCGACGAAAAAATCCGAAAGCGTCCAGCCTATGCGACGCACTCAAATTCGTTTTTGGCTGATTTTGCTGTTTGAAATTTTCTTTGAAATTTTGATGCAATTTTGCCGTTCAATGCCAAGCGTATGGACGTATGCGGCAAGCGTAATGATGTGCTTGATTGGTCCGTGCGTACTGTACGCGGTTGCCGTCAGAAAAGAGTTTGCAATATGGCAAAACCGTGCCTACTTTACTAAAATGATCAGCATGTTTGCTTTGATTGGAGCAATCGGGCTGGGCTACGGCGCGCATTTGTGGAAACAATATGAGAGCTTATCATTGCAATACACGGAAAATTCTGCGTATTTATTGCGTTCACTTGAAAATCTGCGATTTATCAATGGTGTGACCTTATTTTTGATAGAAACCCTGGCGCTGCTATTGCTGATCGGATTTCATGCAGTAGCTGATCCGCGACAGATTCGCCAAGAAAAGGGAACAGGATTCAGTGCATTTATCCGCTGTGATCTGTTGATTGCCGCTGCGGTTTGCCTGTGTGCTGTCAATATGGGAATCGCACCGCAAAATGTGCTTGTTATGTCTGAAGCTCAAACATCCAAACAAATACATCATGAGGTTGGCAGTGGGTGGAATATTAGTTCCCAGACATGGGTAGCGCAACAAGGCTTGGGTGACCTTGATGCAGATTCTGCATACTATTGCCGCAGAACGGTTCAGTTACAAAAAGGGAATGCCGCTTCTACGACATTCGAACTCAATGGGGCGGAGCCTCAGTATTTCATACTTGAAGACGGTGAGCATACGGAATCGGAAGTGCAACTTTCAGTGGGTGACAGTCAGGTATATCTATACGGTTATTACGCTATAGGAATTTTTGAAAACGGAAACTATACGTTGTATAAGACTGAAGATTTAGACATGTCAACGCCCAACCCAATCTTGACGAGTGTGCTTGTCGAGTTGATAGAACAAGGAAATCTCTATGCTTTTGCCGCAGGCAGTGAATATTTGATGAATCATGCGCCAAGTGCAATACAGCCATATCTTGAGCGATATGCTGCAGGAGAATTTAATGCCAAAGAACAAGCTTGGCTGGATGCTGCTGCATGGAGGGGAGAATATATCTCGCACATCGCACGTCAATATTAAGGCTATAAGATTAACAAAATATTTTGTAAGAATACTCTTTTCACCCTCCCTCGGGAGGGTGTTTTTTTAGGTTCTATAATAAATGTTGGGGTGAAACCAACAGATATTGCAAATAAAAATAAAAAAACAAAAAAAGAAGAGCATATCTGAAAAAAATCTGATAAAATGTAGTTACCATACAAACACTTATCGGAGGTTTCAGATATGCTCGACTTATATTATACCAAAAAAATACTCGGATTGCAAGAGGTAACAATAAAAAATATTGATGAAAAAGAAGAAAGATACGAAATTTTTATTGATGCAAATTGCAACTTGCTATTGCAATTGAATAAATCTCGATATAATAATCAAATGTTTGGCCGGTATTGTGATATTACCATGTTTTAGTGGGGTATCCATTCCACTCGGGCGAGGTGAAACCAGTTGCTCCTTCGTGATAATAAATGGTACAGTCAACATTGTGCGGTACATGAGGCGGATCGTCGAGTTGGTAGACAAAATCAGTTGGTGCATTGCCTTCAAATTTAACCGTCTTCAGAGAAGAGCATTGATCGAAAACCATTTCAGTCATTTGCACGACGGTTGATGGAATGATCAGTTCTTCAATCTTCGAATTGACAAACGCGCTATCTCCCAAGGTCGTCAAGCCTTCATTCAGCGTGACAGATTTGAGATTTTCGCAGTCGTAAAACGCATACATTCCGACTTCACGCATACTGCTCGGAAGTACGACCTCCAAGATATTGTTGCCGGAAAAAGCGCCCAGGGGAATAAACTCAACCCCTTCGGCAATATCCACCGTTTCGATACGGCAACCGGCAAACACGGATCCCGCCCATTCTCTGGTGCTTTTGGGAATATTGATATGCTTCAAGGATGTACAATTTTCAAATGCATTTTTTTCGATAATTTGCAAAGAGTCCGGCAGAGTTATATCAACAAGTGATGTACAGTTGCTAAATGTTAGTTGAGATAGGGTAGTCAGATTTTTGGAAAGGGAAACTTTGGATAACTGCGAGCAAAATTGAAAGGCACTATCATCAATACGGATTACAGTGTCGGGAAGCACTACGGAGGTGATTGCAATTTGAGTAAACATGAATGCCCCCAAACCAATTTCGGTAACATCTTTCTCCTCAATCTGTGCAGGAATAATCACGTCGGCGGTTTGACCGATGTATCTTGTGATGGTCACATTGCCATCCTCACCGATCTCGTACTCAAAATCCGTCGCGGGATTCGGCTCTGGCTCCGCCGTGCAGCCACTCATAGGCACGCAGGTCAGGAGCATAATCAGGGCAAGTAAAGTACAAATTTTTTTCATCAGTTGCCTCCTTTAGGATGGTAGATTCATTTATATTATACCTTGTTATTTATGTGTTGTCAAGTAAATTTAGCCATGTTTGGAATTTTATTTGCAATGCACGGCGTTGCTTGACCTCTCAAAAAACAATTTTTGTTTTACCCACCTTCGGGAGGGTGTTTTTTAGTTCTATAATAAATGTTGGGGTGAAACCAACAAATATTGCAAATAAAAATAAAAAAACAAAAAAAGAAGAGCATATCTGAAAAAAATCTGATAAAATGTAGTTACCACACAAACACTTATCGGAGGTTTCAGATATGCTCAATTCATATTATACCGAAAAAAATACTCGGATTGCAAGAGGTAACAATAAAAAACATTGATAAAAAAGAAGAAAGATACGAAATTTTTATTGATGCAAATTGCAACTGGCTATTGCAATTTGAAATTGAATATATCTCGATATAATAATCAAATGTTTGGCCGGTATTGTGATATTACCATGTTTTAGTGGGGTATCCATTCCACTCGGGCGAGGTGAAACCCTGGGCATCTTTGTGGTAGTAGATGATACAATCATTGTTTTCTAAATAACAAAAAACGGACGGCGCATTTCCTTCAAAATAAATCCGTGAGAGATTGTAACACCGCCCAAAGGTGCTTTGAGGAATATAATCTATGCTGCCTTCAAAGATCACGGTTTCCAATCCTGCGTCACAAAACGATTCGAAACAAGTATCAGAAAAGCAATTTCCCGGAATGTTAATTTCTTTGAGAGAGGAGCACTTGGCAAATGCTCGCGTTCCGATACTTTCCAAATGAGAGGGAAGCGTGATCTTCGAAAGGGAGGTACATTCTTCGAAAGTAGCGTTACCGATACTCAACAGCGTTTCGGGAAGTGTTACCGTTTCCAGCGAAGTGCAAAACGCAAAGGCTGCGGGAACCAATGAGGTAATTGTAGAGGGAATTACCAAGCTTTTGATCGATTTGTTGTAAGAAAAAGCGGTTCCCTCAATTTGGGTCACATTCTTTCCTTCTATTTGTGTAGGAATAACTACGTCAATAGCCTGCCCGATATATTTCGTGATGGTCACATTGCCATCCTCACCGATCTCGTACTCAAAATCCGTCGCGGGATTCGGCTCAGGTTCCGCCGTACAGCCACTCATAGGAACGCAGGTCAGCAGCATAATCAGTGCAAGTAAAGTACAAAGTTTTTTCATCGGTTGCCTCCTTTAGGATGGTAGATTCATTTATATTATACCTTGTTATTTATGTGTTGTCAAGTAAATTTAGCCGTGTTTGGATTTTATTTGCGTTGCAGGGTTTTATTCATAGATAGCATTTATGCAAACTGTATTGTGGCGGTAGATCCTATAGAAAGAGTTATAGTAAAGGGAAAAGGAAATTCTAATAAAATTTTGTTCTTATCCAATCAAAAAGAGTGGTACTGTGTGAATTATGATTTAATAAATGCCCCGGATTAGTTGGCAGGTAAGGCGCTTGATTCTACTTTCGAAGTTTTTTTCACGTGATAACGGTGGAGATTGGTATGACGCCACAGCAGAAAAGATCAACGTCCAATTACTCAAATATTATCAGAGTCGGAGTTGATGGCAACAAATTTAATTATTAGTTACTATACAGCGATGGGGCTGAAATTCAGCCCCACGCAACTTAAGATAGTGGTACCAAGGAATATATTTCTCGTAAAGGCGTTGTATCCCAACCGGGCATAGCAGGATCATAATAAATTTTTACATCCTGCTCCGGTGTAACAAAATTGATGAATTTCCCGGTGCCGATCTGCGGTGCTGCGCCTTCAAAATAAATTTCCTTCAACTTCATGCAATCAACGAATGCCGCCTCTGTAATAAATTCGACGCTTGCCGGAATCGTTATGGTCTCCATCTGTCCTCCATAACAAAAGATATCGTTGATACTACCAATCTGTTTCAATCCGTCCTCAAAAATAATTTCTGAAACGGATTGGATTCCAAGGAACGGCGTGAATCCCCATTTTTCGAGTGTTTTGGGAATCCAAATTTTTTGAACGCTGTTACAGTTTCCAAAGGCATACTCCCCAATCTCTTGGAGGTTTTTGGGAAGAATGATCTCTTCCAACGAAGAACAGCCGTAAAAAGCTTTATCGCGTATACGTACAATATTGTCGCCGAATATAACCGTTTTGATGTTTATGCAATCGAGAAAGACTTCGTAGTCGATGTATTGTATCGTGTCCATGGAAAGATCAATGTAGGTTAACGAAATGCAGTTGAAAAAAGCACGCTGTGCAATGGAAATTAAAGATGCACTCATTTCTATTTCGGATAAGCCATCACAACTGCCGAATGCGTATGAGTAAATATATTTGATGGTATCAGGCATTTGAATAGATTGGATCGGTGTACCCGCAAAGGAATGTTCCCCGATCGTGGTAACTTCTTTACCATCGATGATTTGCGGGATGATAACGTGACTACCTTCGCCAATGTATTTCGTAATGATAATTCCGCCGTCATCTCGGATCTCATACTCAAAATCCGTCGCGGGATTAGGTTGCGGTTCTTCAGTACAGCCGGTCACGGAAATACAAGTCAGGAGCATAATCAGGGCAAGTAGGGTACAAAGCTTTTTCATCAGTTGCCTCCTTTAGGATGGTAGATTCATTTATATTATACCTTGTTATTTATGTGTTGTCAAGTAAATTTAGCCATGTTTGGAATTTTATTTGCGTTGCAGAGCTTTGCTTGACTACTCAAAAATAATTTTTATTTCACCCTCCTTGATCGGGAGGATATTTTCTTGTTGATCACCTTGACCACATTAAGATATCATAAGGCTGCAGCTGCAAAACACAAAGAAAGAAAAGGAGAAAAGAACATGATTTGTGTAAACAAAGTAACCGTAAATCCCCGACGGCGATACTGCTTGAACACGAATCAGCAGAGCGGATTTTTTCAGCGATGCGTACGAGAAGATGAAGGGCTGCCAGGGGTTGAAATTGGTTGAATTTCAAGCAGGGAACGTGAAATTGGAGATCGAATGGTGAGAGAAACACCAATAAACGACGGGGCTGACGCATATAGCGGCAGCCCCGTTACTTTTCAATACATCGAATTGGCTTGCATATAGTCGTAGATCATTTTGCCGTGCTTTTGTTCTTCGGACTGGATGTGATTGAGGATTTGACGCAAGCTTTCGTCCTTGAACTCAAAGATGCAGGTGTCGTACAGAGAGGAGACGTGCTTTTCCGCCGAGAGCATATCGGTGCAAAGCGTACAGTCGGCCTTTTTTTCGGGCGTTTCGGACATCTGATAGGTGGCAGTGAAGGTGGGCAGCGGTTTCTCACTGCCGCCGACGGTGGGGGCGGGGCCGTTTTCGATCTTGGTCAGCGTGTCGTAGTGCTCCTGTTCAACCGAGGCGATCTGCGTAAACAGCTCCTTGAGCTGCGGGTCTGTGGCGTCGCTTGCATATTTGGTATATTTGTCTACGCAGAGCTGTTCCTGATCCTTCAGATCCTTGAGTAACATGGTTTCTTTCTGTGTCAGTTGCATGATGGTCTTCCTTTCCGTTTTGTGATGTGTCATTATCTTTTCCCATTCGCGCCGATTTATACCAAAATTTTTGAAAGACTCTTGTGTTGCGCAAAAGATTGTGATATACTAAAGGTACACGGGAGTCGAGGCACTGCCCCGACCCCCGCCAAAGAACCCTTTTTCTCCAAAAGGGGTTTGGCCGCCGGAGGTAATTATGAAAAATCATCAACTCCCCCGTCACATTCGTGTGTCGGGGTATCGCGGTGGGCACGTGCAGGGAATTGCCGTGGATCGCGCGAGAGAATTTATGTACTTTTCCTTTACGACAACGCTGGTAAAGACCGACATGAGCGGCCGGGTGATCGGCAGTGTCGGAGGACTTGCGGGGCATCTCGGCTGCATCGCTTACCGTGAGGAGGACGGACGGGTCTGGGGGTCGCTGGAGTATAAGCACGACAGCATCGGCAAAGAGATCCTGAACCGCATTGAGCGCGAGGAGGATGTACGCGACGGCTTTTATATTGTCATGTTCGACGTGGATAAGATCGATCGGATTGACATGGATGCCGAATCGGATGGCATCATGCGGGCGGTTTATCTGCGGGAGGTCTGTGAGGATTATGCTGCTGAGGGTCACCGTTACGGCTGCAGCGGCATTGACGGCGTGACCTTTGCTCCCGCGCCCGGTGTGACAAATGGTGCGCAGGATCTCTACGTTGCTTATGGGATTTATGGCGATACCTCCCGCCGGGACAACGATCATCAGGTGCTGCTGCGTTATCACGCGGACGCGCTTTTGCGTTATGCTGCGCCGCTGGATCAGAACAATATGCATAACGAAGGTCCTACGCACCCGGATGGAAAGTATTTTGTCTACACGGGAAATACCTGTTATGGAATTCAGAATTTAGAGTACGATGCGGCACGCGGGCACATGATGGCGGCGGTCTATCGGGGGGAGAAACCACAATTTCCCAATTATGCCATGTACTTTATCGATTGTACACGGCCACCTGTGCGCGTACCGTTGGCAGGGCTTGACGAGGAGGGAGACACACTCTGCTTGGCGGACTTTGGCGAGCGCGACGAGAGCAGTGGCATTCGAGGCAGCAACTTCCCGCTGGGGGCGACAGGCATGATCGCGCTTGGGGATGGCTTGTATTATTTTTCCAAGAAGTTCCGAGACGACGACGGTCACGGCAGCGACGTTTACCTATATGAAGAAAACGAGGGAGCCGTTGGTGGCTTGACCCCTATTTGAACCCCTAAAAATTACCGACATTTTTTCTGTATTTTAACGAACGAGCAAGCCGGCTACCGCGCTTTACGCAGTAATAGCCTATATCATTCCCCAAATTCTTTGGAGATCCAAGTCCCTTTCTTTTAAGAAAGGGGCTTGGTGGGGTTCAAGGGGCAAAGCCCCTTGCTCTATCTTCCATACCCTTGGCTGCGCCAATGGCGCAGCCCTTGCCAAAAGACGGGGGGTGAGTCAAATGCATCGTTGCATTTGACTCACCCCCGTTTGTACGTTGGAGAATCAATTATTCATAATGCTCCATAAAGTCTTCCAGTGCACTCTCCAGCTGGGATTCATACCCTGCATAGAAGGAGGCGTAAGAGCCGGCCGATTTGATCACGGGACGGAGCCTTTCCGGCATTCCTGCCATATCAAACGCGTAGCACAGATCGTAGGTGGTCGATTCCACAACGGTGATCAGACTTGCTTTGGATTGTGCGTCCAGCGCCTGACGGTTGAGCAGCACTTGCTCGTACTGCTTATCCAGCGAGGTGTATTGAGAGGTCATTGCCATGCCCTCGATGATCAAGCCGACATTGTCGATGTCGACGATCGAGCTGGGCAGCAGTGCCATGGTGCTGATGTAACGGTTGGCGTTGGAATAAAATGTTTCCTGATACGAGTCGTACTTGGGCATGGGAACGATACCGTACTCGTCCTCCATGTCATTGAGCATGGTGATATCACACAGTGCCATGGAGTGGAAGATGGCGCGCCCTTCACGGAAGGCATCGATGGAATCGTAAGTCTGCTCATATTGGAGTACGTTGTCGCTGTCGTACAGAGCGAGTACCTCCTCCAGAATGATGGTGTTGTTGTCATCCAAATAGGTGAAGATCAGTTCGTCCTCCACCTTGTCCAGCAGGGTTGCGCCCGCTGCGAAGTACCAAGCGGTCTCCGAGTCGGAGGCGGGTGCCAAGCCGTAGAAGTCCTCCAGGTCGATCGCGTCGTTGGCGTTCAGGTCGCGGTAGGTGTCCTCGATCATCTCGGCGAAGACTTCCAGCGTCCATTCATTGTTCTCCAGCAGCTCATAAGGGCTGTCGAGCGCTGCATCGTCGATCAGCTGCTGATTGAACAGTACGGCATAGGGAGAGTAAACGTAACGGTTGGTGATAGCGCCTGTTGCCATGTAGATCTTGTCGTTGATCTGGAAGTTGTCGATCGAGTTTTCATTCCACCAAGGCTGGCTCAGATCGATGTGAGGAACCTCGTTGATGTCGTACAGAAGATTGTTGTTGAACATATTGAGCGCAACTGAGGACATAGCGCCGAGCACCAGAGAATAGGTGTCGTCACCTGAGCGGATGGAGTTGCCGATCTTGTTGTACATGGCGCTGTCCAGCATATCGTCGTAGACCAGCGTAATGCCGAAGATCTCCTCGACCAGTGCGTCGCGGTCAAACAGAGAGTCGTGAACCAGCGAGCCGTTTTTCTGGTCATCCGTGGCGAATTGATCGATGGTGAAAACGTTCTCATAGGTGGAGGATGCGGCGATCAGAAATTCATCGCCTGCAAAGGTACATTCGGGAAGAGCCTCCATCGCGGCACGGATGTCGAAGGGCTTTTCTTCCTCGGGATCGTCCTGCTTGTCGCCGTTCTGCTCCGAGCCGTCACTTGTATCGGGGATGTCGGGGTCATCTGCCGGATCGGTGTCATTTGCGCAGGCGCTCATCAGCATGGACAGTGACAGAACCAACGCAAGAATCATAGATAAAAGCTTGATTTTCATCATTATAACACTCCTTTGTTCGGATTGAGCACACGGCTCATTACAGTCATTATATCATATTTTTTATGGCCTGTCAATAAAGAAAATGATATCTGTTTGATGTATATGATATATTTTCTCCATATTTCGGTGCTTTCACTGTATTGCCGATAAAGAGGCAGGGAGAGCGGCGCGGAGTTATTCGAAGTGCGCGAGGAAATCTTCCAGTGCTGTTTCCAGTGCGCCCTCATATGTCGCGTAAAGCGAGGCGTACTGACCGCCGGATTTGATGATCTTACGCAAGCTATCCGGCATTCCTGCCATATCAAACGCGTAGCACAAATCGTACGTTGTGGACTCTACGACTGCGATCAGGCTTGCTTTGGACTGCGCGTCCAGTGCCTGACGGTTGAGCAGCACCTGCTCGTACTGTTTATCCAGCGAGGTGTATTGTGCGGTCATGGCCAAGCCTTCCACGATCAGCCCGACGTTGTTAATATCCGTGATCGAGCTGGGGAGCAGCACCATGGTGCTGATGTAACGATTGGCGTTGGAGTACAGCTCCTTTTGATATTCGCTATACTTGGGCATGGGAACAATGCCGTACTCGTCCTCCATGTCGTTGAGCATGGTGATGTCGCACAATGCCATGGAATGGAAAATGGCGCGTCCCTCACGGAATGCGGCAAGAGAGTCGTAGGTTTGCTCAAACTTCAGGACGTTGTCGCTGTCGTACATATAAATGACTTCGTCCAGAATGGCGGTGTTCTCATCTTCCATGTAGGTGAAATAGAGCTCATCGTTGCTGTTCTTGCTCAAAAGGCTGGCACCCGAGGCAAAGTAATATGCCGTTTCGGAGTCGGAGGCAGGGGCCAAGCCGTAGAAGTCCTCCAGGTCGATCGCGTCGTTGGCGTTCAGGTCGCGGTAGGTGTCCTCGATCATCTCGGCGAAGACTTCCAGCGTCCATTCATTGTTTTCCAGCAGCTCATAAGGGCTGTCGAGCGCTGCATCGTCGATCAGCTGTTGATTGAACAGCATGGCGTAGGGAGAGTAAACGTAGCGGTTGGTGATGGCACCCGTTGCCATGAAGATCTTGCCATTGATCTGGAAGTTATCGATGGAGTTTTTGTTCCACCAAGGCTGTTCCAGATCAATGTGGGGCACCTCATTGAGATCGTAAATCAAATTGTTATTGAACAAATTCAGTGCGGTGCGCGCCAGCGAGCCGAGCACCAGAGAATAGGTGTCGTCGCCCGAACGGATGGAGTTGCCGATCTTGTTGTATATGGCGCTGTCCAGCGTATCGTCGTAGACCAGCGTGATATCGAAAATCTCTTCGACCAATGCGTCGCGGTCAAAAAGCGCGTCCTGCACCAAGGAACCGGTTTTCTGGTCCGACATGGGAAATTGGTCGATGGTGAAGGCGTTTTCATAGGTAGAGGAGGCGGCGATCAGAAATTCATCGCCTGCAAAGGTACATTCCGGAAGAGCCTCCATCGCGGCGCGGATGTCGAAGGGCTTTTCTTCCTCGGGATCATCCTTCGCGCCGTCCTCTGTGTCCGGCGCGGGGGTGTCGGGAGTACTGGGGTCCTCGGGCGTGTCGTCCGGCTGTGCGCAGGCTGCGAGCATAGAAAGTGTGAGAAACAGGGACATAAGCAACGCGAGAAGTTTTGTGAATTTCATAAAGCGGTTCTCCTTTTTATTGCGTTTCGGTGTCGATTTCATTATAGCATATTTCTTTTTGATTGTCAATGGAGAAAACGCAAGGATTCACCGTTTATGCTGAATTTTGTTATCAAAATTTATTCAAAGTGTGTTAAAAACTCCTCCAACGTTTTCGGCAGAGAGTTATCGTACAGGGCGTAGAAGGATGCGTAAGCGGAGCCGTTGGTCACGACCGAGCGAAGACCGTACGCCATATCCTGAAAGCCGAAGGCATAGCACAGATCGTAAGTGGTAGATTCAACGACCTCGATCAGGGACGCCTTGGACTGCGCATCCAACGCCTGACGGTTGAGCAGGACCTGCTCGTACTGCTTGTCAAGCGAGGTGTACTGCGAAGCCATCGCTAATGCCTCGGTAATCAGCCCCACGTTGTCGGTATCCTGAACGGAGATGGGAATCAGGGCAAAGGTACCGATGTAGCGATTGGCGTTGGCGTAATACTCCTCCTGATACTCGTCATACTTGGGCAGGGGAGCGATGCCGTAAGCATCCTCCATATCGCTGATCATGTTGAGGTTGCACAGTGCCATGGTGTGGAAGATGACGCGCCCCTCGCGGAAGGCATCCAGCGAATCGTAGGTTGCACCGGGTCTCATGACGTTATCGCTTTTGAATAACGAGATGACGCCGTCAAGAATGTCGAGATTCTCTTCTTCCTTGTACGTAAATACCAGCTCGTCTTGCTCGTTCTTTTCCAGCAACGTGCCGCCAAAGCTGTAGTAAAACTCCACGTCATTTGAGTGCCCAAGACCGTAAAAATCTTCTTTATCCCCCAGGTTGTTTGAGTTGAGATCTACGTAGGTGTCCTCAATCAGCATGGAGAGTGTTTCCAGTGTCCACTCATCACTTTCCATCAGAACGTGCGGACTGGTAATATTGTGTGCTTGAATGAGGCGCTGGTTGAAGAGCAGGGCGTAAGGCGAGTAGACGTAACGGTTTGTGATGGCTCCGGTTGCCATATAGATCTTGTCGTTGATCTGGAAGTTTTCAACCGAATTTTTGTTCCACCAAGGCTTGCTGACGTCGATGTGTGCAACCTCGTTTAAGTTATAAAGCAGATTACCGTTGAACATGTGGGTAGCCGTGTGGAACAGAGAGCCGAGCACCAGTGAGTAGGTGTCATCGCCCGCCCGAACGCTGTTGCCGACCGTGTTCTTCATGCTGCTGTCGGCAATATCGTGGTAGACGATGGAGACGCTGAGTACTTCCTCCAGCATGGCGTCACGGTCGAATAACGAATCCTGCAGCAGAGAGCCGGTTTTTTCTTCGTAGAGCGGAAACTGATGGACGATAAAGGTACCCTCCAACGATGAAGCGGCAGCGACTATAAATTCCTCTTTTTCCAAAGTGCATTCGGGAAATGCCTCTATCGCTGTACGAATGTCAAAGGGCTTATTGGCATCCACATCCTCCTCGGGCACCTTTTCCACGTCCGGATCATCGGGCGTGTCAGTAGACGTGTCAGATTCATTCGGGGTGTTCGGTGTTTCCTCCGATTGTGCGCAGGCTGTGAGCATACTTGCCATCATCAAAAGCGCAAGTAGAAGGGAGAGTAGCTTGATTGTTTTCATGTCGGATACTCCTTGACAAATAGATTGATTTCTTTATTATAACAATTTTCTTTTCATGTGTCAATTGTCGATTCGGACACAATGGCGCATAAAACCGTACAATTCGGACATGCTCCCCAATTCTTGCAGATGATTTTATTGCGTGGGAGTAAAAAACGAGCCGCTTGTGCAGTTGAATATATTCTTACGCTTTGCGGCAAAAAATTCATGAAACATCTTGCAAAAGGGTGCATTTGATGTTATAATATAAGCAACTGCTCCGCGCGGCGACGCCGTGTGCGAGACAACGGGCGGAAGACCGTTCTTCCCGCCAAAATCCTACGGAGGTTTTACCAATGAAGTACATTCCTTATGTCAACATCAAAATGGGAACCAAGTCTGTTCCCCGCCGTTCCTACGGTAACACGCTGCCCCTGACCCAGATCCCCTTCGGTATGGCGCCCTTCTGCATCCAGACCGAGAGCCGCGAGGGTTGGTTCTATCATCCCGATCACGAGTTTGCCGAGGGCGTTCGTCTGACGCACCAGCCCAGCCCTTGGATCAACGACTACGGCACCTTCCTCATGGCGCCCCAGAACGATATCGTTTCCAATACGCCCGCCGGTGCATGGTCGGGCTACCGCATTCAGGATTCGGTGCAGCGCCCCGATTATCTCAAGCTGACCTTCCTGCGCTCAAACGCCACCTTTGAGTTGACGCCCACCGAGCGTGGTGCCGCCATCCGCGTCACCTACGGCGACGAGCGCCCCTCCGTTTTGTCCTTCCTTCCCATCAAGGGTAACTATACCTACCGCTATGACGCGGCAACCAACACTCTGTACGGCACGACCGACGGTCACAGCATGGACATTGCCGTCGATTTCAAGATGTATTTTGCCGTTCGTTTCCTTGGCGACTGTGTAGACACCGACCGCATCACCGCCGCAGGCGAGGGCAAGAGTGCTTGCATCCATGTTGGTGTTAAGGGCAACAAGCTGGAGGCAAGACTTGGCATTTCTTACATCAGCGAGGATATGGCAGTGGCTGCCATCGATCGCGAGTGCGGCGAGCTGTCTTTTGACACGCTGCGCAATATGGCAGAGAACAACTGGGAGGAAAAGCTGCACCGCATCGAGATCGAGACCGATGACGAGGAGCAGATGAAGACCTTCTACTCCTGCCTGTATCGTCCCTTCCTGTTCCCCCACAAGGCATATGAGCTGGATGCTGACGGCAAGCCCGTTCACTACACGCCCGTGGACGGCAAGGTTCGCCCCGGTGTTCGCTATACCGACAACGGTTTCTGGGATACCTACCGCACCGTTTACCCGCTGTACACGCTGATCGCCCGCGACGAGTTCGCCGAGATGCTGGAGGGCTTTGTCAACGATTATCTGGAGTGCGGCTGGCTGCCCAGATGGCCTTCTCTGGGAGAGGTCGGCTGTATGCCCAGCACGCTGATCGACGCCGTCATTGCCGAGGCTGCCGTCAATGGCATCGGCTCGCGTGAAGTTTTGGAGAACGCTCTGAAGGGTATGCTGCACCATGCCAATAACGAGGCATCTGACCGCCGCTACGGCAGAAACGGTGCCCTCTCTTACCTCAAGTACGGCTATATGCCCAGAAATGAGCAGCGCGAGTCGGTCAACCTGACGCAGGACAGCGCCTACGGCGACTGGTGCATCGCAACGGTTGCCAAGGTGCTGGGGCACGACGAGCTGGTGGACGAGTACATGGCTCGCTCCAAGAACTATCAGAAGATTTTCGACAAGAAGTCGGGCTTTATGCGCGGCCTTGACACCGAGGGCAAGCAGGCAGAGTTCTTTGATCCCTGCTCTTGGGGCGGGGAGTACACCGAGGGCTCGGCATGGCAGAACTCCTTCGCCGTTCCTCACGACATCGAGGGTCTGGCTGAGCTGCACGGCGGCAAGGATGCCCTGATCGCAAAGCTTGACGAGCTGTTCAATACGCCTCCCAAGTACCGTGTGTTCGGCTACAACAACGAGATTCACGAGATGACCGAGATGGCCGCTGTGGACTTCGGTCAGATGGCGATCTCCAATCAGCCGTCCTTCCACCTGCCTTTTATCTTTGCTGCGCTTGGTGCGCAGGACAAGACTGACTACTGGGCAGAAAAGCTGGCGCGCGAGGCGTTCAATTCGGGCGACGCAGGCTACCCCGGCGACGAGGACAACGGTACCACCTCCGCATGGTTCATCTTCGCAACCATCGGTCAGTATCGCCTGTGCCCCGGTAAGACCGAGTGGATCAAGTGCCGCAGACTGGTCAAGTCGGTTAAGATCCTGGGTAAGGAAATTTAAGTGTATTGAAATATGCGAGGGGAAACTTTTTGAAAAAAGTTTCCCCTCGCGCTCCCTTTCAAAAACTTTTGGAAAAATTTATTGGCTGAATTGTTAGCGGTTCGGTTCTAACCAAACGGACAGGATCGTCCTTTTGGGGACCCCTACCCCAAATGACAGATGAAAATAGTTTGTTTTACGTTGGGACGGACAGTCCAGATCGTTCACAAGCGAACGCGGCCTGTCCCTACAAGGTGTACCATTCATTCCGAGCAAAAGAAGGGCGCCCTCCCCTACAAAATTCAACCCAAATTCCAAATAACCGTTTCAAACCCATCTCGAGGCGGTGCCGAAGAGATGGAGGAATGATCGAAATCTTCCCCTTCGCGCGCGTCTCAGCAACCGCAAGGTTGCGTTAGCGCGCAGCAGTAGGGGGATATATAAGGGGGCAAGCCCCCTTATACACGTTTTCTTTGGTTCGTTTCTTTGACGTGTGTCAAAGAAATGAACATAAACGAATGATAGTTAGAAAACCATGTTCGCACAACCTTAATTCAATTTGAAATTTCAACAACCCGCGGGAGGGGAAACCCCTCCCCTACAGAGTTTTAGCAAAATTCCAAATGACCGTTTCTATCACAAAACAATATAATTATTCTGCCCCAATTTGATCAAATTCCAAATGACCACTTCCAACCCATCTCGAGGCGGTGCCGAAGAGATGGAGGAATGATAGAAACCTACACCCTCGCGCGAGCATGAGCGAGCGCAATATACAGTTTGTCTTCCCGGCAGCAGCAAGTTTGCCGCCGCGATGTTTTGTTAAACAAAACGGCGCGGTGACGGCGTTTAGCCGTCAAGGCAAACTTTTGCGTTCCGCGCAGCGGAATGCGGGATATAATAAGGGGGAAAGCCCCCTTATACACGCTTTTTTTGGTTCGTTTTTTGGGGGTGTGCCAAAAAAATGAACATAAACTAATTATAGTTAGAAAGCTGTGTTCGCACAATCTTAATGCAGCCTAAACCCGCTCTCCTCATCCGTCAGCCGACAAGCGGCTGCCACCTTCTCCGCTGGAGAAGGCTTGCCGTTTCGACACAGCCGAAACATTTGTTCGCACGATCTAAGCAAAATCTCTCCTACACACATAAAAAGGATAGGATGCCACCCTAACGACAACATCCTATCCCTTTTTATATCAAGTTCTTGAAAGAGGGGGTCCGGGGGAGAAAACTTCTATAAAGAAGTTTTCTCCCCCGGTTCCCATTCCTTACAATAGCGGCGCAATGGCGCGCAGAATAGCCTCCTTGAGTCCGCCGATCATGCCCCGCGCACGTCCGAAGGAAGGAGATTTGATCTCGCGGCTGCGCATAAAGACAGAATGATAATCATCAAGAAGCTCGTGGATCGCTTGTCCACCATAAAACAGAGCACCACACTCAAAGTGTAGAAACAGACTGCGATAATCCAGATTGATGGTTCCCACCGTGGCGATCTTGTCGTCACAGAGAAAGCTTTTGGCGTGTAAAAAGCCGGGTGTGTATTCGTAAATGCGGACACCTGCGCGGAGAAGCACCGAATAATATGAGCGCGTCAGCTGAAATACCGGTTTTTTGTCGGGGATCCCCGGTGTGACGATGCGAACGTCAACACCGCGCTTGGCCGCTGTACAGAGCGCCGTTTGCATCTCGTTGTCGATAATCAGATAGGGCGTGTAGATATACACGTATTGCTGCGCCTGCGCCAGAATTTCCAGATAGACGTTCTCGCCTACATTCTCCTCGTCCAAGGGGGAGTCAAAATAAGGCTGAACCAACAACGGCGCATCCGAGGTGGCCGTGTAATCTGTCTGCGGCATAAACGGCGCGTAGCTGTCGTCTGTTTTTTTGAATGCGTTCCACAAATTCAGAAATGCAATGGCGTAGCTCTGTACAGCATCCCCCCGCAGAGAAAGTCCCGTGTCCTTCCAGTGCCCGAAACGCTCCTTTTGATTGATATATTCGTCCGCCAGATTGATGCCGCCGGTAAATGCGATCTCGACGTCGATGACTGTGATCTTGCGGTGGTTTCGGTGATTGACAACGATGGAAAAAATCGGAACGATGGGATTGAAGGGCAGGGCGCGGATGCCCTTTTTTGCCATCATCTGGGAAAAGTTGGAAAGCTCGGGCGCGCGTACGCCGAAATCGTCGTACATGATGCGAACATCCACCCCCTCAGCGGCTTTTTGAGCCAGCAGATCGATCAGCTGATCCAGCATCTTGCCGGGAGAGATGATAAAATATTCCATAAAAACATAGCGCTTTGCTCCCGCGACAGCCTCCAGCAGTGCGGGAAACATATCGTCACCCAAAGAATAATATTTTGCATCGGTGTTGCTGTGTGCCGGAGCACCGCCGAACCCGGACAGATAGCGCGTGGTGGAGAGAAAGCGGGGCGGGATTTTGTCCTCCTGAATGGGCGACAGCCTGATCGGCTCACGCGTGTGCGCTTGCTCCACCGCCGTGATGCGCTTGTGCATACGACGGGTCATGTGCTTGTTGCCGAAGATGGCATACGTCAGCCAACCGAAAAGAGGTGCCAGCGTGATCAGCAAGATCCAACCCATTTTGTACGCGGGATTGTTGTCGCGGCGCAGAATGTCTGCAATGATCAGCATACTGATCGTACTGAAGACCGGGGCGATCCAAATATAATATTGTGACAGCCCCGCGACCATGACAACCAGCCATAAAATCTCAATGACCAAAAGCAATGCTGCCAGCGTGACGCGGTTGAACATGGCGTGAAGGATGCGACGGGTTTTTTTGCCCATGTGGAAACCTCCTTGGTGGTATTTTTAGATGAAGGATTTTTGATTTCGTCATGCGGCGGATGTGAGCAGCGCTCAGCTCCTTGATGACCTCATCCATATAATATCTGTGCCAGCACGGTGTTGCTGACATCAAAGCCCTCCGATGTAAAAGCGATTCGATCGGGTGAATCCTGCAGCAAGCCTGCACGAACGTAAGGGGCGGCGCGTTGCCCGTATACGACATCGAAATCCGCACCGAAACGGGTGAAGAAGAGTGCCTTGTCAATGCCGTCGGTAAGGCGCAGACGGAGCATGACGTACTCGTCGCGTGCAGCATCCGGGGTGAGGAGCTCCTCAGGTTCGGTGATGTCGACGCCGCGCAGATAAGCGTCAAGATCGCGGCTGTGGCCCGTGCGCTCTCCATTGAGCAAGGAATGTGCCGCCGAACCGAATCCCAGATAATCGTCTAAATTCCAATAATGCAGATTATGGCGAGATCGGTATCCTGCACGGGCAAAGTTGCTGATCTCATAGCGGTGATAGCCCGCCTGCTCCAGCGTCAGCAGCAATTTCTCGGTCATGGCGCATAAAGTGTCCTCATCGGGCAGTGGCAGTGCGTTGCGGCGGTCGTAAAACGGCGTCCCCTCCTCGACGATCAGGCTGTAGACCGAAAGGTGCTCGACATTCAGCGAAAGTGCGCACTCCAGCGAGCGGGTAAAAGAGGCGGGAGTCTGGTAGGGGATGCCGTACATCAGATCAAGAGAAATGTGATCAAAGCCTGCCCGCCGCGCGGATACGACGGTGCTTTCGATGGCATTAGCACGGTGTACGCGACCGAGGGCGGCAAGCTCGCCGTCATCAAAGCTCTGTGCCCCGATGCTCAAGCGGTTAAAGCCTGCTGCGCGCAGCTCAGAGAAGGTCGTCTCGTCTGCTGTGGCGGGGTTGCATTCCAGCGTGATCTCCGCATCGATGTCCGTGGTGTAATGGCAGCGCACGGTGTCCAGCAGGCGGATCAGTTGGGCGGCGGGCAGCAGCGTCGGAGTTCCGCCGCCGAAATAGACGGTGTCAAAGCGGTGCCCTGCGGCAGACGGTGCACGGAGTCGAAGCTCATCGCACAGGCGGTCAACGTATTGGGACACGGTTGCAGTATTTGCCCGCGGAAAGGAGCAAAAATCACAATATTGACATTTTTGTATGCAAAAGGGGATATGTAGATATATCCCCGCGGTTTGTTGATTGGTCATAGGATGTCTTTCTGTGGGTGGTTTTGTGCGAACAAAGCGTTCTTGGGGAGTTCAAGGGTGTTCGTTTTTTGTCACACTCCCGCGGCCCAAAAAACGAACCCCCAAAAGAGCGCGTAGGGGTTGCACTCCTGCGTACCCCACTATTTCCGCGTGCTAACGCGGTCTTGCGACCGCTGATACGCCGCGGGTTGTCCGTGTTCGAAATTATCACGTTTCCGTGCGGGAAAGTCACGCAAAAACACAAGGATGTTTGTGCGCTATTCCTTTTTGAACCATACCCGTGGGGCAGGCCCCCCACAAGGACGTTGCTGTTCGTTAGACCGCTAATAATTTTGTAAAAAATGTTTAGGAAATTTTTGGAGATTCTTAAGAACCTTTTTCAAAAAGGTTCTTAAGCCCGCGGAGCGAAGGCAGCGCCATGGCTCACTGCTCGTCGTCAAGACGCAAGACAGCCATGAACGCCTCGGGAGAGATCTGCACCGAGCCGAGCTGGCGCATTTTCTTTTTACCTTCCTTCTGCTTTTCCAGCAGCTTTTTCTTACGGGTAATATCACCGCCGTAGCACTTGGCCAGCACGTCCTTACGCATCGCCTTGACCGTTTCGCGGGCGATGACCTTATTGCCGATGGCGGCTTGAATCGGGATCTCAAACAGCTGCCGCGGGATGTTTTCCTTGAGCTTTTCGGCGATCTTGCGGGCGCGACCATAAGCCTTTTCTTCGTGAACGATAAAAGAAAGCGCGTCTACCTGCTCGCCGTTGAGCAAGAAATCCAGCTTGACCA
The DNA here is from genome assembly GCA_017456145.1 of Clostridia bacterium. Classification (GTDB taxonomy): domain Bacteria; phylum Bacillota; class Clostridia; order Oscillospirales; family CAG-272; genus SIG644. The sequence continues at coordinate 24,804 of JAFTJZ010000063.1, forward strand.
GCTTGGAGGGCTCATAGCCCTTGATGTCGTAATCCAGCGACGCATATCCGCGCGAACGGCTCTTGAGTGCGTCGAAAAAGTCGTAGATGATCTCGTTGAGCGGCAGCTCGTAGTGCAGCTCGGCGCGGGTGGTGTCCAGATACTTCATGTCGATGAAGGTACCGCGGCGATCCTGACAGAGATCCATCAGATTTCCCACGTAATCGGTCGGTGTGATAATGGAGGCGTGAACGATGGGCTCATAGGCCTGTGCGATCTCGTCCACGGGCGGGAAGTTGGAGGGGTTGTCGATGATGACCGTCTCCCCGTCGCGGCGCTCGATTTTATAAATAACGCTGGGGGCGGTAGTGATCAGATCCAGATTAAATTCTCGCTCCAGTCTCTCCTCGATGATCTCCATGTGGAGAAGTCCGAGAAAACCGCAGCGGAAACCAAAGCCCAGAGCGATGGAAGTCTCCGGCTCGAAGACCAATGCGGCATCGTTGAGCTGCAGCTTTTCCAGCGCGTCACGCAGATCTCCGTAGCGGGCACCGTCGGCAGGATAAATACCCGCGTAGACCATGGGCTGTGCCTCACGGAACCCGGGGAGCGGCTCGGCGGTGGGATTTTCGGCAAGGGTAACGGTATCACCGACCTGTGTGTCGCCGACGCTCTTGATAGAGGCGGTCAGATACCCGACCTCACCTGCGCGCAGCACCTCGCCCTTTTGCAGACCGAAGGGCTCCAGCGTACCGACCTCGACCACCTCAAAGGTAGCGTCGTTGCTCATCATTTTAACGGTATCGCCCGCACGGAGCACACCGTCCGTCAGGCGAATCATGACCACGACACCGAGGTAGCTATCGTAGTAGGAATCAAAAATCAACGCCTTCAGGGGGGCGGTTTCATCGCCCGTCGGCGCGGGAATCTGCTCGACGACGGCGTGGAGTACGTCCTCGATGTTCAAGCCGGTTTTGGCAGACACGGCGGGGCAATCCTCGGCGGGGATGCCGATGACCTCCTCGATCTCGTTGCGGCAGCCCCCGATATCCGCGCTGGGAAGGTCGATCTTATTGATAACGGGAACGACCTCCAGCCCCGCATCGACGGCGAGATAAGCGTTGGCGAGGGTTTGCGCCTCGATGCCCTGCGTCGCATCCACAATAAGCAGTGCACCTTCGCAGGCGTTGAGCGAGCGGGAGACCTCGTAGTTGAAGTCAACGTGACCGGGGGTGTCGATCAGGTTGAGGATATAGTCCTCTCCGTCGGGAGCGGTATAATTGAGACGTACGGCGCGAGCCTTGATGGTAATGCCGCGCTCGCGCTCCAGATCCATATTATCGAGGATCTGATCTTCCATCTCGCGCTTGGAGACGGTTTGCGTTGCCTCCAGCAGGCGATCGGCAAGAGTGCTTTTACCGTGGTCAATGTGGGCGATGATGGAAAAATTGCGGATATGCTGCATCCGCTCGTTCGTTTGAGCCATATATGAAAGCCTTTCTTTGGTGGATTGATGACAGATAGGTATATTCCCTTTTATTATATCAAAAAATCGGGGATTTTACAAGGGGTTTGAGGAAATTTTGGGAATTTTACGGGTAGAATATAAAAAGGCTATCGTTTCTTTGAGGAATATAGAATATTTCAAAATTTTATTAGTTGATTTTCACAAAGCAACCACGTTGAATTTGTGCAGGATAACTAAGTTCTATTTTCTTGCATAATGTTCACACTTTGTTCATTGACAAATTTTTCATTATCTGTTATACTGTAAATGCATAAGTGTGCATCTCACACGACATGTCAAGGCAGAACGACCGGTGCATTGGGTTCCGGCGATGTGGGTATGTGGTGTCCAGATTGC
>JAFTJZ010000034.1 GCA_017456145.1 Clostridia bacterium
AAAAAGCACCTTTGGCGGGGGTTGGGGCAGCGCCCCAAGCGCACTCCCTCATCGCTCCGCTGGCTTAAGAACCTTTTTGAAAAAAGGTTCTTAAGGATCTCCAAAAACTTTGATCCTATTTCCATGTCGTCCTAATCACGCGCCCCCCGTAAACGTAGCAGTTTCACGCAATTATTCCTTTGATTCAAGCTTTTTAAGGATTCCAAAGGTGCTTTTTCTCGAAAAAGCACCTTTGGCGGGGGTTGGGGCAGCGCCCCAAGTCCCCTTTTTTCAAATCATCTTGACCGCTTATCCAACGACCTTGTAACCAGCGTCGACAATTTCCTTCTCGCAGAGTTGACGCAACGTCGCCTCGTCCCCCGCTACTGCGGTAATGATGGCAGTACCGCTTTCATGGCTGACTTCAGCAAGTTCTACCTCCTCCAACGCCTCGAGCGCCTTTTTTACGCGCCCCGAGCAGTGCGGGCACATCATCCCTTCAATTTTGATGGTCATTTTGATTTTCATATTTTTATCCTCCGTCATAAGATTTTCATTTTTGAGCACCGATGATGATTCAATCATCGGTTCACATTCCTCCCATTTGATGGGACGAAAACGATTCAATCGCAGCGCATTCGTCACAACACAAAAGCTGGAGAGGCTCATCGCCGCCGCGCCGAACATCGGATTGAGCTCCCAGCCCAGAACGCTTATGAACAGGCCCGCCGCCAGGGGGATTCCAATGCTGTTGTAAAAAAATGCCCAGAACAAATTTTCACGGACATTGCGGAGCGTGGCGCGGCTCAACTGAATCGCGGTCACAACGTCGCGCAAGCTCCCATTCATTAGAACAACGTCCGCAGCATCAATGGCGACATCCGTTCCTGCGCCGATGGCGATTCCCGTATCTGCGCGTGTCAGCGCGGGCGCGTCGTTGATTCCGTCGCCAACCATGGCGACTTTTCCTCTCTGCTGCAGTTGGCGAATGACCTGCTCCTTTTCCTGCGGGAGTACGCCTGCGACGATCTCGTCCACGCCTACTTTATCGCCAATCGCACGCGCGGTCCTCTCGTTGTCCCCCGTCAGCATGACTGTATGAATCTTCATGCGGCGCAGCGCAGCAATTGCCTGCGGGCTGTCCGGCTTTATCACATCTGCCACAGCGATCAAACCCAGCAGCGTTTCATCTTTGGCAAAGAACAGCGGTGTTTTGCCCTGCTCTGCGAGGTTTTTTGCAATGGCAGAAAGCTGCTCCGGGAGTGGGGCGCCCATAAGCGTCTCGAGCCAATTTTGTTTTCCTCCGATCAACTTGTGATCTTGGGTTCCTTCCGTTAGCGTTGCAGAGAGCCCATTACCCGCGGAAATCGAAAAGTCGGTCACCTTGGGAATTTGGATCTGCTGCCTTTTGCTCTCTTCCATAACAGCGACGGCAAGAGGATGCTCGCTGTACTGCTCCAACGCAGCGGCAGCGGTCAGAAGTGCAGTCTTTGCCATGCCTTCCATCGGATAAATGTCAGTCACATGAGGAACGCCTTGCGTGATCGTGCCCGTCTTATCCAGCGCAACGATCTGCACTCGCCCTGCATTCTCCAGAGAGGCCGCCGTCTTGAACAAAATTCCGCGCTTGGCGGCTACACCGTTTCCAACCATAATAGCAACCGGCGTCGCAAGCCCCAGCGCGCAAGGGCAGCTGATCACAAGCACAGAGATCGCCCGCGCAATTGCAAACCCAACACTTTCTTTTCCGATGGTCAGCCATCCGACAAACGTAAGCAAAGCAATGGCAAGCACGATTGGTACAAAAACCCCGGAAACTTTGTCAGCAAGCTTGGCAATCGGCGCTTTGGTTGACGCTGCGTCGCTCACCATGCGGATGATCTGTGAAATCGTTGTGTCCTCTCCGACACGCTCTGCGCGACAACGCAGAAAACCGGATTGATTCACCGTTGCTGCGCTGACAAAATCCCCCTCGCTCTTGTCGACGGGAACGCTCTCTCCCGTCAACGCGGATTCGTTAATCGCGGCACTTCCCTCCAGGATCACGCCGTCCACAGGAACGCTCTCCCCCGGGCGCACGACAAAAATATCATCCTTGCGCACTTGCGACACAGGAACGCTCATCTCCTCGCCGTTTCGAATAACGGTAGCAGTCTTTGGTGAAAGATCCATCAGCGACTTCAGCGCGTCGGTCGTTTTCCCTTTTGCGCGTGTTTCCAACATTTTCCCGAGCGTGATCAGCGCAAGGATCATCGCTGCTGATTCAAAATATAAACCGTGCAAGGTTTCGTGCAGAAAATGCGCGTCCCCCGCGACGGAGGTTTGTGCCATGGCAAACACAAGATAAGTGCTGTAACCAAAGGATGCCGCGGATCCCAGTGCTACGAGCGTGTCCATGTTCGGTGCTCTGTGGATCAGGCCTTTGGTTCCGTTGATGAAAAATTTCTGATTGATCACCATTACCGCTGCGGCAAGTATCATTTCCACCAGCGCGATGATGGTCGGGTTTTCATGAAGGAATGCCGGCAGGGGCGCGCCCCACATGACACCGCCCATCGCTATATACATCAGAAGTGCAAGTATAATCAAGGATGATATCAACCGATATCGCAGATTTTTTTCTTCCGCCCTCATACCTGTCGTCTCGCTCGCCGTTTTTTCTTCGGCAGCGCGCGCGTTGTTTGGGTCATCGGTAGCATTCTGCGTGATTTTTACTTTTTCTCTGGCACCGTATCCTGCTTTTTCTACCGCAGAAATTATTTCTTCAGCCGATACGTTGCCTTCTACCTGCATGGAATTTGTCAAAAGACTGACGCTGCAGCTTGTCACGCCGGCAAGACTTCCCACCGACTTTTCGACGCGTGCCGAGCAAGCCGCACAGCTCATTCCCGTCACCTCAAATTGTTGCATGATAATCACATCAACTCCTTTTTCGAGTTAGCCATTGCTACCTATATTTTATCACGATTTTCTGCGATTGTCAAGTCTATTTTATCATTCCCCCTCTCTAAGTGAAAAAACCCCCACACCCGTAGGTGTGGGGGAAAATCTTATTTAACGGTTAGGTTAAATGGAGTTTTATTATTAGTACATAGATGCAGTCTTAACACTGCCGTCTGCCTTCTTCTCTACTGCGTTTCTGTTAACCTGACGGTCGAAGTCGATCATCGCGGTACCAGTTGCATAGTAGGGAGCAGCACCAGTATAAGGAGCAACAGGCTGAATCAGGTTCTCCCAACCCTCAGCGCCGTCAACCTTCACGGTCTTGCCATAGGACTTAACATCCTTAACAAACTCACCGTAGGTATCCTTATCACCAGACTTGATGAGAGCATAATAGGTAGAATCAGATGCGATAACATCATTCAGGATACCAATATAGGTCTCAAGGTAATCAGCCTCAGCGATAACACCACGGTTGTTCATGTACTCAACGATGGTGATCTGCTCGAGGTGTGTGTTCCAGATCTTCAGCAGCTCGTTCAGGTCAGTGTAGTTGGTAGCAGCCAGATTGTAGGACATGTAAGAGAAGTACAGAACTTCCTTAGCTTCCTTCAGGTAGTCGTTGAACTTATACTTAACAGCCTTGTCAGCCATGGTTGCGATTGCATCGTCGTGAACCTTCTCTGCAGCTGCAACAGCGGCGGTAGCAACGGGCTTGATCTCGGTGCCGACAATCTTATCAGAGTCAGCAACGACAATAGCGTTCAGAGCGTCAACAACTGCACCGTTACCAGCCTTATCGACAGAGTAACCAACGTGCGTGGTACCGCTCATAACCTTGCTGTAAACGAAACCGTAAGCAGCATCGGTGTCCTTCTTAGCGTCGTTGTAACCGGTGACATACTTCTTCAGGATGTCCTCGATTGCATCAGACTTGGTGCCCTCGTTGAAGTAAACAGCCAGACCGTTGGTGTAAACACCCTCGGTAGCGGTAACGTTGCTGTAGATATCGTTCAGGATAGCGTCCTTGATCTCAGCATAGATATATCTATACATGATCTCATCGAGGTTAGCCTTAGCGACCTTCAGCTCTTCGTCAAATGCCTTCTGAACCTCAACACCGGTAGCCTTCTTTGCATCAACGGTAGCACCGAGGATGGCCATACGAGGACCAACGGTAGCAGCAGAAAGCTCAATCTGCATCAACTTAGCGTTTGCAGAGATAACTGCGAGAACGTCAGAAGTAACGGTCTCATAGCTAATGGTAGTACCGCTCAGAGTAGGAACATAAGCGACACCGTTGTTATTGTAGTACTGAGCAATGCCCTTATAGGTGTGCTTAGGACCGATCTCCCAAGTATAGTCACCACCATTGTAGTAAGCAGCCAGGAAACCATCCGTCCAAACAGTGGTCTCAGTCGTGTTGATCAGAGAGAGGGCTTTAGCAGCAGCATCGTTTGCAGCAACATAGTCAGCAGGAACTGCATTTGCCTCAACAGCAGACTGAACAGCGATGGTGTAGTCGTTGAGCATGATGCTCAGAACTTCCAGAGCCTTCAGCTGATACTTATCGAACAGCAGATCGTATGCCTTCTCAACCATCTGAGCATACAGAGGATACTTGGTGATGCCGGCATTGGAGTTACCATTGATATCTTCTGCATAGTCGATAGCGACGGTAACATCGGTCAGCCAAGGAGCAGTCTTCCAAGTAGCGGGAACCTTAACGGAGTTGCTATCCTCGGTCTCCTCGCACATATAAGCGACGAGCTTGGAGAGATAGTCAGCGTCGGACAGCAGCTTGTTGTCCTTATCTACGCCGATCTTGCGCAGGAATGTTTCGAACAGATCGTTAGCAGCCTTGTTAGCAGCCTCTGCATTTGCAAGCATCTCGATGATTGCAGCATAGGTGTTAGCAAGAGTGGAAACAGCCTTAGCGGACTCGGGAGTAACCAGATTCAGAACGGTAACGAGCGTACCGGTTGCGCCGAAGTCAGCAAGGTCAACAGCGATGGTAGGATCGTTGTACTCACCGTCGTAGTAACCAACCATCTTATAGGTCTTTGCGGGATCATTGTATGCGAAAACATCGCCGGAGGTAGCAACTGCAGTGTCAATACCAATGGTGTGCTTCACGAAAGTAACATTCTCCCAAGTAGAGGGGAAGTCAGCACTATCGTTGGTGCTGTAGGTTGCACCGTATGCGCCGTCGTTCTTGTAGGTACCAGCCTTAACAATCTCGGTCTTAACGGTCTTATTTGCATCGCCCTTTACAGTATAGGTGTAAACAGACCAGATATCATCGGTGTCGAAGTAGAAATCTACGCAGCCGGTAGCGTACTCGATCAGCATCTCATCGAGATCTTCCTGAATAGCGGTGAAGGCAGCGCGGTCAGCAGCGGTAACAACCTGAGCAACAACGTTCTTCTCTGCGCGGTTCTCACCATGGTAGTTAGCCTTGGCAGCGTCCTTTGCATACTTCTCACCGTCATCGTCATTCTTGTTATCCTTATCGCCGTTGTAGTTGAACACGTCAACAACTTCGCCCAGCTCATAGAGTCTGATTCTGATGTCCTTCAGCTGATCCTCGAGGGACTTAACAGCAGTAGCCTCTTTGATGCCACCGGCAATTGCATCCAGCTCGGTCAGGTTGGGAGCACGCAGGATCATGATACCCAGAGCAGCCATAGAAGCGTCTGCGGTATCGCCGTCATAATCACCGTAAACACCATTGGTGTCCTTGGGGAAGATAACCAGACCGGACAGGCTGTTGATCAGCTCTTTGTTAGCCTGAGTAAAGGTATTGTTCTGTGCACGAGTCAGCAGATCATCAGCGTCAGCCAGAACCTGGATAACAGCCTCGGTAGCGTCGTTCCAATCGTCGAGGTTCATAGCTTTGTCCATAGCGGTCATCATAGCCTGAATCTCAGCAGCGGTGAACTCACCGAAATAGCCCTCGAGAACAGCAGCGATACGCTCGTCGATCTCGTCAGCAGTGAGGTACTTCTCCAGAGTCTTGTCGATCATCTTCTGAACCTCGGAAGAGGACATAGTGTCGAGATCCTCAAGAGCAGCAGCAACCTGCTTTTCGATGTCGTAAGATGCCATAGCATTCTTAACAACCTTCTCAACGTCAGCGTCGGTAACGTAGTCAGCGAGCTTGTCGGACAGAGCCTTCAGGTCAGCGGACTTCGCATAAGCAGCCAGATCGTCGGTAGTAGCGCAACCCTTGATAGAGTCGGCAACGATGGACTTAACCTTGTCTTCGGTAATGGCATCTGCACTCTTCAGATAAGGTGCAAGTGCCTCCGCAATTTTCGCAGCAACTTCTTCTTCCGTCGTAGCTGCGTCTGCAGTATTCTGCGCGTTTTCTGCTGCCGTGCGTGCTTCCTCATCGGTACAGCCGGTCAAGCAAACGGAGAACACCATCAGAGCTGCCAGCGTCAGAGCGAGAAGCTTGACAAAGCTGCGCTTTTTGTTGTTTGTAAGCATGATTTGCCTCCATAAAATAAGATTTGTGCTAACATTGTACACCATCTTGAGAAATATTTCATCGTTTTTCGATGAACGGGCGAAAAACGGCATCAACGGGCATGACTCACCGCATAACTGCCCTAAAACAGGGCAATCGGAGCCATACCGGATACCAATTCGTTTTCGCACGCGGAAGAGTGCGGGGAAGTATGCGCCGCGTTGCGAGCCACTGCGCACATTCGCGTTCTCTGCAGTTACGGATCCCTCCGCTTGACGCCGGCGTACGCCTCAAACACCGCTTTGACCTCGGTGTATCGGTTTTTTGCCACCGCCACGGTGTCTCCGTTGATCATCCTGAACTGGCAGCGCTCGATACCGACCGCGTGCCGAAGATTCACGATAAAGCTGCGATGAGAACGATAGAAATCCTGCGATGTGAGCAAGTTGCAAGCCTCTGCCAGTGTACCCGCGCACAAAACGACACCGCGCAAGCAGTGTACGTCCAGCTCGGATCCGAACACCTCTATGTAGAGAATGTCGTCCACGCTGATCAGATGCTCACCACCGTCAATCCCTTTTAGCACAATCGAAGGCTTTTGACGGTACTTGTCTGCCACATGGCGGAACACATCTCTCAGCTTTTTTCTGTCAACCGGCTTGAGCAGATATCCTACGGGATACACGCTGTACGCTGCGAGAGCACTGTCGGCCTCACTCGAACAGAAGACAACGTCCGTCTCCTCATCGGTCAGCCGCAGGCGTCGTACAAAGTCGATCCCACTGATACCACCAACCCGCGTTTCAAGAAAAAGCAGCTGATAGACACATTCGCTCATTGCCTTTTGCAACTGCTTAAAGCCGCGAAAGACGTCGATCACGTATTCCTCGCCCGGAAGTTCATCCGCCAAGGCACGCAACGCCTCCGCAAGCTCGCTCGCCTGTGGTTGCATTTCATCGCAAATCGCTATCCTGAACATTCTTTCCTCTCAAATCACGATTTCCATGGTGCTTACCCGTATTATATCATATAAATGAAAATTTTGCAATATCCTTTTGAAAAATTTTTCTTGGAAAAGCATAGATTTTTTAACTTTTTTTCTTTTAGGGGGAGAATTTCGGCATCCCGGGGAATTTTTTCTGATTTTCCGGGAGAAACATTCCTTCCTCTTTGGCGTCAAGTGCCCGATCGATCAGCAGCTCCAACCGATTATATTCGGGATATTCCAGCACGAGACTCAGAAGAAACGAGAGCGCCGCGCCGATCTCCGCGCCGCGAAAGCCAAAGCGGACGAGCGTTTTTCCATCGATATCGAGTCCCTCCGTCGAGATGCAATCGCCCCGTGCGGCGATTTCCTCGCAGCGCGTCATGGCTCGGCGATAAGACGCAGGGAGGGCATCGGCCGATATCGTCTGTCCCCCCCCTCCCTTTCGAGCAAGAGACCGGCAGTGCGTATCATCCATGGCGCAGACACCGCCAAGCAGCAGCACACGCGCCGTCAGATCGCGGTAGTGGGCCATCATACGCCGCAGCGCAGCATCATTTTGCGGGCAAAGCGCATAGGAGCCGTCAAGATAAGCCGCCGTCTGTCGCGTCACGGCATTGGAAAGTCGCAGTGCACTGCAGCTGACGTGCGCAAGCTCGGCGGGAGCCGATTCGGGATTCTCCTTCCTATATATATCACACGGCGTACGCATCAGCTGTGCCATCCGCAGCGGTGCGTCGGGGGGCAGCAGGGTGGCGCGCGCGATATCGGCGGGGGACGGCGCGCAGGGGAGGTGCGGCAAAACGTACTGCCACAGCTGTGCCTCCTCGATCAGTGTCAATCCGTTGCCAAGGGGCATCGGGCTCTCCAGCATACGCATCCATTCCGCGGCACAGCGCTCACGGGAGATCTTGGACAAGCGATCGCCAAGGGCCGAGAGCGCGGCGCGCGTCCTTGGCTCGACAGTAAAGCCCAGCTGCACGGAAAAGCGGATACAGCGTAAAATCCGCAGCGCATCCTCCTCAAAGCGGCGGTAAGGATCGCCGACGCAGCGCAGCACACCCGCAGCAAGATCCTCCTGCCCGCCGTAAAGGTCCACCAGCTCGGCATCTCTGCCGATCTCCACGGTCAGCGCGACATCGCAAGCGAAGTCGGGCAATGCAGCGGCAGGCAGACGGCAGGCCATGGCGTTGACGGTAAAGTCGCGGCGGGCAAGATCATCGGCGATGCGGTCGGTGAAAAGGACACTGTCGGGGTGTCTGCCGTCGGTATAGCTCCCATCAAGACGATAGGTGGTACATTCGATGGGCTCCCCGTCGGCAAGGGCGGTCACCGTTCCATGCTTGAGTCCCGTTTCAATGGTACGCAGACCTGCGCGGGAAAAGATCTCCAGCATTTTTGCGGGAGTGGCGGCGGTGGTGACATCCATATCGTGCGGCGTTTGCCCGCGCATGGCGTCACGCAAGCAACCGCCGACAATATAGGCGGGATACCCGTTTTGTTCCAGCGCATGGAGCACCCGCAGCGCGGCGGGCGAGATGGTGATGGTAGTGGACATAGGGGCTCCTTTCCGGAGGATGTAATCAATCATGAGCAGTAAAAGCTCGGGGTATTCTTATTTTACTATTTTACGATATTGTGCGGCGATTGTCAAGAGTGTCAGGCAAAAAAATCGTTGACGGTGCACTGCAGCAGCGCAGCCAGCACGGGGAGCAAGGTAATATCGGGATAACATTCCTCCCGCTCCCACTTGGAAATGGCCTGTGGCGAGACGCCGCACAGCTCGCCGAACCGCTGCTGGGAATATCCACGCGCGGCGCGATAATGCTTGATCTTCTCGGAAATGATGATTTTACCACTCGGCATCGGCATACGGCTCCTTTCTTTTCCTTACATTATATACTATCTTTTTGCGCGGGGGCAATTTTTCGGTAAGTTTCTCTCTCTCGGCTCAAAAGTCCGCAGCCGATCATTTCCCGCCGAATGGTACAATGATCCTCATGATACCGGTGAATGATGTCGTTGACCTCGGTCTCGTCGTAGTCACGCCCCGACTCAAAGTCCTTGGCAATCTCGCAGAGCACGATCTCCCGCTTTTTGCGCTGGGTAGGCAGCTGTGTCAGCCTGCCGTATTTGAAAAAGTGCGAAAGGACTTCCTTTCTGTATTTTTCCTCACTGTCCATGACGGGCTTTTCTTTTTTGATGCATTCATAAAGCGGCTTATTGAAAAGCTCGCGGTTGAGCGAATAGATCATGTAAAACTGTGAGCGCGAGCAGTTGACCACACCTGCCGCCTCCAGCTTTTTGAGATGGTAACAGATGGTCGCGGGAGTGAGCGACAGGTCGCAGGCGATTTTCTCTACATATGAGTCCTCACGCAGGAGAATGTTGAGAATATTCAACCGCGTTTCGTCGGCAAGCAGCTTGAGTAGCTCTAATTTTTGCTTCATTCGTCCGCTTCCCCCCTCTTTTCCCAGGCTGCTACCAGCGCAGCACGAGCAAAACGATAGCCGGCAAGCCGTTCTTCCAGCTCCACACGCTCCCAATCATTTGCCATAGCGAATCTTTTCTCATGCTCGGCAATCAAAAGGTCCGTAAAAGCCAAAAAGCCCAAGTACAGACCATATTCGGGCTGTTTATCTTTTGGAGCGTGTTCATATTGCTCGACCAAGTCCGCCCGTGCGAGCAGCGCTTGCTCTACATCCGAAATCAGATAATGCGTTTCGCATAGACGCTCCCGCAGCCGATACGAGTGCATCAATCTGGCTTGAACGTTACTCACCGCGGCATAGCGATACTTTGCGCACTTATATTCCGCGATCTTCTGTTTTTTCTCGGAAGGATTTTTGTCCAAAGCATCGGTGAACAGACAAATCCGTCGGCACTCCTCACGCATGGCTTCGTAAGCCAACGTATAAAATGAATTGTTCATTCCGTCACCTCCGTTTTGAGTTCTGCCCAAAGCCCCATTTCTGCGCGGGCACCGCGCCAAGCCGACACCACATCGTGTAAAACTTCATATTTCATCTTAGCTTTGAATATCAGATTCTGATCTCCGCTCGCCTTTGCGGCATCACGCTCTTTTTGATACATTTCAAGAAAACCTGAACTCATCCATATTTCGGGATAGAGCGCGACCTCCAAGATCGCCTTTTGCTCCTCGCTCAAAGTTGCGTGATACGCCGCAAGCTGTGGGAAATGGCAAACGAAATTGGGAAAACGCCGGTGTATGGTCTTGGCGGGATCGGGCATACAGGCGCACAAGCCCGCCTGCAGGCAGACGTTGTAAATACCGCGCTGCATTTGCAGTACGCCGCGCTCGGTTGCGTTTTCCTTACCCAGCGCGCCCATCTTTTCCAAGCACGCCGCATCCTTTTCACGTACCACACGGCACAGCGCCTCATGTATCATTTGTTCGGTCATATTGATCTACCTTCTTTCTTGATCAGTGTAAAATCGCTTACACTGATATTATACACATCTAATCACTTTTTGTCAAGAGGTAATTCGACAATCATCTAATCATTCTACCAATGGTAGAGAAAAGTCCCGCACGAGGCGGGGCAAACTATCATTCGTCCTTCTCCACGGGGATCCAGAGTTCTCTGTAGCGTTGATTGCTCCTCTCCCCGCCATACCAATGCGTCACCACCAGCTCCGGCGCATTGGCAAGCCGGTAGCCCGAGGTGGGCAGCCATTCGCTTGCGATGCGTTTCCGCAAATCAAGAAAAACCATGGTGGGATAAGAGCACCGCTCGGTCTCGAATATCGCATAAGTAGCTTTGGGAATAGTGATGTTTTCGAAATACCTTGCATATTCCTTGCCGAGAACGCCGTCTTTTTCCAGATTGTTCCGATAATACTCAGACAGTTGATTAGCAATATAGAAATCGTAGCCCTCGTCATCCACGTTTGTGATAATATCATAACCGGTATCATCATGCCGTCCCGAAAGTCCCGTCAGGATATACTGCAGCGCTCTGGTTTTGACGTACATCTCCTTTTCTTGTTCCATACGCTCGCCGGGAACGCCGAGAAAACGACGCTTATACCCCGTCAAAATCATTTCATCCTTTTCTTCAATTCTGTAGTTCATCATACTACCGCCTTCCATTGAAATTTTGATCAACAAGCGGGAAAAGGAGCGGAGCATCTTTCCGTTCGTGCGCGCCTCGGACGGTGTGATGCCATGGAATTTTTGAAATGCTTTGGCAAAGCTGTCGGGGCTGTCGTAGCCGTATTTGAGTGCAATATCAATAACCTTTTTTTTGCCACCGGCAAGCTCCGCGCCCGCAAGCGTCAGCCGCCGCAAGCGAATATACTCTCCCAGCGTGTAGCCGCAAAGGATACTGAACACTCTTTGAAAATGATAGCTCGATGAAAAGCTCTGCCGCGCGACCGCCTCATAATCGATCTCCTCGGTCAGATGCGCCTCGATGTAGTCAATTGCCCGCTGCATTCCCTCAATCCAGTCCATTTCCATCCCTCCTGTCTGCCAATATTGTAGCAGAAACTGCGCCAAAAATCCCGACTTTGAGTGCGGTGATGTATCGGACATATTATATCACATTGACAAAGAGATGTAAAGCCCCCGCAAAACGCAAAACGTGTATTGACAGCCGATTGGGTTATATGATATAATGAAAAAAACACACGGGAGGATAGGAGTATGAGGATGATTACACACCATCGTGTGCCGCACGGCGCGATTTTCCAGAGTGACGAGGGCATTGTCCTGCGCGTGCAGGCTTGGCGGGAGGACATTCTGCGTCTCTCCTGCACCAAGGGCAACTTTACCGACGGGGAGAGCGACATTGTCACCGCCTCGCCGAACAACGTTCCGCTCATTTTGACCGAGGAGGCGGATCGCATCACCGTCGGCACCTCGCGCGTGACGCTGGAGATCCGCCGCCACACCTTTGCCATGCGCTTTTTGCGGGGCGGGACAGAGATTCTTCGTCTTGCCTCGGAACCGCTGCAGCTGCTGGACACCACCGTCACCGTCCCACGCCACACCGCCGACCGCGAGACACCCGACCGCTTGAAGTTGGTCAAAACCGACACGCTCCCCGGCTACCGTTTCTCGCTCTCGCTTGATCTTGATCCCAACGATGTGATCTACGGTCTGGGGCAATACGGTAACGGCAGCCTCAACCGTCGCGAGGTCGCGCTGGAGCTCTACCAAATGAACAACTTTGCGCCCGTTCCCTTTATGGTCTCCGACCGCGGCTGGGGTATTCTGGTGGACACAGGAGCTTATTCGACCTTCTCCCGCGATGCCTTCGGCACCACCTTCTACACCGATGCCGTCAGCATGGGCGATTTCTATTTCTGCGGGAGCGAGAGCATCGACGGCGCCATCGCCGCCTACCGCACCCTGACCGGTGCCGCGCCCATGATGCCCAAGTGGCTGTTCGGCTACGCGCAGAGCAAGGAGCACTACCACACCGGGGAGGAGCTGCTCTCGGTGCTATGTGAATACCGCCGCCGTGGCGTACCGCTCGATCTGATCGTGCAGGACTGGAACTACTGGAAGGAGGGCACTTGGAGTGACAAATCCTTTGATCCCGCCCGCTATCCCGACCCCACCGCCATGTGCGACGAGGTACACAAAAACCATGCCCACATTATGATCTCGGTCTGGCCCAACACCCGCGGGGGCGACAGTTTCCGCGAGCTGTTTGATAAGGACGGGCTGCTGACCGACGAGGGCACCTTTGGCGGGGGCGGCGTTTACAATGTCTTTGACGCTGCCGCCTGCGACATCTACACCTCACAGCTGGAAAACATCCGCCGCCACGGCTTTGATGCGTGGTGGTGCGATGCGACCGAGCCGTTTGAGACGGGATACGGCGACCGCATCACACCGAGCGAGCTCAGAGAGCGCGTCATGCCTTACTACCGCCGCTATTTTGACAGCCGCAAGATCAATCTCTTTTCCCTGCTCCACGCGGGCAATGTCTATCATTACACCCGCCGTGCGGAAAATGAAAAAAAGCGCGTCGTCAACCTCACTCGCTCAGGCTACGCGGGACAGCAGAGATACGGCACTATCGTCTGGAGCGGTGATATTGGCGGCTCGTTTGCCGAGATGAAACGGCAAATCGCCGAGGGGTTGAATTTCTGCGCCTCGGGGCTGCCCTACTGGTCGCTGGACATCGGTGGTTTCTTCCCGACGCACGGCAGCGCCACCTTCAACTGCCATGTTCCCTACCACGCCGTCAGCGAGCCCGGCTACCGCGAGCTGTACGTTCGCTGGCTGCAGCTTGGCTGCTTTCTGCCCGTTTTCCGCTCCCACGGCACCACCTTCCCCCGCGAGATCTGGCGCTTTGGCGAGAAGGGGGAGCCATTCTACGATGCGATTGAAAAATTCATCCGCCTGCGCTACACCCTGATGCCTTACATCTACTCCACGGCATGGCAGGTGACCAAAAATCACAAGACTTTTATTCGCCTGCTTGCCTTTGATTTTCCGCATGACGCCCGTGCCCTGACCGAGGATACCACGTATCTGTTCGGTCGGTCACTGCTGGTCAGCCCTGTCACCGAGCCTCAATACTATGAGGGGGCCGACATACCGCTCGACGTACCGCAGATCAAGGACGTTTATCTGCCCGCAGGCGCGGATTGGTACAACTACTTCACAGGCGAGCGCTTTGCGGGCGGCAATGTCGTCGCGGTGGGCACACCGCTGGACTCCATGCCACTCTTTGTCCGCGCGGGGAGCATCCTGCCCACCTCGCCCGTCATGCAGTACGTGGATGAGATCCCCGACGCGCCCTACACCGTCACGGTCTATCCCGGCGCGGACGCAGACTTCACGCTCTACGAGGACAGCGGCGACGGCTACGCCTATGAGGCGGGCGAATACGCCGAGGTCGATCTCCACTGGAGCGATACGGCGCACACGCTGACCGTCTGTGCCCGCCGCGGCGACTTCCCCACGCTGGTCCGCAGCCGCACCATGCATCTGCGCGTCGTTGGCGGCAAGGAGACGACCGTTACCTACATTGGCGAGAGGATTTGCGTCGAGCTGTGAGAAACAAAGGAGGTTGGGGCTTTCCTCCAAGCCCCGCGCCCCCGGGCGTCCGAACAAAAAAATTTCTTCAGTTTTTCCGTATTTCTTGCAACCAAAGTTCTTAAAAACCGTACTTATTAGGTGAAAAAGCTTTTTCATCACAATCAAGGAGGTGACCACATGGACGACCTGCAGATCATCGATCTGTTTTTCGCACGGGATGAGCAGGCCATCGCGCAGACCGAGGCAAAATACGGCAAACTCTGCCTGACGCTGGCAGGCAACATCTTAGGCAACCCACAGGATGCCGAAGAGTGTGTCAACGACACCTATCTGCAATTATGGAACCAAATCCCACCCACCCGACCGCAGAATTTCAAAGCATTTCTCTGCAAGATCGCAAGAAATTTATCGCTCAAGCGGCTGGAATATCGCAACGCGGCCAAGCGTTCGGCGCAGATGACACTCCCCCTGCCCGACGATGCACCGCCCTTACCCGACATCGGCGCACCGTCCGTCGCAGATGAGGCAGCGCTCGCCGCGCTGATCAGCGATTTTCTCCGCGCGGAGCCGCAGATCTCTCGCTTGGTCTTTTTGCGCAAATACTGGTTCTTCGACACGGTCGCCGATATCGCCGCGCGGTATTCCATCAGCGAAAGTCGCGTCAAATCCATGCTGCACCGCACCAGAGGCCGCCTGATGGCACATCTGAAAAAGGAGGGCTTTGAACCATGAACACCATTCGTCTGACCGATGCACTGACACATATCGACGACGCTCTGATCGCCGAGGCCGCAAGCGACACTCCCATAAGACGCCGACAGCTTTGGACGAAATACGCCGCCGTTGCCGCCTGCTTATGCCTTGCCGTTACCGCGCTGTTTATCTCGTGGGTACACACCAACCAAGGGAGCCCCGCACCCCCCGACACCGACACTCCATCCACTCCGTCACCCGACACTCCGTCACCCGACACTTCGGCACCCGAAACAGCGGGCGGTCCGCCTTATATCATCCACGAGGGGGAAAGCTATCTCGTCTCTCCGTATGGAGCATCCACGTGGGATGAGGTACTGCCCGACGGCTACTCACTCGCAGGCACCACGCTGCAACAAGATTCCGAAAGTGGGAACGGGTACGGTGAGGAATCCTACCCCTACTACACCAATCCCGACACCCCCTATCTCATCTACGTATATCACTCCGTCGCCCTCTCACAGCCCGCCTTCTCTGCCAAATGGGAGGAGCGATACGTTCCCTACGTTCACGAGAGTGTGCGCTACAAGTATTTTCTGAGTCGAGACGGGCAGCTGTATATCCGTCTGTTGGACGCACGATATGCCGATCTCACCGACCATCCCGCCCTGAGCGATGAGCTGCTCATGCAATGGACGCAGTCCTATCAAACTTCAATCAAGGAGTTACCCGAGGGATTTGTCAGCATTGGAAAAGCCACGCTTGCAGAGCGCTACACGCTGCCCGACGGCGCGCTGTGCAGCAGCCATTTTGCAAACGAGGTCTACGCCAATCCGGATAATCCCGATATGCTGCTGCAGGAGGAGACCCGCACCTACTCTGATGGATCCTACACCTCCTATACCGTCTACGTCCGTTACGGTATGGGGCTTGATGAGGAGCAGCTGCTCCCCTGGTTCCGCACGACTCCGTAGCATCGGCGCCGCGCTGCGCCTTTTCCAAGGTGACCAAAGGGGGTGAGTCAAATGCACAAATGCATCTGACTCACCCCCGCCGTTTTTTGTTCTGCGGCTGAACACCGCAATTTTCCTGCCTTGCAGGCCAAAACGTAAATTCCGCGCGTCCAAAAGCCCCACTTTCGGCTTTTTGGCGGGGGCTGCACCAATGACGCAGCCTCGTTTTTATTCACTCAGCAGTGCTGCAAGCTCTGCTCGCCGATCGCTCAGGCTCTCGCAGACCGTTCCCTTGAACAGCGACGGCTCGAGCTCGTCCCCTTCAAAGGCATCGATCACCCGCTGCGCGATCCGAAATTGTACAGCCGCTCTGTCCCGCTCTCCGCGTTCCAGCCAATGTTTTCCCAAGATCATCAGCATATCGACCAGCGATTCCGCAGATAAATTCTTTTGCAGCTGCGCCGCCTGATAGCGATCCTCGCCCTGTAAAAGAGATGCCGCCAGCTCCAATTTGGTGAAATAAATCTCGGGAAGCATCTCCAGAACAGGCTCTATCAGGTCATCCATGCCGTTCTCCTTGTAGCACTTCGCCAAAATACGACACGCATCGTATTTCACGGAATCGTCCTTGGTCGATTCGATCAGAGATCTGCACAGAGCGATCACCTCATCTGCTCTGTTCTTCTCATCCAGCGTATACAGCAGATTGTTCAATATCATGTCATTCCCGGGAAAGCGCTGCAGCCCCTGTCGCAGGATCTGCTCCGATTTTACACGATCGGTGTATCGATAACAAAGCGCCTCATCGCAGATTTTTGTCACCTTCTTCTCCGTTTCATACAGATTGAAATCAAAAAGCTCGTCGGTAGAGACACCGAAAAACGAGGCAATGGCGGGGATCATGGTCACATCGGGCATGGTAGTGTCGTTTTCCCACTTGGAAACCGCTTGAAACGACACGCCGAGATACCCCGCAAGCACCTCCTGCGACAAATTTCGCTCCTTTCTTAGCGACTTGATTTTTTCTCCGAGTCTTATCATGGTTTTCCTCCAAAATATTTTTTGGATCGGTGTTTATCCCGAAATTATTATAGCATAAGTATGCCTATTATACCTTGGAAATTCGGATTTGTCAACGTAATATCCAAAAATTTATATAGGAATTTTTAATGAACACACGCTACTTGTATTAAACGTCAAGGGTTGCACCGCGTACACAAGCGCGCTCGAACAACGCATCAACGAATCATAACCTTCACTCCCAAGCGGTCGGGGAATCATACGGAAAAAGGGTTCGGAACATTGTTTTCGAACCTTTTGTTGTATTATGATCAAATTGTAATGATGAAACCACACTTTTTGCCTGTGATATGTAGTGTTATATTCTACATTCAACCTGCGTTAGAAAGAATTTCTCCAAACAA
Organism: Clostridia bacterium; assembly: GCA_017456145.1. Classification (GTDB taxonomy): domain Bacteria; phylum Bacillota; class Clostridia; order Oscillospirales; family CAG-272; genus SIG644. Next base: position 17,471 of record JAFTJZ010000034.1, read on the forward strand.
GTTATTGTTTTCTCTTCATTGCTATGGTACCATAATACCGGTGAAAGATGTTAGGCAATGTAGGTAGTCACACTATTCTTTCACCCATCAAACCGCATCGGGAGGAAAAGGCAATGAAACTGAAAGAACTTACGCGTTTCATAAGGAATAAGTTTCAGTTTTATATCGTTTTTACGTGTATGAAAGAGTTGCTACGCACCTGTATTAGCATTTTGATTCCCATTTTGTTATCAAAAATCATATTGAAAGCTACGTCGGGGAATGTGAATGAGGTGTTATTTTTTGCTATCATCATTCTTTCGATCGAACTTGTAGAATTGATTATTTTCTGCATAAGCGATATTCAGCTTCAAAAAAACTTATCAAAAAACAAACATGTTTGCAAATTGGAGTTTTATAAGTTCTTCTTCGACAGACCCCTACATGCGTTGTTTTCCCTTGAAGTTGGAAAAACGAAAGAAAAATTAAACGACGATTTTGAGACGATAACGAAAAAATATACCTCAACCTACCCGAAAACCATCACATCACTGTTATCTGCGATTGCATATTTTCTGTATTTGGTTTCCTTGAGCCCATGGATCGCGCTTATTTTCTTTGCGATCTCGCTGCTGCAAGTGATCCCGCCTATAATGATTCGAAAGTATCTACAGGTAAATTATGACGACTGCCGAGATATAGAGGCTGAATTAACAAACTTCGTTGTAGGTGGGTATCGAGCATTTTTGCTGATCAAGCTATACAAGCTGGACAACTGGTGGAAGAAAAAGCTCGCCGTACTTCATAAGAAGTATTCGAAAATCGGAAGGAAAAGCATCTACACAGGAACCGCAGAAAGTGTGCTTAACGATATGATCAACAGTATTCTTACTTACGTTACATACGGCATCATCGGTATGCTTGTTTTGAACGGTGTTGTCATGCTTGATGTTGGTATTCAGGCAATCGCTGTATCGGGAAGTGTTTTCGGATTGGTCAAGACCATATTCGAAGTGATTCGAGATGTTGCCGTAAGCAGAGCAGCCGAAATCCGACTTTCCGATTCGTCCTTGTCAACTGAATCAACCGAAGGCCATATAAGGACAGGAGATATCAACGTTTCTGATTTAACTTTTTCGTATGATGAAAATGTGCTGATTTCAAATCTGAGCCTTTCAATGAATCATCCCAAAATATCTGTCATGAAAGGATCCAATGGAAGTGGTAAAACGACCCTGCTTTATTTGATTGCCGGAGTTTTGAAAAGCAACACGGGAGAAGTATCCATAGATGGCATTTCTTCGTCCTCTCTTTCTTCTTCCAACTATCCAAGAGATTTGTTCTTCCTTCCCCAAGAGGATGCCGTGTTCAATTTCACGGCAATAGAGTTGTTCGGCATGATGCTTCCTGACCGTAATGACGAGGTTTTGGAGCAAGCAAAAAGATTTGGCTTGAATGAGGACTTATTGCATGGCTCCAAAATAAGTGAGCTGTCCGGCGGAGAGCGAAAAAAGGTCTTTCTTACGATTGCGTTTGTGATCGATCCCGTATTGATGATATTGGACGAACCAACGAATTCGTTGGATGTGGAAGGAAAAGCCCAGCTCAAAGAATTATTGCGTCAGAGAGATAAGCGTACGCTACTTGTGACTCATGATGGATTTATGGATGATATTGCAGGACAAACATATGTTATCAATAAAGGAGCCAATGATGAAAACATATAAAAAACGAGTTGTCAGGGATTGTGCTAGGACCGTTTTTCCCTCTGCTGTATTTAACGTATTGGATGCGGTCATTGGCGCATTGCTGACCGTGTATATTTCAAGCATTCTGGCCAAGTTTGCCGATGCCATATTCGAGATGGATATCACTTACGGCATGGAGAATTTCGGGATACTGATCATATGCGTTCTAATCTCGCTGTTTGTTATGCCCTTATTTGGTACCGTAAAGGAAATTCTTCTCTTTGACAATTCCTTAAAGCATGACCGCATGATCTACGGGAGATATTTGAACAAAAGATTCAAAGAGGCCCGCCAATTTTCCGAAGGTGAGGTTCAATATCGGCTTGAACAGGATGCCATAGACGTGCGCTGCATGTGGTTGGATTTGGTTACGAAAAGCATAGCCACGCCGATCATGCTCGGATATTTGCTCTATCATTCGATACGGATCAGTCTGTTGTATACGGTCATTATTTTTCTTGTTTCAGCAATAAAATTAGTTATGCCTATAGTCACGAAAAAACTGAACACCAAATACGATATGGAAGTTCGAGAATATCAGACGCAAGTGCGATCCTACGAATTTGAAGTGCTGGATCAACCGCATAAAGTAAAGATGTACGGTCTGACATCACCGCTGCTGCAAAGATTCGATCAAATTTATTTGCGCTTTTTTCGTGATACATTAAAAAAAAAGCATTCGACTATCATTCATAACATCCAATCTGTCCGGTATGCTCGATGCATTTTGCACGATTATTATTCTTTTGTCCGGAGCCATCCTGGTTGCCAAAGGCGAAATGACAGCGGGAGGTATCGCGGCCGCGTTCGGATTCCTTTCGATTTTCAATACGCTGTTTAAAAACATTTCTTCTTTTATTCGTGATTATCCCGTTTTCGGAACGCTGGTTGACCGATTGACCGTATTTTATACTCACGAAGAAGAAACCTCCGGTGCGCAAGTATCTTCTTTGAATGAAATATCTGTCAGCGACCTATCTTTTTCCTACGAAGAAAAAGCCGTATTTCAAAATGTGAATTTTACGATACACCAAGGAGATAAGGTTGCGATATGCGGCCAAAACGGGAGCGGCAAATCGACTTTGATCAAGCTACTATGCGGAGTTTTGAAAGATTACTCGGGTCATATTAAAATTGGCGGGCAAGAATTGTCGGAGTTATCTGCTCTTAACTGGTACGATTGCATTGCCTATACCGAACAGGATCCATATCTGTTCCCGATGAGCATAAAAGAAAATATTCATATTGGAAATCTTAACGCATCTGATGAGGAGCTTGATGAAATCATTGGAAAACTTGAAATAGAACATCTCATCGACCGCAACCGCGATATTCATTCAGAAAAACAGCAGTTGTCTGGAGGAGAAAAACAGAAGATTTCCATAGGGCGAGCATTGCTGAAAAATACGCCCATCATCATAATGGACGAGCCAAGCAACAATTTGGATACAGAGGCTTTGGCGTGGCTTCGTGATTTTATCAGCCAATCGCCCAAGACGATTGTTTTCGTGTCCCACGATTCGGATTTAATATCTTGCGCCGATTATACTGTTTGTTTGTAAATCATGATGTAAACAATTACCGCGTTTTTCTTAATGACATCTACAACCATAGATGTTCACGACTCTGTATGCAAAATGATTCATTTATATAAAAAATCCGAACCAATTTCGACTTACGAAATAGTTCGGATTTGTTGCGTTTGGTGAAGCGGACGATTGGATGTCCAAACCGAAATTATTGACATGCAAAAGCAAAAAAGCCCCGCACGAGGCGGGGCAGGCATTTACGATTGGAGAATAGTTATAATGTCCTTGCAAGTACGGATTGGGAAAAAAATCTGTTCTTCGGTCAAGCAGCGTTTTACGTCGCCTACTAAAGTCCAATCGGTTCTTCTGTCATTTGTATGGTCTACCGTATATCCCCTCAGAACCGGGCAGGAATATGTTTCGATTGCTTTTCGATCCATTTCATCGAAGATAGTAGCATGATTGTATGCTGTTATAATTGCATCTGCCGCTTTCTCATATTCATTTTGACGTAAAGCGATTCGTGCCTTTTCCATATATATCAGAGATAGTTTTATATGAAAATGCTGGTAATTGCCATCAGTAATTACTGCATTGATGGCAGCTATCTTGGCATCCAAGATTTCTTCACAGGGCTCGGGAAGAAACATCCACAAGTACTCCAAACTAATGCAAAGGTTATTGAGACCATCTCGCACGGCCTTTTTAAGTAGGAATTCTTTTTCTTTTCCTTCCACACAAAGCATAAGCAAATCGTCTCTATTGGTTTCGGGTTTATCAGGATACATAAGTGCATACTTTTTAGCTTCGTCAAGTTGCCCTTTGGATTTGTGTGCATGTACAAGTCCCGATATGGCTTGATTACATATTTCTCTATCTGTGCAGTCTTCAAGAATCATTTCGTAATGACGTATCGATGATGCTAAAAGTTCTTTTTCTGTTTGCGTGCCACAATATTTTGTACTGTAACCAACGTACCATTCATTGGTCGCCAACCATTTCAAATATCGATAATCCATCGGATATTCTGCCACAGCCTTGCGGGCTATTTCCAAATCTGCCTCATGATCATCTTTTTTCCAGTATTGATGGTACTCAGCATCAAAATAAGCTTTTCGTTCGTCCACTTTTTCAGGGATCAACCCTAATAGTTCATCTGCAGAAACATGGAATAGTTTTGTCAATGGTCCTATCAAAGATAGATCAGGGTTCGATATTCCACACTCCCATTTTGAAACTGCTTGATATGAAACACAAAGATAGTCAGCAAGTTTTTCCTGTGTCAAATCATTCTTTTTGCGTAATGCTTTTATTCTTTCACCTATGGTCATTAGAAACACCTCACAGAATTTATTGAATCCGGATTCTGCTATAATTGTAACACATGGTACTAAAAAAAACAATAACTTGTTTTTTTAATATGATGCAACCTGCAGTTGAGAGACTGTGCTTTTCAGCATTTCCCGACGCTTGCGTCTGGGGCAAGCATATAAGAGACATAGCAAAAAGCAGGCGCACATCTTCGATGTACTCCTGCTTTTTGTGGTGACCCGTACGGGAATCTGAACCCCGCTTTGCGCCGAAAGAAAATCAGCGCTCCTACTTCAGCGTAGCGCAAAACAGCAAATGCTTGCGCATTTGCGGGGCACAATTCGGTTAGAATCGGCAACACAAAAGGCACCACCTTCGGTGATGCCTTTTGTATTGGTGACCCGTACGGGAATCTGAACCCCGCTTTGCGCCCTCAAAAATTCAACGCTTGCGCTGCAGCAATGCGCAAAGCAGCAAATGCTTGCGCATTTGCGGGGCTCGATTCAATAAGAGATCATAGCAAAAAGCAGGCGCACATCTTCGATGTACTCCTGCTTTTTGTGGTGACCCGTACGGGAATCGAACCCATGTTTCCAGCGTGAGAGGCTAGCGTCTTGAACCGCTTGACCAACGGGCCGTTTTTTCAACGCTCGTATATTATATCACAGCGAAAACGATTTGTCAATAGGGTTTTTGAAAAAAACAAGATTTTTTATAAAAATTTCTCGCAAGTGCGGCCAACGGACGATCACAAGATTTTCTGCATGAGATATTTGACTGCTTTGCAGGCAAAAAAGCACAAATACCGCGCAGAGCGCAGCAGTGCCCCCTCAATCCTCGCGCACGACGATAGACTCATCATCCGCGAGCGCAACGACGTGATAAGGGCTTTCGCGGCGCAGGTGCTCATAATCCTCGCGTCGTGCGTCGGTGTAGTGGCAGACCAAAATGCCACCATAAAAGCCCAGTCCCGAAAAGTCTGTCAAGCCGAAGGTGTCGGTGTCATACCTTGCGACATGCGCGACATCAACGCAGGCAATGTGCGCGCCCGCGCTGCCGCCGGCATAAGTGACACCGCGATGAACCGCGTTTTGAATGATACGATCATATCCCGCCTCGCGGATGCGTTTGAGCGTACCGAAGGTGTTGCCGCCGCTGATATAAATGAGATCCACGTCGGGCGTTACATCCGGCGCGGAGCGAAAGTAATCGGCAACATGAATATTCTTCCGCAGAAATCCAAAAGCGCACAGGCGGGATTCATACTTACCGCTTTTGAGCTTTTCGGGGGTTGCTTTTTCGTTGGGGAAATACAACACGCGGCAATCGCGCAGTGGCTTGCAGAGATTGTCGCAGATAAAGGCTGCCGACTTGGGATTTCCAAAATCGCAGGAGGATAAGATCAGTTTCATGCTTTACATAGCTCCTTTTGCATCAGATATTCATTCACCGACCGCCCGTCCTTCAGCTTGAATGCGTTCGGGCGCACGGCAACGATCCGGAAACCGAATTTTTCATACAGCGCGCGGGCGCGTGCATTGCCCTCGATAAATTCCAGGTCGATCAACTCGGTACCATCGTGCGCCATCGCCGCTGCGATCATAGCGTCAAACATGGCGCTGCCGATGCCAAGCCCCCAGTACTTTTTCAAAATAGCAATGCCGATCGTGGCACGGTGGCGGATTTTGATGCCGCTGCGGAAGGCAATCTCGCAGTTCCCCGCGATCTCGCCATCCACGTAGCAGGAAATACGCAAAATATCCGCCGATTCTCGCCCGTTTCGAATCCAGTTTTCCTCGCTCTCGATCGTCACGCCCTCCCACTCCTCGGGATAGCGCACGAGAAACTCAGTCTCGCCGCACGCAGTCGTGATGTAGTGCAGCATCTTGGCACCGTCGCCGACCTCGGGTGTTTTCAGTATGGCAGCTCTGCCGTCCTTTAATGTAATTTGTTTGTTTTCTATTATCATCTTTGATCATTCCTTTCTAAAAACATATTTGCCAAGGGGCGTTGCCCTGTGCCTCCGGCAGCCAAGGGGCGTCGCCCTGTGCCTCCGGCGGCCAAGGGGCGTCGCCCCTTAAACCCCACCAAGAACCTTTTTGAAAAAAGGTTCTTGGAACTCCAAAAACTTTGAATCAATTTTTGAGTTGAATTTTTAGCGGTTCTGTTCTCTCCATGCGTTTCTGTTGTCCATGTGGGGCCCCTACCCCACAAGATGGCAGAGAAATAGTTTCTGCCCCGGCGGAACGCCGTAGGAGGCAGGCTAATCCTCGCGACACGCACCGGGTAACAGAGCAAAATGCACCCGTAAAGACCCAATCCTGAAATTTGTGTCTTGATATATCATCATATTCTCCATCCTTATTAATCGACAACCCCGACTTGATACTCATCTTCATAAACAATCTTACCCACATAATTGGTGTAAACAATATCGTAAGGAATATCATATTTATCAAGCAAGTCTATAAGCGGCTGTATGCGTTCAAGCATTTCAGAACTGTTTTCTGTTTTGAAATAAGTAATTGCCCCTTGAGGATTGTCATTATTGTCTCCATAAAATGGAGGCTGAGGTAAATTGTCGAGAAACCATTGATGTGTATCGTCATACAGTTTTACATCTTCGGGGCTATAAATATTGTCGCGTATTCTGCGCCAATTCAAAATAAATACCCCTACTGGTTTCTTTGTTCTCCACGCAATTTCACGTCCTTGTATTCTCACATATTTCGGTAATTTCATTTGGGGTCTCCTTCCCATTTCAGATAACCGCTTGTAAACGGAAGATGGTCAAACTTCTTTGTTCCGGTATGAACAAATCCGTTCGCTATGTACCAATTTTTTAAAACGGTACTTTCTTCGATAATACCGATTTTTATTACATGACCGCCCGATGCTTTCACTACATCCTTTGCGTGATCGAGAAGTAATTTGCCAAAGCCATTATGTCTGTACTCCGGTAACACCGCAAGGTTGTGAAGCTCAAAGGCATCGTCGCTTTCTTTAGAGAGCGACATATATCCGATAATTTTCTTGCCGGCATACAATGCGTACATATTCCAACCCCAATTCTTCTGCGTTTCAAGAAAAGAAAGAGGAATAAAGCTCGTATGTTTCGGACAGTTTTCTTTCGTCAATCCAAACTGATCTGCCACAGTCCGAAAACTCCGATGAATGACATCCAAACACTCATTAAAATCATTCTTATTTACTTCTTGTATTTTTGGTTCAGCGCCAAACACGATATTTAATTTACTCATCGTCATATTCCTTCCTGAAAATATCCAGCATATGGTTCGTCGCGCCGATCAAATCGGGGCGTTCGCAGATGCTGAGTGTATAGTGCATATAGACAGCAAAGGTCTCGTCATCCATGGCATCCAGACACTCATTCATCATGCGGGTGAGCATATCGGTGCCGACGTAGTGCAGCCGCGTGGTGGGAAAGCCCTGCATGAGCGCATCGACGTCCTCCTTGCGGTACAGCTGAAACACATCCTCGGGCAGGGAGTACAGCTTATAAGTCTTGGTATCGATCTTATTCTGCGCGAGGGACTGGTGGATCATGCCGCGCATAAAGCAATACTGCAGCATGGTCATGTCGCTGTTGCAATAGGCAGCAAAGACAATACCGCCCGTTTTGGTGACGCGGATGGTCTCGGCAAGTGCCTGTTTTTGCTCCGGCTCGGTATAGAGATGATACATCGGACCGAGCAGCAGCGTGATGTCATAGCTCTCGTCGGGGATATGCGCAAGATCCAGCGCGTCGCCCTGCGTGATGGTGACACGCTCGCCCTCCTCGGTATTGGCGCGGAACACCTCGATGTTATGCTCCACCAACTCAACGGCGTCCACCTCATACCCCTTTTGCGCAAAATAGTGCGAATACCTTCCCGTACCCGCGCCGATCTCCAAAATCTTCATACCCGACTTCAGATACCGCTCGACGTAATGTACCGTCGTTAAAAATTCAACCAGACCGTGCTTGGCGCGCAGCCGCCCGTCCTCGTTGTGTGATGAATAGTAGTTTACTACAGCTTCAATTCTTTCCATAATAATAATCCTTTCGTTTGGTTATAGTGGACAAGGGGCGTTGCCCCTTGAACCCCACCAAGAACCTTTTTGAAAAAAGGTTCTTGGAACTCCAAAAACTTTGAATCAATTTTTGAGTTGAATTTTTAGCGGTTCTGTTCTGTTTACGCGGTTCTGTTGTCCATGTGGGGCCCCTACCCCACATATCAGCAGCGAGATACGTTCAGCAGCAGACATTCCCGTCAAACATTTGGGGTAGGGGTCCCAAAAGGACGTTCCTGTTCGCTCATACAGAACCTGAGCGCAGCAGATTCAAGCAAAAAATAATATCAAGTTTTTTGGAGGTGTCGGAACCTTTTGTTCACAAAAGGTTCTGACCCAGCGGAGCGATGGCAACGCCCCGCACTCCTGAAAATATAAAAACGGTGCAAATCGAGAAAAAATCATCGACTTGCACCGTTCATATCCAAATATGATGATAGGGGAAAAACAGCCCTATTTTGCAAAATGGGTACGACAACACAAGCCCGACGGGACCCAAGGGTTGGGTTCCATGCCGTGCTTTACGATTACGGTAATGTTCAGTTGGAACATACGGTAAGCCATGGTTGTCGTCCTTTCTTTGGAAAATATGCGGCTATTATAGCACACTTTTCCCGCTTTGTCAATAGCTGATTTCGTTTTTTTTCGGCTTTTAGCTGTTATTTCACTGTCAGCACACTGTTCTCCCCCGCGCTGGCCTATATCGAGTGCGCCTGACCAATGCCACGCACGCCGCCTGCTGCAATATCAGCGAGGTCTACTTTCGCAAGCTGTTCACCGAGCAATATCGAACCACACCCAAGCAGTGACTGCTGGACTATCGCATCGAAACGTTTTTGAAGGATCCAAGGAAACTTTTTTCAAAAAGTTTCCTTGGCGGGGCTTGGGGCAGCGCCCCAACACTGCACCGACGGCGCGAGATCACAGCATCTTTTCTTCGCTCACGGTTTTGTCCGCAAGGGCATAAGGACGATATTGTGCAAGAATTGCCTGATATCGCTCGTTTTCATTATAGCAAGCAAAACAGAATGGGGGCTCCCCGAGTCGGTCCAACAGCCACTGTACACCGTTACACTTCCCACCGTCCCACGTTTTCTTCATGTCATACGTGTAGCCACGCAGCGCTACCGAGGTGTGCGTGATTACATCGTTCGCGCACAGATCCAGTGCTCTTTGGTGTCGGAACGCCGTTTGCAGAGCCGCCAACGCATCCTCAGTCTGCCCCGCGTCGGTATAATAGCGGAACAGCGAGAGCTGAATATCAGCCATGACACTGTGGCAAATACCATGGTCAAACGCGGGATACAGGGCATCAGCAATGGCGCATGCTTGCTCCAAAATGCGGATTCTGTCTGCCGCCGACAGCGTCGCCCGATGCACAGCGATTCGACAAAGGAACCACAAAACGTCCTCCATGCTGCGATGGATAAAGTCCGCCATGACGTGAAAATTCCTCTCGTCATCGGCAGGGTAAATGTCGCAAAGAGCAAATTCACGCGAATCATTCAGGTCGGGCAGGCGTTCGGCTTGCGCCTTCGCCTTTTCATACTCACAAGAGCAGCTGTATAGCTCCACAAGGCTCATCACCGCATCGTAGCGATAACGATCCACGGTACACTCCCGCATGACATAGGCGCAAAGCGACTCGATCTCCTCTTTGTTTTGTGTCACATTTTCCACATCCATCAACGCGGTAATGTACCATGAGATCACGCCGAAGTCATATGGAAATTCCGCATATGCCGCTCTTGCCAGCGCATTTTTGGATTGGTGATCTCCGATGTGGCGATAATGCTCCAAGCGCGACAGAATTTCTTTGATTCTTTTCTCCTTGAGTGCCTCATCGCGTCCCATCAGCACATCCAGCGACACGCCAAAAAATTCTGCCAACGGGATAAGAAACATAATGTCGGGATAACCCTCGTTGCGCTCCCATTTGGATACAGATTGGGGAGAGACGCGGAGATATTCCGCCAGCTTTTCCTGCGACAAGCCGCGCGACGTGCGCAGCTCTTTGATGTTTTTACCGAAATTCAGATTCATATTCATTCACCTCAAATCAATTTTTAAGGGTGCGCATCCTTTGCCTATAGTATACAGCAAAGCAGCCGCCGTGTCAATCACCGTGTGCGAGAAATGCCTCAACGGAAAAGCGAATGTTCACGTGGCCGTTGCAGGCTCGTTTTCAAAAAAACACTCAAGGTGTTTTCCCAAAAACACCTTGAGCTGTTTTATTCCAAGCCAACTGCTTGCCTTCGGCAACCGAAGCCCTTTGAACAAAAGACAATACAACAATCTTTCCTAAAATGATTGAAGGTTTTTGAAGGATCCAAGGAAACTTTTTTCAAAAAGTTTCCTTGGCGGGGCTTGGGGCAGCGCCCCAACCTCCCCCGCTCCCGTCCTCACCCTGCGAGGTTGTCCATCTGCTCCAGCATATTTTCAATAAAAATTCCGTACCCGCGGGCGGGGTCGGAGATCAGGACATGAGTGACGGCGCCGATCAGCTTACCGTCTTGAATGACGGGACTGCCGCTCATGCCCTGAATGATACCGCCGGACTCTTCAAGCAGTGCGGGATCGGTGACCTGGATAGAAAAACACTTGGAGCCTTTGGCGTCGCGGTCAATGGCAGAAAGGGTAACGGTATAGCTGCGGCGCTCGTTGGCGGAGAGCGTACACAGAATCTCCGCCTCGCCTGTGTGAACCTCGTCGCGCGTGCCGAGAGGGATCGCTTGGTTCTCGATTCCGTCGGGGATCTCGCTCAATACGCCAAAGACTCCGCAGGCACAGTTTTGCCGCAGTGTACCAATCTTTCCCGTATGAAAATAACCCTTGATCTCACCCGGATTTCCCGCCACACCGCGCTTAATCCCACTGACAGTGACCTCGACGACGTTACCACGGCGCACAGGCATCAATTCTCCCGTATCAATATCACAGATACCATGTCCCAGCCCGCCAAAGGTGAGCGTTTCCGGGTCAATATAGGTCAGTGTTCCAATGCCCGCACCGCTGTCGCGGACATATAGCCCCGTGCGATAAGCACCATTTTCATCGAGAACCGGGGTAAGAGTTGCGGTCATTTCGTTCTCGCCGCGCAGATACGTGACGCTTACGGGGCTGCCACCCGAGGCACTGATCTGATCCGAGAGGGCTTGTGCGCTGTCGACGGGGGCATCGTTGAGCGCGATGATGACGTCCTTGAGCTTGATTCCGGCATCTTTTGCGGGATTCTGGCTCCCGTTTTCGGTCGTTATGTCACGAAAGCCCACCACAAGTACACCCTGGGTGGTAAATTTGACCCCAAAGGGATAACCGCCGGGAATGAGGGCGGCGGGGCGTGTATTTTTCGCAGCGGATTGTAATATAGGCTCGCCGGTCTGTGCCATTACCTGCAGCGGGCAGAACGCAGCGGTAATCAACAATGAGAGGGCGAGCGAGACCGCCGTCAAAAAGCGGAGATTTCGTTTCATGAGAGGCACTTCCTTGTTTTGAAATTGGTTGCGATGACGCTCTACTAATTTTCCCGCAATGCGCGTTTTCATGTGTGTATGTGCGGTGGAACTTATTGCTTTTTTGCCGATGACAGACAAAATTTATCATAAAAAACGCACATATGATAAGCTGCCCACCATCAATCGATCGTGGACAGCGAAAAATTATTATACTTCATAACCAAAAACAAAAACGTCCTGATCTGTCGCACCTTGAAACGCATCAAAATCAAAAGTAAGCGATCCGTAAACGGAATATTGACTCTGATTGTTATTGAGGGCTATCACTTGTTCAGGTTCCAAAAACGAATATAGGGAAACGATCTGATCTCCGTTCCGATTGAATATGGGTGCCGATAAGCAGCCTTTATCCAATGTGATCACACGCTCCTGCAGCGTCTCCACATCAAATATATGATATGTGCGGTCATACTGAAACAAGGTAATCAGCTTGCTCCCGTTCGGTGCGGTCGGATCGTCCACGGAATAATATCTGCCACCCGCAATCAGAGCAGCCACCGCCAGCCGCGGCTCGCATTCCGCAACGCAAATATATCCGCCGCTTTGCTTGATGTTATACCGAACGCTGACGTTTTGCATGATCAGCTCGGGCTTGGCAGTGGGCATATCCACCTCGATACGGTACAGATCGGCAGCATGATCTTCTCCATACCCGTACGATACATCATACAAAGGAAATCTTTGCAGCTCCTCGGGAAGAGAGACCGTGACCTTATCTGTGTCGGAATACTCCATATAATAAATATAGCCTGCGTATATCTTTCCTCTATGCTCAAGCTCCTCTACCTTTTTTTCGGAATCTTTCATGTTCAAACGATAAATTATCGTACTGATCGTATTAAAAAACAAAGCATCCCCCTCCACATAAGCAGGAATTGCCTGCACGGGTAAGGTACACAAATATGTCCACTGCGCGGTATTGCCATTGAGCGCATATGCTTGGATGTACGTCGTTCCGTTCTCATCACTCTCGAATACGGTGTGATAGATGATATTGGTTTTGACGTCGAAAGCCCATGTCGTACCCGTCGGCTTGTACGGCCCGGCAAGGACCTGCATCGTTTGCGACGCGTAGTCGTAGCGACACATATAATAACCGCCCCACTCATATCCCTTGCGATATTCGTAGCCGGGATCCTGCGTTTCAAAATATATCACAGGGCCTTCACGACTTTCGTTCGGCGAAACCACAAAATCCATGCAGAACCGAAACGCTTGGAGCGGGCAATCGTATTCATGCTCGCAAAGCGGATCAGGGCAAAGATAGAACCGCTCACCGGTTCTTGTATCGTAGATGTTCAGGGATGTTTTTTCCAACATCATATAGCCCCAATCTGCTCTCGTAGCGTTGGAACGAATAAGCGTTTCACCCTCCCAGGGCTCTATATATTCATATTCATTACTTTCGGTTCCCGATATATTGTTTGAGGAATCGGTGTCGCTCCTATCATCGGTTGACTGTATTGCGGTACAGCCACACAAAAGCATCACGACCAAAAGCAAGGAAATCAAACGAACAAAATACTGCATACGGTACTCTCCTTTCTAAATCCGACTCCTATCTCAGTATATATATTATGTTGGGTCTATTTTACCATGAATTTGATTTGTTGTCAATGTGTAGTATCACAAATATAAGTTTTCTCCCTTTTACACAAAACACCTCGTCCCTTTTTGTATAGATGCCACAAAATATTTAAGAAAAAGTGTCCTCTCTCACATGGTGCGAGAAATCCAAACCACATTCAGATTGTGCGAACATATCTTTCTACCGTTGATTCGCTTATCGTTCATTCTTTGCCTCGGCAAAGGACGAACCAAATGCCCCGCCTTGACGGCTCAACGCCGTCATCGCGCAAGCGCGGAAGGCAAGGATGGGAATATGCCTTAAGGTCAGGGGCTCTCCCTTTTTTTGTGAAACGCGAGGATATTGTTAATTATTTATCTAAAGTTCCCGTTTGCGATGAATTTATTCCTTATCATTATAAATTACACTTGACTTTTTTGCAAGGGTGTGATATAATTAGTTATCTAACTAATTTATGCCAATCAAGGAGGATTTTATGAGCGAAAAAAAACCGACATTGCGGAGTGATGAGCACATCATTCACCTGCGCCCGCCGCGTCCGCACGAAACACCGCCGATGATCATCAACGATATTTCCCACCTGTTCCACGGCAAGATGCGCAGTATGGAGACCGAGGGCATCATGTCTCAGCACGGAGCGCGGATGATAGCCTATGAGCTCTCTCGCCGAGAGGGGCTGCGCCAGATCGACCTGGTACGCCTGACCCACATGAAGGCGCCGACGGTCAGCGTTATTGTCAAAAAGATGGCTGCCGAGGGACTTTTGACCCACGAGGTACAATTTTCCGATCTGCGGTCGATACGGCTGTATCTGACCGAAAAAGGGCGCGCGCTGCATGAGACGACCCGCCGCTCACTGCGCTCTACCGATGAGATCATGATGGCCGGCTTTACCGAGGAAGAGGCGCAGCAGCTCAAAGCCATGTTATGCCGTGTGCGCGACAATCTGCTCTCCGATCTGGAGAGCAACGGGCTTTTACGCCCCGCCTCCACGCTTGACGAGAAGGAAGACACCCCGAAGGAGGACGGCAAGCAGTGAACAGCAAAGTAAAACTAAGCAAATATCTTCGCCCCTATCTGCCCTTCGCGATCATCTCCCCTTTAATGATGATGGGCGAGGTTCTGGCAGACCTATGCCTGCCGTACCTGATGTCCTTTATTGTGGATTACGGCATTCTGGAAAACGGTCTGGTTGAAATTCAAAGCAACGCGATCGCCTCAGGCATCATGGCGCTGCTGTTCGACGAGGGATACACACAGATGAACGTCATTGTGACCTTTGGTGTGCTGATGTTGCTGATCACTCTGGTCGGCGGTTTCTTCGGAACCTTCTGCGCCTACACTGCTGCCCGCGCGGCACAGGGCTTTGGCAACGATATTCGTGTCGACAGCTACCGCCACGTCATGTCGCTCTCGATCGAGCAGACCGACCGCTTTACCACCGGCTCGCTGATCACCCGCATGACGGGGGACATCGCGATGCTGATCGAATTTGTCGAAATGATCCTTCGTATGTTCGTCCGCGCGCCCATGTTCTTGGTGGGCGGCACCATCATGCTGCTCTCACTCAATCTGCAATTCGGCACCGTATTGCTGTGCGCGTTGCCTGTGCTGCTGATCACGCTGGGACTGGTTCTCTCCCGCGCCGTGCCGATTTTCGGCGTGGTGCAAAAAAAGCTTGACCGCGTCAATGCAGTGGTGCAGGAAAACATCGCGGGGGCTCGCGTTGTCAAGGCGTACGTTCGTGAGGAGTATGAAAACGAGCGCTTTGGACGCGCCAACGGCGATCTGCGCGACCAGAACCTGCGGGTGCTCAAGCTCATGGCGATCATTCATCCCGTCATGAGCTTTGTGCAGAATTTCGCCGTCATTGCCATTTTTGCCATCGGCGGCATCTCGATCTCCCGGGGACTTGACGGTATGTCCATCGGTACGGTCATGGCGGGCGTCAGCTACGTCACGACGGTGCTGATGAGTGTCATGATGGTCACGATGATGTTTCAATCCGTCTCTCGCGCCATGGCCTCGGCCAAAAGAGTGCGCGAGGTCCTTGAGAGCGATCCCGTCATTGTGGGCGGTAGCCTTACCGAGGGCGAGGGTGGCGAAAATGCCATATCGTTTTGCGATGTCGGGTTCCGTTACCCCGGCACAACGGGTAATCCCGTGCTCCAGCATATCAATCTTAACATCCGTCGCGGCGAGACGCTGGCTCTCATCGGTGCGACGGGCAGCGGCAAGACCTCTCTGGTCAACCTGATCTCTCGGTTTTATGACCCGACCGAGGGCGTAGTCACGGTAGACGGTATCGACGTGCGCGATTGGGATCTGACTGCGCTACGCAAAAAGATCGGCTTTGTTCAGCAAAAGAGCGAGCTGTTCTCGGACACCATCCGCGGCAACATCCTCTGGGGCAAGGAGGACGCGACCGACGAGGAGATCCGCGCAGCGGCGACCGTTGCACAAGCGGCCCCCTTTATCGACAGCTTTGCCGACGGATACGAGACCTTCATCGCCGAGAAGGGCGCCTCGCTCTCCGGCGGGCAAAAGCAGCGAATGTCCATCACCCGCGCTATGGTACGCAAGCCGGAAATTCTGATTTTAGACGACTCGACCTCCGCGCTCGACCTCGCAACCGAGGGGCGTCTACGTGCGGGGCTGCGCGAGGCGCTCGCCGACACGACGGTGATCATGATCGCTCAGCGCATCGCCTCGGTCAAGGAAGCCGACCGCATCGCCGTCATTGAGGCTGACGGCACCATTCTCCACTGCGCGCCGCACGACGAGCTGCTGCGCATCAGTGAAACGTACCGCGATATTGTCAGCTCGCAAAGACAGAACGGAGGTGAGGCACATGAATAAAGCACCGCAAAGTGGCGGACGCCCCATGCCGGGCATGGGCCCCGGCGGCGGCCCCGGTGGACGCAACAACGCCCGTCTTCACGTAGAAAAGCCGAAAAATGCCAAGGCAACCATCTTCCGCCTGCTCAAGTACATCGGGCGCAACGGAAAGTTGTTTTTCCTTTTGCTGCTCTTCATGCTGATCACCACACTCACCGATCTGGCAGGTCCCATGCTGCAGCAAAGAGCAATCGCCACCTTCGCGCTGGTGGGCGACAAGCTGACCGTGGATCTGGATGCGTTGATCGGCTATCTTGCGATTATGGCAACCGCATTCACAATCAGTGCGCTGGTTTCTTTTCTGCAGGGTATTTTCTCCGCCAAGCTGTCGCAGGCCACCGTTTACACCATGCGCTGTGATCTGTTCAAAAAGATCTCCCGCCTGCCCATCAGCTACACCGACACGCACCGTCACGGCGACCTGATGTCCCGCATGACCAACGACGTGGAGAACGTCTCCAACGCCATTTCGCAATCCATCACCGCGCTGATCTCTTGTCTGATCACGCTGGTGGGCGCCTTCATCATGATGCTCAAATACAGCTGGCAGATGACATTGATCACACTGATCACCATTCCCATTGCCATCACGGTCTCGGGAACGCTGGGAAAATTCATGCGAAAATTCTTCGTCCGCCAGCAAAAGCTGCTGGGGCAGCTCAACGGACACGTGGAAGAGATGGTAACCTCCTACAAAACGGTCGTTTCCTACGGCAAGGAGGCAGATGCCGTAAAGGCCTTCGCCAAAACCTCGGGAGAGCTGCGACGCGCCAGTATATCTGCCCGCGTCTGGGGATCGATCATGGGTCCCATCATGAACTTTGTGGGAAATATGCAGTACGTTGCGCTGGCCATCACGGGCGGTTATATGATCCTGACGGGCAAGGGCGGTATGTCGATCGACAAGCTGCAGGCGATGCTGATGTATTCCAAGAAGTTTACCATGCCCATCAACCAGGTGGCCAATCAGTATTCCATCATTCTTACGGCGCTGGCAGGTGCGGAGCGCATTTTCGCCATCATGGACAGTGCCGACGAGATCGACCAAGGAGACACGGCACTGGATCACGACACCATGCAGGGCAAGATTGAATTTGAGGATCTGTGTTTCTCCTATGTTCCGGGCGAGCCAGTGCTCAAGCATCTGAACCTGTCGGTCAGCCCGGGACAGAAGGTCGCCATCGTGGGTGCGACAGGCAGCGGCAAGACGACCATCGTCAACCTGCTGACCCGATTCTACGAGCCTGACAGCGGTCGCATCACGGTAGACGGCACCGATATTCGCGACATTCCGAAGGATTCCCTTCGCCGTGCGGTCGCCATCGTTCTGCAGGACACGGTGCTCTTCTCGGACACCATCGGGCAGAACATCAAATACGGAAATATGGATGCCGATGCTGAGGCAGTTTGCCGTGCAGCGGCACACGCCAAGGCCGACACCTTCATCGATCGTCTGCCCGAGGGCTATGAGACCATGCTTGCCGAGTCGGGCTCCAATCTCTCGCAGGGGCAGCGGCAGCTGCTCTCCATCGCCCGCGCCGTGCTCGCCGACCCGAGAATCTTGATCCTCGATGAGGCAACCTCCTCGGTCGATACACGAACCGAGATGCACATCCAGCAAGCCATGGTCAATCTCATGAAGAACCGCACCTCGCTGATCATCGCCCACCGTCTCTCCACCATTCGTGATGCCGACAAGATCGTCGTGCTCAAGGACGGTGTCATCGCCGAAGAAGGAAACCATGAGGAGCTCCTCGCTCAAGGCGGTGAATACGCCAAGCTTTATCAAAGCCAGTTCGCCGGCGTGGCGACGTAAGGACGGAGGGCCTCTGTCAACCAAGGAAACTTTTGAAAAAAGTTTCCTTGGTTCCTTCAAAAAAACTTCCATCAGTAAAATCGTTTCTATTGAATTAAGCCCTTTGGAATTTCTTGAACCACCCAAGGCAGAAAGGAGTCCTATGACCGATCCACTGGCTTATGAGAAGGCGCACTTTTCGCGCATTGCCGAGGAGCATCTGCGCCGCAGCGCGCTTGCGGCAGCTGCGGGCGAGAGCGGCATCGGCACGCTCAACGAAAAACACCTGCACGCCATTCTCAAGGATTATATGTGTGAGGACCGTGCGCGCCAGGAGGTGCGTCTGGATGACCATATCATCACGGGGCGATATCCCATTCGCGACGACAAGATCATCAAGCGCGACGCCGACCGCTACGTTGCAGATATTCTGACCGAGGCGGACGAGATCATCGAAATTCAGACAGGTAGCTTTTACCCACTGGTCAAAAAGCTGGATTTTTACCTTCGCATGACCGATTGTCGCGTTACGGTGGTACATCCCATCGCGGCGCAAAAATGGCTGCGTTATCTGGACGGCAACAGCGGAGAGCTCTCTGCTCGCCGTCGCAGCCCCAAGCATGAGGGTGTCAAAGACATTGCGCATGAGCTGTATTGGCTCGCGCCATATCTTGCCGAGCCGCGATTCTCCTTACAGCTGGAGCTTTTGGAGGTCGAAGAGATCCGTATGACGGGGGTCAAAAAATATCGCGGGCGGCATCGCTCCGAGCGATACGATTGTATCCCGCTGGCTCTGCTGGATGAGATCGTGCTCACCTGCCCCGAGGATTACGCCGAGCACTTCCTCCCCGACGAGAGCGTACTCCCCTCTCCCATCAGCGCTGCCGACTTCAGCCGCGCCACAGGCATCCGCGGGCGCGCTGTCTACGGCATTCTCGGCATCCTTTGCGACCTCGGATTTCTCCGCGTCATGGATAAAGAGGAAATCAAGGCGCGCGGTCGCCGCTGGGCGCGGCTATGATTTATTCAAAAAAATATCGATCGGGCTGTCTCACACAAGGCGAGACAGCCCGATCGTATTTCGGCGTACAGATGAAGGCTGTTGGAGCCCCCCCCACTTTAGGTGCTTTTTCGGGGAAAAGCACCTAAAGAATCCTGAAACAGCTGATAGAAGGGGAGAGTCATAAGCTTTTGTCCGTATGCATTGCGCTTGCTCACTCCTCGTCGTCGAAATGGATATCCTCCTCTTCCTCGGGGAGCGTCTCGTGGTGGTGGCGTTTTTCACGCTCTGCCGCCTCATAAGCATCAAACTCGGTGAAATCGATTTCGTCCTCGTCCTCATCATCAAAGGAGTTTTCCCGATGATGGTGGTGGTGATGATGCTCCTGCTGTATTTCGGACGTTTTCGGTGTCTTTTTCTTTTTCCGCGCACTCGGATGTTGCCCCGTTGCAGCGTCGGTCAGCTCCTCTACGTCCATCAGCGCGTTGCCCGCAATTTTTTGATACAGAGTCTTGCAGCCCTTGCCGATCAGAACCAGCCCAAAGAGGATCATCGAGCCCAGCCATTTGCCTCCGCGCAGCAGCATGGCACCGACCTTCTTGGCCGCGCGTACCACAGCGGCAGCGAATTTCTTTATCCAAGCGCCAACCGTTGCCAAGACAGCCCTGGCTTTGGCAAGCATGACCGCAGATTTGCTTTCCTTTTGAGGATCCGCGGGAGCCGTTGTCTCCTCGGATTCTTCTTTCGACGCGGGTGCCTCTTGCGCGGCGATGACAGGTACATCTTCCTCGGATGTTTCGTTGGCGGTTGCATCCTCGGTCGCGGGAACGTCGGCTGTGGTAGCGCGCGCCTTCTTTCTGCGGCGCAGCCATATGATCAGCACGATCCCGCCCGCAAGGAGGACCAGTGCGATGATCGCATACAAGGCTAAGAAGTTAAAGCCATCGTCATAGTCCGGGACGTAGGTGTCCTGACCACCGACCGTAGCAGAGGTAAAAGTCGCGGTGTAGATGGCATCTGCATTGACCGTCGTCACATCGGGCGACCATCCCGCAAAGGTAAAGACGGTGTCTCCCTGTTGCGCTTTGGTCGGCGACTCGGGCAGTGTGACAGTGTCTCCCTTGTGATAGATCGCCGTGGAGATTTCCACCCCGTCCACAACAAAGGTCACCGTGTATTCCCGCAGCTGCAGTGCCGAACGGATGACCACGTTCTCCGCAGGCATGGTGAAGGTGTAGCTGACGCCATCCTCACCGACCGTCAGCGGGTAAACCACGCCGCTGCTCTCACCCGTAACGGTTACAAAATCCACAACGTAACCTTCCTCGTGGCGGAGCGTAAAGGTAACGGTCTGATCCTGCAGCGATTGGCGGGCAGGCAGCGTGATCACGCCGCTCTGTACTCCCTCCTCGTCCTGTGCGATGTTGAGCTTGAACTCGTTGCGGAAACACAGCGTACCGCCGCCCGTAAACTTTACGGTTAGAAATCCGCCCTCTGCATCGTAGGTAGCAGCAAGCTCGTTCAGCGCACCGTCCGCACCCATGGTATAAACACGGGTCGCGTCGCAGGCGGCACCCAGACACTGGGTGATGAGCGTAGCGTTATATTTCGGCGTGATCGCCTTTTCATTGGCATCCAGATATTGCACCTCGCAGGCATCTGCCATGCCGTCAACGGTGCGGTTGCTCAGCACAATGTAGGTACAGTTGCCCGAGCGCAGATCCCCCAGCAGTGCCTCGCCCAGAGACAGCGTTGCATCGCCATCGCGCATAACGATCTCCACCATGCGGTCGTCTGTCACGGCAAGCTCCAGCAGGCGGTTGATCCGTACGCGGCTGCTGTCACTGACGATACGGTAGACCGTACCTGTATCTATGACGGTCAGCGTGGTTCCGCTGCCGTTCTCGGCGATGCTCGCCTGCTCATAAACAGCGGTAAAGACGGCATCGCCCGTCAGAGGCGTCAGGCGTCGATCCCATCCGCGGAAGATATATACATAATCGCCGTCGGCGGCTTTGTCCGTACTGCCCTTGAAGGCAGGAGTTTCACCCAGCAGATAGTCCTCGGTGATCTCCTTGCCGTCGATGATCCATTTCACGGTGCATTTCCGGGGCACCGCGCGCCACATAGCCTCATACGTTACGTCACCCGTCACAGGGGTCAGCGAAGGAGACCAGCCGACAAACTCATATGCGTTTTGTGCATCGGGGTCCTTAACGGGGGTGTTTTCCGAATAAGAGGGTGCCTCGCCGTAGGCGACGGTCTGCTGCGTCGTCCGACCGTCAACGTTCCATGTGACGGTATAGCTGCGAAGAGTGGCATCGTAGGCGGCGTAATAGGCGATATTGCCCGCATCTGCCTCACCAAAGAGAGCATCCTCTCCGTTGGATGTTTTCCATCCTGCAAAGGTGTAGGTATATTTTGCACTCTGCTCACGGGTGGGAGTCTCTCCATCATAGGTGATCTGCTCTCCGCGGATCAAAGTGTACTGCTCGATGACGGTTTGTCCGTCATAATCGTAGAAGGTGACTACACTGACCTGCGCGGGAGCGACGGTCATGGAGACCGAGGCACTCAGGCGAATGGTCTCCTGCGAGCCCTCCGATCTGTAGGCAAGTGTACCCGAATCGATAGCATCGATCAGGTCACGCTGCAAATCCGTATAGTCGGGCGCGGCGGGTGCAGCCCCCGGTTGCGCGACGGGCTGCGGCTCGGTGGGCTGCTGCACGGGTGCGGGAGCGGTCGGCTCCAGCACGGTATCGGGCTCCACGGGCTTTGTCACAGGCGTGGGGATGGTCGGCTTTTCCACAGGGGTCGGCACGACCGGCTCCTCCACGGGGGCGGGCAGGTCGGGCAGCGAGGAGGGATTCGCATTGTTGTTGTCCGCGGGGATCTGATTGCTGTCCAAAAGCTCGGAATAGCTGAAGATAAACTGCTCATTGGGATTGGCAAGGCCGGTGATGGTCCAGCCACTATAGCGGGCCTGACTGTCATCCAGACCCGAGCTGACCACGTAAAGCTGGGCGACAAACTCCATATAACGGTGCAGACGATCGAACATTTCATCCAGCGCCCACTTGACGCTGTTGTTCTGGAACAAGGCATACAAACTGCCGTACAGGCTGCCCATGTTGCTGCTGATGGAGGAATAATTCTGCTTATAATACGTCAGTTTCTCCGCAAGCGTGCTGCAGGAGGCATACCCCGAGAGCAGTGTTTTGAGCGCGGAGGTTGCACTCGCCGCCTGCTCAATGGCACTTTCGGAAACGCCCGCCTGCACCAGCTCGTTGCGGCGGTTGAGCACCTGATCGACCGTGCCGCCCATCAGTGTAGCGTACAGTTGCTTTCCGTCGCTGCTGTACGCGTAAATGCTCTCCATAACGGCGAGCACCTCCTCGGCACGAGCAAGCTGGGCACAATACAGCTCATATTCCTGAAGTCTTTGATCGTAGCTGGAAACGTCATCCAGATATTGCTCATATGCGGCGAGCTTGCCGTCGTATTCCGCCTCCGCTTTTACGTATGCGTTGTAGGCATCAAGCTCGGTCTGATACTCGGCATAATCCTCAAGATAGTCTTGATAGGCAGCATACTTGGCGTCATACTTTTCTTTTTCCACCAGATAATTTTCCCAAGCGGCTACATCCTGCTCATATCTCGCAGTGGCAGCGATATATGCCTCATATGCGGCAAGCTGCTCGGTATACCGCTCATAATTTTCATTTTCCTCCCACAGGTCATACGCATATGAATACGCATAATTCCGATAATAATCGGCAAGCGTCGCGGAAATGACCACCGAGCAGGTATAATCCACGTATACCCTGTTCTGCTGCGCGGCGTTGACCGAGGAAAACGTGGCGTCATACGTTCCCGTAGTATAGGAGTAGTTCAGGTTCTGGTAGGTGCTGTTCATCGTCACACCGGAGGGCACCCAGTGGATCTGCGCCCCGCTGGCCGAGGTATAGGTATAGCTTTGCGCACGGACGTGCAGCTTGGCTCCCTCATATTCCGCCGAAACACAGTCTACGGGAATGGCGTTGCTGTAGAGGAACACCTCTTCTCCAAGCATGGTGTTAAGATATTCACGCTCTGCCGAGGGCAGGCTTTTCCCCGTGAGCATGGAGACAAAATCTGCCGCCCCTGTTTCAATCACGACGGGCGAGGAAGGATTGCTGTAATCCAGCACGGCGATCGCATCGGCTGCGGCAGCCATAGGAGCGGCAAGCATCGGCATAAGGCAAGCCAATGTCAGCAGCAACAATATCCCCGTGCGGCACACGCGTTCGCTCAAATTTCTGCATCTATGTTTCATGGAGAGTACCTCTTTCTCGGATTCTTCTTATATTATAACATTTTTCCTTGTATTTTGCAATAGCCTTGCCGCTTTTGGTGTTGACAAATCATAAATTTTTTCGTATAATATAAGATGATACGATACAAATACCGAAACACACACCCGAAAGAGTTTGATCTATGACTATTTTATCTGTTAAAAATATGACCCTGCGCTTTGGTGTGACCACAGTGCTGGACAATATCAGCTTTGCTCTGGAGGAAAACGATCGCCTTGGCATCATCGGTGTCAACGGCTGCGGAAAGTCCTCCCTTTTCAAATGTATCACGGGCGAGTACGAGCCTGAGCAGGGTAGCGTCAGCATCGCGGGGGGGAAAACGGTCGCCGTGCTCTCCCAGACCGGCGCATTTGACGAGAATTGCGGCACCGACGAAGACCTTCCCACCGAGGATGCCGAGCTGACCGTCAGCGCGACCATGCTGCGCGCCTTTCCCGAGCTGCTTGCCATGGAAAGGCGATTGGAGGAGCTGCAGGCGGCTTTATCCGACCCGAATGCAGAGCACATCGGCGCACTGACCGCTGAATTTACCGCTTTGAATGATAAATTTTTGCGGGAAGGCGGGTTGGAATTTCGTTCCCGCTGCGCCTCCCTGCTGACCAGTCTTGGCTTTGACGAGCTTTTGCAGCAGTCTCCCGTTCATGTTCTCAGCGGTGGCCAGCGCACCCGCCTCTCTCTTGCCGTCAAGCTGTCCCGCGAGCCTGATATACTCCTTTTGGACGAGCCGACCAACCACCTGGACATTGAAACCACCGCATGGCTGGAAAGCTTTTTGACGGGATACAAAAAATGCGTCCTTGTCATCTCGCACGACCGTTATTTTCTGGACAAGGTAACCACCAAGACGCTCGCCATCGAGCATCACCGAGCCACGCTGTATCAGGGCGGTTATACCAAGAGCATGGAGCAGCGCCGCGCCGACCGTATCACGGCGGAAAAGCACTATCGCGAGCAGCAAAAGGAGATCGCACGACAACAGGCTTACATCGCACAGCAGCGTCAGTGGAACCGCGAGCGCAACATTATCGCCGCCGAGAGCCGCCAAAAGCTGCTGGACAAGATGGTCAAGCTGGAAAAACCGCAGAATGCGCCCCGCCCCGTGCGGATGAAATTCACCCAAGCCCTCGCCAGCGGCAACGACGTCCTGTCCGTCGAGCATCTGGGCATGGCATTTGGCGAGCGTACGCTGTTCCGCGACGTCAATTTTGATATTAAAAAAGGACAGCGCATCATGCTGATCGGCAAAAACGGCTGCGGCAAATCCACCATGATCAAGCTGATCCTCAATATGCTGGAGCCGACGGCAGGCAAGATCGAGGCGGGGTACAACGTACAAGTCGGCTACTACGATCAGGAAAACCAGAACCTCACCGACGAGAACACGGTATTGGAGGAGCTTTGGAGCGCCTACCCGCAGCTGCCCGAGGTCAAGATCCGCAACACGCTTGCCATGTTCCGCTTTGTGGGAGAGGACGTGATGAAAACGGTCGCCGTCCTCAGCGGCGGTGAGCGCGCCCGTCTGACATTGGCAAAGCTGATCCTTTCCCACATGAATCTTTTGGTTCTGGACGAGCCGACCAACCACCTTGACATTGACTCTCGCGAGGCGCTGGAGAGCGCCCTGCTCTCATACGACGGCACCATTTTCGCTGTCAGCCACGACCGCTATTTTGTGGACAAGCTGGCGACCCGCATCATGGAGCTCTCCCCCCACCCATGCTTTGACAGCGATCTTCTGGACTTCCCCATCGCGCACATCGGCAATGGCTATGAAGAATTTACGACCTACCGCGCAGCGCGCATCGCCGAGCGTACTGCACCGACAACCACGCAAGGCAGCCCCGCCCTGACATCCACCAATGAATCGACCGCCTCCAAGGAGTCCTATCTTCGCAACAAGCAAAACGCCGCCGACGAGCGGCGACGCAAAAATCGATTGGAAAAGCTGCGCAAGCTCTCTTTTGATATGGAGCAGGAGCTTACCGACATCGAAGAGCAGCTCGCGGGAGACGCTGCAACCGATTACGTTCTGGTCGCCAAGCTCGATGCCCGAAAAAACGAGCTGGAGGAGCAGTTGATGGCAGCATACGAGGAAATGGAGGAGCTGGATAAATAAATACGTGGACTTGCCCCATGCCCCCGCCGAAACCTTTCTTGAAGGGATGGTTCCGATCATCAATAAGCTTTGGAGAAAATACGAATTTGTGTGTTCCATCCAAATGATTTTTAAGTTTGAGAATTCCAAGAGGATTATTACGAAGGTCCCTGAGCGGGTCGCAGAGCAATGCTCTGCATTTTGAAAAAAGGAGATTAGTATGTATCACATCGAACAATATCGTACAAAATGGCACGACACGGACGCCAACCGCATGGTTCGCCCGTCACAAATGATGGTTTATCTGCAGGAGACCGCAAATCTGCACATGATCCAAGCGGGACAATCGCTGGATGAGCTGCGTGACACGCGCGGGCTCGGATTTATTCTCACGCGCATGTCGATGGAGATCCATCAGCACGTCCACGCGCATGAAGACATCCAAGTCCGCACATGGATCACCTACGGCAAGGGCTTTAATTATCCCCGCTATTTTTCCATGGAACGCCCGGACGGCTCCATCATCGCTCAAGCGTGCAGCCATTGGGTACTGCTCGATCTTGCAACCCACCGCCCTCTTCGCGCCGATGAATATCGTTACAACTACGAGCCCGAGCCCCCCCTTCCCCTCACGCCGCCCCGCCGTTTCCTTGTGCCTGAGAGCATGGAGTGTGTCGGTGAACGCAAGATCGTTTACTCCGACCTTGATTATAACGGCCACATGAACAATACCCGCTACCCCGATATGGTCTGCGACTTTCTTCCCGACGGCACGGTATCGCGCATCCGCGCCATGCATTTTAATTATGTCAACGAAGGAAAGGCCGGTGCGACGTTGCGCGTCATGCGCGGCGAGCGCACCACCGAGGACAACAACACGATCTATCTCGTCCAAACCTATGACGCCGACGACAAGCTTTGTCTTGATTGCGAGGTTCACGTCGCACCGTGCGACCTGTGTGAGGGCTGATCATGGCATCGATCATCCCCCCCTATGCCGAATATATCAAGACCATCGCCCGTGCGGGGGAGGCGTTTAATCGTAACGCCTTCGCTGCGCTCGGGCTTGGCGCAACACACGCGGATTACATACGTACCATTTGCCGCAACGCAGGTATATCTCAAGAGGAGCTTGCCATGCGCATCGGGGTCTATAAAAGCAACGTCACACGCACCTTGGTACAGTTGGAACAGGGCGGTTATATCGAGCGCCGACAAGGAACCGCAGATCGGCGTTGCATCTTGGTCTATCCAACCGATCTTGCGTATGAACTACTCCCCGCCATCGTCGAGGTGCAGGGCGATTGGCGCGCAATTCTGACCGACGGCTTTTCACCTGAGGAAAAAGAGCAGCTCGCCGAGCTCTTGGAGCGCATGGAAGATAACGTCCGCCGTCACCGACTCGGCGAGACCGACATCGACGCAGACGTGGGGTATTAAGATGTTTATCCCTCCGTAAGCCGATTACCCAATGACCTATGCTCAGACCATCAACACCGTTTCATACTTAGCTTTTTGACGATTTCCAAGGACCCTTTTCTCAAAAAGCTTATATAAACTTTAGGGTCCCGATCCTCAACAAGCAATGGGGTGAGTTCCAAGTGCAAAAGATGCATTTGAAACTCACTCCGTCGTTTTTGCTTTCGGTTAAACACCGTAAATTCCGTGCGGTAAAAAAGCCTGACATCGGCTTTTTTGCAAAAGGGCTGCGCCAATGACGCAGCCCTTGCTTTTTCGTTTATAGACTCACCGAAAGAATTTCGGTGTTGGCTTTATGCCTTGGGAGCTGCCTTCTTCTTCTTGATGATGAAGACAACAGCCACTGCGATACCGCCGGCAGCGACAACCGCAATCAGGATCCACAGCCACAGCAGGCTGCTCTCGGGCTCAACAACTTCATCCACAGCAGTATAAACCGCATTAACGGTCACATCGCCGGTGGTCAGCGTGTAGCTCTCCCACTTGCCGGTGTAGCCTTCCTTCTCAGGAACAGCAGGCTCGGTAATGGACTTATTCTCTACCGTGTACTTCGCAGTACCAACGGTCGTACCGTCAGCAACGAAGGTCACGGTGTACTCAATTGCCGTGTAAACAGCATTGATGGTGATATCAGCAGCGCCCAGCTTGTAGCTGTCCCACTTGCCCATATAGCCGTCCTTTGCGGGAACAGCAGGCTCGGTCAGCTTGGTATCGGTAGCCTTGAAGGTTACCTTAGCAACTTCCTTACCGTCAGCTACAAAGGTTGCGGTATAGGTCTTCTCCTCGCCGATTGCCGTGTACTCGGGCTTAACCGTCTGGTTGTAAGAACCGGTCTTGGAGTAGACTGTCTCATCCAGCAGCTTGTAGGATGCCCATGCACCGGTGTAGCCATCCAGAGCGGGAACGGCGGGAGCCTTGATGGAGGTAGACTTGATGTTGAACTCAACCTTTGCTACCTGCTTGCCGTCCTTATCGACGAAGGTGATGTAGTAGGTCTCAAGATCGTAAGATGCCTCTACCTTCTGGTCGTAGGAACCGGTCTTGGTATAGACAGCCTCGTCCAGCAGCTTGTAGGAGTTCCATTTGCCTGCCTTGTATCCCTTGACTGCGGGAACCGCGGGCTCGGTGATCTTGGTGTCCTCAATGTCGAAGGCAACCTTCTGAACGGTCTTGCCGTCCATGCCTACGAAGGTGATGTAGTAGGTCTCAAGCTCGTAAACGGGAGCAACGGTGATATCCTCTGCACCCAGCGTGTAGTCTGCCCACTTGCCGTTGGTATAACCCTTGACGGCGGGAACCGCGGGCTCGTCAACCTCGGTGTCACCTACAGAGTAGGGTACCTTGGCAACCGTCTCACCATCCTTGTCAACGAAAGTGACATAGTAGGTGTTGGAATCATAGATGGGAGCGACCTCGCGATCGAAGGAAAGCTCGTTCTCATAGTAGTAGTCTACATCCAGCAGCATATCTGCGGTCAGCTCGGGCCATGTGCCGATGTAACCGTCCTTCTTGGGAACCTCGGGATATTCGATCTCAATGTTCTCAACCGTGAAAGGAACCTTGGCAATCTCGTTGCCATCTGCATCCACAAAGGTTACATAATAAGTGATGGGCGTATAGACAACATCGATCGTGATGTCAGCCAAAGGCAGGAAGGGGAAACTCCAGGATGCCACGTAACCGATAGGAGCCACAGGCAACTCGGGCATAAACATGGCGGGCAGAGTCTCAAACGAATACATACGAATTGCCCAGAGATTGTCACCGTTCATAAAGGTTGCGGTGTACATGGTGGGAACGTAGTAACCGTTGATCGTAATATCTGCATACTCCAGCGTATAGTCATCCCAGACCAGCGTGTAATGCAATCTGTTTGCAGTCGTGGGGAAGTTGAGCGTGGTAGGATCCGCAGGATCGAACTCGTCAGTACCGATGATCTCACCATCAACCACGAAAGTAGCAGTGAAGGAGCGAACGGGGGTCAGCGTCAGATCACCTGCAGGCATGGTCAGCGCAGCGGGATCAACGACGGTTTTAGTATCAATATCCATCCACTTGGTCACACCCTCCAGCTGGACCTCTGCGAGATCAAACAGCTCTGCAAGAGCGTAGCCCTCGGTGCGGTAAGCGGTGTAGAGAACGCTCTCACCGTCCACAAACTGTACCTGATACAGATCGGCGAAGGTAGCGTCAACACCGACGTTGTGTGTGATCACGTTGTTAACGACCAGAGACTGTGCCTGCTCGGGCACGGGGATCTCCAATGTGAACGCAAGATTCAGAATGAAACGGCCGTTACCCTCATAGAAATCAGCCAGCGTCTTGCCGTAAATTTCGTTCGCGGTGTTGCTGTCAACAACAGCAGTCAGAACGCGATCCAGTACCTCGATCAGCTTGAGACGAATGGTCTCCGCCTGGCTCTCATACATATTCAGCTTATCCAGAATAACCTGATTGTAGCCGCCCAGCTCAATGGAGGACAGCACATTGCGCAGCTCATCCAGCGTCAGCTTGTTGAGCAGTGCGTCAACAGCTGCCTCAGCCTCCTCGGGCTCCAGCGTAGCGTTGCCAATGCCAAACAGCTTGTCACGCAGCTCCTGAGACAGCTCAGCGTTGGTCAGAGAAGTGACATAAAGCTCAGCCAGCTTTTCGGGAGCATTGATTACGAAATCATAACCGATAGAATCGGAGCCGAGGTAATTGACACCCATCTGAACCATCGCGTCGATCTTGGACGCATAGTTGCAGATCTCGGTGGTATCGCCGACCAATGCGACGTTAAAGCCGTTGGTGTATGTAACCCACTGGTTATTAGCACTATCGTAAACATCGTAGGAGAGGATAAAGGATGCGACCACACCGTCATCACCGACGTTGACGATGTCAGCGGGAGTAGGAACGGAAGCCGCAACTGCATACTCTGTTGCGGTCATGTCAAGGGCACGATCGCTGTAAACGACCACATCATTGAGACGGATCTCATAAATGTAGCCCAGGAATGCATCCAGCGCCGTGGGGAGCAGATCACTCTTAATCTTCTCAACGTCGATCGCAGCCATCAGCTCATCCTTGGTAACGCCCTTAAGAGAATCCTTGAAGGCGTCCATGGAAAGAACATATTTGAAATCGACCAGAGAAACCAGACCACTCGGATCGTTGGTCATAAAGTAATCTACGATCACATCCGTACCGATTGCACTGATAACGATATCCATCGGCACCCTTGTCGTATCGATGCACTCGACCAGAACAGTCGTTTCAACATCGTTGACAACAGCGTTGATGTCGATGACGCCGGCACTGATCAGGTCAGAAATACAATCCTTCGTCTCAAGGAGAGTAATAATACCGTTCATCACACCGGTGTTCTTCAGGGCAGCGGAAAGAATCGCATTATCCTTGTCTGCGGCAAGAACAACATCCAGATTATCAACAACCATATCAGCAGTTACAAACTTCGGCAGGAAAGACGACAGCCCCAGCTTGTCAAAGTTTGCCTTTGCGATTGCTGCAACGTCAACTACATTATCGAGCAGATAATCAATGCGCTCCGTATCGGTAGTCAATGCCATGAATGCACTGTCTTTATCCGCTTTCCAATTGGGGTCTTTCGCATAACCAACCAATTCGTTGATCCCCATTTGGGTAACCAGAGAATTGGATTTAACATTTGCGATAACCTCATCGTCGGCAACAACCGTTGCAATAAAGCTATCCGTTACGATTGCGTTATACACGTTTTCATTGTTGAGAAGTGCCGCAACATCAATCGAACTCAGCATCTCATTGATTACGTCCTTAGTCAAAAGCGCATTGATCTCATCAGAAGTAATCAAAGGATCCGTGCCGGTAATCAAATCCAAAGCATTTTCAGCTTTGATGTACTTGCTCAACGTAATCGATTGGCTAAGCGTATCTACCGCATCTGCCTTAAGGTAGTTTGCGAGATTTGCACCGAACGCAGTCAGTGTACTCAGAACCTTGTTGACAACCTCATCGGTAATCAGGACAGTCAGCTGTGCATAATTCTGCAAAATGTACGCGCCCAGCGCGCCATCCTTGAAGAGATTCCAGATCTCATCGGCGGGGACGGAGTCAATCAACGCATTGACGTCGATGATTTCCATCACCTTATCAATCTTGACCACGGACAGGAGATCTTCCTTGGTAAACTTATCAGTAATAATGTGTACGGGAAGGTCATTCTTCAGCGCACCCAGATCGGATGCAGCGTACAGATCCTTAAGTACGGCCAGCGCGGAGTTGGCGTCGCGCGTAACCAGGAAGTTGTACAAAGATGCCGGCATTACCTGCAGCAGGGCCTGTTTGTCAAAGGACTCAGACTGCAGAAGGTCTGCCAAGGTTTCCGCATTGATGCTCACGGTATAGATGCCGTCGGCGTAGCTAATTCCGTAGGAATTATTGCTATCGTCCAGCAGAGGTGCAGCGGTCGCCGGAAGGACCAGCGAGGACAGCAGCATCATCAGCGACATCAAAACAGCAGCAATGCGAGTCATGCGTGTTTTCATCTGTTTCATAGCTCTCTCCTATAAATGTTGGTGTTGTTTTTTGTCTCCGTGTCCCTTCACACACAGTCGCCCGCGCGTAAAGAGCCATTTTGACTTTTATAGTTATACTATAATACCACACTTTTTCAAAAAAATCAAGACCTATTTCAAAAAAAGTTAAAAAAATTTGAAAAACCATCAAATTTTTTTACGATTCCCAGCGGCAGGCAGTGATTTTTGGGAGATTTTTTCGTTTATTTTGGCATTTTTTGTCGTTCTTCGGAAATTTTCAGCCCAAAGTAAAAAAAGCCGTATCGCGCGCGTCTTTCGCGCAAAAGATGAGCGGGCACATATTTCCACCGAACGGGCAGGCATTTTTCATTGACTTTCCGCACATTTGCATGTTATAATATTCTCGCACGGCACCCGGGTGTGCGGCAGAACAGTTCTTCGGCGCCGCCACGTCGGCATGGCAGGATAATTTGGTACGACATTTTGCTGCGCGGCAATGTCGTACGACCATGGTGAACGACACGAAATAATACACTATATAATAAATGATAGAAACTGACGGAAAGGAGACATCATATGCGCGAAACCGTACGAATCAAAAAAGAGGAGCGACTGTCCGAGCCCGCAGCCGTTCGTCGCGCAAGGGCTTATTTGGAGGAATATCAACGTGCCACCGATATGCTTTCCCTGTTGCAAAACGAGCGAGACGACCGATACGGCATCCCGGGGGCACGTTTTTCCGCCTCTCTTGCCGAGCGCACCGAGCAGGCGACCTACTGGGAAGGACGAGCGCGAGAAATTTGCACTTTGATCGATTCTCTGCCAACCTACCGCGAAAAAATGATGCTGCACTATCACTACATTCTGGGGTATACCGTTGAGGCAGCGGCAGAAGCGATGGAAATATCCCGCAGCGGCGCATTTCGTATGAAACGGCGTGCACTGGAGCTGGTCGCCGCTGCGCTTGCCCGGCAAGAGAACAGCGAGAGCGCGTAAGCACCGCCGCAGCGTATAACATCGATGTATAATAATGTAGCTTTCAGGCAAAGGATTTTAAGAAATTTCCGGATCTTCCACGAAAAAGCACCTTGCGCAGGATTTGGGGTAGCACTCCGATTTCATTTACCCCCGATCGGCAACGAAAAGCGCTTGTTTTTCATTCTTTTACGTCCGCCCCTATTGCTTTTTTAACAAAAATATGCTATACTGTATCTGTATATCTCTCGCGGTGCGAGTAAATTTTTGTACGGAGGTACATGACATGAAAAAAATCCTTGTCATTTTGCTGGCGCTCTTGAGCCTGACCATGGTCTTCTCGCTCCTCGCCTGCAACAATGAACCCGCGCCCCCCGACGAGGGCGACGACACGCCCCCCGAGGCCATGACCGACATTGTCATCGACGGCGCATCCTCTTACACGTTAGTTCGTTCCGACCGTTATAACACCAGCGACCCCATTACGCAAGCCGCGGTCGATCTGCGCAAGGCCGTCGAGGCTGCCACCGGCTGCTCACTGGGCATCACAACCGACTACACCGCCCCCGTCGCACTGGAGATCATCGTCGGCGACACCAATCGCGAGGAAAACGCCCTGATTCCCACCGACCTTGCCTTGAATGAATATGTCATCATCCACAAGGACGGCAAGCTGATCATTTCGGGCAGCGACGGCACCTCCACCTCCAAGGCGGTAGAGTATTTCATCAAAACTTATCTGGGTTACGATGCCGCGACAGGCACCTACGCCAAAACCACCCTTTCCATTCCCGAAAGTCTCAACTACCGCGGCTCCTTCGATTATCCGACCATCGTCTACCAGATCGGCGATATCAAGAGCATCCCCACCGCAAGCGGAAACGAGGTCTACAACGATGTCGTTCGTCTGATCACCTCCTTGCAGGGACGCTTGAACAAGAACGCCGAGGAGAACGGATTCTACATCTATCAGATGTACGACAGCACCGATTCCTTCTGGCTGGAATACATTTCAGGCGAGGGCAAGATGTTTGACGGTGCGATCGTTGTTGAACTGAAGACGTGGGCAGACTTCTGGGAGGTCTTTGCCCCTTACATTCAGGAGGCGGGCCTTGTTGCATGGGACCCCGAGGTTCCTTCGACCGCCAACGTAGCCGCCACCATCTGCGCACTTGACGGCTACCTCCCCGTTCGTTTCAGCTCCGACGAAAGCAGCCTGTACAAATGGCTGCGCAACAACGGTGTTGCCACTGCCGAAAACCTTTACGGCATGTTTGACGGAACGCTCGGCACCAAAATCGCCGACACCAACCTGGATTCCTCGGGCAGTGCAAAGTGTGACGCATATCTGTGGGCGCTGGAGAAATACGGCGACCGCTGCAACCCCTTGATGGTTGCTTATACCCTGGACGGTGCCTCCACCGTTGCGGACAATCTCATTTATCAGGAAGCAGAGGGCAACACCCCCAACTGGAACCAGCTCTACAGCCACGATTTTCTGATCTACAACGAGTGTTTCTTCTTTGATCTGACCTGTTATGCCGAGGAGGCTCCCTGCGACGATCCCGAGCAGCCCATCGGCACGGATGCCGCAACGCTGCACACCATCCTCAACTTTTTCTGCCAGAAGAACAATGGCAAAATGGGCAAGCTGATGGGATTCCCGCCTTGGTACATGAAGTACACCACCCACCGCGGTCACGGAACACCCGTTGCCACCACGCTGGAGTGGGATTTCGTCGAGTTCATCTCGGCGTACAACTTCATCAAGGAGGCAGATGCCGCACATCCCGCCTGGATGACCAACGGCTCCGTCTTTACGCAGTACGTCTCCACCACCGATTATGAAAACACCGAGGTCGAGCCCACCGAGATCTTTGACAGCAAGACCCGTTACTTCACCATTTACATGGGCGACTACGACTCTTCCGCATGGCTCAAGCAGCACATTCCCAACTTCTTCCGCGACAACGGAAGAGGAGAATATCCGCTGATGTGGGGCTTTAACCCCAACCTTGGCGACCGCGTTCCCATGGTGTTTGATTACATCTACGAAAATCTGACCGAGAACGACATTCTCGCCACAGGCGACAGTGGCGCGGGCTACGTCATCCCCGCCATGCTGCCCAACATAGACACCTGGGTCGCCTATAACGAGCCGTACACCGAGAAATACGACATGGACATCGTCGGTTTCATCATCAACGGCAACAATCCGATGACCGATCGCGAGTTTGCGGCATATGCCGAGATCGCCCCCATCGGCTCGTTCCACAACGACTCCTCCAAAAAGCTGGTCGTTTGGGACAATCTGACCGTCTATATGCACCTGATGAACGGCATCAACCCGACCGACGCCAAGGTCGCGGAATCAATGTACAATTATGCATCTCAGACGGGCAACAACTTCTCCGCATACCGTACCGTTTGCTATTCGCCCTCGTCGGTCAACAACGCAATTGAGGCGTTTATCGAATATGCTGAGGCAAAGAACGACGGCTACTCCTATATGTGTGTCGATCCTTACACGCTCTTTGATCTGGTTCTCCAATCCGGTCAGGGTGATTATCGAGACGCAGAGTAACAATTTTCCCGAGGTCTCCGCGCTTTTGCGGGAGACCTCGGGCTCTTTTTATGAAAAAAGGTTGACATATTTGTGGTTTTATGATACAATAAGGGAAGTTGGGGCGCTGCCCCAAGCCCTGCCAAGGAAACTTTTTGAAAAAAGTTTCCTTGGATCTTTCAAAAACTTTAGATAAAATCGCTTATTTTTAATTTTTCAAAGTTTTTGGAAGTCCGGAAACCTTTTTTTCAAAAAGAGGGTCGGTGGGCGCGGGGTAGCGTCCACGGGCACGGGGATGTTGGGGCGCCGCCCCAAGCCCTGCCAAGGAAACTTTTTGAAAAAAGTTTCCTTGGATCCTTCAAAAACTTTAGATAAAATCGCTTAATTTTAATTTTTTCAAAGTTTTTGGAAGTCCAGAAACCTTTTTTCCAAAAAGGTTTCTGGTCGCCGAAGGCAATCCACAAGACCGAGAGTACACATGAACATTGACACTTACCACACCACAGATATTGCAGTAGTCGGCGCGGGACACGCGGGCGTTGAGGCGGCACTGGCCGCGGCAAGGCTCGGCATGAACACCGTGCTTTTCACGCTTTCACTGGACGCCATCGCCAACCTGCCCTGCAATCCATCCATCGGCGGCACAGGCAAGGGGCACCTCGTCTACGAAATCGACGCGCTGGGCGGCGAGATGGGCCGCGCCGCCGACGCGGTTACGCTGCAAAGCCGCACGCTCAACGTCGGCAAGGGTGCCGCCGTCCGTTCCAAGCGAGTGCAGGCCGATCGCCGCCTTTACCACCAAATCATCAAGCAAACGCTGGAAAAGCAGCCGAATTTACGCATTGTCCAAGCGGAGATCGTCGACCTAATCACCGAGCAGGAGGGCGAGTCGAGACGCATTACCGGCGTGATTACCAAGCTCGGCGAGAAATGGTCCTGCCGAGCTGCCATTCTCTGCACGGGGACCTATCTCGGCGGTCGCGTTTTCGTCGGTGACGTCAACTATCCCTCCGGGCCGGACGGATTTTTAGCCGCTGCAGGCTTGACCGATGCTCTGCAACGGCTGGGTCTGACGCTCATGCGATTCAAAACGGGAACTCCCGCCCGCGTCCGCCGTGACAGCATTGACTACAGCGCTCTGGAGCTCCAGCCGGGCGAGACCGACGGTCTTCCCTATTGCGCCGACACGGACGAAAACTATCTGGATGACCTCGATCAGATTCCCTGCCACATTGTCTATACCAACGCCCAAACCCATCGCATTATCCGCGACAACATTACACGCAGCGCCATGTACTCGGGTGCCATTCACGGCACGGGCCCCCGCTACTGCCCCTCCATTGAAGACAAGCTGACCCGATTCCCCGACAAGGAGCGGCACCAGCTGTTTGTCGAGCCCATGGGCCGACATACCGAGGAGATGTATATTCAAGGCTTTTCCACATCTCTTCCCACCGACGTCCAGACCGCCATGCTCCATTCGCTGGATGGCTTTGAAAATGCAGAAATCATGCGTTATGCCTATGCCATTGAATATGATTGCATCGATCCTACCCAATTGCGCGGTACGCTTGAGCTCAAAAGCATCCGCGGCTTGTACGGCGCAGGACAGTTCAACGGCACCTCCGGGTATGAGGAGGCCGCCGCCCAAGGACTTGTCGCCGGTATCAACGCCGTCCTTGCTCTGCGCGGCGAGGATCCGCTGCTTTTGGAGCGTTCGGGCAGCTACATCGGCACGCTGATCGACGACCTTGTCACCAAAGGTACGCACGAGCCCTACCGTATGATGACTTCTCGCAGCGAATATCGCCTCCTTTTGCGACAGGACAACGCCGATCTGCGCTTGACGCCACTGGGTCGCCGAGTCGGGCTGATTGATGATGCCCGCTATGCCGCGTTTACCGAGAGAAAGGAGCAGATCGACCGTGAGATCCGCCGCCTTGAGAGCACCCACCTCTCCCCCGCCGCCGCCAACGCTTATCTTTTGCCAAACGGCGAGAGTGCGGTCCCAAGCGGCGTGTCGCTGGCGGATCTTCTGCGCCGTCCCGCGCTGAGTTACGGCGGGCTTGCCGAGATCGATCCCGAGCGACCCGTTCTTTCCCGCCGCGTCTGTCTGACCGTCGAGGTCACCGTCAAGTACGACGGTTACATCAAGCGCGAGATCGCCGAGGTGGAGCGCCATCGCAAGCTCGAGGTCAAGCGCCTCCCCGATGACATCGATTACCTCCATCTCAAGGGGCTGCGCATCGAGGCTGCGCAAAAGCTCGACAAGCTCCGTCCCATGACCGTCGGTCAAGCCTCTCGGATCAGCGGCGTCAATCCCGCCGATATTTCGGTGCTGTTGATTTATCTGGGCCTCAAATGAGCCTTGTCTATCACTCAAAACACGGTATTTCTTCTTCTCTTTCAAGTCATAACATCTTAAGCGATCTTACTACATCGCAATGAATGTGTTAAGTTCCTCCGAGATTTCAAAAAAGCTTATTCCGATTTTTCTTTTGGGGTTTCGGGCAAATGCTCCGATCTCCCCATATCCGTACAGGAGACATTTATGGACTATAGTCAATTTTCCGAGCTCTTCTCCGCTTGCTTGCAGGCAAATCATATGGATCACCTGTTAAATGATGCTCTTATCAACTATTTTCACCAATTGACCGTTCGCATGCTGCAAGTCAATCGCGTGATGAATCTGACCCGCATCACTGAGCCGCAGGAGATCATCCTACGCCACTACATTGACTCACTGACACTCTCCCCCCACATCCCCGCAGGTGCGTCTGTGCTGGATGTCGGCTGTGGCGCGGGTTTTCCCTCCCTACCGCTGGCCATTGCTCGCCCGGACCTGAAAATCACGGCATTGGACAGCACTGACAAAAAAGTTCGGTATATCAACGAAACCGCTGCGTTTCTTGGCATCCCACACACACGCCTCCACGCCGTGACCGCGCGTGCCGAGGATGCAGCTGCCGCCACTTCTCCGATGCGGGAGTCCTATGACGTCGTCACCAGCCGTGCCGTCGCTCGTCTGCAGCTGCTCGCCGAGCTTTCTATTCCTTTTCTTCGCGTCGGTGGACTCTTCATCGCCATGAAGGGAGGCCGTGCCACCGAAGAGCTTTCCGAGGCTACGTGTGCTTATCACACCCTCGGCGCTCCCAAAGCTGAGCTTTTCCCCTGCACCATTGCGTCGCCGCCGGGATCGTCCGAGACAGCCCCCGAGGAGCACGTGCTGGTGATAGCGAAAAAAGTTAGGAAAACCGCGGAAATTCATCCGAGAAAATATGCGCAAATGTTAAAAAAGCCGCTTTAATTCGCGGCTTTTTTCTTTGCTTATCGAAACAATTCTTCCAAATGCTGCCGCTCTCTCACTTTTCCGTCAAATTTTTATGACATTCGCATCGCCAAACTGCGACGATTTTTCCATCAGATTCTTGCTAAAATTTCCTTGCCATCGCCGCGGGACAACCCTGCCGCGAAATTTGAAAACAAAGGAATCAACCATCATGTCATCCTCCGTTATGCAAGAAATCCGTCGTAAATTGCCGATTCGCCCTCGCAAGGACGCTATATCGCTGACACCAACCGAGCTACCCACCACCGCAGAGCAATCCGGCATGGTTTATGAGCTCCCGATCGACGACATCATCCCCAATCGCAGCCAACCGCGCTCCTGCTTTAACCAAAACGCCATTCTCCGACTCTCTGACTCCATACGTCGTTATGGAATCCTTCAACCTCTTACCGTCCGAAAAATTCTCGTGCCTGCCAAAACACGCAGCAACTTCTCGCCTATCACCCTTGATGACCCCAAGAATGAAGAAAAAAGCGCGGGTGCAGACCCATCAAGTACATATCTCCCGCCTGCGATGGGTGTTCACTCCTATAGCAGCGATCCGGCAGCCCCATCAGGCGGCCAACCAACCGTTCTTTATGAACTAATTGCGGGCGAACGCAGACTTCGTGCGGCCAAGCTTGCGGAGCTTATCACCGTTCCCTGTATCATCGTCAATACAGATGATTCGACAAGTGCCGAGCTCGCGATCATAGAAAACCTCCTTCGCGAGGATCTTAATATGTTTGAGCAGGCGGAAGCTTTTCGCCGCTTGATCGACGAATTTATGCTGACACAGGATGAAGTTGCACGTCGCGTCTCTCTGAGTCAGTCTGCTGTTGCAAATAAGCTGCGCATTCTCCGACTCTCACGATCCGAACGCGAGATCATTCTCCAAGCCGGGCTGACAGAGCGTCACGCACGCGCGCTTTTGAAGATCACCGACGAGCACCTTCGTCTCGAAACCCTGCACCATATTATCGACAAACGCATGAATGTCAGCACCACGGAGGGATATATCGACGAAATCCTTGATCATTTAAGTCGAGAGCGCAATCGGGCAAAAGAAACGACCGCCTACGCGTCGGAATCCACCATACAATCCGATCCACTTTCGCCTCAGCCGCCCTCGGCCCACGAAAATTCGAGCGCAGAGCTGCCAGTAGCATCACCACTATTTGGTGTAACGTCAGTTTCGCGCCGAAAGGGTGCGATTCGCGACATTCGATTGTTTTATAATTCGATTCGGAACGCCGCGACCATTCTTGAACAGACGGGCGTTCAAGTCGATATTGATCAGCAAGAATCCGATGAGGAAATTTTGATTTTTGTTCATGTAACCACTCAAAAGCCATCCAAGCCGATTTGAGTGTTTCACGTGAAACATTTTTATTTCAAATAAACTTGTTTCTTATTTGTTCCACGTGAAACATCTTAATTTTCATTTGAGCCCATTGAATTTTTGTTGGAAATATTTCACGTGGAACATTTCCATCTCATCTTCGCCTCAATTTAGATATGTTCCACGTGAAACACATTTGAATCTGAATATTTTTCTAAATATTTCGAATTTTCAGACAAAATGATATTGATTTTTTTCAAAAAGTGTGCTATAATATAGACCAGAAGTATATTTCGCCGATTTTTCGGCTCACATTATCGAAAGGCGGTATTCACCGATATGGGAAAAATTATAGCCTTTGCCAACCAAAAAGGCGGTGTGGGCAAAACCACCTCCGCCGTCAATATAGCCGCGTCGCTCGGTATTCTCGGTCGCCGCGTTCTTGTTGTCGACCTTGACCCTCAGGGTAACACCACCAGCGGCGTCGGCATTTCAAAAAAGACACTCCGTCGCACCATGCATGATGTTTTATCCGACCAAGTTCCGGCATCCGAGGTGATTTTACCAACCGAATTTGAGAATCTTTGGATATTACCGGCAAATATCTCGCTCGCGGGCTCCGAATTTGACCTCTACGAGTCAGAGGAAAGTGAATTTCAGATCAAAAAAGCGCTTGAACCTCTGAAAAGCGAATATGATTACATCATCATCGACTGCCCGCCTTCGCTTGGCATGCTCACGGTCAACGCCATGACTGCAGCAGACGGTGTCGTGATCCCCATGCAATGCGAATTTTATGCGCTTGAAGGACTTTCTCAGCTCATGATCACGGTAAGTCGCATCAAGCAGCATTATAATAGCGCGCTCAACATTGTCGGCATCCTTGTCACAATGTATAACAGTCGACTTTTGCTCTCCGTGCAGGTGATTTCTGAGTTGAAAAAGCATTATTCGGACAAGCTCTTTGAGCAATGCATCTCCAGAAACGTCAAGCTTTCCGAGGCTCCCGGGTTTGGTCTCCCCGTATACTACCACGACAAAAAGAGCAAGGGCGCCGAAGAATATCTCGCAGTCGCAAGAGAATTGATCTTCAGAATTTGACAGCGGGTAATTGGGACATCGCCCCAAGCCCCACCGCGTAACCTTTTTGCAAAAAAGGTTTTTTGGAATCTCCATAAACTTCTTTTAATTATATTTTCGTTATCGTTCGTGATGTAACGGTCGATTTTAACATTATTCAAGAGAGGAACATCTCATGGCAAAGAAAGCAGGCGGTCTCGGCCGCGATTTCTACTCACTTTTAGATGATAACACCCCTGAAAACGCCAAAGGATCATCAACCACGCTGCGAATTGCGGACATCGAGCCGCGAAGTGACCAGCCAAGAAAGGATTTCAACCAGAACGCACTGGAGCTTTTGGCAGAGTCCATTGGCACCTACGGCGTTCTGCAGCCGATTATTGTCCGTGAAAATCCCATGCTGCCCGGATCTTACGAGATCATTGCGGGCGAGCGTCGGTGGCGCGCCGCAAAAATGGCAGGATTATCTGACATTCCCGTCGTCATTCTCGAGGGCGACGATCTCAAGGCTGCGCAGGTTTCCATTATCGAGAACATTCAGCGCGAAAATCTCAACCCCGTCGAGGAAGCGCTCGCATACCGAGCTCTGATCGATAAATTTGACCTCACGCAGGAAAAGGTCGCCGCTCAGGTCGGAAAAAATCGTACGACCATCGCAAACATGATGCGCTTACTTGATCTGCCCGAGGACGTACTTGATATGCTGCGCGACGGCACCATCAGCGCCGGTCATGCCCGCGCACTTTTGGGGCTTGATCGCGAGGAGGATATTCCCGTGCTCGCCAACAAGATCTTCATGTATGACATGACGGTACGTGACGTCGAAAAAGCCGTTCGCCGCATGAACGAGCAGGCCGGGGCCGCAGAACTCGAGGAGCAGGGAAGTGCTGACGTCGTCTCTCCCCCGGATCATGAGGCCACTTTGCGTCGTCTGTACATCAAGGAGCTTGAGAACAAGATGCTTGGTGCGCTCGGGCGGAAGGTCAAGATCACCTCAACGCCCAAAAAGAAGACCGTGGAGCTCACTTATGAGAACGACGACGACCTTGAAGAGCTTCTCCGTGCGCTTTGCGGCAACGATATCTTTGTGGAGGAATAACATATTTTCTCTTTGCTGCCATTATTTTACATTTTTATTTTGAAAGGAACGTATTCCCATGCTGGACATTAAATATATCAAAGAAAATCCCGATGAAGTCATTGCGCGCCTTGCCAAAAAGGGAAAGGACGCCAAGGAAGACATTGCGCAGATCCTCGCGCTTGATACGCAGAGAAGAACGCTGATCGGCGAGGTGGAGGCACTGAAAGCCGAACAAAACAAGGCTACCAAGCAGATTCCCCAGATGAAAAAGGCGGGTCTTGACACCGCCCCCGTATTTGCTGAGCTCAAGGCAATGGGCGATAAAGCCAAGGCGATCGACGAACAGCTCAAAGAGGTTGAAACACAGCTGACCGGCGTTATGCTGGGTCTGCCCAACCTGCCCGACAACGACCTGAAAGAGGGTGGAAAAGAGAATAACGAGCCGCTGCGCTACTGGGGTGAGCCTCGCAAGTTCGATTTCGAGCCTCAAAATCATGTCGATCTTTGCACATCGCTGGGTCTGATCGATTACGATCGCGGTACCAAGCTGGCAGGCTCCGGTTTTTGGATCTATCGCGGCATGGGCGCAAGATTGGAGTGGGCACTTCTCAACTATTTTATTGATACCCATATCGCCGACGGCTATGAGCTGATCCTTCCTCCCCATATGCTGGAGTACGAATGCGGTCTGACGGCAGGTCAGTTCCCCAAATTTGCTGATGAAGTCTACAAAATCGAAAATCCGACCGATAATCGTATGCACTATATGCTGCCCACGGCCGAGGCTGCTCTGGCATCTCTTTACCGGAACGAGCTGATGACCGAGGCGGATTTCCCCAAAAAGCTGGTCAGCTACACCCCCTGTTTCCGTCGCGAGGCGGGCTCTTACCGCTCTGACGAACGCGGCATGGTGCGCGGACACCAGTTCAACAAAGTCGAAATGTTCCAATATACGCTGCCCGAGCAGAGTGACGCGGCATTTGACGAGCTGGTTACCAAGGCGGAGGCTCTTGTCGGCGGTCTGGGATTCCACTTCCGTACGGTTAAGCTGGCAGCAGAGGACTGCTCCGCATCGATGGCACGCACCTACGACATCGAGATCAACATTCCGTCCATGAATGGCTATAAAGAGGTCTCCTCGGTCTCCAACGCTCGCGATTATCAGGCGCGCCGCGGAAATATCCGCGTGAAACGCGCAACAGGCAAGACCGAATTTGTTCACACCCTCAACGGCTCCGGGCTTGCAACCTCCCGCATCCTGCCCGCCCTTGTCGAGCAAAACCAGACCGCAGATGGCTCCGTCGTCATCCCCGAGGTCCTGCGCAAGTACGTCGGTGTGGAGATCTTGAAGAAATAAAATACAACAAGGGGCGCCGCCCCAAGCCCCGCCAAGGAAACTTTTTCCAAAAAGTTTCCTTGGATCCTTCAAAAAATCTTTATCCGTTTTTGATTTTTTGCGGGTCTGTTCATTCCCCGCGTTTCCAATCGCCCATATGTATGAATACGGTGGAATAGAACAATATTTTCGAAAATTGCCCGCCCACCAACGAAAAAAGGAGAACCATATGTCACTCACCGCGCTTGTACATACGCTGACAGCATCAGAAGACCCCTCTCTTTTTGAGGAGATCTGGACATATATTATTGATAATTATTTCACCATCGATTGGTATTCATATAACTATAACCATTTTTCCGTCAGCGATAACGGCCTAATCTCCATCCGTACCGGCATCGCCGCACTGCTGCTTGGTGTCATCATCGCCGCAGCCATGGCCACCTACCAAAAACGAACCCTGGGAGATCTGGTTCGCGCCATCGATCGTGAATGGTGCGTCACCCCCGACACGGCCAAAACCTTGACCGAGCTGGGACTGATCCGTAATACCGCCATCAAAGGCGACCTGCGCCACGGTCGCGCACTTCGTCGTGTCGTCCGCTGCGTTGAGGAAGAGGCCCATTACGCCGCGCTGAAGGAACGCCGCGATCATCTTGCCGCCCAAGCGGAGGCAGGGGACGCCGAGGCAATCGCCACTTTGAAACAATGGAAGGATGTCCCGTATCGTCTCAATTTTGACACCGACCATTTCTATATTCCCGAGTCTTTGATCTATGGCGCGGATAACCAGTTCGACAAGAAGGGAACCACACCGCTGACCCTTGTTCTTTGCATCGTTGTTTGCGTCGTCCTGTTGATCGCCGTCTGTTTCTTCCTGCCTGAGCTGTTGCAGCTGACGGATAATATGATCGGGATATTTGCTTGAGCGCTATCCCACTTTATTTTGACCATTTCTATCATTCTGTTTCCGCCGAGAGGTTTTGTTGTTTGTCCTCTCGGCGGATTTTTTATAAAAAATCAATCGGCGCACCGCCCGTACGGACGAAATGCGCCGATCTTTTTATTTT
This sequence comes from Clostridia bacterium, assembly GCA_017456145.1. Taxonomy (GTDB): domain Bacteria; phylum Bacillota; class Clostridia; order Oscillospirales; family CAG-272; genus SIG644. Next base: position 62,132 of record JAFTJZ010000034.1, read on the forward strand.
GCTGCGTGAAACTCTGCCAGCTTTTTTTCAAGCAACGCCATGGCTTGCGTATTCCGCTGCATAAACGCCTCGTCGCTCATCTCCGCCACAGGCGAGTGCGGACCGCAATATTCCCGAAAACCGAATTTGTGGTAGATGCTGATCGCAGGATAATTTTGCGTCGAGGTCAGCAGATACAGACAACCGTCGTGATAGCGCTCGTTGTATAACGCCAACACACGGGCAAGCAACGCCTGTGCGATGCCCCTTCCTGCATGATTGTCCTTGACGGCAAGCCAATGCGCACGATAACAAGGCTTACCTATAAATTCCCAGCACCACAGCGATGCCGTCGCCACATATTCCCCGTCGGGAGCGATGACAAACAGCGTGTGATCGCGTGCATCCAGAGGGTAGTCGTTCAAAAATTCCCGCGTAAAGCAATCAACGCCCTCCGCAAGGGTCTTAAATTGTCCGACGTCGCACTCGATCTCTGCCCACTTTTGTGCATCTCCCTCGCGATAATAGGCAAAGGAGTATCCCGCAGGCAGCGACACCCGCGGATAGACATCGGTATCACATTTGTAAAGGATCAGGGAAATGGCCGGTGTGGATTGGTCAATCATATAAACCTCCTCTGTAAACGGTATGTGCCGCTCTCGGTGCTCATTGATTCAGAGCGGCAAGATCAAGGTGATATTCATTGCCACCAAAGCGAACAAGGTAGCGGCTGCCGCCCGCATGGCTGATGTGCGGCAAGGCCTCTCCGATACGAACGGGGAAGAGCAGGGTGGTAAAGTGAAACTCCTTCACCCCGCACACCCGCCGCGACAGGGTCGTCGCCTTGTGAAGATAACTCTCGTTTCTGCCGTTGTACCAGCCGCAAAAGCGCGGCTCGGTCTGACCGCTGACTGCCTCGACCGCCACCTCCCCCGCATCGTCTATCGGAATGATCGCAACCTCATACGTCCGAGCAAACTCAGAGATCATAGCTCCGGGATAATCCGGCAGTGCGCGCATACGCGTGGTGTCCAGGTGGAAGAGGACCTCATAATCGTGCGCTGCACCGTCGTTTGAGAGCAGTGTATCGCGAATGCAGAAAAATCCCGGCTTGCAAAATCGCACCTCGCGCTTGTGGGTGGCGGGCTTGGACAGCTCCTTGCCCCCTTCGGCCCGAAACGTATCGTCATAGGTGGCGGCGGCATAGTCAAACGTCGCGCACGTTACCCAGCCCGCGTCGATCGGCTCTTGTGCGACCAGAGGTCTTGTGCGATATTGCGCCATACCGTCCACCAGCACGGTATTATGCCCGTAACCCGAGAGTGCGTACTCCCTTGCACGAGAGAGCTCATATTGTCCGCCACCGTCATCGTAGATCAGCTCCTCGCTGCCCTTGTACAGATTGATATTCAGCTTATCCTGATGCATATGCCCTGCACCCAAGGGGCCGACATCAAAGCAAAGATAGGTCGCATCCGCGCCCCAATCACTTCGCATGACGGCAAAGCCCGCATACGGCAGATAAGCGGATGCCGTCATCCCCGCGGGCGGCTGCCCCTCGGCCCGCGCAGTGGTAATGTATCTGCATTCGGGACAATCACCTAACAGCTTTTCCGTGCGCTCGGTATACAGATGGGTGCATATGGTAAAGGTATCGTTGGTGCGCGGCTGGGTCAGCGCAGGCGTGGACAACAGCACTGCCGCGTGTGCCGTTTTACGGATCAGCTCTGACACACGATCCGGCACCTCGGCACGATATCCCAGCGTATTCGCAAGGCTGTAAAAATTCGCAGCGCAACGATAAACCACGACCTGATAGTCGGGCGAGAGCTCATTGTGCATTCCGTCGGGCAGCATCTGCCCATTCAATTCGCGGATCAGCCGTTCGGCGGCAGTGGCGCGGTTGGCCGCCGCGTCGCATAGCTCGGGAAACAGTGCGGAAAAGGTATAAACACCGTTGGATTCCATCATCAGCCAATTGCCCCTCGTCGGATGGGCGACCAGGTGGATCGCCTGACGGTGCATCGAGGCGATCATGAGCAACAGCGTGACATCGTCCAGGGCTGTGCGAAAACCGTCGTAGGCGACCTGCCATGAGCCAAGCAGCCGCAGACCGCACTCAATGGTGCGCCATGCGCTGCCCGGACCGTTCCAATTTGCGGGAATGTCGGTCTGCGCGATCCATTTCAGTAATTGTGTGCGGAAGGCAACAGCGTATTTCTCTTTCCTCGTTTTTCGATACGCCCGCGCCATGGGAATCCAGTAGGAATGACGGTTGAACTGCCAGAGCCATTCATGATTGCGCGGCCCCCGAAGAGCCGTGGGATCAAACAGAAAATCGATCTCTCCCTCAAACGTCCAATCGATGTTGACCTCGCGCATGATGCCGCTGCTCGCCCGATCCGCGGCAGCCGCATCGTACGTCCCCTTGGCGGACAGCTCCTCAACAGGGAAGTCAGGCTTGCCGCGATAATAGGCCGCACACGCAGCCAGCGCCGCATCGAGATCTCCGTCGGCGAGGGCCTGCGCATATGCTTTACCGATCGCATCGGGATCGAGCACGTCGATCAGCTCTCCCAGATGTGCCGCGTATTTTGCCGCAGTCGCGCCGTCTGCGGTCAGCGCGGCAACCACAGATAAAAGTCGTTGTTCATGATTCATAGCTTTACTCCTTTTCCGATTTTTTAATGATAACACACGGACAGCAGTGTTGATATGTTTATCTCCCTACCGAAGAATGGCAATGGATATGGAGTTTCTCCCGGCTCGGCATCCGCGCCTTCTTTGTGGGCGGGAAGGTCGCATCAAACGCCTCGACCGCAGCAGTGTCCTCACGGCAATCGGCGACGGTGGAAACGATATACATCCACTTTCTGCCGTCAAGTGCGCCCGGCTTGTAGACGTTCCGGAACGCCTCGCGCGTAAGCTCTTCCACCGCCCGTCATCTTTTTTTGTTTCTAAACGCATCGTCAAATGGTTCATTGTTAATTCTTGCATAAATTGTTGACGCGCAAATTACGAGAGGACTGCCGAGAATGTATTTGCATACCTCCCGTTGACCGTACGATCTCCAATAGGTCGATGTTTTTCAAAAAGCACACTCCGATATAAAATATTCAAGCCTAAATCTGTAAAACATTATATCACAAAATCGTGAATATTTCAAGCCAAATCAACTTTTTTGGCGAACAGAGTCTTTTGATAACAAAAAAACCCTGTCCCTTGCCAGGGCGTAGTCCTTTTTTCCTTTCAAGCATCTCAGACCAAGATTAAGCACCGTAGACGCCGAAAGGCCCCAGTAAATCCGAAAATGCGGTTCTCATATGTACTGCATCGAAAAAAGGGGCTGCTGCAAATCTTCATTTGCAACAGCCCCTTTTTTGCTGCGATAAACGTGATAAAAGGTCAAAAGCAGAGGTAAAAGTGAAAAAGGTCAACTTTTCTCTTTTACAGTTTTTTCAAGGATCATTTTTTTGCACTCTTCCCAAGAACCCTCTACAAAAGAGTCCTTATACAATCGCAAAGCCATATTATTGTTCATAAATATCATAACAATAGTGCTTTTCTCTTTTATTTTCTGGATATTACTGTATTTGAATTTGCTGACAGATGTATGATCCGTTAAAACAATTTCGTCTTCCAAAAATTCGGTGGTACGCATCCATTCTGTAACACCATAGGTGGTAGAATATAATTTGTATCTTTTTAACCAAACGATAAAACGCTGAATAAAAAGCTTAAATACAGCTATTACGAACATCAAAGCATAGAGATAAACAACCATCCAATCGGTGTGCAAGACAATAGAAAAAATCATTCCGGACACTCCAATAACACCTACAACACACCAAAGAATAAACAGAAAAATATTTGCAGCTCCGTGTATGTGGTATTCTTTAGCCCATGATCTCATTAAATCTTTTGTGATTTTATACTCGTTTTTCATTTCGTGTTCTCCTTCGCCGTATTGATAGAAGATATAAGCATTACTCTAATACTTGTGCAAGCGGAATCAAGCGTTTTATATTCGTTTTCAGCAATGTAATTTGTTTTAATATAGAAGTTCTAACCAATATCCCGTTTCGTTTGTTTCCTTGAGTGCTATTTGAAGTTTGGCGATAAAATCTGCTTTACCATGTGCATATTGCGTTTCACGGATGTTGGCACCAATTGACGTGCCACTTCTGCCGATTTGATTGGATATTATAGGCTCCCGCTTTTCTTTGAGTGATTTTACAAAATTTATAATTTGGACTGCAAATTCCATAGATTGCGTGCGAAGTTTTGACTCGGACAAGATATGCACCTTACTTTTACGTTCATTATATCATACATTTGCGAATATGTCAACAGTGAGGTTGCGGCGATGCCGCAGTGAAGTTGTGCCTTGCGGCATAGTGAAGTTGCTCCCTCGGCGCAGTGAAGTTAAGTGTTCCGCATATCGTGCCGGAGTTCGTATGCGAACTCCTTGGCACTACTTCACGCACGAAGTGCACTTCATGAACTGCTTGCAGTTCTCTTCACGTTCCGCTTGCGGAACACTTAGTTCAGTTTGTCTTGGTAGACAAACGTTCTTTTTTTGCTGGGAAAGACAGACGAAAAAGATATTTTCAAGAGTTTATATACGAACTTGAACCCGTGTATAATAAAAATGCTTTTTGCTGAGGCAAAAAGCTACATCAGTACCTTTTCACTATTCACTATTACTTATTACTTGCCAAAAATCGACAAGAGAGTGAAAAGTGAAGAGGTAATAGTGAAGAAGTAAAAATCGACAAGCTTCTGTCGAAACTTGTCGATTTTTGGCTGGGGCACAGGGATTCGAACCCCGGTAATGACGGAGTCAGAGTCCGTTGCCTTACCGCTTGGCGATGCCCCAATATCTTCAACGCCAAATATTATACCGCAAAATCAGCGATTTGTCAAGAGCTTTTTCGAAAAAAGTTTGAGAAAATTTATAATTTTTTCCTCATGTGCAAGCCAGGCGCTCGCGTCTCCTGATCCAATGCACCGCTGTCGTATTTGGACGAACGATTTTTGCAGGATTTTGAAATAATTTTTCCCAAAGGTCTTGCAAATTATACGAAAATGTGATAAAATATAAGGCGCGACGGAATTTGCCCTGCGCACAGGACGTTCTTGCGCGTATTATGCACCGATAGCCCAGCTGGATAGAGCACAAGCCTCCGACGCTTGGTGTCGCCGGTTCGAATCCGGCTCGGTGTACCAATCCCCCATACCTGCTGCCAAGGCAGCAGGTATGGGGGATTATACATAGCTTGACGATTTGAACCGCTCCCATATGCCGCTTGCGGCATATGGGGTTGGTTTTCGCAGATCTCCGTTCGGAATTTCACATCACAAACGGCGAAAACCGCGGTTCTGAATCCGGCCTTGGCAGCAGGTATGGGGGATTATACATAGCTTGACGATTTGAACCGCTCCCATATGCCGCTTGCGGCATATGGGGTTGGTTTTCGCAGAACTCCGTCCGGAATTTTACATCACAAACGGCGAAAACCGCGGTTCTGAATCCGGCCTTGGCAGCAGGTATGGGGGATTATACATAGCTTGACGATTTGAACCGCTCCCATATGCCGCTTG
>JAFTJZ010000035.1 GCA_017456145.1 Clostridia bacterium
AGCATTCTCCACCCAACACGGTGGGGCGAAAACCCATATAATGATCCTTTTGAAAAAGCTTTTTAAGGATTCTTAAGGTGCTTTTTCTCGAAAAAGCACCTTAAGTGGGGTTTGGGGCAAAGCCCCAAGTCTGCTCGTCGACAACCTGAAAGAACCTTTCAAAAAGGTTCTTTGTTGGGATTCAGGGGACAATGCCCCCTTGAAATCCGCACATCGGAGGCAACATGAATCAAACACCTCGCGCCTTGGCGCTTTCTCTTTTGCGTCGCTTTGAGGGCGACAACCTGTATTCCAACCTGATCCTTGACACGGCGCTGCGCCGCAATCCGCTCTCGGACGCCGACCGCGCCCTTCTGACCGCGCTGGTCTACGGCGTGATCGAGCGCAGGCTGACGTTAAATTATCTGATCGATGCACTGTCCGACCGTCCCGCCGCGCAGCTGGACACCGACGTATTGATCCTTTTGCGCATGGGCATCTATCAGCTGCGTTACATGGATCGCATCCCGCCCCACGCAGCACTCAACGAAACCGTCGCGCTGGCTCCCCGCCAGGCCCGCGGCTTTGTCAACGCCGTGCTGCGTCAATATACCCGCGTCGGCAAGGATATTGCCTTACCCGACCCCGCGCTGCAAGGCATCCGATATCTCTCGGTGGCACATTCCGTTCCCGAAGAGCTGTGTTCCCGCTTTGTTGACGTCTTCGGCATGACACGCGCCTCTGCCATCCTCGCCCATGCCAATACCACCCCCGCGTTGACCTTGCGCGTCAACACGACCAAAGCTACCCCTGACACACTGCGGGACAAGCTGCTTGCTGCGGGTGCACGGGTTGAAATGGCTCTGCACACCAAAAAAGCCCTGCGCCTTGTGGGCGGCGGGAACCCCACCGCACTCCCCGGCTTTGCCGAGGGCGAGTTTTTCGTACAGGATGAGGCATCCGTCCTCTGCACCGAGGCCATCGACGCCCGTCCGGGGATGACGGTGCTGGATGTGTGCGCCTGCCCCGGTTCCAAGAGCTTTGGCATGGCGATTGATATGCAAAATTGTGGCACGCTGCGTGCCTTCGATCTTCACAAAAATAAATTGTCGCTGATCGAGTCGGGAGCAGCCCGTCTGGGGCTTACCATCCTCACAACCGCCGCCCGCGACGGACGCGACTACGACCCGTCACTTGAGCGCAGTGCCGATCGCGTGCTTTGTGACGTTCCCTGCTCCGGCTATGGCGTGCTTGCCAAAAAGCCCGAGATCCGCTACAAATCCCCCGCTCTTGCCGCACCGCTGCCCGACATTCAGCTGGCAATTGCCGAAAATGCCGCGCGCTACGTCAAGATCGGCGGTACACTGCTGTACTCCACCTGTACGCTGCTGCCCGAGGAAAACGAGCAAAACGTCGCTCGCTTTCTTACCCGCCATCCGTCCTTCTCGCTCTGCCCCTTCTCGGCAGGCGATATGGCCGCCCAGGACGGCATGCTGACGCTGACCCCCGACCGTGACGGCACCGACGGATTTTTTATGGCAAAATTAGTAAGGAATGACTGATATGACTTCAACCAATACTACCTGTGACTCTCGTGTTGATCTGCTGTCGTTGACCAAGGAAGAGCTCAAAGCCCTGCTGCTTTCCGTGGGAGAGCCTGCCTACCGTGCGCAGCAGCTGTTCACCCAGCTGCATCGCGGGCTCCTTCCCGAGCAGATGACCAACATCGGCAAGATCACACGGCAAAAGCTCGCTGCCATCGCGTACTGGCATCTCCCCGGGATCGAGCGCAAGCTGGTCTCCGAAATCGACGGCACGGTGAAATATCTGTTCTCCCTTGCCGACGGCAACTGTGTCGAATCGGTCGTCATGACCTACGAGCACGGGCACACCATCTGCATCTCCTCGCAGGTCGGCTGTCGCATGGGCTGCCGCTTTTGTGCCTCGACCATCGGAGGCAGGGTGCGCGATCTGAGTGCGGGAGAGCTGCTCGGGCAGATCATCGCCGCACAAGCCGATTTCGGCGCGCGCATCGATAACGTCGTCATGATGGGCATCGGCGAGCCTCTGGATAATTTCGACAACGTAATCAAATTCCTGCGCTTGGTCAACGAAGAAGGCGGGCTGAATATCGGCTACCGCCACATCTCGCTGTCCACCTGCGGCATTGTGGATAAGATCGATGCGTTATCTGCACTGGATCTCCCCATCACGCTCTCGATCTCTCTTCACGCCCCCGATGATCAGACTCGCAGCGCCATCATGCCCGTCAACAACAAGTGGGGCGTAGACGCATTGCTTGGCGCCTGCCGCCGTTATTACGAGCGGACACAGCGCCGCATTTCGTTTGAATATACTCTCATCTCAGGTAAAAATGATACCGCTGAGCAGGCAGAAAAGCTCGCTCGCGTGCTCAACAGCCGCTTGCGCGGAAAAGAGCGGGCGGGAGCAATGCCCATTCACGTCAATCTCATCCCCGTCAACGAAGTGAGCGAGACCGGCTTTGTCCGCTCCGGCGAGAGTGCTGTCCGCGCCTTTGCCAAGGTTCTGGAGAGCCGAGGTATCCGCGCCACCGTCCGCCGCAAGCTCGGTCCCGACATCAACGCCTCCTGCGGGCAGCTGCGCCGCACCGCAATGAGGGAAGGGGGAGAGAATCTCGGGACTCCGTCCCCTGCCCCCACTTGAAAGCTTTTTGAAAAAGATTTCAAGACTTCTAAAAGCATCCATAAATTATTATCCTTAATTCTAAGCTTTCGGAGAGTCCAAAGCGCCCTTTTGCAATAGAGTTCTTTGGAAAGAGTTTGGGCAGCCCCCCGACTCCTTCTCTCTCCTCCCCTCCGTACATAACATTTCGGAGGAAAGCCATGAAAACACGCTCCCGCTACCGTCGCGCCATGTGGCGCATCGCCTTTTTTACCTTCGCCGCTGCGACACTCATCGTCACTGCACTGCTATCCGTATATTTACCTCCGATCGATGAAGGGGCCGAAGACGTCACCGTTCCCGATCTTGTCGGCTCCACCTACACGCAGGATGATCCCCGTCTGCCGCGCGACCTATACGAAATTTCCGTCGAATATCGCACCGATGACACTGCGCCGGCGGGCACCATTCTCGCCCAGTCCCCACCCGCAAATGCCACCCGTCGCATTGTCAAGGAAAAAAATCCCTGCCGATTGTTTCTTGTTGTCAGCGCGGGCATCCCAACAATCTCCCTTCCCGACGTCAAAGGCTTGGGCGCAAAGGCTGCGGCACTGCAGCTGGGCGAGCTTGGGCTTCGTGTCGTACGGGAAAGTCGTGCGACCGATGCCTATTCCCCCGGTCAGGTCGTGGAAACGCGCCCCGCCGCAGGCACACCCTTGCATCGCGGCGACACGGTCACGCTCTTTGAAAGCACCACCAAGACCCGGCGCACACTCACCGTCCCCGATGTCACGGGGGTACCCATTACCGAGGCGAGCGCACTGCTGCGCCGTGCGGGAATGACGGCGCGGGAGATCATCTACGCGCCGAGCGAGCTCCCGCGCGACACGGTCATCTCCCAATTTCCCCTGGGCAATACGTTGGTAACCCGAGCGAACACCGCGGCAACACTGACCGTCAGCGACGGCTCTTTGCAGCCGCCTCCCGAGCAAATGCCGCACGCAGATGAGAGCGACAACTTCAGCCAAGCCGCCGAGGATGAGCTGCACAACGAAACCGAGGACGAGCCACCCGAGCTCATGCCGAGATTGAACGAGAAGCGGGAGTAGTCGGGCGCTCTCCGCATTCCGCCAAAGGATATTTTTGAAGGGAAAGGCGGTCGCAAGCGACCACAGAATTATCTTTGCGGCTTGACACCGCCGTTTCGGGCAAGCACGAAAACGCCCGGCATCGTCCCTTCGGAAATTCAGCGCTTTATATTTAGTTGATTCAATTTGTTACGGTTCGGTTCTGCATGAACGAACAGAAACGACCCTTGTGTCCCAACCACATCACAAGAAAGAGAGCACTTATGGAGCAAACCACATCACAGCGCAACGTCTACCTGTCCCCGGGACTGATTCTGTCCGGTGTGGGCGGACGCTATACCATCGAGCTTGACAACATCCGAGCAGACGCCCCCTTACACGGACAGACCGTCGTATGTCGCGCAAAGGGGGCTTTTCGTCATGACTGCATCACGCCGCTGCCGGGCGATCGCGTCACCATCAGCTACAGCGATGCCTCTTTCCGTCGGCAGGGGGACACCATTCTGCCCGATCCCGACGGCACCGATATCCGCATTGAGAAGATCCACCCGCGCTACAACGAGCTCATCCGACCGCCCATGGCCAATCTGGATATGCTGTTCATCACCCTTGCAGCTGCAGCACCCGCGCCGCTGTTGCCCATGGTGGACAAGCTGCTCTGTATTGCCGAGCACAATCGCATCGAACCCGTTGTCATCATCGGCAAGCGCGATCTTCAGCCCGCTTACGCCGATGAGCTGCTCGCCATTTATCAAAATGCGGGCTTTGCCGCCTTCGGCGTCAGCGCACAGACCGGCGAGGGAGTGGACGCACTGCGCGCCTACATAGCCTCACAGACACCAAGCGCGGACAACAAAAGAAAAATTGCTGCCTTTGCGGGCGCGTCGGGCGTGGGAAAATCCACGCTGATGAATCTGCTTTTTCCCTCGCTTTCACAAGAGACGGGCAGCGTCAGCGAGAAGACCGAACGCGGCAGGCACACCACACGGCAGGTGACCATCTTCCCCGCGCAGCGCCTTCATCTGACAGACGGTTCCTTCGGCGGCTTTTATATCGCGGATACCCCCGGCTTTTCCCTGCTCGATCTGGAGCGGTTTGACTTCTTTGAAAAAGACGATCTCCCGCTCACCATGCGCGAATTTCGCCCCTATCTCGGGCAGTGCCGATACACCGATTGTACACACACCAAGGAGCAGGATTGCGCCATTGTCATCGCCTTGCAGCAGGGCAAAATCGCCCCCTGCCGTCACGAAAGTTTTCTGATCATGTACAATGAGCTCAAGGACAAGCGCCCCTGGAACAAACCGCAGAGGAAATTTTAACGGCTGCCGCTTATCTCGCTTTCCCATCTTATGAATTATCCGAGAAAGGACATTGATATGACTGCATGGATCTTTACCGCGGGTGGAATCCATCCCGACAATATTCCCGCACGTCCCGAGGCGGGAGATCTTTTGATCGCTGCGGATGCAGGACTGAAAAATGCACAAGCGCTCGGCGTCCGCGTTTCGGTCGTCGTCGGAGATTTTGACTCGCTCGGCACCCGCCCCAAGCTTGACCCCGACGTTGAGATCATCTCCGTCCCCGCAGAAAAGGATGAAACGGACACCGCCATCGCCGTCACACTGGCGCTGGAGCGCGGTGCCGATCTCATCCATATCATCGGTGGTCTTGACGGGCGTCTTGATCATACGCTCGCCAATCTATCGCTGCTGGAGCGGCTGGAGAGCAACGGCATCCACGCCACCATCGAGAACGGGCAAAACCGTGTGCGGTATCTCCGCGCCTCCAGCACACTGCTCGCCCGCACCAAGTATCGCTACATTTCGTTGATTCCCATTGATCCGCTCCTCAAAGGCGTGGAGATCGAGGGCTGCAAATACCCGCTGAAAAACGCCAAGCTGACCCGCACAAGCACGGGACTTTCGGTCTCCAATGAGATCGTCGGCAATTGCTGCCTGATCAGTGTGCGCAAGGGCGCGATGTACATTGTTGAGGCAATGGATCGATGACCTAAAATTAAAAAAAACTTAATATTTAAAAAAATTATAACGAAATATCATTTTTTATATTGACAAAACGCCTCTTGTCGGATATAATTACATCAGGCGGTTGCTTTACCGTCAAGCGTAAGCTCCGTTCTCATTATATCCACATGGAGGTATCAATCAATGTTTGCAAAAGATTATCGTAAGCTCGCATGGAGTAAGTTGACCAACAACTGGGGAACCGCCATCGTTGTGTTCCTTCTGTACACCGTCATCATCTCCATCTCCGCCTCTGTCGGCGTAGGACCGCTGTTGCTGTCCGGCCTTTTGGGCGTTGGTATGTTCGGTGTATATCTGGACATCGTCCGCGGCAATCAAGCCAAGATCGAGGGTATGTTCGACGGATTCCGTCAGGGTACAGTCAACAATCTGCTTGCAGGTATCCTGATCACCATCTTCACGGCACTGTGGTCGCTGCTGTTCGTCATCCCCGGCATCGTCAAGAGTTATTCCTACGCGATGACCTACTTCATCCTCAAGGATAACCCCGAGATGTCCGCCAACGACGCCATCACCGAGTCCCGTAAAATGATGAACGGCAACAAGTGGAGATTGTTCTGCCTGGACTTCAGCTTTATCGGCTGGATCCTGCTTTCCATGCTGACCTGCGGTCTGCTGGTCATCCTTGTTCAGCCTTATATGTACACTGCCCGTGCTGCCTTCTATGAATCCATCAAGGGTGCGCCCGTTGAGGCCGAGGCAACCGAGGCTCCCGCAGCAGAGGAAACCACTGAGGCATAATTTGCAAATTTATTTCGAAAAAATGAGCTTTCGGGCTCATTTTTTCATATAAGCTTGCTGCGAGATCGTGCGAGCAAGGATTTCTATCTCTCATTGTTTTTGTTTTATGTTCATTTTTTGGCCCGCGCCAAAAAACGAACCAAAAAAGCGCGCATAGGGGCTCTGCCCCTATGTACCCCGCTCATCTCGCGTGCTAACGCGACCTTGCGGTCGCTGATACGCACGCGGTTGTCACGGCTCCGAAATTCCGCTTTTCGTCGTGGGAAAGCCACGACGAAAAACAGAGAGCGGCTGACGGAATGATGAGTGGTATCCTGTAATCTAAAATCTATAATCTATAATCTATAATCTACAATCGATTATCCATGATTCATTTTTGCTTGTGGCAGGGGTTCCACATGGGCGCTGCTGTTCACCCATTCAGAACGGAACCGTTAAATCCTTAATCAGAAAATTCCCGAAAGTTTTTGGGGTTCCAAGGGGTATTTTCCCAAAAACACCCCTTGGTCGCCGAAGGCGTTCCCCAAGGAGGTATCATGAACTTACCCACCCAATTTCTCCCGCTTTGTCGCGCAGATATGGAGGCACGAGGCTGGGATGCTCCCGATTTTGTATACGTTACGGGCGACGCATACGTCGATCACCCGTCCTTTGGTGTGTCCATCATCTCCCGTGTGCTGGAGGCGGCAGGCTATCGCGTCGCCATTCTCTCCCAGCCCGACTATAAAAGCTGCGATGCCTTCCGCGAATACGGTCGTCCGCGGCTGGGCTTTCTGGTCACAGCGGGCAACATCGACTCTATGGTCGCACACTACACCGTTGCCAAACGCAAGCGTTCGTACGATTATTACTCCCCCGGCGGCGTGATGGGAAAACGCCCCGACCGCGCCTGCATCGTTTACAGCAACCGCATCCGCGAGGCGTACGGCGACGTACCGATCATCCTTGGGGGGCTGGAGGCATCTTTGCGCCGCTTTGCCCATTATGACTACTGGGACGACAAAGTGCGCCGTTCCATCCTCGTTGACAGCCGCGCCGATCTTCTGACCTACGGCATGGGCGAGAACATTCTTTTGCGCATTGCCGAGCTGCTCTCCCGCGGCATCCCCGTCAAAAAGATCCGCGACGTACGCGGCACCGTCTATCTCTGCCGTCCCGAGGATAAGATTCACTTTCCCATCGCCGCAACCTTTGACTATAATGAGTTGAAAACCGATAAAAAAGCGTACGCCGCCGCCTTCGGTGTGCAATATAAAAATCAGGACGCCATCTCAGGACAGGCGATCCTTGAGCGATACGATGACAAGCTGCTGGTACAAAATCCACCCATGCCCCCCTTGGAGCGGGAGGAATTGGACCGCGTTTACGCGCTGCCCTACGTCCGTGAGTATCACCCCTCTTACCGCGCCGTCGGCGGTGTACCGGGCATTGAGGAGGTCAAGTTTTCGATCACACACAACCGCGGCTGCTTTGGTGCCTGCAATTTTTGCGCGCTGGCCTTCCATCAGGGGCGTACCGTGCGCTCCCGCAGCATCGAGAGCTGCGTGGCCGAGGCGGAAAAGATCACGTCTCTGCCCGATTTCAAGGGCTACATTCACGACGTGGGCGGTCCGACAGCCAACTTCCGTTATCCCGCCTGTGAAAAGCAGCAAAAAAGCGGCGTATGCACCAATAAAAAATGCCTCGCCCCCACCCCATGTAAGAATATGAGGGTAGATCATAGCGAGTACATCGAGCTTTTGCGCGCCATTGAGGCAGTGCCGCGCGTCAAAAAGGTCTTTATTCGTTCGGGCATCCGCTTTGATTATTTGCTTGCCGATCGTGATGACACCTTCTTCCAAAAGCTGGTCGCCGATCACGTCAGCGGGCAACTCAAGGTCGCGCCCGAGCATTGTGCCCCAGATGTGCTCGACTGTATGGGCAAGCCGCATTTTGAGGTCTATCAAGCCTTCCGCAAGAAATATTTTGATCTGACGGAAAAGATCGGCAAGGAGCAGTATCTTGTGCCTTACCTGATGTCAAGCCACCCCGGCTCAACGCTTGCGGATGCGGTGGCGCTGGCGGTCTGCCTCAAGCGGGACGGCTACGCGCCCGAGCAGGTGCAGGATTTTTATCCCACGCCCGGCACAGCATCTACGGTCATGTACTACACGGGGATCAACCCACTGACCGGGAAAACGGTCTACGTTCCCACCGACTATCATGAAAAGCAGCTCCAACGTGCGCTGTTGCAGTACAATCGCCCCGATAACGCCGACCTTGTCCGCGAGGCACTCCACCGCGCGGGGAGAGAAGATCTGATCGGCAACGGCAAGGAGTGCCTGGTCAGACCCGCGAGCCACACCCGCTCCGCAGGTCCAAACACGATGTCAAGTGTTCACCGCCGCAGCGAGAGCGACAGGAACCATCGCAAGAGTGACCGACGCACCTCTTCCCGTCCGCACACCCATCAGACAAAAGGCACCTCCCCCGCCTCCAAAACACAACGCGATGGGGGAAGAAAGAACCGCCACAGATAAGCTCTGTCGCGCGCTCCCCCGACACTGTGTGATCCCGAACACATTGCCTTTTGATCAAGCTTTTTGAGATTCGGGGCTGCGTCATTGGCACAGCCCCTGTGCAAAAAAGCCGACGGTAGGCTTTTTTGCCGCATGGAATTTGCGTTTTTGCCTGCAAAGCGGGCAAAAATTGCGGTGTTAGCCGCAAAGCAAAAACGACGGGGTGAGTTTCAAATGCTTTTTTACATTTGACTCACCCCCGGGAGCTTGGAGCAAAGCTCCATACTGTCTTATTTACCCTTCTTTGCGTGTTTTTTTATACCGAAAAAGCGCCGCAGCAGAGGCGAGAGGAGCGCAGGCGAGCGAACGAGAACGATCTTCATAACATAAACCACCTTTCCCAAGGATTCCCGTATTCTGTCACGACAGTATATGATTCGCCCGCCGACACTGACACTGCTCGCCGTCGGGCTCTTTTTTATTTCGCGATTTTTATCTGCAAACGCTCTTGACATTCAAAGCTCTTTATGATATAATGAAGGCGTCAATTTGTTCGACTCTCAAACTTATATGACGGAGGTGTCTATGAAAAAGGCAGTATTTCTCTTAATCGCTCTGCTTTTCCTGCTATCGGGATTGAGCGCCTGCACACCAAGCGACATGAGCGACGACCCGCAGCAGCCGTCGGACGAGCAGCAACCAACCCACTTTTTACAGAATTATACCATCATCCACGGCGGCAGGTCGGGCGGCGATATTGCGCAAGCGGCAGATCAGCTTATCTCCACCATTCAAAGTGAATTTGGCTTTATCCTGACGCGGGCGACCGACCTGGATGCCTCCCCTGCTGCACCGTACGCCATTCTGATCGGTCAGACCGACCGCTCAGAGAGCGAGCGCGCCCATGCCGACCTGAAAAGCAACCAGTTCACCATCCGAAAGGACGGCGACCACATCGTCATCCTGGGCTACAGTGATGCGCTGACCCTGTATGCAGTCGACATTTTTATGACTGAAATTCTTCCCGAGATCAAGGAGAACGGAACCATGCCAGACAATTACCTTTACAACGGCGACAGTGAGATTTCTTATACTGCGATCTCCGCCACGGTCAAGCGCCCCAGCTTGATTCAAACGGTTTACGATACCGACGATGTGGTCATCGCCAACGTCATCGCTACCGAGGATTACGGTGCTGACCCCACAGGGCAGACCGACAGCACCTCAGCCATTCAGAAGGCGCTGGACGCCTGCGCCAAGGATGGCGGAGGCACGGTGTTCCTGCCCGTAGGCACGTATCTTGTCACCAAGACCATCACCGTCCCAACGGGCTGCATCCTGCGCGGGGATTGGCAGGACCCCGCCACAACCGACACCCCCGCCTACGGCACCGTCATTTTCGCTAAGCCCAGAGCGCTGAACGGCGCGGCGGCAACTGCACAAAACGCTCTGATTTTTGTCAGCAATAATGCCGCTGCCATCGGGCTGACCTTCTACTACCCCGAGCAAAGCGCATCCAAGCCCGCAGACTACGGGTTCACCCTTTACGCCGGCAGCTACGACACCATGACCATGCAAAATCTGACACTGCTCAATTCCTACCGCGGCATCGGACTGAGTGTCAACGCCGAGGTGCACGAATTCTCGCAGATTGAGAACATCCGCATGACCGCTCTTTCCGTCGGGATGCATATGCTGTGCTCGCCCGACGTTGGCAACCAGACCGATATCATCATTTCCCCAAACCTTTGGGCCACTGCCACCGGTGATTACCGCTGTCCCGATCCGGATGCGCTGCTCAAATACACGACAAGCAACGGCGTCGGTATGATCCTTGGCGACCTGGATGACGAGCAATTTTCCGACGTTGCCATCGATCGTTATCACACCGGCATCCGCTTTGTCATGCAGACCGTCACCCGTCCCTCCTCCTTCTGGGGAATGTTCTACAATCTGAACATCACCAACTGTACCCGCGGCATTGAGGCAAGCAAACTCTACCCCATCGCAGGCATCATTATCACACGCGGCACCATTGAAGGCAGCGAATACGCCATCTCCAACACCTGTCCTGACGGCGGCAACATCAAGCTTTGCTCGGTACAGACCAATGGCGCGTGTATCGGCCGCATACTGAAGGATACCAGCGACGCATCCGAATACCATGTCACCGCTGCAACGTACAACAAGCCCGCCTCACACCTGTACGTCGCACCGATTAAGACAGCCTACGCCAACACGACCAAGGATGCCTCTGCCAAAATTCAGGAAACGCTGGATAAGGCTGCGCAGACAGGCGGTGTCGTCTACATTCCCGCAGGATTCTACACCGTCAAGCAGCCGCTCAACGTCCCTGAGAACGTCGAGCTGCGAGGAGTTGCACCGATCTTCACCCGTGATGGAAGAAAAAATCCCGCCGAGCAGGTCGGAACGGTACTCATCTCTTATTACACCGACGGCCCGCTGATCACTCTGAACCAAGGCGCCGGCGTCAACGGTTTGCGCATCTGGTTCCCGCAGAACGACCCGCAGCGCGCGTATGATCTGCTGAAGAGCAACAATGCCGTAACCGATAACTGCGTCGCGATCAAGGGCACGGGCGCTGATGTTTATGCCGTTAATACCACCGTCAATGCAGCTTTTGTCGGCGTGGACTTCACGGATTGCGACCGTCATGTCATCGACCGTCTGTACGGCTGCTGCTACAGCAGTTTCATCATTGCAGGCGGCAAGGACGGTTGCATTGAGTCTTCGCTTTCCAATATGCATTTCCTGCAGCTTCCGGACACCGCCGTACTGAAAAATTTTGATCCGGATGCGTGCGATGTGGCGGCATGGAATACGATCTACACCAATCAGTTTGAATTTATCCGCACCACTCTCCTGCGCCAATACTGCACCTTCATCACACTTAATGATGCTGCGGGAGAGCGCGTGCAAAGCTCGTTTATGTATGCCGCGCATCAATTTCTGCGCGCGAACAACTCCTCTGCGCTGCTGCTCAACGTCTCGGTGGATGCGCTCGATCGTGACTACCCCATGTTTAATGCCAACAGCAGTACCCTGACGGCAGTCAACGTACTTCGCATCGGTGGTATTTCGATCCGAAACGACAACTCCACCGTCAAGATCATCAATCGCTGTTCGTTCAGTAACATGGCAGAGCTGCCGTATGACTCCACCGTTTCCGTAAAGGATCCCTCGGTCAACGTGAACGTATCCGAGCAGCTTGTGATCACCGACTGTGAGGATGTCCGCGGTGCGCAGGGTGTCATCTTAGAGAAGGAACCCGACTTTGTCAAGGAGGGTAGCAGCTCCTGGTACCACGCATACAAGGACGGCGAGGATGTGATCCTGACCTACACCTTTGATGCAACCGACATTTCCGACTACGTCGAGAACGGTTATCTCCATCTGTGGTTCTACGTTGAGGATTATGATAACTATATCCCCGGCGGCGGGCAGATCGAGCTGACCAGCAGCGGCAGCTGTGACCGCAACGAGGCAAGCTGGAGCTTGTCTCAGTTTATCAAGTCCGAGGGCTGGAACGAGCTCTTCCTCCCCCTCTCCTGCCCCCAGATCACGGGCGGCGAGCCCGATTTCACTGCGGTCAATTATATCCGTATCTTCGCCATCGGCAACAATTGCGATTTTTACGTCGATGACATTTATGTGTGTAAGTGAAATTTCATGAAAAATGGGGGGAGTCAAATGTAAAAATACATTTGCAACTCCCCCCGTTGTTTTTACTTTGCGGTTAAACATTGCCATTTTTGCCTGCTTTTCCGGCAAAAAACGCAAATTTTGCGCAAAAAAGAGCCTAACGTCGGGTTTTGGGTGCGCTGATGACGCAGCCCTTCAAAAATTTTGATAAAAACAAGAGATAGGCTTGCATCGTAACAATGCAAGCCTCAGACTGCAGACCAAAGCATTCTCCACCCAACACGGTGGGGCGAAAACACATAAAATGATCCTTTTGAAAAAGCTTTTTAAGAATTCTTAAGGTGCTTTTTCTC
>JAFTJZ010000036.1 GCA_017456145.1 Clostridia bacterium
GAAACTTTTTGGAAAAAGTTTCCTTGGAACCTTCAAAAACTTTGTATAACCACAATTTTTAATTCAAGTTCTTTGGAATCCAAAACCTTTCTTTCAAGAAAGGTTTTGGTGGGGTTCCAAGGGGCAACGCCCCTTGGTCGCCGGAGGCATACCGAACAACCGAATATCTGAAGGAAAAACCGGCGTACGGGGGAGGCTGGAAAGTCCGTCAGAATACGGAAATTTTATTCATCACCTATATCATATCACATTTTTCGATTTTGTCAAGGGGTAAATATGTGCCTGTGAGACGGTTTGAGACTAAGTGAGACGGTTTGAGACTTTTCGCATTTTTATAAAATAATTAACTGAAGTTGAGCGGTCGGTCGCATAAAATATTACATTAAATATAATCATATTTGAAAAATATTTGATTTATAAATAAATTATCTTCAAATTTTGGAAAAAAGCGTCATGATCAGTACGGGGCGCGTCATTCGAAGTACGGGGCGTGTCGCAGATTTTCGGGTCATGTCACGAAATATTCGGGGCGCGTCATCTTTTGAACGGGCAGTGTCATGATCTGTATGGGGTGGTGTTTGCTTTTTGCGGGTGATGTCATGTTTTGTACGGGGGACACTGCGGGAAATGTCACACTTTGTACGGGGCTTGGCGGCGCGCGTGTGGGCAAGAGTTGGCGTGAGACGCCCCAAACCAAAGAGCAGGCGCCGTGCGGGAAATGGCGGGAGGTGTCATGTTTTGTGCGGGGCTGTTGGGGGAGCTGTGTGTAAGCCGTATCGCGGCAGATGTGCGCATCGGAATCACCCCCTTGGAGTTCCTTGCCCAAAAGGAGGGTCCCGGCGCAAAACGTAGGGACCCGAGCCGACGAGAAACGCAACATTTTGTGGTGCTTGCTCCGACATCAAGCGCAAGATTTTGTGACCGCTCGAAGAAAAATGAGAGGCGGCTCCGCGTGCAAGGACGGGGCGCGAACGGCGGGGGATGTCATCTTTTTTACGGGTCGTTTGTCACCTTTAATACGGGGAGATGCCGCCCATGAGGACGGTGAGGCGCGCCTAAAAACGTGAAAAAGCCTGATATCTATTGACTTTTTCGGCTTTCCTTGGTGTTCGTTGTCACGCGCGGAGCGCCAAGCTACCCCGTATTTTTTATGACACTCTGCCGCGGCAGAGCGGGCACTTGGCTCGGGGGGATACCCCGTAAAAATCATGACACTGCCCAGCGTGTGCGAGAAATGTCGCGCTTTGTACGGGCCGCGGCATCTTCTGCGAGCCTTGGTCGCCCGCCGCCTCAAAAAACCGTATGCTTGTTCGGATTTTTCGGTGGAGGCGCGGGTGCAACGCCCCCGACACCGAAAAAAATAAAAAAACCGCTTTACAATCGGCGATTATTATGGTACAATAAAGAAAAAACAGGAAAGGAACGATTTTCCCATGAACGATAAGCTTTCCAAGATTCGCGCCATCCCTGCCCCCTCGGCGGTCAAGGCGTATGAGATCGCCCCCGACGGCGGTCTTTGCTACAATCCGATCTCCCGCGAGAAGGCAAGCGAGCTGCATAAATACGATGACGCAGAGCGTCATTGTGCCGAGCTGCGTCTGATGCGCAGCGACCCTGCGCTGACAGTGCGCGCGGTGCTCCGTCTGCCCAAGGCAGTTACCGCCTACGACGCGGTGCCCGTCACGTACGAGCTGTCTGCCAATGCCGACGTGGATCGTCCCATCCACTTGAATGCCACCGCCTTTGAGGACGCGGCGCGTGAGGGCGGTAAGACGTATTACGATCTTACGCTGCCCGGCAAGGTTGATGTGGATTGGGAGTACCTTGGTTATGTCGGCGCAGACGATTGTCTGTCCAACCGCGCCTGCCTTGGTGCAGACCCGTCGCTTGACCGCAAGGCACTCCGCTATCCCCAGTATGACGCCCGCCCTCTTTGCGCCTCCGGCAACCTCAAGCGCTCCTCTGTCTTCTGGCTCAAGATGCGCTATACCAACACAGGCAACACCGTGCTGGACGGCGACGGCAACGGGACCTTCTGCGTGGAGGCGGTGCTCTTCCGCAAAAACGAGGCGGGAGAGTGGGAAAAGGCGGCCGTGATGGAAAATCTTTTCAATCGTATCATCGACGAGGTTTACCCCGGCGAGAGCGCAGAGATGTATTTCACCTTCAACCATGCAAGCGCCTATAACCTCCCCTGCGGCGAGTATCGCGTCGTGCTCAACGCCCTGGTGCGCAACGAGACGGTCAACCCCGAATATTACATCAAAAACATCTGGGGCGGCGAGACCTATTCGCAGTCCGCGTTTGTCATCACCATCAGTGAGCAGGGCGAGATCACCCCGCTCCCCGTCATCACCAAGACCCACTGCCACGAAAAGCCGAGTCGCAACCGTTGGTTGCACAAGTATGAGGAATTTATGACCTCGTTTGACTCCCGGCTGCGCGGCATACGGGCGGGGGAGGTCGTACGCGGCACCATGTATCTGCAGTGCGCACCGTGGACGGAGCAGGTTGTGCTGCGTCTGATGATCGACGACGGCGAGATGGCTGCCATCGCCCTGCCCGTCAAGGTGGAGAGCGACAGCATCAAGGTCAAGGTTTGCCAGAGCAACAACAGCTTTGTCATCCGCGCCGACGGGACCCCCTTCCCTGCCATCTCTGCCCAGAGCATGGCGGATATGCGCGGCAACGTGCAGCTCGGCCCCGACGCAGCGGGCAATATTTTAGACAATCTGCTTGCCATGAAGGCGTGTGGTGTCAACCTGATCAACACCACGGCTGCGTTTGAGTTTGACGGCTCGATGGGCAAGAACCGCGCCAACAATATCGATGCCTGCTGGTTCTCGCTGGATGCGGCGCGGGCACTGGACCTGCGTCTGGAGGGGTGGATCGCCTATCCTTACAAGACGCCGGGAACGCTTGCGCAGGCGAACGCTCTGTGCGGCGAAAGCTACACGGGCGCACACTACGGGCATCCCGACTTAGCGGCGGCGAATGCAAAAAACGCCCTTTGGCAGTATCTGCGCTGGGGCGATAACTACTGGATCGGCGGAAAGGATACCGTCGTGCTGGATGCCGAGGACTCCCGCGGCTGGATGCGCATCGATTTCAATGCCCGTCAGCGCATGGACGACTATTCCAAAGCCAATTTCCGCACCTACCTTGCCGATATGTACGGCACGATCGAGGCACTCAACACCGATTGGGGCACAGAGTATGTCGACTTTGACGCCATCGACCCCGAAAAGGGAGTGATAGACGATCACGGATGGGCAAGCTACAAGACCGAGGACATCGTTTTTTCCGAATGGAGTCGCCCCTTGGAGATTTTGGATATGTTCCGCACCGAGGAGCGTATCCGCGACTATCAGATGCTGCTGGAGAACGTCAAGGACGAGCTCCCAACGGCAAAATTCAATCTGCGCACCGAGGGCGCCAACTGGATCGTCAGCATCGATCCCGAGACCGACAACCCTCATTACCGTCACGTTTTCTACAGCCAGCGTCGCTGCGGCATCATTGCCGAGCTGCTGCAGCAGGCGGGCGTGCTGTATGCAGCCGCTGACTACACCACGCTGCCCTATACGCCCTCAGAGGTCGCCGAGCTGACGGCGCGGGCGGTGCGAGAGGGCGTTGTCCCGATGCTGCTGCCCCAGTTTGACCGCATGAGAGACATTGCCATCAACACCGTGCACGGCAACGATTTTACATACGAATATCATCTGTCGGGCGAGGCGGTCAAGGGCGCGTACATCAATACGGTTTGCTCGGCCTTTGAATGGTTCCGCGCAACCTACGAAAATGGCGGTGTGCCGGGGATCCTCTGGCAGGATTACCTTTGTGACGGCTACGCGACGGCAACCCAGCGTCGCGAGATCGCCTTCTTTACACAAAAGCTGACGGAGGCGCTGGACTCCCCCGAGGGTCGCGCCTGGAGCAGCTCCCGCGTTCAGGATCAAAGCGTTCTTGCTGCCTCCGCAGGTGCTTGGACCTTCCGGCGAGAGCAGGTTGAGGCAGAGATCAAGAGAGTCCGCGCCTTGGGCGGCCGAACGCCTGTTTGACAAGAAGAGCGGCGCAAGCGGATGCGGGGCACTTCGGCGGCAGAACCCGCTGCGTCGGGCAGCTCTATATATCGGTTTACCGTAAAAAAGGAGGGAAATCCTCCCCGCGAAAGGAGCATCATGATGAACCTCAATATCTTATCCTACCCTGTCGACCCCACGGGTCAAGTCCTCTCCTCCCCCGCCATCAACCGAGCCATTCTCGATTGTGCCGAGCGCGGCGGAGGGACGGTCGAAATCCCCGCAGGAAACTACCTGTGCGGAACTATTTTCCTACAGTCTCACGTTATCCTTCATCTCCACGCCGGCGCAACCCTTCTGGGCAGCGAGGACATTGCCGATTACCAAGGAAGTGCGCGCGGCTGCTCCTGGGGCTGGATGGGCGCACCTGATGCGCTCTCGGGCTTGACCAAAAAGAACCCCTGCCCCGCCCTGATCGTGGCCGACCGCAAGACCCGATGCGGAATTGTCGGCGCGGGAACGATCGACGGGCAGCGCAGCTTTCTCCACGGATATACGCAAAAGAAGGGGCGTCCGTTTCTCTGTGTCTTCTCCGAATGCTCCTTTGTGACTTTGCGCGATGTGACGCTGCAAAACCCCGGGATGTTCACGGTCTATGGGCTCAATTCCACCGATATGACCATCGATAACGTCACCATCCTGACCGCTGACAGTGCCAATGGAGACGGCTTGGACTTTGACGGAGGCAAGCGGATCTCGATCTCCAATTGCCACATCGACGCAGGGGACGACGGCATCGGACTCAAAACGCTCACACCGAACGAGCCCTGTGAGGACTTCACCATCACGGGCTGCCATATCCGCTCCAAGCACTGGGGTGCGGTGCGCATCGGCCCCGAATCGGCGGGCGCGATGCGGCGGATCAACATATCGGACTGCTGCTTTTACGACAGCGGTGACGGATTGAAATTCCAGCTGACCCAGAGCGGCGATTTTGAGGATTTCAATATCTCCAACATCACCATGCATGACGTTCTGCGCCCCATTTTCTTTACCAAGAACCGCTACAACATGAGTGCCCTTGAGCCTGATTTTCGTCCCCGCGCGGGGGCATTCCGCCGTGTGCATCTGTCCAATATCATCGCCACCATGCGGCAGGACAGTGTGTTCCCGGGCATGACGGTTTATGCGGGCAACTACATCTCTGCGCTTCCGGGGGACAGCATTGACGACATCACGCTGGACAACGTACACATGATCGCGCCCGGAGGCGGGAGTCGTGAGGACGCCGAGCGCGCGGGCGAGCACGGTGAGATGTATGATTTCTGGGGAATGTACCCGGAGCATTTGGCAAACGTCGGCAAGTATCCCGCGGCGGTGCTGTATCTGCGCCATGCGGCGGGCATCAGAATGAAAAATTGCATTTTTGAGGCGGCGGTGGCCGATGCTCGCGCGGCTGTGGCTGCCGAGGATGTGGGCGGGCTGCGTCTGACCGATTGTGAGGCACGGGGCTGCGGCGCTCTTTTGCGCGAGTATCGCTGTGAGCCGCTTGTTTTACGGGACAATATCGGCGAGATTCTTCCCTTCACCGACGCGCAGGCGGCGGCGTGGGAGGCGCAGCGTATCAGCTCGCTTGAGGTAGACGCGCGGCTGCAAGCGCTTGCCGATGCTGCGCAGGCGGCGGTGGGCTGGAAGACGGTTTTTACGGCAGACATCGCGCTTACACCGGGTCTTTGCGACGGGGAAAGAGGGGGTTCACCCGCGGGCATGGAGTTTTCAGCCAAGAGCGGAGAAAAATTATGGCTGGTCATTTCTCGCATTACGGGGAATTTTACGGTGGAATGCAACGGTCGGGAGATTGGTGGCGTTCATCTTCCCGCGCTGTACTGCTATCCTATTCCATATGTTATTGAGCTGACGGAGCATTTGATTACGGGGGACAATAGCATCAAGGTTTGTCCGCAAGGAGAGGTGGTTGAGCAGACGGTAGTGCTACAGATCAAAAGAGAGTAAGGGTGCGAAAAGGCGAGGGCTGCGTTGGGGCAGCCCTCGGCCAAAAAGCGGATGAAGGTTTTTTCTATGGTGAGGGATTTGCGATTTTAGTCTGCATAGCAGGCAAAAGCTGCGGGTACTCAGCTGCAAAGCAAAAACGACGGGGGTGAGAAACAAATGCAGTTTTGCATTTGACTCATCTCCGTCGGCTTTTGTTGTAAGTCGGTAGAGGTTATAGATTGGCATGAGGCTATCTTGGTTTGAAAACGCCGGGGAGTGCCCTTTGGTGTCTTTCTGAGCGGAGCGCAGCGGTGGATGAGGAGAGGGGTGTTTAGGTGAAGGAAGGTGGTGTGAACATAGCGTTCTACCGTTCATTTGCTGATTGTTCATTCTTTGCCTCGGCAAAGAACGAACCAAGAAACCGACTTAGGGACTCCGCCCCTAAGAACCCCGCTCATCTCGCGTGCTAACGCGGTCTTGCGACCGCTGATACGCACGCGGTTATCGCGGTTCGGAAATCTTGCTTTTCGTCGTGGGAAGGCCACGACGAAAAACATGGTATCGCTGACTGGAAGAAAGGCAAAATGTTGAAATTGAATTCTGCGAAAACAGCCTTCTAACGATATTTCGCCATGTTTATGTCCTTTGTTCTGTTTCGATTTTCTGCAACCTTGTAGGGACCGGCCGCGTTCGCTTGCGAACGATTCGGGCCGTCCGTTGGTTGTTGAAAATCTAAACTGAATGAAAGATGTGCGAAAGATTCAACGCCAAGCCTTCCCCAGCGGGGAAGTGAGTTCGCAAAGCGAA
>JAFTJZ010000064.1 GCA_017456145.1 Clostridia bacterium
CCAGTTCAAAGGTGACCAGCTCCTCCATCGTAGCAAGGTCGATGATCCCTCCGCTGCCGCTGTCCCAGGCAAAAACGTGTATCAGATCTCCCTCCGGCGGTGCAGCAGGATCGTCCCAGTGATAATATTTCCCGTTGTGTATCACATAACTGAACGCCGGATGCGGTTCATGCTTAACATAAAGCATGATTCCGTTCTGTATTGTCGCAATGCTCACGTTCTCCAAAATCAGCTCGGGCTCGGCATCGGGGTCATCCAGAGGGACCCGATAGATCGCGTCATGCCACGTCAGATTCTGCATATCCTGCGCGTCAAAGGTCTCGCCGTAGCGATCCAGTGCCTCCTGCGACACGGAATAATAGGTGCGCTCGCGGAGATCAAAATACACATACCCGCCGCTAATGTTCCTCGGTCTGCAAGGTGTTTCAAATGTATGAATAAGCACACATCCTGTTTCGGGATCCTCCAGATCCAATGAGTATATAGAAGTAACTCCATAAAAATACAATATTTGCTCTTTGATACAGCTGGCAAACATCTGCTCGGGAGGATCTGTCAAATATCGAATTTCCTTGGTCGTCGTATCCAACGCATACAAAGACATTTGCGTTGGACTTTCCGCGCGGTATGCCAAATAATAAATCGTTTTGGTGTATGGGTCAAATTGCCACGTGGTACCCATCAGATTGACACCATCCGCCAAAACCTCTATGGTCTGCGTTGCCTGATCATATCGAATAAACTGCGGCATATAAGAGGTCCCCGCCGTATTTGTGCGGCTCTTGTAGGTATCGGCATAAATCACCAGCGTGTCTTGACTCTCTTGGGGGGATATGATGAATTGTTGGCCTTTGGCAATAGCCAGGGCGGGACAGGTATTGTTTAAGTGCCCCTCCTGCGCGCATAGCGGATCAAAGCAAAGCGACAGCGTTTCAGCAGTGTCGGTATGGATCATAGTGCCCTCGGAGGTGATCATGAAATCATTTCCCTCCCATAGCAGATCACCCGAGCATGCGGGCAGAAGATCCCGATATGTTGATGCCGAAATATCCACCGCGCCGCCCTCATCCGAATCGCCGTTTGGGGCGGGAGGTTTCTCGGTTATTTCCTGATTCTGCGGTAAGTCTTTTTCGACCGGAGTGCAGGAGGACAATAGGAATATTATCAGCAAAATCATGGCAACAATTTTTATTTTCATGAAGAAACCTCCCTTTGATTAAATCACTTATATGTTTATGCTATTTATATCAATATCAATATCAATAATCATCCATATAAGTATCTGTTAGTAAATCTTCGTCCAAATAGGTGCCGACATAAAAGAACAATGTGATTCTATTAAAATCATCCCTATCTCTATCCTCATATACACCGCAAACATCCGAAATCGCAGTAAGCGCACCATCTGCCGGTATATTAAGTCAAAAAACAACGCACAAGCCACCGACTTCCTTCAGGCTTGTGCGCACATTGTGTTCCGTTTCAGTTTCCCTCTCCAAAGCTCCAAAAGAGAAACCCACATGGCATAGCACAAGCGTACCTTGGAAAACTGCGCTGTGATCATGTCGGTCACCCCCTCTTCGTTTTGTTGTATGCGATCTTTTCATTCGCATCCTCATTATATCACATCATTTGTGTTTTGTCAACAGCAATTTATAAATTCAATTAAACTTTATGCGCTTTATTTCCAACGCATCCGATAAAAACGCCGCTGTCTGCATTTCTGCACACAGCGGTGGATTTTCAGCCTGATCTTCACTTCAGCTTTTGGTATACCTTGAAATCAAACGAAATTTCGGTCACAAGGCTTTCCAGACGTGCCAGCTTTTCGGCAGCGGCGCGCGGGGTGCGCCAATAATAAGGCGTCATTAAGAACAGTGCCGCAATGGTCTGTGCACCCTTTACCGTGATGACATCCTCAACCGTGCGCTCCTCAATCAGCGTCATGCCGATCGGCAGATCGGCACGGGTCTCGTTGACATAAACTTCATCGTAGATCGCCCGCTTAAGCCCCAACAGATGGTTCTCTCCCGCCCCGACAACGATCAGCTTACCGCCGTCCTTCATGACACGGCAGTATTCATGCTCGGCGCAGGGGGCAAAAATATTGAGCACACCATCCGCGCAGCCATCAGCCAGCGGCAGCTCAAACACGCTCGCCACGGCATAAAACGCAGCGAGCGATTCCCGCCCCGCCGCCTTCGCCGCGGATTGCACCGCATCGCGGGAAAGATCAAAGCCGCACAGCACGGCGCGCTCTCCAAGCGCACGGGCAACACCACCCGTATAATACCCTTCTCCGCAGCCTGCATCCACGATCAGACCGCCGCCGATGTGTGCATCGACCAGTGCGACCAGCGTACGCAGCGCGGCATCGTAATATCCCGCACCGAGAAACGCCGAGCGGGCGACCACCGCCACCTTGGCATCGCCGCCGCCACTGTGCCGCGGCGCAAGGTGAACGTGCCCCGCACGGGAAAGATCAAAGCAGTGTTGCCGCTCTCCTTGACAAAGCAGACTCCCGCCATGACCGTCCTCGTTGCGACTCCGTGTCATTGGTGTCTTGCATACGGGACACCGCAGCGCCCCTTGCGCCCCAAACAGATAATTATCCAATGGTATCATGCTGTCATCCTCATTTCTGTCATAGTTAAGATCAAAGATCCACCGTCTCGCCCATCACGTGATGCTCGTCGTCGGGGGTGGGCGGTGTTTCCAGAATAGGCAGCTCGAACCAGAAGGTAGAGCCCTGACCGGGGGTGCTCTCCACACCGTAATCCGAGCCGTGCTGATCCAGAATTTCCTTGACGATAGACAGCCCCAGTCCCGTGCCCACCATGGCGCGGCGATGCACACGATCGATCTTGTAGTAGCGATTCCAGATCTCGGTCAACTGCTCGGGGGGGATTCCCTCCCCGTGATCGGTCACGCAAACACGGACGCAATCGCCCCGCCGCAGCTGTGACACCTCCACCGTGTGATCCTCACCGCAATAATTGATGGCATTATTGATAAGATTATACACCACCTGCAGGATCATGCCGCTGTCGGCAAACACATCGATATCCTCCTCGGCAGAGAAGGCGATCACATACCCCTCATGCCGCGTCAGCTTATCATAACGGGTGATGGTTCTTCGCACCGTGTCGGTCAGGTTGAATTGCTCGGGGAGCGCGCGCCGTGCACCGGATTGCACCCGCGACAGATCCAAAAGGTCATTGACCAACGCGGACAGATGCTCCGCCTCGTCAATGATGACCTGCACGTTCTCCGGGGTGTTCTCCCCCGGAATATCACGCATGACCTCGCTGTAGCCTGTAATCATGGTCAGCGGTGTACGAAGATCGTGCGAAATGTTGGCGATCAGCTCCTTTTGCAGCTCGTCCACGCGGGACAGCTCCGATGCGGCATAGTTCAGCGTCTGCGCCAGCTCTCGGGTCTCGCGGTAGCCGTCGCCCGAGAAGTGCGCGTCGTAGCGTCCGCGCGCCAGCAGCTTTGCCGCCTCGTTCATCCGCACCAAGGGGCGTGTGATCACGCGGGAGAGCACGTATGCCAGAACCAGAACCCCGCAGAACAGCAGCGCTGCGATCCACAAAAACTGCACCGTCAGCGTGCTGATGGTCGCATTGATCGGCGTCAGCTCGGCATCAAGCAAAATGACGTATGAATATTTGTCCGCTCCCTCGACCACACGGATCATCAACGCCGAGACGGGAGATCGTCGCAGATCGGGATGATCCTCTTCTTCCTCATCGGTCGTATATTGATTGCGCATATGCATACTCACTGTCGTGTGATAATCTCCGCCGTTCTGCATGGCGTGGGCATACAGATTGGAGATATAATCTCCCGTGATGTGATGAATAATGCAATCATTGGAAACGTCTGCGGAGGCGACAGGCACCGCCACATCTCCCTCCACGCGATAAAGCAGCACACATAACGCGTGATCCTCCGCAAGATCGTAAATAGCGTCCTCCAGCGGCACCCGGGCAGACAGCGCCTGCTCGATCTGCCCCGCGGCGATATTCATGCTGCGATCTCGGATAGAGCGATAGAAGGTGTCCAAGAGCCCCACCTGAAAGATGCCCAGAACCAGCATAACAAAGCCTGTAAACACCGCAAGGCTGATCAAAAGCATTCCCTGAACGCCAAAGTGGCCGCGACGGGTCGCTCTCTCCCGCCGCGGCTTGGCCCTTGTATGCTTACGCGCAGAGGGGATCTCCGCGGATGTCACGGTATCACGCTGCCGCCTCATTACACGCCCTCAAAGCGGTAGCCCACACCCCGCAACGTCACGATATACTTGCTGTATTCGCCAAGGCTCTTGCGCAGCAGCTTGATGTGGGTATCCAGTGTGCGCGCATCGCCGTAGAAATCATATCCCCAGACCTCGCAGATCAGTTTCTCGCGGGACAGCGCGATGTTGCGATTGGCAAGCATGAAGAAAAACAGATCATACTCCTTGGGGGACATCTCGACCCGCTCACCGTGGATATACACCAGCCGCGCTGTCAGATCAGCCTTGAGCCCACCGCCGTCCAGCTCAACGATCACGTTGGGCTTAGGCTCGCCTGCACTCTTTGCCGGGCTCAAGCGTTTCATAATGGCACCGATGCGCAGCATCAGCTCCTTGGGGGAAAAGGGTTTCATAACGTAATCGTCAATGCCCAGCTCAAAGCCGTTGATCTTATCGTATTCTTCCCCGCGGGCAGAGAGCATAATGATGGGGGTCTGGCTGGTCTTGCGGATCTCGCGACACGCCGAAAAGCCGTCCAGCTCGGGCATCATGATATCCATGATGATCACGTCGTAAGTGTTGCTGCGGCACAGCAGCACCGCCTCCATGCCATCTCCCGCCTCGGTCACCATATGACCTTCAAATTCAGCATATTTTTTTATAATCGAACGAATCCTGACCTCGTCGTCTACAACCAGAATGTGATACATTTGTCTTTCCTCCTTGCAGCATATTTCGTATCTTTATCTTTTACTTTTGCGTGAACTGCACGTTCAGATCGGAAGGAACATACTCCCGCAGCGTCAACTTTACCTGATATTCCGTTTCTGCTCTGACCACTGTTAATGTCACGGTATCGCCGACCTCGTAGGTGGAGAGCAAAGCCTCTACGTCCTCCGAAGAGGTCACCTTGACGCCGTCGATCCTGTCAAGCAGATCCCCGTATTTCAGCTCATCGGTGTAAGCACTCTCCAGAATATACACCCCGGCATAGCTGGAATTGAAATACCGCCAAGCGGCCATGATATTGGAGCTTGTAATGTCATACAGGCTCAAGCCGGCATCGACCACCCCGCGCACATAGCCGTATTCGATCAGCTGATTGATCACGTCATATGCCGTATCGATCGGAATGGCAAAACCAAGCCCCTCGACATCATCCTCGGAGCATTTGGCATTGACCACGCCAATCAACTGCCCCGCCATATTAAACAGACCGCCGCCCGAATTTCCGGGGTTGACCGCAGCATTGGTCTGCAGGAGCGTCATATTCGCACCGTCGATGGTAATACTGCGCGCCGTCGCACTGATGATGCCGTCGGTTACCGTGCCGCCAAGCGATCCCAGCGGGTTTCCGATGGCGAATACCATCTCCCCGACGATCAGATCCGCGCTGCAACCAAGCTGTGCGGCCTGCAGCTCTCCCCCCGCGGTGTCGATCCAAAGCACGGCAATATCCGAGGCGCTGTCCGTTCCGATCAGCGCTGCCTCATAGGTCGTGCCGTCGGTGGTGCGAACGGTAATGGTATCCGCGCCCGCGATCACGTGATTGTTGGTCACAATATAGCCGTCAGAGGAAATTACCACACCGCTGCCCGCACCGCTGCTGACATAGTTGCCGAGCCAACCGCCATTGACTCTTGTCTCCGTGGAGATCTCAACGACCGTCGCAGCGACGTGCTCAATCGCCTCGGAGAGCGTAGAGTAAGCGTTCTCTCCCGCCGAGCCGCTGTAGGTCACGTTGCCCAGCGAGTCGCTTTTGTTCATTTGCGGGCTGGGATTACGATCATCTCCCAAGACCGATGCATTAGGAGCGGAATTGATAACCGTGCCATCCCCGCTCGTTTCAAACCGAGGGCTGCTGTCATCGACATTCCGCGGCATATCATCGGTATCGGCGCTCGATTCATGGATCATTCCGATGATCACGGAGCCCGCCATTCCCGCGCCAAATCCAAGCGCGATACAGAGAATGACGATCAAAACCGCCGTGATCCGCGCCCCCCGATATGCCTGACGGCGCTCGGTGTCATAAGCAGCAGAGCTCTGCTCACGATAGCTCCCCTCCCATTCCCGACGGGAAGTTTCGGCATGATAATGTACGCCGCTGCCGCCGGGTGTGGTATAGGAGGTTTGCTCGGCGTGCTTGCCTTCGCCGTTCGGTGCGGCATCACCTGTACCATTCAGATTGAAATCGTTGAAATCATTGTTATTCATATGCGCTCCCAATCATCCCGTATTTCGCGGGATTTCTACTGATGATATCATTATATCTGTCGATTGTGATTGTTTGATGATGATTTTACAAAAAGCATTTGAAAAATCAAGGCGGCTCGGTTGCTTTTTGTGTAGAGATATGGTATAATAAGTGTGGCTATAAAATAAGAGCGAACAAAGTGTAGCCACACGGGATTTCGCTGCGCAAAATCCCCCATTGATTGGTTAAGAAGTGTTACCGACACGTGGCTATAAAATAAGAGCGAACAAAGTGTAGCCACACGGGATTTCGCTGCGCAAAATCCCATAAAACGATGAAACTCGATACAATATGCATGGTCTCATATCCATTATACCACAAACAAGCAAAAAAAACAAGTACACGGAGGTAGAGTATGCTGCATTTTATATTCGGCGGTGCGGGAACGGGAAAATCCATGATGATCTCGGATCTGATCGCCCGCGATGTTGCCGCGAGACGGCGGGCTTATCTGATCATCCCCGAGCAGCAAGCCAATTTATCCGAGCGCACCATGCTCCCCCGTCTGCCCGAGAGCGCAGGCTTGACCTTCACCATTGCAGGCTTTACCCGCCTGTATGACCGGGTCGCCTCACAGCATGGCGGCATGACCACCCGCCCGCCCGATCGCGCCTTGCGGATGCTTTTGCTCTGGGAGTGCTTGCGACAGCTCTCCCCCCTGCTGGAGGAATATCGCATTCCCGCCGACACCGCGCCCGACGGTGCACTCACTTCTCTGCTGTTGCAAACGCTGGAGGAGCTGCAGTGCAGCGCAGTCGACCCCGTCACGCTGGAAAACGCTGCAAAAAAATTACCCGCCGACAGTCCTCTTTCCCGCAAGCTGCGGGACATATCCCTTCTTTACGCCGCGTATGGTGCACGTATCGCTGCGATCTCGGAAAGCGACGGCTCTGATACCGTCGCTCAGCTGGCCTCTCTTTTACAAAAGCATCCCTATTTTAAGGGCTCGAATATCTACATTGATTCCTTCACCGATTTTACCGCCGAGGAGCTTGCCGTCTTGCGCGAAATGCTCCGCAGCGCGGAAAACGTCACGGTCGCACTGTGCTGCGACGGCCTTGACAGCCATAATCCTGCCTTTATCTGTGCCTGTACGACTGCACGGCAGCTGCTGCGCCTGTGCCGCGAGCAGGATATCCCCGTCAGATATACCCGCCTGACCGAAAATCGACGAACCGCCTCGCCCGAGCTTGGTATTCTCGAGAGGCGGATGTGGGATCTCTCCTACCGCGTCACAGAGGACGAGCTGCCGCCCCCTGAGAACCGGGGAGACATTACCGTGCTGCGCTGCACCGACATCTACGCCGAGGCAGAGGCCACGGCGCTGCACATTCTCCACCTTCTGCATAAGGGTATCCCCTACGGGCAGATGGCGGTCATTGTCCGCGACACCGAGAGTTATCGCGGTGTGCTGGACGCCGCGCTGGAGCGCTATAAGATCCCCTACTACTTTTCGGATAAATCCGCGCTGTCGGAAAAGCCGCTCTCCCGTTTCATACTCTCTGCGCTGCGCGCTGTCACCTATCGATTCGGCTCGCAGGATATTCTCACCATGGTCAAGACGGGACTTCTCTTTGAGGACGCCGCCGCGCTCGATCTGTTCGAGCAATACGTCGACACCTGGAGCATCAACGGAAACGACTTTGTCACCGAGCGCTGGACCCGTAATCCCGACGGCTACACCGAGCATCTATCTGCCCGCGGCGCGCAAATTTTGGAGGCCGCCAACCGCGTGCGGGAGGCCGTCATCACCCCGCTGCTGCAGCTGTATACCGCGCTGCACGCCGATCCGTCTCTCCCCGCCTGCTGCCGCGCTCTGTATGATTATATGGAGCAGATGCGACTCGCCGAGCGCTGCGCACTGATCGCCGAGAGCGAGCTGGCCGCAGGATACATCAAGGAGGCGGGTGAGACGCTGCGTATTTACGACACGGTCGTGGACACGCTGGCACGGCTGTCTGCCGCGCTGCCCGATATCCGTGTCACCCCCGAGGAGCTTTGCGCCGCACTGACCATGCTCCTGTCTCAAAGCGAGCTTGCCTCTGTCCCCTCACTGCACGACAGCGTCATCATCGGTGCCGCAGACACACTGCGCGTGGAGAACATTGCCGTCTCCTTTGTACTGGGACTTTGCGAGGGCGAATTTCCCCGCGCAATGCGCGATCACGGCTTACTGGGCGACGCAGACAAGCAGCAGCTACAGGCGCTTGGCATCGTCCTTGACGGCAATCAAGAATTGCGCTCCTCTCGCGAGCTGATGTACGCTTGGCGCGCTATGACCAAGCCCTCTTGCGCACTGATCGTCTCTACCGTCACCGCATCGATGGATGGCAGCGCCAAATCACCGAGCATCGCCTACGCACGGCTGCTGTATCTCTTCCCTTATCTGAAAAAGCAAGTCATTTCCTTCGATCTATCAATGGTGCGACCTGCCCCGTCGCGCTGCCCCTCCGCTCCCGCGACCAACGCCCCGAAGCCCACGGGCGAGCAGGCTCCCGATCCCGACGGCGGCAGTACCGATTATACGCCCCATCCCCCCTCCCCCGCGGATATCTCTCCTGCCGCCGCCCGCGCACTGCTGGGCGACACCATCTACCTGACGCAATCCCGCATCCAGACCTTCGTGCAATGCCCGTTCCGTTTCTATTGTACCTACCTTCTTGATCTGCGGGAGCGCAAAACTGCCGTAATCGACTACAGCGACAGCGGCACCTTCTTCCATTATCTGCTGGAAAAGGTCCTGCGCACCTGTATGCAAGAGGACGGCAGCTATCTCCTCCCCCGCGAGGAGGAGATCGAACCGCTCGCCGACACCTTTGTCAATGAATACCTGCGAACTCTGCTGCTCGCCGCAGACACCAACGCCGCCCGCAGTGCCCGTGTGATGCATCTGTTCAGTCGCCTGCGCGCACTGGCCTTGGTTCTTCTGCGCGATGTGCTGGGCGAGCTGTCGCACAGTAAATTCATCCCCGCCGCCTTTGAATTGCGCATCGGCGGCAGAGGGCCGAATGCTCCTGCACCGTATGAAATCATGCTGAACGATGGCTGCCGCATCCTGCTTGGCGGCACCGTTGACCGCGTGGACAGCTACACCGAGGGCGAACGCCTGTTCCTGCGCGTTGTGGATTATAAAAGCGGTTCCAAAACCTTTTCCTTGGACGACGTGCGTCAAGGCATCAATTTGCAGCTGCTGATCTATCTCTTCGCGCTGTGCCGTGCCTCGGCACAAGGCATCTCCCCGATCCCTGCGGGTGTCATGTATATCTCGACCAAGGAAGAAAAGGGCACGGTTCATGCCGAGCGCAGCGGATTACTGCTGAATGATCCCGAAATCCTTTACGCCATGAACGATGAATCCGATCCACACTATCTCGCAGGCATCAAAGCCACCAAAAGCGGCGATCTGCAGGGCAAAGCCCTGACAACCGCCGAGGAATTTGACGCATTGGAGCGAGATATCCGCGCGACCCTGCGCGCCATCGGAAACGATATGCAATCCGGTCATGCCGCCAAAGCCGCCTCGGACGATGCCTGCCGTTTTTGCCCCTTGAAATCCCATTGTGCAAACGCCGCCCCGCAGCAGTGATCCCCACGGCGCAAAATATCAATAAATCATTAAATGTTACCTGCGCACAATCATACAACCAAAAATCACTTCTGCCGCCGAAAGGAGCCCCCATGCCCACCAACTGGACCCCCTCCCAAACCCTCGCCATGCAGCTCCATGGACAAGACCTATTGATCAGCGCCGCCGCCGGCTCGGGAAAAACCGCTACCCTGACCGAGCGGATCATCCGCTCCCTGACAGGCAATATTCAAAACGACCGCGGGGAATCCCTTCCCCCCGCCGATATTTCCCGTATGCTGATCGTCACCTTTACCCGCGCTGCCGCCGCCGAGCTGCGCAGCCGCATCTCCGCTGCACTCTCCGCAGCAATCGCCGAGCAACCTGATAACCACCACCTCTACCGTCAGCTGGTCGCACTGGGCAGTGCCGATATCTGTACCATCGACTCCTTTTATCTGCAGCCCGTCCGCGCCAATTTCGAGCGCCTCGGCCTGCCCTCCTCCTTTCGACTGTCCGATGAGGGCGAGCTGGCCCCGATCAAGCACGACACGCTCCAACGGCTGATCGATGACGCCTATACCCGCCACGTCCCCGAAAGCGCAAGCGATGATGCCCCCCTCTCGGTGCTTTGCGACAACGCCTTTGCCTGTGCCATGGACGATCTGATGCCCAACCGCGACCGCGGCGAAAATACCGAGGTGCTGCTCACCTTGTACGAAAAGCTGCTCGCATTTCCCGAGGGTCTGGAAGGCTTGAAAAACAGTGCCGAGCGTCTGCGCGCGCAAGCCGAATTGCCCTTTGGCGATACCGATGAGGGCATCAGCCTTTGTACACTTCTGTGTGAGCGGCTTGCCTCTCTTGAGAGCAGAATCGATCACGCCTGCATCGTGTTCGCCGCCGATGAGGCCGCAGCTGCTCTTTACCTCCATGCCGTGCAGAACGATCTTGAGACCGTGCGCCGCACAAAGCTGTGCTTGCAGACCCGCAATTGGGATGCCGCCGGGGAGACGCTGCGTGCGTACAGCCCCATACGCCTTGGTTCCTCCAGAAAAATGAAAGCAAGCGCCGAGGCCTTGGCGATCAAGGAAACCCGTCGGGATTGGGTCGAGGACATCCGCGCCCTTGCCGACTTCTTTGTCGACGATGCCCCAAGCCGACGCGACCACATGATCCGAACCGCGCAAAGTGAGCAGATGCTCTATGAGCTGCTCACGGAATATGACCGCGAGATCCGAGAGATCAAGCTGCGTCGCGGGGTGCAGGATTTTACCGACATCCGTCGCGCACTGCTCTCGTTGCTGCTGGACGAGCAGGGCAACCCCTCCGACATCGCACTGTCCCTGCGCGAGCAATATGACACCGTTTATATCGACGAATACCAGGACGTGGACACCGTGCAGGATACCATCTTCGCCACCATCGGTGCAAACGGCAACCGCTTTATGGTCGGCGACATCAAGCAGAGCATCTATTCCTTCCGCGGCGCCGAGCCCGCCATCTTCGCCGAATATCGTCGCCGTTTCACCCCCGTCTCCCCCGAAAACCCACCGACAACGACCAATGGCGCTTGCCTGTTTATGTCCGAAAACTTCCGCTGCGACCCCTGTGTGATCGAATTTACCAACCTGGTCTGCGGTTATACCTTCGGCGTGTGCGAGCAAACCTTGGGCTATCGCCGCGATGACGACCTCATCTGCGGTAAGCAGCTGCCCGAGGGGACGCCCCGTCATCCCGCGCAGATCGTTCTTTTGGAAAAGCCACCCAAAAGCGAGGAGGAGGAAGAGAACACCGAGCCGCCCGCAAAGGACGAGCACGGCAGCCCCAAGATCAATCCCGAGGCAGTCTATATTGCTGCTGAGATCGCCCGCCTGATCCGTGAGGAAACGCGAGATGACGGCAGCCCCATCCGCCCGCGGGATATCGCCGTTCTGATGCGCTCGATGGGTATGGCAGACGCGCTGGTCACCGCGCTTACCGCGTATGGGATCGAAACCACGCACCGCGCCGCAGCGTCGCTCGCCGCCCATCCCGATATGACCGATCTGATCAATCTGCTCTCGGTCATCGACAACCCGCGTGACGATGTCCCGCTGACTGCCCTGCTGACCACCGAGGCCTCGCCGCTCACACTGGAGCATCTGCTCCTTTTGCGCACTGCAGACGATACCTGCAAAAAAATCCCTCTTTATGATGTGCTGTGTCTGGCTGCAAGCGGACAGGAGCCGCTGCATACCATCCCCGAGGCTCTGCAAAAAAAATGCGCCTCCCTTGTCGCTTTTGTACAGAAGTGGCAGGCTGTCGCCCGTACGTTGCCCGCAGACAAATTCCTTCGCAAGCTGTACGGCGAAAGCGCGTTGCAAGCCAAGGCATCCACACCCGTCTATCTGACCGTGTATGACAAGGCACGCCATTACCAGAACACCTCTTTTTGTGGGCTGTATCAATTTCTTCGCTACTTCCGTCGCCTTTTGGAAACCCCGAATGCCTTGAGCAGCACGGGTGCTGCCGAGACGGAGCGCGATGCGGTCACACTGTTGAGCATCCATAAATCAAAGGGACTGGAGTTCCCCGTCGTTTTCGTTGCGGATTGTGCTGCCGATTTCAACACCACGGATCTGCGTGCCCCCATCATTTTTGACCATACGCTGGGTGCTGCCGCCCGGATCTACTGTCCTGACGATGCATCGCGGCGGGAGAGTGTGGTTCGTCACGCCATCGCAGAGCAGCTGCGTGTGCGCGGAACCGAGGAGGAGATGCGTATTCTCTACGTCGCCATGACCCGCGCCAAGGAACGTCTGTATATGACCGCAAAGCTGCGCGCTGCCGCACAGCCCGCCCTTGACCGCGCCAACCGTCCCACAAGAGGCGACCGCGCATGCGTTTTGTCCTCTTCCTCGTATCTCGGCTGGATCCTTGGCGCGATCTCCCCCGCAAATCGCGAGCAAAATTCTCCCGATTGTTACCAAGTACAGATCCTTGACCGTCGTCTGTATACCGCAGCGGCGCTGCCCACTGAGCCTCCCACGCAAGTCGATGCCTCCACGCCCCTTCCATCCTCCGATCAAATGACCGACACCCCCGGTGTGGGCACACCTGCCTTTTACCGCGCCGTGTTGGATGCACACGCCACCTATATCGATCCGCGCGCATTGCTGCGCACCCTGCCGACCAAGGCCGCCGCATCCAAGTTGACGCGTGATCTTCTGGATCGCCATTTTCTGCCGGAATATCTTGCAGAAGAAGAAAAAACGCCCGTCCTTGTTCCCACCCCCGAGCAAAAACGGCAAGACGAGGCAGACTACATCCGCCACCGCATCGAGCTGCTGCGGGCGGCAAGACAACCGTTTTTAGAGCTACTCACTGCCAAGCAAAGTGCCGACGCTGCCGAGAGAGGCACGGCGACCCATCTGTTCTTGCAGTATTGCGACCATGCGCATCTCGCTGCGGCAGGCGTTGAGGCCGAGATCGAGCGACTGGTGAAAATGCAATATCTCACCGCACATACCGCACACATTCTCAACCGCCGTCATCTGCAGGCGTTTGTCAAAAGTGATCTCTTCCCCCTCATCCTTTCCGCAAAAACCGTTTATCGCGAGCTGCAATTCAATCGCTTTTTACCTTACCATACGCTGACCCGACGGGAAGACCTCGCCGATGCTCTGGGGGACGCCTCACTGTATGTACAAGGCTCGCTGGATCTGTTGTTGGAGCAGGAGGACGGCACGCTGACACTGTGTGACTATAAACCGACCGCCTGCGCACCGAGAGCTGGGGCGAGTCGCTCCCCCCCGAGGACCGTGATGCCGCCATCGCCGCGCAGCTGCTGCTTGACCACGGAGAGCAGCTGCACATCTACGCCGAGGCGGTCTGCGGTATGTTCGGAAAATATCCCGACCGCATCCTGATCTACTCCCTCCCCCTTGGTAAAGCCGTGGATATGAACGAATGCTTACAATTATGATTTTGGGAGGTTCTTATGTCCTTTCTGTATTTTTTACAAGAATTACGCAATCCCGTGACCGACGCGATTTTTTCCGTTGTCACACTCCTTGGCGAAGAGGCGTTCTTTCTCTTGATCGCGCTGCTGATCTTCTGGTGCGTGGATAAGAAAAACGGCTATTATCTGTTGACCGTCAGCTTTGTGGGCTTGACTGTCAATCAATGGCTGAAGTTGCTTTGTCGCATCCCGCGCCCGTGGGTGCTTGACCCCGAATTTCATATTGTTGAGAGCGCCCGCGAGGCGGCAACCGGCTATTCCTTTCCCAGCGGGCACACGCAAAATGCCGTCAATACCTTCGGCTCGATCGCGCGCTTTACCCGCAACCGCCCCTTGCGGATCATCTGCATCGTGATCATACCGATCGTCGCTCTGTCCCGTATGTATCTCGGCGTACATACCCCTGCGGATGTTATCGTCTCGCTGGTTATCGGTGGTATTCTGATCTTTGCCATGTATCCCCTGATGCAAAGGGCACTGCAAAAGCCCTCTACGATGTACGCGGTCATCGGCGTACTGATTGCCATGGCCGTGGCCTTCGTATTATATGCCGAGCTGTATCCCTTCCCTGCGGACATCGATCTGTCCAATCTCGCATCGGGGCGCAAGAACGCATGGACCATTCTGGGCTGTGCTGTGGCAATGCTGATCGTCTATACCTTAGATATTCGACTCCTGCACTTTCAAACCGCAGCTCCGATGCCGGCGCAGGCCGTCAAATTGGTGCTCGGCGCAGCTCTGACCGTCGCCATCAAGAGCTTGCTCAAGGCGCCCCTGCTCGCCATCTGCAACGATCACCCCGCCGCACACGCCGTGCGCTATTTTCTGGTTGTTCTGTTTGCCGCGGGCATCTGGCCCGCAACCTTCCCGCTGTGGACACGGCTGTTTTCCCGTCGAGCGCGTTCGTCTTGACAAACGGTCGGTTTTGTGATATGATAATTGCAAGTTTTTCTGACAGGCAACCAAACGAGGTTTTTTCATGAATCAAGATATCAACACCCCCGCGCTGCGCATCGGAGACATCCCCCTGCGCCATGGGTTGATGCTGGCACCTCTGGCGGGCGTCAGTGACCACCCCTTTCGCGCGATCTGCCGCCGCTTTGGCGCGGAATATACCGTCAGCGAGATGGTCTCGGCACAGTCCCTTTGTTATGAGCGCATGAGCAAAAAAGCGTCGGTCGGAGAGCATTCCCGCACAGCGCCGCTCGCTTGCGTCCACAAGGACGATGTTCCCATGGCGGTGCAGCTGTTCGGCCGTGACCCCGTCTTTCTCTCCGAGGCGGCAAAAATGATCGAAGACGGTTCCTACGCGGGCTGCCGCAGCCAAGCCGCCCCCGCAGCCATTGATCTGAACATGGGCTGCCCTGTTCCCAAGATCGTGGGCAACGGCGAGGGCAGTGCTCTGCTGAAAAATCCCACGCTGGCAGGTGCGCTGGTGCGCGCCGTCAAGGCCGCCGTAAGGATCCCCGTCACCGTCAAGATCCGCATCGGCTGGGATGACGACAGCGTCAACGCTGTGGAAATGGCAAAAATTCTGGAGGACAGCGGCGCGGACGCCATCTGCGTCCATGGACGTACCCGCACACAGATGTACCGCCCCGGCGTCAATCTGGAGCAGATCGCCGCCGTCAAGGCCGCTGTCCGCATCCCCGTCATCGGTAACGGAGACATTTATACCGCCGCCGATGCACTGCATATGAAAAAAGTCACCGGCTGTGACGGCTGGATGATCGCCCGCGGAGCCATGGGCAACCCTTGGTTGTTTTCCGAGCTGCGCGCCGCGCTGAACGGCACTCCCTATATCCCTCCCACATTGACCGAGCGCTTGACGCTCGCCCGCGAGCATATGACCCGCATGATGGAGGAAAAGGGGGAAAAGGTCGGCTTTGCCGAATCCAAAAAGCAGGTCGCCTGGTACATACACGGCATTTCAGGTGCTGCCGCCGCCCGTGGCAAGCTGATGTCCGCCACCACCACCGAGGAGGCGCTGCAGATTCTCAACGCCCTTACCGAAAATAGCCGCCCCTAAAATTCAAAGAAAGGAGACCTCCCCATGTCCGAGGACGCATTGGAGCTGCAAATGCTCATCCAAGCAGCGCAGCGAGGCGACGAGCACGCCTTTGAAACCCTGCTTTCCCGCTTTGAATCCCCCATATTCCGCTGTGTGTATGCCATCCTCGGAAACCGCACCGATGCCGAGGACGTCACGCAGGAGGTCTTCATCAAGCTGTGGCGAACCCTGCCGCATTACCGATTTCAATCTGCGTTCCTCACCTACCTGACCAAAATCGCGCATAACACCGCCATGGACTTCCTGCGCGCCAATAAACGCCGCCGTGAGATGACCACATCTTTGTATATCACGGAGGATAACGGTGAACAAACGCCTCTCCCCATCGCCGATCCCGATCGGCAAAGCGACCCCGTGCAAGGCTACCTCGACGCCGAGAAGAGCGCCATGCTGCATGATGCCCTGCTCCAATTGCCCCCCGACGCAAGAGAGCTCATCACGCTGCGCGCCGTCTGCGGTCACTCCTACCGCGAGATCGCCGCAATTCTCTCACTGACCGAGGGCACCGTCAAGAGTCGCCTTCACCGTGCAAAAAAAATTTTAATAAAAATCCTTGAACATGGGAACTTTTTCGAATAATTTCCGTCTAATACAGCAGAACCCCGAAAACAGAGGAGAAAGGAGGTGCATCCACCGATGGAAAATGAAAATCAAAGTCCCGCACACAGCGGCTCGCTCTGTGAGCATATTCGCTCGCTCTTGCCCGCATATGCCGAAGGCGACGTGAGTGACACGGAACGCGGTGAGATCGCCTCTCATCTTGCCCTGTGCGCCGATTGCCGCGCGCGCTGCGAGCTGTTTCTCTCGCTCCCCCGTGCGCTGGCTGCTGCTCTCCCCTCCCCCACCCCGGAAATGCACACGCATATCATGCAGGCCGTGCACCGTTTACCAAGGCGCCGATTCCGCCCGAAAATGCTTTCCGCAGCTGCCGCAGTCATTTGCCTTTCGTTGATCGGTATCGCGATCTTACGCGTCACTCCGAAATCAGATGGTGACATGGCATTTCCCGACAATGATTTTTGGGGAAACAGCAGTGCCGCTGATGAGAGTGACAATATAACCGACCCTTCCGCTGCACTCGAACCCTCAGAGGGGAGCATGAACGCTCCCCCCGACGATCAAGAAAACGCCGAGAGCGAGGATCCCTCTGCCGATGCGTCCCCCTCCCTGACGTTACCCGACGAGATCACGCTGCAATTTATCCGTCACGCCGACGGCTACTGGATCTGCAATGAGGCAGAGAGCGAGGCGGAGGATGAGAACACGTATATCCTGCTCTTTTTCGAGGACGGCACGTTTTATCTGGACCGCGGAGACGGCCGCAGCGCCCAAGGCCTGCACGATGAAAATGGAAACGTGGAGCTTATCGGTGCGCACACCTACAGCGGATATTTTGAGCAGTCGTCCGACACGACGTTGACCCTGTATCTTTCCCGCAAATCATAAAACCGACAGATAGGAGCCGCCATCATATGACCGAAAAAAAACAAGAGCTGCTGTTTCTCGGCGCAGATCTGCGTCTTGAGCATCTGATCACCGCCGAGGCGCACGAGCTGTGCATCAGCGTACAGACAGAGCGCTCAGCCGCCGCGCTCACCACAGCGGACACCCGCGGGATCCGTCTGGTTTTGTGGGACATGGACACCGTCACACTGCCCGATGACCTCGCCCTGCCTGCCGAATTACCGATCTACGGCATCACCGCGCAAAGAGAGCTCGCCTCCCCGCCGTCCCCACCGTTGACCAAGCTCTGGCATCGTCCGTTATCCGTAGATCGACTGCGGGCGGAGCTTTTACGCGTCGTGTGTGCGGGGCAGCCCGCGCATGCCCCCGACGAAGGGCAGCCCTTGGCAATGTATTTTGAAAGCGATGCCTTGACGCTGCATATCGGTGAGAATGTCTTCACGCTGACCGAGAAGGAGGCGGCAATCATGTCACTGCTCCTTGAAAACCGCGGCAAGGCGGTCACAAAAGAGGCTCTCCGCGCAGCAATCGCCGAAAAAGAAGAGGCCAAGGAGAGTGTCAGCAACAAGGTAGAGGTTTACCTGTGCCATCTTCGTCGCAAATTGGAGCAGCCGCTTGGGCTGCGCCTGTTCGCTACGGTGCGCGGGCAGGGATATCGCCTTGAAAACAGCAATTAACACAGAAGGAGACACCGCATGATTCACATTCTGACCATCGGAGATATTGTAGGGGCTGCGACGTTGGAGGTATTAGCTGCCAAGCTACGCGCCCGGGCACGCGCACTCGGCGCAGATTTTATCATCGCCAACGGCGAAAACGTCACGGGGATCCACGGATTGGGCGCAAAGGATGCGCAGGCACTCTGGGATGCGGGCGTGGATGTGATCACGCTGGGGAATCACACCTACGGTATGCGCGACATCTATACACTGCTGGACGACCGCCCCGATGCCATTATCCGCCCGTTGAACTATCCCCCCGCCGCACCCGGTTGCGGCTATACCATCTGCGATATCAAGGGCTGGCGGCTGCTCTGTATGAACGTCAACGGAACCGCGTTTATGGAACCGCTCTCCTCTCCCTTTGGCGCGGTGGAGCAGGTGCTCAAGCGCGAAACAGGTCGCTACGATGTCTCGATCCTCGACATCCACGCCGAGGCGACAGCGGAAAAATATGCCATTGCCCGAGCCTTTGACGGACGGGTGAGTGCCATGTTCGGTACACACACCCACGTGGCAACCGCCGACGAGCAGATCCTCCCCGGTGGCTCGGGCTATATTACCGATATCGGAATGTCAGGCCCCGACAACGGTATCCTCGGCACAAAAACCGAGGCCGTGCTGACCAAGATGCGAGATAAGCTCCCCGCACACTTCACCGTCGCCGATGGGCCTGTCTCCATCCGCGGTGCCCTCTTTACACTCGATCCGTCCGTCGGACGGTGCGTCGATGTGAGGCGAGTTGTGTTTTGAATAAGGATGATATTTGAGGGAACCTTTTGTGTACAAAAGGTTCCCTCAAACTCCCTCCAAAAAACTTGATACTATCAAAGTTTTTGAAGGATCCAAGGAAACTTTTTCCCAAAAAGTTTTCCTTGGCGGGGCTTGGGGCAGCACCCCAAACGTCCCCCCAAATCCCCTCCTCACCGCCGCATCCGCACAAAGTAAAAGTCCACCCCGAATGAGGCGGACATCTTTCTTTTGCATCCAACTTGTGGGGGAGGGGCCCCACATGGACACATGCGCCGTGCCGATAGAATGGCACCGTTAAATCTTGTATAATCGGATTAAAGTTTTTGAAGGATCCAAGGAAACTTTTTTCCAAAAAGTTTCCTTGGCAGGGCTTGGGGCAGCGCCCCAAACGTC
Source organism: Clostridia bacterium (assembly GCA_017456145.1). Taxonomy (GTDB): domain Bacteria; phylum Bacillota; class Clostridia; order Oscillospirales; family CAG-272; genus SIG644. Next base: position 19,463 of record JAFTJZ010000064.1, read on the forward strand.
CCCCCAAATCCCCTCCTCACCGCCGCATCCGCACCAAGGAAGAAAGCCCTGCAGCAAGGGCATCACATAACGCATCGATTTCCGTTTCGGTGGTATAAGGGCTAAGACTTACACGGAGCGAGCTGTCGGCCTCGGCGGGCGTTGCGCCGAACGCGATCAACGCACGACTGCTCTTTTTTCCGTGCGACGCGCAAGCTGAGCCGGCAGAAACACAAATCCCCCGCGCGCTCAAAAAGTGTAGCATGGTCTCGCTCTTGATGGCGGGCAACGTGATGTTGACAATATGCGGTGCATACGCACCGATAGGCTGCTTGACCCCAATGCCAAGTGCTGCCATCCCCGCAATTGTTTTCTTCCTCAACGCGTCCATATGCACAAGGTCATCATCCAACCGTTTGGACAACGCGGCGCAAGCCGCACCAAACGCAGCGATTCCGATGACATTTTCGGTTCCCGAACGTAACCCCGCCTCCTGCCCGCCGCCCAGCTGTACCGGGACGATCGCCTTGGCCTTGAGCAGCGCAGGATGGATATATAATGCTCCCACACCCTTGGGCGCGTGGATCTTGTGCCCGCTCAGTGACACCAGATCGGCACCGATTGCAGTGGGCGAAAATTTGCATTTCAAAAAGCCCTGCACCGCGTCAGTGTGGGTAATGACGTGCGGATTGCGCTGTTTTGCCAACGAAAAGGCAGATTTCAGATCGTACAGTGCCCCCGTTTCATTGTTGACCATCATCATGCTGACAAGGAATACCTTGTCATCCAGTACGGCATCCAGCTGCGCCGTGTCAAGCACACCGCCGCGCGTGGAGATACGAATGACCTCCCAGCCCTCACTCTCCAATTGCTGCATGACCATCTCCACCGCAGGATGCTCCGAGTCGGTGGTCACGATCTTATTCGCTGCGCGGCGCGCCTTGGCACGTGTAGTACCCAACAGCGCCAGCGTGTCTGCCTCGCTACCGCTCGCCGTAAAAACCAGCTGCCCCGGCACAAGCATCGGGCCGCGCACACCCAGCGCAGAGGCAAGCTGCACTCGTGCCGTTTCTGTTTTTTTTGACGCGAGCTGCCCCATCTGATGTAGGGAAGATGGGTTGCCGTAGCAATCCAGCATCTCCAGCATTGTATTTTTCGCCTCTTGACATAAAGGCGTCGTCGCACTGTTGTCTAAATAAATGATATCCATGTTATTTTGGGGAAAACCTTTGTGAACAAAAGTTTTCCCCAAACCCCTTTCAATAAATGAAACGCATTTTTACGGCATCAATTTCCTCTGAAATCAAATGCCTCAATCATCTGCTGTACTTCGTCAAGATGAGTCTCAAAGACTTCATCCGTTGCCGTATAGGTCAGCGTGTAGACCATGCCGCGATATGCCGCTATGGTCTGGGAAAAACGATAAGTCTTCCCCGCCACTGTGCCGCGATACACGTAAGTATGCGCAGGACGTCCGTCCAGCTCCCCCTCGGTGTCGGATAATACCTCCATGTCGCGGATGATGCTCTCGGCGGGATCCTCCCCTTTTAGATCGGACAGGCACATCTCCCAATACTGCTCCGCCGTCAGCGTGTCCTCCTCGGGCATATAGACCGTCACCGTTACGTTGGAACGGTCGCTCTCGGAGTAATAGGCGCTTGAGGTGGGCAGCATGGTATCCAGCACCCAATTTTCGGGAACGTAAAAGCGGTACGCCACGTCATCATTGGATGCCAGCTGCATCCCCGCGGGAGCCTCCGCATTCGGATCAACGGTGTGAATGGGCTCCTCGGGAACGTATGGGGTTCCCAGCCAACGGAAATTCAGCACCGCTGCCTCCATCCCCGAAAGATACGTGTCGTATACGTCCTCTTTTGCAAGGTAGGTCAGCGCCAACACCTCACCGTCAAACAGCGCCAGCACCGTCATTCCCTTATAGATCAGATTGCCGAGAATGCCGCTGTAGCGCACGGCCGTCGCCGCGGTGGTGTAGTTCACATCGTTGACCAGTGTGCCGAGTGTCGTTTCGATGGGGTCGCCCTCCTCCACACTCACCGTGCCACCGAAGAAATCCGCCATTTGCGGCAGCATCACACTCTGCCAAAATTCTTCGGTCGTCAGCGCATCGGGATTGGCATAAGTACGTGCCGTCACCGTCGCGGAATCGTCCAAGGAATAGTATCCGCCCGACATTCCCGCATCGGTGGTCAGATTCCAGTCGGTGGGTAAAAAGAGACGATACAGTACCCCGGGCGCCGATGCACATCGCATCTGCGAGGGTGGGGTCTCCGCCTCTTCCAGCGGTGCAGAGCAACCCGCAAGCAGCCCCATGCATAACGCCACCACAAGAAAATACACTACGGTTCTTTTTATGTTTCTCATCTTCATCATTCAAACCTGTTCCTTTACATTTCGATCCTGATAATCATACCATAAAAGAATGTCAAAATTTCGGATGCTTTGTAAACAATTCGTGTATTTTACGAAAAATCAAAACCACGCCACAAAATACGCCTTCTCACTGCGCATCCAGCATCTGCTGCGCGGCGGCCAGAATGCCGATCTTGGCACTCTCATAGGTCAAGCCACCCTGAAAATAGGCGGTATACGGCGGACGCAGCGGTCCGTCGGCACTGATCTCGATCGATGAACCCTGTGTAAAGGCACCCGCCGCCATAATGACGGGGCTGGTGTAGCCGGGCATATCCCATGGCTCGGGGGTAACAAAGGAATCCACGGGCGAGCCTGCCTGAATCCCGCGGCAGAAGGCGCACAGCCCCTGCTCGCTGCCCGTGATGACCGTCTGTATGATATCGGAGCGAGGCTCGTCCCACGAAGGCTCGACGCGACACCCCAGCTTTTCAAAGATATACGCCACCAGATGGGCACTCTTGAGCGCCTGCGCCACGGTGTGCGGCGCGTAGAACAAGCCCTTGTACATGATCTTGTTCTGCCCCATTGAGGCGCCAACCTCTGCGCCGCAGCCGACCGAGGTCAAGCGATAGCTTGCCAATTCAACCGCACGCTTGGTGCCTGCAATATAGCCGCCCGTCTCTGCCATACCGCCGCCCGGATTCTTGATCAGCGAACCGATCACCATATCCGCACCGACCGCGCAGGGCTCCTGCTCCTCGGTAAACTCCCCGTAACAGTTGTCCACCACAACGTAAGCGTCGGGTGCGAGCTTTTTGGCAAAGGCACACAGCTCGCCGATCTCCCCGACCGTCAGTGTACGACGGTTGAGATATCCCTTGGAGCGCTGCACAAAGATCATTTTCAAGCGCGGCAGCGCATCACGGATCGCCGCCTCGATCGCCGGATAATCAAAGGTTCCCGCGTCATTGAGCTCGATCTGGCGGTACTCGACGCCAAAATCCTTGAGCGAGCCGTTGCCGTCCTCCCCCGCGATGCCGATGACCTCCTCCAGTGTGTCATAGGGCTTGCCCGCCACCGAGAGCATGATGTCCCCGGGGCGTAAAATACCAAACAATCCGATGGTCAGCGCCTGTGTACCACTGACGATCTGCTGACGGACAAAAGCGGCCTCCGCGCCCATCACACGCGCCCATATGGCATCCAGCGTGTCGCGGCCGCGGTCGTCATAACCGTAGCCCGACGTGCTGCCGAACATAGAGTCGGAAACACGAAACTCACGGAACAGATCCATCACGCGGCCCGTGTTTTCAAAAGCAATGCGATCAATGCGGGCAAAATGCGGAGCAAGTGCCACCTCCGCCTGGGCGGCAAGTGTTTTGATTTTTTCGGAATATTGCATAATTTTTGATACCTTTCTTTTTTGCGGAAAGCTTTTTGAAAGAAGTTTCCCACACCCTTCAAGAGCTTTACTCCATTTTATTTTATTTGTCTCGGTCTGCTCACAGACCCACCATCAGTTCCTTCATGTCGGCAACCGCCTCATGGATCGCCTCGCGCCCCGAGATCTCATGGTAGAAGGCAGCCTCGGCTTGATACATATACGGAGCGAGCCAGATAAATCCGAGCCCGCAGGTAAACAAGCAAAGGAAACCCCAACCGATGAATGAAAGCTCCAGGCACAAAAGCCTCCACTTGTTTCCGTGCATCATCCGCGCCGACTCCCGCAGCGCCTCCCCGATCGGCATATCGGGATTTTCCGCGAGAATGTAATCCGACATGGCATAACGATAGGTTGCGATCGCGGGCAGGATGGAAAAGGCCGTCGCGAAGGCCATCGCAAGGATACCGACAAGTAGCGTAGGCGTCTTGATCTCGATCCCACCCAGCATCAGCGTCTCACCCAAAAACGTCATAACGAGGCTGCCCGTGCCGATCGCCATCAACAAGAGCGACGGCAGCGACCATAAAAACAGATACAGTGCCCGCACAATGCGCAATCCAACGGCGCGCAGGTACCCGCTACCAAAGCAGGAAAAGAGCGTTGTCAGCGACGCTTTGTCTCCATCCAGCAGCTGCAAGCGGAAACGCAGATGTCCGATGCGCATCGGTACACCCAAAAAGACTCTGTATGCCAATGTGGTGACAAGTCCGATCGCCAGCGTGATGAAAAACACCGTGCCCACGGTGAGCAGATCAGGCAAGCTCTCGATCAACGTATCACGCCACCCCTCAAGCTCCTCCGGGCTCGGCAACGCCACGTCACCGATCCAGACATTCTCGCCGCCGATGATGCCGACGCCGTCCTGATCATTTTCGTCAAACCATGCAAAAAAATCATTTTCCTCGTCGTCCGTACGCCCTCCAATGTTGAGCGAAAACGACACACCGCCCGTGGTGGCAAGCTCCGCCCCCAGCATCGTCGCGATCAGCATCGCAAGAATGGCGAGCACCCATTTGCCGCGCAGGGAGGACAGCCCGCGCGCCCGCAGCTCGGTCAAGGTTTTCTTGGGTTTGTTTTCCCGATATGTACCGTTCATGTTTTATTCTCCGTTTCTTTTTCTATTGTGTTCGGTGCGCACATTTGCATGACCAGCGCACAAAATGCTCTGCCCCGCTCCTCAAAATTGGCAAAGGCATCAAAGCTCGCACAAGCGGGCGAGAGCAATACGTTCTCGCCGTACCCGTCCCATGCCAGCGTAGCGGCAAGGGCGACCGCCTCGGCAAAGTCCGCTCGGATCTCCACCCGCAGCGCTGCGGCATCATACGCAGGATGCGCGCACATCGCGGACATGATCTTGTCTCTCGTTGCCCCCGTCAGCACCACCGCGCCCGCGCGGGCGCACAGTACTTGGGCAAGCGCCTCAAAGGGGATGTTCTTATCGTACCCACCGCATATGACCACCGCCGAACGTGCAGGCAGCGCCGAGAGTGCCGCCGCCGTCCTTGTGGGCGAGGAGTCGATCGAGCTGTTGTAAAACGTCACGCCACCCACTGTACGGATGCGCTGCAGACGATGCTCCACACCGCCAAAGGTACGCCCCACCGCCGCCATGGTTGCAGTGTCGGCATATCCCATGACCAGTGCGCACGCGGTCATAAAGTTTTCGATATTGTGTTTTCCCGGCAGCAGGATCTCATCGACAGGCAGTATCGTTCTTTCCGTTCCGTGCGCCTCACGATAGACCACAACGCCGTCTCGGCAGGAAATGGTATCTCCTGCCCACGCGGGAAATGTCGCCTCCACACCAAAGAGCACCGCCTCACCGCCCGCCGCCATATACGCCTCAGCAATGTGGCGGGTTCTGTCGTTACATACGTTGGTCACAAGGCGCGTTCCCCGCGACAGATCGCAGATATTTTGCTTGGCTGCGGTGTATTCCTCCATATCGATGTGCCAGTTGAGATGATTTGGTGTGATATTGGTGATCGCCGCCCGCACGGGCGCACATATCGGGGTGGAGAGCTGAAAGCTGGACAGCTCAACGACGGCAAAATCATCCTTGGTCATCTCGGGCAGAAGGGGGAGCAGCGGTGTTCCGAGATTCCCGCCAAGAAACACCCGCCCATGACCGTCGCTCCTGCACTGCGCCTCCAGCATTTTTGCCGTCAGCGTGGTCGTGGTGCTCTTACCGTCCGAGCCAGTGATACCGATCACCGTTGCGGACGTGCGTTCCAAAAACCACTCCATCTCACCCGTCAACAGAGCGCCGTCGGCCACAGCGTCCGCTATCGGCGCAAGATCGGGGCGAATCCCGGGCGAACGGAAGATCACGGCGGGACGCAGGGTGAGCCACCGGTCATGCGTATGTACAAACGTCACGCCCGCCCCGCAGAGCTGAGCGGCACGCGCACCCAAGGCTGCTATCGGCTTTTGGTCGTATACGCAGATACAAGCGCCCAGCCGGTGCAACAGCTCCACCAAAGGCTGATTGGATATCCCGTAGCCAAGCACGACGATCGTGCGATGACTCTGTATCGCCGTTGCAACCGCATCGCTGATGACTGCTCTGTCCGATCTTTCGCCGAAATAATACTGCCATAACGCACAGGGCTCTGTGTTCATATCGCACACTCCTCTCTCCGCTCTCATTCCATAACCATCCACTGTATATTATATACGAAAAGCCCTCGCGTTGCAAGAGCTTTGTCACATTTTTTTCATTCTTTTTCAAAATATCACGCCAAGGAGCCAGGAAATCACGCCCCACAGCGCTCCCGCCGCCGTCCCGTACAGCAGCACGGGACCTGCCACTGTGAAAATTTTGGCGCCCACGCCCAGAAAATAGCCCTCCACACGGCTGTCTATGGCTGCGGAGACGATGGAATTGGCAAAGCCTGTAATGGGCACCAAGGTTCCCGCCCCCGCAAAGCGGGCAATATCATCAAATATGCCGAGCCCCGTCAAAAGCGCGGCAATAAATACCAGCGTCACCGAGGTCAAGGCAGCTGCGGACTTCTCCGGCATGGAAAAGCCCTGCTCGTACAGCGTACGCAGCCCCTGCCCGACGCAACAAATACTTCCCCCGACCAAAAATGCGCGTACGCAATCCTTGAGCAGTGGGGAGTGCGGCGCTCTCGCGTCGGCATATTTTCGATAGGTTTTGGGTGTCATGTGGATCATGGTAATCTCCTTTTTTCTTTGCATCACCGTCTTTGATTAAAGTTTTCCCGAAAAATAAAAAACGATACATCTCGTTTTTTCAAGCAAAACCTATTGACAAATCCCGAAAAATCCGTTACAATGATGAGGAGAAAAATATTTACAACGTCACCGTGAATTTTTGAACAAAAAAGGAGAATCGAACCATGTCCACATGGGATAATCTGCGCGAAAGCGTCAATCGCTGGACCAATAAAATCAACAGTGCCGCCGAGGATATCGCCGACCAGACCGCTCTGCAGTTCAAGCTTACCTCCCGTCGGAGCGATCTGGACAAGGAATACACCGCACTGGGCAAGCTGACCTATCAAAAGCTCAATCCTACCGCCCTCCCCGAGGCAACCGAGTCGGGGAGCGAACACGTGCCCGATGCGTTGACCGAGCAGATCAATCAGTCCATGGCGCGTATTTCTGCCATCCAAGCAGAGATCGAAGAGCTGGAAAAGCGCGTCAAATAAGATAAACGGCTGCCCCGCAACAAAAATGGAGCAGTCGTTTTCTTTGTATCGCCCGTCGCTGTTGCGCCACCGGCTTTTCCCCTCACAAACGTAAGCGACGTACACCTCGCAACTGTCCCGCAAGCAGGGGATCTTTTTATAATATCCCTCGGCCTTGACACGCAGCGCGGGATCCTGGCACGCACTGCAGACCTGCGTCATGTAACGATAGGCACTGTACATCAGCTCCAACCTGCCACAGTAACCCTCAAGGCGGCAGGCGAGCGAGATCCGATATTCACTTTAACAGGCGTGCACATCTGCGCGCGATACGCCAACAGCATCAACCAGATATAAAGATCGTAATCATCGGGATGCAGCGCCACCTGATTGACCAACAAATTCCACGTTCCCTCCTTGTCACCCCGTTGATAATACGCCTCCTTCAGGCTTGCCCGAAAACGGCGGTGGTCGGATGCCTCCCACATCCGGTTCATGCCCGGCAGCGCATCGGTCGAGGTGTGGTACAGCGTGGCAAGACGGGGCAGTGTCTGCAGATCCGGCTCCACCAGTCCCCTCTCCCATTTGGATACGCTCTGCGCCGAAACGCAAAGATACTCTGCCACCTGCCCTTGCGTCAGATTTTCTCGCATTCGAAGCTGCCGTAACCGCTCGTGTAACTTAACTTCATCATGCTCCCTCCTATTCTTCTGATAACTCATGATACCACTCAATGTCACCTCGGTCAAGCAACCGTTTTGACATTTTCCACTGTCCAAAACAGATCGATCATCCCCCAAGCCCACCATGCCGTATATATGTCTTTACCCAAATGTCTCTCCGTCATAAAAATTTTCCTCGCCCCCTTGACTTTTTCTCCGTTCTGTGGTACAATACCCTATAAGCCGTAAAAACTACCATCTAAGCGATCTCCATATTGAATCTCCGATAGTTCTCCCCTTCGCAACTCATGCGCAAGGTGCTATTTTCGGCTGCTCCCATCAATCGCGAAACAACCATAACAAGGCGGTCTTGAAAACCCGCCCGTAGCAGTCCCCTTTGTCCCCTCAAAAAGCCTTGTATTATAAGGGTTTTCGGCATTTTCCAAAGCATAAAAATTTCATAGTTCTCTCGCGAAATTCTCTCCAAAATACAGAGCATTTCGCAAAAGATAACCTACGGAGGGTTATCGAAGTGGTCATAACGAGGCGGTCTTGAAAACCGTTTGCCCTCTGGGCACGTGGGTTCGAATCCCACACCCTCCGCCACATTTTGCAC
>JAFTJZ010000037.1 GCA_017456145.1 Clostridia bacterium
GCGCAAATTTCAAAAATTGGGTTGATGGAAAGTTTCATGGTGAGCCTCCTTGCATTTTCATTTTTCGTACGCCAACAAAGCGTCTGTACCGATCATAGAGCAACAGCCCAACGAGCACTATGTAGATCAGCATCAGCAACACGAAATATCCCGTCCCACGGCTGATATAGGCATACATAGTCTGCAGCTGCGTCAGGGCGAGCAGCGATACGAGCTGCCGCGACGCCACATACCCGCACACAAGCGCAAGCAACAAGAGCATCAGCCAAAACGCTCTGTTGCCCCATAGCTTTTTGAGTTCTCCTTTGAGAATGTGTAGGTAGGTCATGGCATAATCCCTCCTTATGTGAAGAGATCAATCACCAACCGGCAGCTTGGAAAATGTCCATAATCCATCGTCTTTCTGCGTCAAAACGCCGTAGATGTCCCCCAACCCAGTGGATTTAACGGGATGCAATACCCCGTACAAAACACCGTCAAAGCACATGACTTGATTCGCAAAATAATCCGCTTCGAAATTTGTTTGCGCTCGTTCGAAATCCATCATTTTCTCTGCATCACCGCCATGAATTGATACGCGATAAAGTCCCGTTTGACGCGTAGTGGTTTTTGTAGGATCACTTTCATCCAAATCATAAAGCCCGTAGTAAATATAATCACCGTCGCACCCAACGCAAACAACACCTGCGTTTTCCTGGGATACCAAAGTTTCTACCGCATTTGTCAGGATATTGTAGCTACAAATATTGCGGCTCAGCGCCTCTTTGATCGTGAATGCTCCGTCTGCATCCGTTGTTCCATATGCCATGTTGCCTACAATAAATTCACAAGTGGTCAACGCTGTTTGCGTGTAATTGGCGAATGAAGGATCGGTCAGATGAAAATAGGGACTGTCCATATAACGAACCAACACGGTGTTTCCTGCCGCATATATGCCCAGGAATGTACGCCCAGGCGGCGGTGTAATCGTTTGATAATCGCCACTCAAGGGATCAAACCGCAAAATATCACATCCTCCCTCGGCGCGGTCACGCTGCATCAGAATATAGCGATCTCCTGTAAAAATTTCACGAATGCTGTTCCCGTTGGTGGGAACAACGATTTCAACCTCCTGCGTGTTCATATCAAAACGGTACAGTGCACCGTCCGTGTTTAGCATGGTGAAATTTTTTCCACACAGCGCATACAAATTTTGATCTGCAAGCGACCATACAAAATACCACGGCTGTGCAAAAAGCCCTGCATATCCCGTAGCGCATTCACAGTGATCGCACAAAGGATCGAAGCAGAAATAATATTCCTTTTGATTGGTTTTGTGTATGTAGGATAGATGCACGCCACCCGAGTGAATCTCCTGATCCATGACAAGAACCATACCCGGCAGATTAGAAAAGTAACGATGTCGCCGGTAAAAAATGTGATTGTCTTCAGGAGTGAAGATATCAAAATCCAACGCCGGAGCTTCCTCGTGCTCGTCTTGTTCTTGGGGGGTCTGCCCGCCATCAGGTTCAGGCAACTTCTGCGGCATCTCGGTGGCGCAAGAAAACATAAGAACCAGTATTGACAAAATAATGAATACACTACAAAAACGTTTCATAATCTTCTCCTTGTTTACAGGTGCAGACTCTCCTCGAAAAGATGCACCTACACCCCACTAACCTGTAGTATCAGTCGGTTGGAAAACCAAAAATAGTAGTTTCAAATACGGCACTCCATTCTCATCTTTATTTGCCGCCGAGCTTGGGAAGATGCAAATGGACACCACCATTATAACGGAAAGAACAGCCGCAATGATTTTTTTACGTAAAGTTTTTTCTTCATACGTAATAAACACGAATTGCATCCGATTCTTACACGTTTTTCATAGAGTTTACGAATTGTTTACATTTCCGGTACTTTGCAACAGGTGTGGGTAATGGTGGCGGTGCCGGCCGCGCAAATTTCAAAAATTGGGTTGATGGAAAGTTTCATGGTGAGCCTCCTTGCATTTTCATTTTTCGTACGCCAACAAAGCGTCTGTACCGATCATAGAGCAACAGCCCAACGAGCACTGTGTAGATCAGCATCAGCAACACGAAATATCCCGTCCCACGGCTGATATAGGCATACATAGTCTGCAGCTGCGTCAGGGCAAGCAGCGATACGAGCTGCCGCGCCGCCACGCACCCGCACACAAGCGCAAGCAACAAGAGCAGCAGTAAAAACGCTCTGTTGCCCCATAGCTTTTTGAGTTCTCCTTTGAGAATGTGTAGGTAGGTCATGTTGGGCTCCTCCGTGCAATTAGTTATCTCCCTCCTTTAGGGTGGAAAATACCCATTCTCCATTTTCGCTCATAGTAATCGTTCCGTACATCTCTACGAATTTTCCCGGCGTATCGCAGCGGACGTTACAATATACCACGCCGTCATAGCACGCTGCCCAATACACGTACAGATCATCTGCCCTGCCGGTATGTGCAGCCGAAAAATCGATCATCGGTTCTGCCTTACCGCCGTCGGTGGAAACACGGTATAGGATATTTCCGCAATGCTCAACCTGCGTTTCATCTTCCTTAGCGATGGGGTTGAGAATAAAGTAAACGTACCCTCCACCGTAGCCAACCACGCGAACGTTGAGATCATCGTAAGAAAGTAGGGTTTGAATTTCACCCGTGTCAACACGAATGGTTTGAATGCTTCGTGCCGAGGTTTCCCACACTACCGGCTCGCCGTCAGCCGACGCCGCACTCACTACCACATTTTGGTCAAGATACAGAAATTTTCGGGGCAGCTCCGTAGCGCGGTATTCCGAAAAATTGCGATCTGTCTGATACAGCGTAGGGTCGTCCATAAAGGAAACCAAGATGACTTCTCCACTGACACGCAGCAGCTTGAATGCGCGCCCCTCGGGGGCTTGTATCGATAGAACCTCTCCGCTTTGCGGATGATAGCGTAAAATTTCGTAACCGCCCGTCTGTAGCTTGCGCGTTACAAATATATCGCTCTCGCTTGCATATAACCGGGAAAGCGGTTCCCCATTACTGTCGATCACTCTTTTGGCAACCATGGTGTCCATATCGACCCTGTATAGAACACCGTCATTCGGCGCGCGATTCTCAGGATCGGACACAATCGCTGTAGCATATAAACAGCCGTCCGAAGGTGACCAAATAACATTCTCAATGTAGCATAAAGGCCCGTTGTAGCCAAACAGACAGCTTGTGTGGTTACACAGTGCATCAAAACAGAAAAAATATTCCTTCAAATCGGCCTTGTTTACATAGCTCATGTGCATTCCGCCGCCGTGAGCCTCTTGATCATTGAGAAGCACCATGCCGGGGATATTACAAAAGTACGGCGTGATATAGGAGTAGACCATGCTCTCTTCGGGTGTAAAGATAGATCTATCGATCGGCGCGGCATGTTCGATTTTCTCATCACTATGCTCAAAGCCGCTGTCTTGGGGCATTTCATGAGCACAAGAAAGAAATAGCGATATTCCGATAATGATAGCTAAAAAGGCTATGATTCTTTTTTGCATAAATTTCTCCTATTTCTTCTCCCCCCATGGAAAAGGCATATGCCTTTTCCATGGGGATGATCAATTATTCGTATCCATAAATCAGGAAATCGTCAACAATGTATTTTGTACATGTGTGCTGTATCTCACCGTAATTCGGTTTCACAGAAGTCTCACCAATATTATAATCGAAATATGTGAAAATTCTTTGTAACAAACCTATTTTTGACATATCGTAGTTAATACTAATAGTGATCGAATATAATGAATCTCCTTCATCCATCCAAGCATACCCAGAAGTTTCTTCCCTATCCGTGATACCAATGTAACAGTTTCTTGCTGTAATATACCAAGCTACATTCATAGACATATCCTCATCATCCATCACAAGATAAGAATAGGCCTCTTGCCTTTTGTTCGATACCGTTCGTGCCCCATATGACTCACAATAAGAATGGAATGTCACACCGCCTACAACATAAGTACGATAATGCCATGTCGGATTATACTCAACATTTTCAGCAGCCATAGCATTTACTGCAAACATCGGCACCAACATCAAAACGGAAAGAACAGCCGCAATGATTTTTGTGCGTAAAGTTTTTTCTTCATACGTAATAAACACGAATTGCATCCGATTCTTACATGCTTTTCACTGAATTTACGAATTGTTTACACTTTTTTAGATGACCTTATTTTTCAAGCAGCGCCTCCACATACGCCGCATCGACCCACATCGCGGGGCGGACGCCGTTATACGCATCGGCTCTCTCCATGTTTAAGCCGAGTCCGGTCGTCGCTGCATATTTGTTGTTTACGTTACCCGCCATACGCAGCCAATAGTTTACCGATTCCACACCATACGCGTTTCCGATGCGCGTATTTTCTTTGACACGTGCTCGCACGTAGTCAGTCATAAGTCCGGGACAGTTTTCTTTGGCTTGCAACCTGTAAAGGTCATCTGCGCACAAGGCAAAAATATAATCATCGGTCTTGACATCATTCAGTGTTGTTAAGCGAATATTACCGCGTTCACTATCGTCAAACGCAAATTCGTAAAATGTACCATTCAGCCAGGTGCGCAGTGCTGAATTTTTCCATTCCGCGTATTGATTGAAATCATTTTGACTGAGCAACTCCAGCACATATCGACTCACCAAAAAATATGCGCTGCCATCCGCATTTTTGTCCAGCACCAACCACTCAATTGGTTCAGTACCGTTAGCACTATTGTTATCTTGCTCGTAGTGACCGAAGGAGATCGTTGTTCCTACGGGAAAGACTGCCCAGCGCGCTTCCAGCTCATATGCGCCATCTGTCTGCCAAATGCCGCTATCCGCATCGCGATTCATTCCCCAAAACCAACCAAGAAAGTCATATCCTTCTCGTTCAGGTACAGGGAGCGTATATTCTTCTCCGTATGTTACGGGAAATGTTAGCTTTTCATCGGTTCCGTCATTTATGTACAGCGTCAGCTCGTACGATTTAGGCTCTCTGCAATATTTGAGGGTGATATCAGATTCGACCATGTCCAAATTAAAATCCCACGCGCGCTCCACACCGTTTTCCTCAATGAACCAACCGACGTTGTTATGTCCGATGATCAGAGCCGGTTCTTCCGGTTTAGATACATATCCGCCGGAAGCTATAGTCTGTGTTTCCACGCGAGCAAGATAATCGTAATCCAGCGTTACGGTATAAGTTGTCACTTCTTGCGGCGCGGCCTCGCAGCTGCACAGTAGCATGATATACAATGCAAGCGAAAAAACGATGCGTTTCATAGATACCTCCCAGTTCATTTTCTCTTATCGACAATTGATGTTGGGCGAATAATCTCTCCCGTATCAAAATGAATCTCTGCAAAAAAAGGTTGACCAAATTTATTCGCTTTGAAATCAAATTCAAAAATCCACCCGTATAATACACCATCGAGTACAGTATAATGATTAATAAAATCCAATGTGTGTGTTTCATCCGTATACACTGCGCGTACATTACCACCGTCGTGGTCACACGCATACAACGTTGACGATCCAAGCAAATATTTTGCGCCCTCCGGATCGGTAGGTGCATATATTTCCGGATCGTTTACCTGCCTGAACTCTACGGGCGAGTAATAAACAGCATCATCACAGAGGCGATATGTCAACACTGGCACATCCACCAAATATCTCCATTCCCCTGTTTTCGTGTTCATAATGATTAATCGCAATTGTTGTGTTGGCTGTCCATTAGGCGCTGCAATCAAACTGTTTTCCGGCTTAACTTGAAAATATAACATACCATCCAAATACTGAAGTTCGGAAACACCCAAGAAACCTGCTTCCTCTAAAGATAGTAATTTTGTCTGCTCCCATGTGGTTGTATCAATTCGATAAAAAGAACCTTCCCATGTTGTTAGCATCATTCCACCTGTGAGGACTCGCAGTGTTTCACTGTTTCCACGCAGTTCGTATACTTTTTCACTATTACCTCCTTCCAGTGAGACACGACAAACAAAAGAGTGGTAGTCATTTGGCAGGTCAGGGTTGCCTCCGTCTTTAAGATATTTCCGAGTATAATAAACATATTCGTCCTCTACAAACATCGCATTATTGGGGGTAATGTTATCATATCCAACCTCAAAAAGAACCTCAATTTCGCCTGTTAGTAGATTCTTTGCGCAATAATACCGTTTCTGGGCCACCCTTCCCTCAAAAACAAAATAGAAAATACTATTTTTTATTGCTTTAGGCTGCATGCTCCCTTTGTGGAAAATACAGCTTTGATTACATTCAAGATTCTCACAAAGCCCATACACCAGTTCTCCCGTAATACGATCATAAGTCGCATCGTTCCATTTGTTGATGACGTAATTTCCCCAGCATACAGAAGCATATGTCGGCATTCCAATGACGCGAGACTCCAAGACTTCAAAAGAGAGGTTTTCGGGGATACGTTCAGCACAGGAAGACAACATACACAGAAATAAAACAAGCAAAAAAATCAGTATACATTTATTATTTCGCATAATTAACTCCGTTTAAATATGGTATCGAGGTGTCCCCGAGAAAGGGCATATGCCTTTTCTCGGGGATGTGCCTTTTGTAGTTAATAAGGACAACGAATCTGTTGTTTAATCATAATATCTCATTGTCCAGCCTGCCTGCCCGGGTGTCCAATATCTCTCGTTATATTCGTGCCAACTTTGACCGCCGGCTGTTGCCGCAAAATCAAAAGCGACCCATGCTTCAGCCGGAGAATAAATTTCTTCATATGTGAAATCATATAAATCCTCAAAATATCTTGCGTTATCGTGCGTAGAAGAATATCCTATTACATCCCAGAAATATTCACGATCATCATCTTCCGCCGAAAAACCCAACATAAATTCAGTTTTGTGCGTGTCTAAATACCCACCCAGACAATCAGCAGCTACTGCAATATTTCCATCATGGACATTACTGTTATTCCAAGTTCCGGTAAAGCTGTAATAACCGTATGTTTTCACCGTAGAACCGTCCCCTGTATTTAGATATTGTTCATTAAAATACGAATAGGTTCTATCTACGGTACGGCGCACCGCAAACGACGGCAACACGCTACCTACGATAAGGCAAAGAGCTACGAAAACGAGGGATGCTTATGAAGGCTGTCAACCGCTCTCATATATAGTGTAATTTGGAAGGGTAAATCTATCGCTTTTTGAAAAATTTATTCATAATTTTTTGCATAATAGTATTCTTGGTTCATTATATCACGAAAGTATGTTTCATGATATACCTTAAATCTTCATGCTTCGCACGCCAACAAAGCGTCTGTACCGATCATAGAGCAACAGCCCAACGAGCACTGTGTAGATCAGCATCAGCAACACGAAATATCCCGTCCCACGGCTGATATAGGCATACATAGTCTGCGGCTGCGTCAGGGCGAGCAGCGCAAGCTCCTGCGGGAAGTGGGCAAGCAGTGCGTAAAGCAGCGCGGGAATACCGACCAGCACCACCATTCCGCTCAAGGTCGGCAGCTTGTGACGCAGCGCGGCGGACAGCGCACAGAACAGATATCCCAGCAGTGCCCCGACCAGCGCCGAGAGTATAAAGTCAAGCAAGAGATAATCGCCCAGTGTCATGGTCATGGGCGTGACGGAAAGCTCTCGGACGCTGTAGAGATACGTATCGAGATCGGTCATCTCAAAGCCGTGACGAATGGTGAAATAATCGCAAAGACGAAAGGCAAAGGAGACACACGCACAGAGGGGCACACAGGCCCAAAGCTTGGCGCAGAAGGTTCGCTCCCGCCCCCGCCGCGTGCTGCGCAAAATGGCCGAAAAGCCGCTTTGCGAACCTTTTTCGGAATATTCGATGGTAAAGATGCCATAACACAGAGCGATCAGAGCAATCAGAAGAAAGACATCCATGTCGCGAGTGAAATAGTGGTTATAGCCCGTGTCGTAGATGATCTTTGCCTGTGCGCCGGTGGCTTTGTTGCCGCGGTGAACCATCTCAACGTACTGCTGTACCTCCTCAAAGATGCTCTCCTCGGATATGGCAGCGTGATAAAGCTCCATATAAGCAAAATATTCTTCGCTTTCTATATGACCGTACCAACGAGAAGTTTGCACCGTATCATACTGTTCCAAAATATCATCAAGACGGGCACGCTCGGCGACAAGATACGCCTCCTGCTCCTCCGTGCTCAGTGGCTGCAGCTCGGATATATAGGTGCGGTAACGGGTCTGGAAGTAGTTTTGCATATTACCGACATCGTCTGCGACGAATGCGCACTTGAGATACAGAAGTGCGGCAATGACCAGCAGCAGCGCCGCAAGGTGAATTTTTTTCCATTCATACGGCACCAGTGCAACGGAATATTGCCAATATCGCCGTGTGCGGCGGGCGGCGGTGCGCTCGGCCCGACGAGTCAGATGTGCTCGGCTCTTCTGAATACCGCCTGCCAGCGTCGCACCAAGTCGCTTGACCCGTCCTGCGAGCGAGCGCAGATTTTTGCTGTAGAGAACCACACCGCAGATGGCAAAGACGACACACAAGAGGAGCGCAAGGCAGACCAAGAACGTGATCTGATTGACGCAGATGCCAAAGAGAGAGACCGTACGGAAAAAACTCAGCGGTGTCGCGCCGTCAAACAGAGAGATCATATTCAGATAACGGATGGGAGGCGCGGTGCCAAGATACGTCGCCGCCCAGATTGCATACTGCGCACCGACCACGGCACCGCCGCCAAGGAAACAGCCGATATAGGGCAGCTTGAGCGCGGCAAGGGCGGCGCAGAGCAGCGTATACGTCAGATAGCCCAGCAGCCGCAAAAGAGTATGTACGACAAGATATAGAGCGATACTCCGGGCAAAGGGCACCGTTTCGCAGCCCTCAACCAGGCGAATGTCCGCCCACGGAGAGGAAAATCCACAGCGGATGCCGACCGCCAGCGCCGCCGTACCAAAAAACAGCAGCGAGACGGCAAGGCTGCTCCCCGCAACGGTAAACATTTTAGCAAGCGCCGTCTGTCCCCGCCCCTTGACGGTGGCATGGGTCAGCGGACGGGTGCCAAGGCTGTCCTCGGACAAGAACAGGTAAGCAATCATGGCACTCAGAAACACCAGCAAAAGCACCCCCGTCGCCGTGCTGCTTGACAGATATTGATCGTAGCCATAGGTATAATCGTCGCCGCGGGAATCCTGCTCCAGCAAGGTGGTATAGGTCTCAATCAACTGTCTGCGGGAGACGATGGAAAAGTGATCCTCCCGGTAGCCGTAGTCCAACAGGCGATTGAGCTGCCGCTGCGACGTGCCGATGATGGTGTGCATCCGTTCCTCATAACCGTCGACCACCTCGGCATAGTTTAGCGCCGCGCCGAGCAGCCGCGAGTCATCGTACGGACTCTCGGGGAAATAGGTCTTGGGCATCTCGGGGTCCTCTTCCTTGTTTGCGCTGGCACGAATGGCGTTGAAATAGTATTCATCCAGTTTCTTCTTGTACTCTCGCGTTCCCTCGGGATCCTCTCGCACCATTTCGTAGACCGCCATTTCATAGTCCTTGGCGGGCAGGGGAACCGTGTTAAAATACACCACCCCGAAGTTGATCAAAATGAGGCTGACCAACAGCCGGATCAAAACGCGGGATGAAAACAATTTCTTCATTTCAAAACGATACAACTGCATAGGCAGCCTCCTGAGTGTTCTTTTTGATTTTTACGTCTGTTTTTATTTATTTATCAAAGCATCCACATATTCTGCATCCACCCACATCGCAGGACGGACGCCGGCGTATGATTTTCCCATCACAGCATGATAATTGCTGCCGGAGGTTGTTATCTCATAACTGTTATAATCCTTGGCATACCGCACCCAATATCCGTAAGATTTGTAGGAATCCAATTGTCCACGATCTTCGGCAGGGTGGACATCTTCTTTTTTCGCCGTGCTATCCGTCATCATGCCCACGCGATACTCATTACTTGCAAGAAACCGAAGCTCCTCAAGACTCAACAGAAAAACGCGATCGCTCGTCCCGACATCCTCAAGGTACGTCAATCGGATATGCGCACGCGCCTCGTCATCAAACGCACCATTGTAGAAAACACCGTTGAGCCACGTGCGCAGCTCCCGCTTTTCCCAAGCCATGGCGGTGTAATCATCTCCCGAATGAAACGGCATCCACTCCAGCAAATATCGGCTGACCAAAAAGTACGCGCTGCCGTCCTCACTCTTGTCCACCACCAGCCATTCGATGGGTTCTTTCCCGTTTTGTGCGTCTCCGTCCTGCTGATATTCACCAAAGAACACCTTGGTGTCGGGCGACACGTCAGACCATAAGGCGAGGTACACCGTGTTAACCGTTTCTCCATTCTCTGCAATTACGGTCATATCATGATCTGTATCCCATCCAAGGAAGGTATGTCCCTCCCACGTTGGGACAGGCAGCGTATCATTTGTCCCATATTTCACCTGACTGATCTCAACGCGATCTGTCCCGTCGTTATAGACCAATGCATACGAATAGACAGACACCTGTTCCTCTCGCAGAATTTTCAAAGTCAGATCCTCGGTAACAACATCAACCGTAAAATCCCACTGCCGCCACTGTCCGTTTTCCTGCACGAACCAGCCCAGGTTTTCAAATCCCACTTTGCCTGGCGTGTGGGAGGGTGGCTCGACCAATTCACCCTTTGGGACCGTCTGCGTCTCGACCTGACCGAGATAATCATAATCCAGTGTGACGGTATATGTAGTTTTTTCTCCCTCTCCATTCCGATCCGCCGCCACCTCGCAGGAGCAGACAAGCACACATACAAGCAGCAGTGTACTTATCATATATCGAATCCTTTTCATCCTTTTTACCTCCGTGTTTGATCCTCTCTTATACCATGCGGTTTCATTCTACTCCCTGCATAAGCCGCGCCTCCACATACGCCGCATCGACCCACATCGCGGGGCGGACACCGGCGGGGATATAGTCACTGCTTTGAGGCAAGGCTTCTACCCCGGTACACGTATAGCATTTATAAATACCCGTTGGGACTCCGCGCAGGAAATATGCGTAAGATACGTATCCGTCAAATTTACTGGTAGCGCCCACCGTTTGATTGCCGCGCATGACTGCCGCATAAGACGTCAAAAAGCCCGATCTCTGTGTGCGGGGTACCATGAGCGCAACCTCATCTTCGTTCAAAGAAAAGACTCGCTGCGTTTGACCAACGTCTGCAAGATAGGTGGATAAAATAGATGTCTGCTCCTCTGAGGAAAAAGCTGCAGGATAAAATGTATCGCTCAAAAAAGCGGGAACATCGTCCTCTGTTCCTTGCGCCGGGCCAAAAGCACGCCAATCTAAAATGTAACGACTGGTCAAAAGATATGCACTGCCGTCTGCTTTTTTGTCGATGACCCACCACTTCTCTATTGTCCCTCCCACCATGACTTCTATGGTTTCCGTTTGCGACAAATCATCGTGGTCCAACGTCACCGTGTAGGTTGCTGCCTTTTCACCTTGGCACGCACTAAGCACCGACAGGGATATAGCAGTGAGTAACGCGAAAATTACCGTTCTTTTCATTTGTTTACCACCGTCGCGGGAATGATCTCATCGGTCTTTGTGCGGATCTCGGCAAAATAGGATTCGGTATACGCCTGTGTCTCGGGGTCATATTCACGTATCCATGCGTAAATGATGCCATCCACAACGGCATAATAGTCGGAATAATCGAGCCGTCCGCTCTTATCCGTCCAGATCGGGCGAATGTTCCCGCCGTCAAGGTCACAGGCGTACAGTGTGGCGGAGACCGATGCATACGTCGGATGGTCGCTGTCCGCACCACCGATCAGACGATCCTCGCAAGGCAGAAAATACACCGTATCCTGCTCGATATAATAGTTTGCCACGGGCACGTCAACCATCTCGTGCCACGTGCCGCTTGCAACGTCGATGGTGATGACCATTTGGAGGGTAGTATTGTACGAATAATAGCCGAACAGAAGAATCCTTCCGTCCACGTAATCCATGCGCACAACAGAGCGTATCGGGGCATCCTCCAAAGAGGCCAGTGTGGTCTGCTTTCCGCTTGCGATCTTGATCTGCAGAAGGACATCATCGCTCATGGTATACATATTGCCGTCCTTGATCAGATACGGCACCTTTGCATGGTCAATCGTGTAGACCTGCTCGCTCTCGCCGCCCTCGACGGGAATGCGGCAGATGGCAATGCCGTAGCTCGTCCCACCTGTTTGCAGGGGGACGTTAACGCCGCGGGTATAATACATCCAGCCGTTGTCAACGAAGATCGCCGACCCTGCTCTGTCCTTGTAATCAATGCACACCAGCTCCATGATCTGACCGCTCTGCAGATCATAGCTGCAATAGCGGATTCCTTCTCGCGCTGAACGCCGCAGGGTAAAATAGACCTTACCGTCCGCAACGGTCTCCACACGGAGGATGCTCCTCTCCAGATAACAATCGCCCTCGCAGGTTTCGTCGGTGCAAAAATCATCGCGCACCTCGCCCGTGGCGCGGTTGTATATCGTGCCGCCCGAGGTCACGACGTATTGGTTCCAGCAAACGGCGCTCTGATATTGCATGACGTTGGTCGTCGGCTCATGGGCATAACGAACGCTGTCGTCGGGCGGCGCTGCGATCTCATCGGCGCAGCCGTACAGAGCCGCGCTCAGCAAAAGCTGGACGCAGGCAAGCAAAATGATAAATAGGCGATTGGGTTTACAAAATTTTTTCATGCTCGTGCTCCTTTGATCAGGGGTCTATATAATAACAATGTGTCGATCGTATAAAATCTATCACCTTTCCCGAAAAATCCTTCCACGCGCCGTAAATATTTACAATTTATTCACAAAATCCATGCATAAACAAAGAGATCGCCCCCCTTTCCCCCCTTGACAAGCCGTCAAGGTTATGGTATGATAAAAAAAAGAGCAAAGAAAGCTGAAGTAAAGAAGAGTTTGATCTGACATGGAAAAACACACCGAAATCACCGCGGATGAGGCATTCAGTCTGTACTACAAGAGTATTTACAACTACATACTGTCTCATCTGCGCGGCGACAGTTATCTTGCCGAGGATATCGCAAGTGATGTTTTTGCCATTCTGTATCACAAGTGGGAGAGCATCCGCCCCAAAACGAATGCGGTCATCGCCGCATGGCTGTTTGAGACGGCAAGAAACGTCCTGAGAAATCATCACCACGCGCACACGCGCGCACCGATCATTCTGTCACTGGATGACATGGTCGACCTGATCTGCCCTGAGGAAGACAACGCCGCCGCGCAGGTTGCCAATGATCTGAATTACCACCGGCTGCTCCAACAACTTCGCGCCTCCCTATCCGCCCGAGATCGCGCGTTTTTCGATGCTATGTACATTGAGGAGCTCTCTGTGACCGCCTTGGCACAAAGGTTCAACATCAAGCCGGAGCAGGTCTACGTCCGCCGATCTCGTCTCAATCGCCGTCTGCGGACCATCATTTCAAAAAAATTTCAAAAAAAGTGATAGATTTTCTTCACGCATGACATATTTCAAAAAAAGTGATAGATTTTCTTCACGCATGACATTATTCATATGAGCAATGCGCGCTCGGCAAACCAACGCAGAAAGGAGAACGCGAGAACATGGAGCAGCATCCCGATATCCAACAAATCCGACAGCAGCTCCGCACCCTGTCTGTCGAGGAACAGATACAATATCTCAACGGCATCATCGACGCCGAGCTGGACAAATCTCCGAGCGAGCGTGACATCGGATCGATCGATGCCCTCTCCGCGTTGCTCCGTCAAGTCACGGCAGGCACGGCATATGATGTGTCCGATGTCAAGCTTATGCAAATGCGGGCATATACGAAAAAGAAAGCACGCAGGATGGGCAAGCCTATGCATTCCCATACCTCTTGTCAGCGCGTTACCCGACGCAGCCGATTTGCCGTCGCCGCAGCCGCGTTCCTTTTGGTCTTTGCCATTTCACTGCCCGTTGCGGCACACGCAGGCGGCTTTGGAACGCTTGGCGAGCTGATTGCCTACGTTGCCCGTTATCTGGAGCCGGGCGAGAAACTCGAATCGAACGGCATCACCATCATCAAGGGCGAGGAGCCGATGAAATACGAGAGCATTGAGACGTTTTTACAGAAAACGGGCTCTGACGTTGCCTGTCCGACAGCATTGCCGCAGGGCGTCGGCATCCGGGAGGTGCTCACACTGGGAGATCTTCGCACCGTACCGCAAAGTGACGTTATCTTCGTGTTTGAAGATCAGCGTTACAGCCTGACGGTCAGCAATTACTTCTGGTGGGATGATCCGGAGCTGATCTGTATGCGTTACCGCTGTACTACCTATCAAGCACCGATCGGAACGGCATACGTCTTCGCGCTTGAGGACGTATATCAGGCGGTTTTGCACTGCGGGGAATATGAATATACCCTCTGTGCACCAAGCTATACGGCACTTTTGTCTTTGCTTGACGGCTTACAAGCCTGACGCGCAACCACCCATACGTATCGGGCGGGGATCTCACCGATGTGAAAATCCCCGCCCTTTTGATATTGACAGAACCGAAAACTCATGGTATACTATACATAATCATTACACGCAACCGGAAAGGATTCTGACATGAAATTTTGTAAAAAAGCAACTTTTTGGAGCCGTTGTTTTTTACGCTGCCTGTGCCTTGCACTGGCACTGCTGCTGATGCTGCTCACGGGATGCACCAAGCCCCCGGAACATAAAGACGGCAACGAGCAGGAAAACAAAGACGGCAACAATCTGCTGCCCGCCGAGCCCAACCCCGCGGGCAATGCCCCGCATACACTCAAGGTCAATCTGCTGGAGCACGCCTTTGGTGTCGATCGCAGCAATCTCCGTTTCAGCTGGGTCATGCAGGCGCAAGGAAACGATCAAAAACAAGCGGCATATCGCATAGTGATAGCAAGCTCTGCGGAGAATATGGCTGCACAAGCCTATCTGTATGACAGCGGTTGGGTCGACTCCGCGCAAAACACATCGGTCTCCGTTGCTGCGCTTGCCGCCAAGCTCCGTGACAACACCCTGTACTATTGGAGCGTTGCGACCCGCGACACCAACGGCAACGAGAGCGACCTCTCCGCACCGCAGCCCTTCAGCACAGCCGTGGGCAAGGCATGGGCAGACACTGCCGGCATCTGGGCAAGCGCGGACAACGGCGACGCTATCGTCGCACCCACCTCAAGCGATTGGTCGGATTATACCGTAGACGTGGAATTCATCATTGATTCCAACGCGCTCGGCTTTGCTCTGCGGGCCAAGGATGCCGCCAACTTCTATATGTGGCAATTCAAGGTGGACGGCGGCAAGGCGATGCTTTACCCGCACGTCTTCAAGGACGGCAGCTTTGTCGGCAACAAGGCGATCTATTCCGTTACCGTGCCGAGCGAAGTCGCCTTCGGGATCGGCGATACCGTCCGCGCCCGCATGGTCTGTGAAGGAGATACCGTCTCGACCTATCTTGCCGATGAGAGCGGTGACTACATTTTGATCGATCAGGGCGATATGTCTGCGTACGGCTTTGCCGCGGGCGTGGTGGGAATGCGCACGGGCGGCTCGGAGGGCGGTCGCGTCATATCGATGGATATTTACAATCACCCAGCCGAAAATTCGATTCTTTACCGCTCTGCTTTTGCTGCAGGCAGCAACCCCTTCTCCAAATGCTCGGTTACGAACGGTGCCCTCACCGTCCCCAAGGGGCTGAGCACCGCCAATCTGCTTGACCTTGCCGTCTTGGAAGAGCTGGTAGGCAGCGGCAGTGACAAAAGCGGCGACGATTTCGTCTTTCTGCGCACCGAGCTTTCCCTGTCTGAGGAGCAGTACAAGCGCCTTGATCGCGCCATTTTAAGCGTGAGCGCGACATCACCCGAAAATACGCGCCAGTTTGTCTATAATATGTACGTCAACGGCAGCTGCGTCGGCGTCGGTCCCTCCCGCCTGGGGACGACGCCGGACCAAAAGGTCGTGCTTTACTACAACACCTATGATATCACCGATCTGCTCGGGGAGGGGGCAAACGCACTCGCCGCAATCAATTACACCACGGTCGGCCGCGCCTTTCTCTGCCAGCTGACGCTGCACTACAGCGACGGCAGCAGCGAGATCGTACTCAACTCTGCCCGCGATGCGGCGCAGTGGAAATCGCTGGCCGCTGACGACGTCTTCGGCAAGGACAATTCCATCGGCACCAATTATTATACCGCACACGCCAACAACATCGACAGCGCCCTTTACCCTCACGGCTTTGCGACCACCGACTTTGACGATGCGACGTGGAGTGCCGTCAGCGTCGGAGACAGCATCGCCGCAGGCAAGGAGCTGCTCCCTTCGCAAACCGACAATGTCACTCGTTATGAAAGTGACCCTGCCGCGATCGCCGTCAGCAAGCAGAGCGACGGCTCATATGTCATCGACCTCGGTCGTGAGATCGTGGGCGGCGTTCGTTTCACTGCCGACCTGCCCGCATCGGCACAGCTGCAGCTCTCCTATGGTGAGCAGTTGAATGAAGACGGCTCGGTCAGATCCAAGCTGCTGGCAACCAACAGCTATACCGAAACGTGGCAGCTGGTCAAGGGAAAGCAAAGCATTGAGACCATTGATATGCTGACCTACCGTTATCTGCAGATCAGCGGCTGTCCCATAGAGATCACCCCCGATATGGTACGCGGTCTGGAGATTCGCGCCGCCTACAACGAGGAGGAGTCCGCCTTCACCTCGGACAATTCCCTGCTCAATGATATTTACGAATTGATGAACCACACCGTCAAGGTCACCACGCAGGATCTTTACGTCGATTCGCAATCCCGCGAGCGTCTTGCTTATGAGGGCGACCTGATCATCAATCTTCTGGCAGCGCACGCCTTTGAGGACGATTACAGCATCGGCAGATTTACCGCCGAATATCTCTACACCCACCGCACCTGGCCCGCGGAGTATTATCTGTTCACGGCCATGTTTGCGCTGGACGACTACATGGCAACGGGGGATTCCACCTCTCTTACAAAGTATTACGACATTCTTACCTCACGCAATTACACCGACCGCATCCACAGCGATTACGGACTTCTGACCACAAACAATACCAAATCCTCGTCCACCGACGCGGTGCTGGTCGATTGGCCCGGCGGTGAGCGGGACGGCTACGATATGAATGCCACCTACAACACCGTGCTCAATGCGAGCGCCGTGCTGGCATATGATAATCTCTCCCAAATCGCAACCGCGCTCGGTAAGACCAACGATGCCAAAGAATTTTCCGACCTTGCCAATGGCATCCGCAGCGCCATGATCGAGCATTTGTATGACAGCGACAAGGGGGCCTTTGCGGACGGTCTGAACGCTGACGGCACCCCCAGCGAACACTTCTCCCAGCATGCGACGGCCTTTGCGCTCGCCTGCGGTATTTACACGGATCAGGCAATGGCGGATCGTCTGGCGGCGACCATCGACGCGCAGGGCGAGATCCGTATGAGCGTGTACGGTGCCTACTTCCTGCTCAAGGGGCTGTACGACTCCGGCAACGGTGACATTGCAAACAAGCTTTTACTGGATACTGACACCTCCGAGAGTGCCCGCACGTGGGCGAAGATGCTCTACACGCTTGATGCAACCATCACGACCGAGGCATGGGGAGAGAAAAACAAAAACAACATGACCTTCTCCCATCCTTGGGGAGCCGCGCCCGCTTATGCCATCAAAAACGGCATTTTCGGCATCAACCCGACCTCGGCAGGCTACGACACCTTTGATATCCGTTTCCAGACCGCAGGGATCGACTCGGCAACGCTGACCGTTCCCACCATCAAGGGCTCGATCACGGCAGCATTTGAGGAGAATGAGGGGGGCTACCACGTCGCCCTGCGCATTCCCGCCAACACCGCGGCAACCGTCTACATCCCCGCCAAGGAAGGTGCGACGTTGACGGTCGAGGGGAACGGCAGTGCACTCTCCGCTTATGAGAACGGATATTTCAAGGTAGAGATCGGCTCCGGCGACCACAGCTTTACCGTCAAGTAAGCCATACCGCATACAAGCACCGAAAGGGGCTGCGTCAATGACGCAGCCCCTTATATGCTTAATATCATCAGATCTTATATGCGGTATCAACGGGAAGTGCCCAGATGATTCCCTTGGCGTCGGTCTTGAGTCCGTGCTCGCGGTTGACCTCGGTCATGATCCCGGCGGCGATGCTCTCGGGGGCAAGGATCATAATGATCTCCTTTTCATCCTCCGCGGCCTCGTCGGGAGCGTCAAACTGCTGGAGCTTTTCGCTACCGGCAAGACGTGCGCGCATGATCGTTCCGCCCGTCGCACCGGCCTTTTTGGCCGTTTGCATGACTTGATCGGTATAACCCTGATTGACGGAGATCATGATCAATTGGTGTTTATATTCGCTCTTCATTTCGTTCTCTGCTCCTTTTTCGGTGATTTCTCTGTTGGCTCGTATCAAAATCTCGGCAGTCAAGCGGTTGAGCGCAGACAGGGAGAGGATCATCATCAATCCCCCATATCGGGAATTGGTATCCAGATTTTTGCCAAGCTCGCCCGCAAGGCTGTTGACCACACCCGCGGGGGCAAGGCTGATGATGATATCCTTGTCGTTACTTCCCAGCCCGAAAATATCCATCATCTCCGAAGGTGCGGTACCGAACCCGACCGATTGGATATGGAATCGGACGTTTTTGGCATCCAGCATTTCCATATATGCCTTGCTCTTACCGCGCATAATGATCGATAAGATCATCATCATACGATTTGTATCCGGTATGCTCATTCCCGTACCTCCTTATCGTAGAAAATCATATCGTCCTCGATCTGCAAAAGCTCGTGGCGAACCTTGGTCAGTTTCTTACGCTGTTTCATTTTGGAGACCAGACCCATGACCTGAATGGTAATCAACGGGGTCATGGCGACCATGGCGACAATGCCGAAGGCATCGGTCATGATATTTCCGCCGAGCATATCGCAAGCACCGATTGCAAAGGGGAGAATAAACGTCGTCGTCATCGGACCGCTTGCAACACCACCCGAGTCAAATGCAATACCGGTATAGATCGGCGGCACGAAGAAGGTGATGACCAGCGAGGTCACATATCCGACGATCAGAATGGGCAAAATGGGGATGCCCGTCAACACGCGCAGCATCGAAAGCCCCACCGAGGTACCCACACCGATGGAGAGCGCCAGACCGATGGCGCGCTGCGAGATCGCACCGTTGGTAACCTCCTCGACCTGCTTTTTGAGAGAATGGACCGCAGGCTCGGCGCTGACGACGAAGTAACCCATCAACATACCGATCGGAATGAGCGCATATTTATAATCGCTGCCCGCGATCTGCGCGCCGATCAAGCGACCCGCGGGCATAAAGCCGATGTTTGCACCCGTCAAAAACAGAACAAGGCCAAGGTATGTATAGACAAAGCCGACACAGATCTTGAGCATCTGGTGGCGGTGGAATCTGCGTGTCAGCAGCTGGAAGACCAGAAGGACACCCAAAATCGGCAAAAGTGCAATCAGCACCTCCTTGGCGTAATGCGGGATTGCCTCAACGAATGCCATAAACGCATCCTTTGTCGTTTGTGCGATCAGGATGGTGGACTCAGAGGTCTGAGGCTCCGGCTGAAAGCAAATGCTCAGGATCAGCACCGAGAGGATCGGACCGATGCTGCAAAGCGCAACCAGACCAAAGCTGTTTTCTTGCGCATTTTTGGACTTGCTCATCGCGGCCATGCCGGCACCGAGTGCCATGATAAAAGGCACGGTGATCGGTCCCGTGGTCACACCGCCCGAGTCAAAGGCAGCGGGAATAAAGTCATTCGGCGCAAAGAAGGCAAGCACAATGACCACAGCATAAAAGATCAGCAGCAGGCGGGAGAGCGGAATCCCCTTCCGTGTGCGGATCATGGAGATCACCAGAAAAAGTCCCACGCCCAGTGCCACCGACAGGATCAGCACCATATTGGGGATAGAAGGCACTTGCTCGGCAAGAACCGTCAGATCGGGCTCGGCAATGGTGATCAGCACACCCAGCACAAAGCAAACAATGAGCGGCAGAATGATCTTTTTCGCCCTGCCCAGCTGCACACCGATGCCCTCACCCAGCGGCTGCATCGAAATGCCCGAGCCGATGGTAAAAAGCCCCATACCGAGAATCAACAATAGCGTTCCGAATAAAAACAACACCAAAATGCCCGTCTCCATCGACGCCACCGACACACTGAGCATCAGTACAATGGCGAAGATCGGCAACACGGACTGTATCGCCTCCTTAAGCGCTCCCCCGAATTGTTTCAAAAACCTACCCTCCGAATCTGCAATTGATCTATCTGCAAGAGCGTAAATCGACGCCCCGTAATTTCCATATAACTTGATAACTTGAACATTTTATTTCATGTTAATATTATACCACACTTCCTTTTGGTTTTCAAGTGGTAATCCATACGATTTTCAAGCCAAGTAAAACGGTTTTTTGGTCGTTTTCAGGTATCACATGATTGGGGCGTGTCCAGCGTCACTCTCTCTCGGGTAAATCCCCTGCCGTGCACCTCCTTGATCTGGGTGATGGTGATGAATGCATTCTCGTCCACATCCTGAATGATACGGCTTGCTGCGTGCAGCTTTCTCTTGGGAATGACACACAGCACCCCCGGCTGCTCGCGGCGGCTGTGCCCCGTCTGGGCGAGCAGCATGGTCACGCCTGCCTCCAGCTCGGTCAGCAGCCGGCAACGAATGACCTCGTGGTGAGGGGTGACGACAAAGATCTGGATTTGTGAGCTGCCCAGCACCATAACCTGATCCAGCACCAACGATTCAATGACCAGCATCACAATTCCGTATAAAATTGACTCGGGTGCGGCAAAGAGCGCCTGCGCACCGATGATGATGGCATCAACGATCCAGACGCACAGCGAAACGGACCAGTGCAGATATTTGTGCATAATGAGATTGAGTGCGTCGGTACCGCCCGTGGAGGCGCCGATCCGCATGACCAGACCAAGAGCGACACCCAACAGCCCGCCGCCGCACAGTGTAGCAAGCAGGACGTTATCGGTCATGCGGTCGATCCCGGGGATCCTTTGCATGACGGCGAGAAACGCCGGGTACAGCACCGAGCTTGCCACCGTGGCAAATAGGAATTTTTTACCCAGCGTCAATCCACCCAGCAGCAGCGTAAAAAGATTAAAGATCAGCACGATGGCAGCCGTATCCAGCGGCAAAAGCGGATCGAGCACGATGCCGATACCCGTCGCACCACCCATAATAATATCGTGCGGCATGACAAATGCCGCAACAAGAAATGCCAGCAGCAGATTGCCCGCCACGATCGATGCCGCGTCCAGCAGCCATTTTTTTGTGTGTTTTCGGTTTAGTTTCATGGTGTTCTCCTTCCGGGCGGGCGGTGCGTTATCCGCGCCTGCCAAAGTCCTTGCCCCTTATGTCATTATATTCTCTTTTCTTTCCCGATATTATACGAAAAGTCACCGACCGTTCGGGCGAGATCTGCTCACACGGACGGTCGGCTTTGGTATTATTTTGTCATTCGCACCTTACGCCTGCTTTCCACTTGCGTCGCGGTACATCTGCTGGTACATATTGAGTAAAAAATGCAGATTGTCCTCGCGCTTGAGGAAGACGTTTGTCACTTCATTGACCATATCGGACACTCCGTCCGAATCATCATATTCCACACTCCCGTCCCCAAAGATTGCACTGAGCGCCTCGGACAGGCGGTGCATGGAGTTAAAGGAATTTTCGGTCATCGCTCTTTGCAGCGCGACCATCTGTGCAAAGATCTCGCGCGGCGTGGGCATATCGGTCGCGGCAGCGTGAATTTCCTTGGTCGGGGCGGCGTGCTCAATCGCCACAGCATCTTCTGCGGCGTTCCCGGCCAAATTGACGGTATCGATATTGTTGTTCATTTGATGTTCCTCCAAATTTATGTTTGGCGGACACACCAGGCATATGGTATTCTCTTTTCCTTCGACCCAGTGTGCCCTGCCGGATTTGACAAGACCTACTGCCCGCTTGGGCCAGGTCGGCTTATATACATTTCCTTGTTCATCGGTGACAAATACGTTTTTTTCGATGGGTATCTCCCCCTTTTGTCATGATCGTGGCAAGCTCTGTTTTTTCTGATGGGTGCCGTCCCCGCCTTGCGATATCAGTATACCATATTTTTTCATCTTTGTCAAGACAAAAAACAGCCGTCTTATCGGAAAATCCGACAAGACGGCTCGGCATCACACGCGGTGTCAATCGCGATCTTGCTCCTTATGGTAGGAAAGGATCTCACCCGTGCGAGCATGGATGGTGTAGTCATACTCCGTGTATCCTTGGCGAAATTCAACTTCATACACCAACAGCCCGTCGTCATAATCGAGCTCGGTACGCTGCATGATCACATCGGCAGCCGTAACCCCTGCATGACTTCGTGCGATCTGCTCTGCGTCAGTCGAGGAAATACGATCCTGCGCGGCTGCATCAGGTGCATCGGGTACAGGCGCGGGTGTGCTCGGCGCGGATGCGTCAGGGATCCTGTCCACATCCACTTCGCGCGCGAGAATGGCTCCCGTGACGGCGTGGATGGTGTAGTCGTACTCAACGCGCTCCGTGTCACTGCGCTGCTGATAAAATTCGATCTCATACGCAGGCGCTCCGTCGTCATAATCAAACTCGGTGCGCTGCAGAGTCACCTCGGTGGCGGCCAATCCTGCGTCCTTCTGTGCGATCTGCTCTGCCTGAGCGGCAGTGATGCGCTGTTGCAGGTCCGCGGAGGGTGCAGCTGCAGTAGGAGTGCTGATCTCCTGCACCGAATCAGAGGCAGGCTCTGCAGATATCGGGGTGGCAGCGGGATCCTGCGCAGGGCGCGTCATCGCGCCATTGCTCCCTTCACTCTCGTAAAAAAGCACCTCTCCCGTCAGTGCGTGAATGACATAATCATACTCCACGCGTCCTTGGCGAAATTCGATCTCATATTCGGGTACGCCGTCATCCAGATCGTAATCTGCACGATCCATAACAACGTCGGCAGCGGTCAGCCCCGCGTGCTCCAGTGCGATCTGCTTGGCCGCATCGGCAGAGATGGCATCCTTGGGCGGAATCTCATCAATATCGCAGGCAACGGCGGTCAGCACCATCAACGCGACAAGCAAAACGGCGATGAGCAGCGTCCACGTTTTGGTGGTAAATCTGTTTTTGATGTGAATCGGGTTGAACATGGTCATACCTCCTTTGTTTGGTTGCATTGACAGCCGAACAGGGGAGTCACCCGAGCCCGTCGTCTCATCCGCAATGGAGGAGAACGGAGGGTCGACGGGCTTGGGACACAGTGATGTCAATCGGCATCGGATGATATAGTATGTGCGATGCGAGTATGATGTATTCGGTATAAATCAGCCGAAATATCTCTCCAGCAGCCCCTGGAACGCCTTACCGTGGCGAGCCTCGTCACGTGCCATCTCATGAACGGTGTCATGAATTGCGTCAAGGTTCAGCTGCTTTGCCAGCTTAGCCAGCTCAAACTTACCTGCGGTCGCGCCGTTCTCGGCAGCAACGCGGGCGGTCAGGTTCTCCTTGGTGGAGGCGCTGAGCACCTCACCGAGCAGCTCTGCAAACTTTGCAGCGTGCTCTGCCTCCTCGTAGGCGGCCTTCTCCCAGTAGAGAGCGATCTCGGGATAACCCTCTCTTGCGGCGACGCGAGCCATAGCGAGGTACATACCGACCTCGGAGCACTCGCCCTCAAAGTTGGCGCGCAGACCCTCGATGATCTCGGCGGGCGCATCCTTGGCAATACCGACAACATGCTCGGCAGCCCAATCCAGCTTATCATCCTTGATTTCCTCAAACTTTTCGGCGGGCTGCTTGCACTGAGGACATTTCTCGGGCGCTGCATCACCCTCGTGAACATAACCGCAAACCTTGCATCTGAACTTTTTCATAATCATTTCTCCTTTCGCGTCACGCGCTATGCATCATGTGCATTTGATTTTGTTTTTTATAATTTTTTAATTACATGGAGGCATCTCACCCTCATAGGGTACGGGATCGGACATCATCGCGTCCCTTGCCAGAAGATCGGCAAGCGTGACCGCGGAGAGCTGCGCGGCGACAGAGCGATTGACCTCGGCGAAAAAGCGATTGACCACACAGCGCCCGGTCTTCTCTCCCATGCGGGAGCAGACAAATCCTTTTTCCAAGCATCGATTGAGGTACAGAGGACCGTCGATCAGCTCAACGATCCGCAGCACCGAGATCTGCTCGGGCGGCATGGCAGGAAAGTAACCGCCGTGCGCCCCTTTTACGGCGCATAACAGTTGTCCCTCCTTCAGCTTTCGCAAAATCTTCAAAGCAAATTGCGGTGCAATTCCCGCCATACCGGCCAGCGTCGGCGCATCCATGCGCTCTTTGCTTTTGGCAAGCAGAAACATGATCCGCAGTGCGTTATCTGCCTCTTGCGTCAACCGTAGCATGATGTCCTCCTTTCGTATCGGGAAGTTCCCTCCCCTTTTGTCGGACAGGAGCCTCGGAATGTATACCTTTTTGGTACACTTTAATTATACCATATTTTTTTCAAATGTCAATACCTTTTTCAAAATTTTTTCAAAAATTTTTTATACGCAACCTGCTATTGCAATTTGCGACAAAAAACGCCCCAAAAAAATGCGGCTGCGCAACATAATATGCCCCGGCTATTTGACAGGGGGCATATTAGCCGAACGTCAGCGGCTCGTTTTCTTCCTTTTTCCCTCGCCTTGGGCAGCACGCCGCGAGAGCGCCACAGAAACCACCACACCCGCCACGGGAAAGATCAGCGCGAACAAAAAAGCATACCGCAATTCACCACCGCACCACTGGGCGATCTGACCCGCGACCGACGGCCCCGCAAGGCAACCGATATCTCCCCCCAACGCCAGCAGGGCGAAGGTGGAAACGCCGCAGCCCCGCATCTGCACCGAGGCACGGCTGTAGGTCCCCGGCCACAGGATCCCCACCGACAGCCCGCACAGCCCACACCCGACAAGCGCGAGAAGAGGCCATGGCGCGAGCGCCGCGATCAGATAGGAGAGGATACAAAGACCGCAGGACAGGGTGGTCAAGCGGGCAAGATCGATCCGCTCGCTGTGCAGCCCGTAATAAGTGCGGGCAATTGCCATCATCAACGCAAAGGCAGAGGGACCCAGAACGTCCCCCAGCGTTTTGTCCACACCCAAAGCCGCCTCAGCAAAGTTGGAGGCCCACTGGCTCATGGCTTGCTCGGCCGCCCCTGCGCAGATCATCAGAACAAAGAACAAAAGAAACGTCATCCGCCGCGCTCGCTTAGCTCTTTTGATCTCATCGGGGTAACACGTCGTTTCGGTCACGCCGTCCACTGCCTCATCCGCCTCCAGACGGTAGACAGGAACCACACAAAAGGCAAGGGCACCGACCGCGGGCAATATCGCCCACAGCGCTGCGAGCAGCCGCCAATGCTCCATACCGAATACCACGAAAAACACCGTGGAGATCAGCGTCGTACCCAGCTGCCCCCAGCAATAAAAGGAATGGAGCAGACTCATGCTACCGCTTTTATCCTCCACGGGACACGCCTCCACCATGGGGCTGATGATCACCTCGATCAGCCCACCGCCCATGCCGGCGATCACCGTTGCAATACACAAGCCGACAAACGGGGAGGGCAACAGTGTGGGCAATACCGCCATTCCGAGCATCCCTACCGCGGCAAGCACGTGGGCGGCAATGGCAGCGTGTCGATAACTGCAGGATTTCATATATATGGATGCCAGCGCATCCATGGACAGCTGCGTCGCAAACGTGAGAGCGATCAGCGCACTGACCATGCTAAGCGATAGTCCGTATTCCCGCTGGAAGGTCAAAAACAGCAGCGGAGGGTAATTGATGACCAATGCCTGCGTCAGATACCCGACATAACAGGCAAGAAGTGTCTGCCGATGGGTCAATCGGTTGCGAATCTTCATATCCATATCCTTTCCGATGATAACAAGCGCGTCGCAGCGCCAAAACAATCGTTGCAAAGTATAGCACCTTTTGAACTTTTTGTCAATAGTTTTGGAGCAATTCTATTGACAAGGGGAGATTTATCCATTATAATATATTCATATGATCGCGCGCCTGTCACGCGGCGCGCAGCGGACGCAAGCGCCTTTTTTGAAAAAGGATTCTTGCACACTCCGAAAATGTTACACACCCAAAGGAGATCCGATATGCAACTTTCCGAACGTGTTCAGACCCTTCTCGCCACCCCTGCCGTCGGCTCACCGTTCAAGAAGATGTACAGCGATTATGTTTCCGACTTTACCCAGCGGCAGCTGATCAGCTTTGACCGCCTTGATCTCCCGGGGCTTTGCACCGTCCCCGAGGCAGAGATCGATAACGACACCATGCGGGAGGGCACGGGTGCTTTGCGCTGGGTGCTCCCCGAGGAGACGAACGGTCTGAAAAAAATGTGCTGGGCAGACGGCAAGCAGTTCCATCTGGACGTCACCGATCGGCACAGGACGACCTTAAAATTATGGCTGTTCGTTGATACCACCGACGGCATCGTCTGTGACCACGATTCTATCTACGGCGCACAGGCGGGACAGGCAACCTTCTTCTTCCGTGTGCTGGATCAGAACGGCGGGCAGTATTGCTGGAATCACACGCTCACGGGCGACGGCTGGCATGAGATCGAGCTGTCCTTCAACATTCACAACGGCTACACCCCAGGGTTCGATATGCACAACATCACCGGCTTTTACATGATGTTCGCGGGGCACGCGGGCACCGTGGTCGAGCTGGATGATCTGCGTGTGGTGGAGTACAGCACCGACCATCTCCCCGCCGCAGCGCCCAACGGCGGCAGACTGATCACCGCAAGCGAGTACGATGCGCTGGACGGTGCCATCGTACAGGAATGGTACGGCGCTGCTTATGACACCAACGACAAAATGCAAGGGAAATCTTCCTTGCGCTGCATCGGAGATGCGACGGTCAATGATTTCCGTACCATTGTTGCCAACCTTTCCATCCCCATCACCCAAGCAGAGGATGTTTTGGTCGTTCACGCCAAGATCCGTGACCTTAACACCGTCAGCAGCATCTTTATTGAGCTCAATCAGGTGCAGGATGTACATGAATACGAGATCAGCATCCCTGCCGAGAAATTTGCCCACTACGGGCTGAGTCGCAACGATACGTGGAGCGAGCTGCGCATTCCGCTCTCGGATATGAAACGCAATCTGCGTCAAGAGGAGTTTGGCAACGGCGACAGCATTCTGCTGCAGAATTTCCGTTATTGCATCAGCGCCCGCGGGGACGCTACTTACGAAAGCCATATTGATCTGGTCTATGTGACCAAGCGCGAAAATCTTGAAAATCGTGAATGAAAAGGATGAACCAACATAATGAAAAAACTGTTTTCACTTCTTGCACTGTTGCTCTGCGTCAGTATATTGCTCACTGCCATCGGATGTAAGTCCGAGGACGCCGATCATCCCTCCACGGGAGAAGAACAAGGCCCGTCGTCAACCGACCCCGATGCATCGACCGAGCCGGTCGTCAACGGGCTGGGCATCGTCGTCAACGGTGAGGCGCGGTATCGTGTCGTGCGCGGCGATCTGGAAGACACCGCCATCCGCGACGCCATGATGAACCTGATCAAGGCCATTGAGACCGCCACGGGCGTCAGACCCCAACCCGCCACCGACTGGGAGGAGTACGATGAGAGCATCAAGGAGATCATCATCGGCGGTCAAAACAATCGCCCCGCAGCGCAAGGGATCGTTGATGCGCTCGGCAGCAACGCCTTCCGTATCTGTGCCGTGGATGACAACATCGTCATCGCCGGCAGCAGCGACGAGGCGACGACCATGGCGGTCGAGCATTTCATCGCCACCTACCTTTCCGCACCGACGACCGTACTGGAGATTCCCAAAACGCTGGATGTCACCATGACCGTGATGGAGTATCAGACGCTGAATCATGATAAAACAGTCACGCTCAAGCATTCCTACAGCGATTATATCGAGGATTATTATGAGGAGCCCTTGTTGTGCTTTGACGAGGGGGAAACAGGGTACGGCATCGAACGCGGCGGCTTTTATGACAACGATCATTCCATCGACGGCTTTGGCGCGCTGCGTTGGGATCTCAAGGGCGAGATCAAAAACGTCACCAAACTGGTCAACTACTCCTCCCGCGTCTTCTCCTTTGACGCATCGGACAAAAACGCCACCACGCTCAAATTCTGGCTGTACGTCAGCAACGCCTATAACGTCGTCTGCGACCATGACGCAGGCTACGGAAACCAAGGCAACCAGGCGACCTTCTATTTCCGCGTCATTGACAAAAACGGACGCACCCATGCATGGAACCACACCATCACCAATGCGGGCTGGCACGAGATCGAGCTGTCCTTCAACATTCACAACGGTGCTGATTCCACATTTGATTATGAGAACGTGGTCGGTTTCTGGTTTGGCCTTGCCACCTACGATGACGTGACCATTCTGATCGACGATATGCGCGGCGTGACCTACGATACCGACTACAAGCCCGCCGAGATCACGGGGGAGAACAATCCCCGTCTGATCAGCGATGCCGAGTACAACGCTCTGGACGGTGCCATTCTGCAGGAGTGGTACGGTGCCTCCTACGATATGGAGGACAAAGTGCAGGGTGA
Organism: Clostridia bacterium; assembly: GCA_017456145.1. Lineage (GTDB taxonomy): Bacteria > Bacillota > Clostridia > Oscillospirales > CAG-272 > SIG644. Next base: position 28,686 of record JAFTJZ010000037.1, read on the forward strand.
GTCCTCTCTGCGCAGCCAAGGCGATGCGACGGTCAACGATTTCCGCACCATCATCGCCAACCTCGATATTCCCATGGATCACGACAAGGACGAGCTGGTCTTCCACTTCAAGGTGGCGGACGTCAAAGCCCTCGCCTCGGTCTTTATCGAGCTCAATCAGGTACAGGATTCCCACGAATTTTCCGCAACCTTTACCATGGATGCCCTGAAAAAGTACGGCTTTACGGGTGAGAATGATACGTGGTGCGAGATCCGCATCCCGCTTTCGGTCTTCAACGTCCAGCTGGGCAAAAATATGGGAGAGAGCGTACAGCTGTGCAATTTCCGCTTTGTCGGCTCCGCCAACGGCTCCGCCGTTTATGATTATCACATCGACCACATCTATCTGGTAGAGAAATAAGAGATGGGACCTTGCCCCATCCCCGCACAAGGTGCTTTTTCAAAAAAGCACCTTGTGAATCTAAAAAAGCATGATCAAGTGGGGATCATTCAGTGGCTTTACGACACCGCAAGAAGAGGGGAGGCGCTTTGATTTGCAGGTCGGTGGGCTGTTGCGCTGCGTGTCATTCCGTGTCGGACAAAAAAATCAAAAAACCTCTTGACAAACCATAAAAAAAGAGGTATAATATATCCATCGTGCAGGCATAGTTCAGTGGTAAAACATCAGCTTCCCAAGCTGAGGTTGCGGGTTCGATTCCCGTTGCCTGCTCCAAAAAGGAAAGGGATGGCATAAGCCATCCCTTTCCTTTTTCGAATAAACATACCGAATCGAGCCCCTCAAATTGCCGCTCAGGCAATTTGGTTTGCGTGCGCTACGCAGCACAGGCGGTTACTGCCTCGTTGCCGCGCACGCAGGGGGTCAGATTCCCGTTGCCTGCTCCCAAAAGAGCACTGCCTTGAGCTGATATGCGCGACGCGCGTTGAAAGAGACAAAGCGAACAAAACACTCTGCGCTGTGGAGGTATGCCGTTATTTCGCAGTAAAATCCTCCTGCGCATCTTCTTTCACCACTTACCCCAAAAAATCCACCACTTACCACAAGTCTCTTTACAAATATCGCCCCGTGTGTTATAATATGCGCAGTGATAAGCGAGAGCAAGCCATGCACAGCCATCGCAAAACGGCTGCGATCCATGCCATCAATGCAACGTAAAGGAAGATCACCATGAAACTTCATATTGAGATCGACCCCGCGTTTCCCGAGGAAATCGAGATCACCTTGCGCTGCCAACGGCGCACGGAGGAATCCGCGCGTCTGGAGCGTCTGCTCGAGAACGCAATGCAAAACGAGTACAGCCCCCCGCTGCTGCTCACACTTGGGGATACCGAATACTACATCCCACAGCGCAGCATTCTGTTCTTTGAGACCGACGGGCAGGGGCGCGTGACGGCGCATACCGCCAAAAACATTTATTATACCGCCTCTCGCCTGTTTGAGCTGGAAAGCACCCTCCCCTCCCACTTCATGCGGGTCTCAAAATCGTGTATTCTCAACACGGCCGCCGTCACCGCGCTCACCCACAGCATCACGGGCAGCGGCGAGGTCATGTTCGGAGGAACCGAAAAGAAGGTCTACATCTCCCGCGCCTACTTCAAGGTCGTCAAGGAAAAGATTCACCGTATACATTTTCCCAACCAGTAAAAAGCCGATTATGAAAGGATATCAAGCTATGAAAAATTCAAACCATCACCGTAAAGTTCCCGCGAGTACGCTGTTCTGGGCTCTGCTCCTGATCGCGCTGGCACTCCTTTTGCTGCTGGATGCCATCGGGCTGACCGACGCATGGCTCCCCCGCGGGCTTTCCATCTGGCAGCTGCTGCTGGGCGGCATCCTGCTCTGGCTTACCGTTCTCGGTTTTCTCAAGGCCAATGCGTTTTTGATCTACTTCCCTTTGGCGGGGCTGACCATGATCTTTGACGAGCTGATTCTCTTCCATCTCGGCTCGCCGCACGACGAGCTGGTCAAGCCCGTTCTGCTCTTGCTCATCGCACTGCTGCTCTCCATCGGCACGCAGATCCTGATCAGCTCCTTCTCCACCCTTCGCAGCGATAGAATCACCGACAAGGTCACAGCTCGGCTCCATGCGAAGGGGGCAGGCACCTCCACCCGGTATTTCGATTGCACGACACCTTTCCACAGCAATATCGAGAACAACCTCGGCTGCACCCTCGTCTTTTTCAGCAACACCCAAGGATATCTTGGCGAGAGCTCGCTCTCTATTGAGAACAATCTCGGCTCGGTCGTGCTGCACGTCCCCGAGGACTGGCAGGTCATCCCGAATGTGGAAAACAGCCTCGGCTCCGTCCACTTCAAGCCCGCCCCGCATCTCAACGTCGAAAAGCGTCTGGTCTTGCGCGGAGAGAATAATCTGGGCAGCATCGTCGTCAAATACGTCCCGGCAGATCTCCCCGCCGACACAGATGCCGCACAGGGGGATTGAAATCAAAGAAAAAGCACCGCAAAGCATTGTCGCTCCGCGGTGCTTTTTGTCAGCTCTCACTCTCCAAATATGCGATAAAGATAAGAAAGAATGACCTCGCTTTGCTTGATGTAACCGTCATAGCTCAAATGAGCAAGATCGGTAATAACGATCTCCCCATCCACGCGATCCGCCACGCGGTGGGAAAGTCCGTCAAGCACAAGATGGTTGGATAAAAGATAGATCCCGTCCTCCTCCCGTTCGCCCAGCGCAGCGGTCATGTAGGAGAAATGATTGGACTGCGCGTATCTCTTGGCGGCGACGTTGACGTCCTGCGCCACAGCATATCCTACAGACGGACATAGATATTCCGTCATGATCAGCACGGAGATCTCCTTGTCTACCGATTTTCCGTAAGCGAGGATCGACTCCGCCATAATGCGGATATTATCCACCGATGCTGCAGTGTAACCGTCATTGGCACCAATACAGATGACCACGAAATCGGGGACGGCCGCGCCGGTCTGTTTCATATAGTGGGAGAAATCAAAGTGGTAATTCAATCCTGTTTGTGCGTCGGTCTGCAGCTCGGGATTGTAGAAGGGATTTTCGTTCTGCCCCACCTTTTCGTAGTTGAGATAATTGGCAGTGCTCCAGCCGCTGCGCCCTTCGCTGGGACAGGTGGCTGCCGTTTTGGTTCCGACCAGCGTCAGGCGCGAGCCAAGCGCGATCTGCAGTGCGGAGATGATCGTGCCGTCAGATATACGGCTGTCTCCCAGCAAAAGTCCCGTCAGACGCATCTCCTCTTGCGCATCGACGGCAAGGATCGTAACCGTCTTGCGATATATCGTGACCAAAGCACCGTCAAGATAGGTCGTAATGGTCACATCCAGCGTATAATTGCCCGCGGTCATCTCGGTCAAGGTGTAGCTGTCGGCACGGCTCATGACCTGCGCCGTCTCACTCCCGTGATAATCGTAGGAAACGTACATATTTTCCGTCAGCCCCGATACAAACGCATCGGTATGCAAAGAATACGCCTCCCCCACCGTGACCGTCACGCTGTCGGGCAAAAGGACAACGGGAGCCGTCTCGCCAATGTCCATCACGGTATCTGACACCGTCAGCTCCAGATAACGGCTTGACACATACCGCACGTTGCCGCCCCAGACCACGCGGCTCCAGCCTGCCTGCTCGTTGATACCAATGCGGGTGATCTTCTCTCCCTGCCGCAGCTGCCCCACAACGGAAGAGCCCTCCTCGCTGCTCGGCTTGGTGCGGATATTGACGGGGCTGGTCGCATAAACCGTCTGCAGCACCGAGGTATACCCTGCCTCATCGGGATATGCAACGCTGTCCTCCCCCTCGGCGATTTCCTTGATCTGCCCTGCATCGGTGGAGCTGCCGTCGGAAAACGTGATCAGAAGGTGGCCACGGCTGTCGATCTGTACGCTGACAATGCTGCGCACAGGCTCCGTTTCGTTCGGCTCCGTTCCTTCACTGTCCTGCCCGCCGTCCGCACGAAGGCTGAGCAGCCATTCCTCCTCCGTACCGACAAAGCCGTGGCGCACGGCAATATCGTACGCCGATTCGCCGCTGCCGCAGCCGATCAGCAGAACACAGAGCATCAGGGTCATCATTGTCAGGCAAGCGCACACGGTGCGCCTTGCCATCATGGGTATTGGGGATTTCATCCGCGTAACATCCTTTCCGTTTCGGGGGTATCATGAAAGTTATCATGTGCTTTATACATTATACCCTCTTTCGGAGGATTTGTCAAGAGGTGAATGAGTTATGCTCCTGCGGACATACTTCTCTCCGCATCACCCGAACACCTCGTGTGCGAGTGCACGGCTCCTTGTTTCCTTGGCGTCAAAATCCATGGCGCCGCTATAAATTTCTTCCAGTGCAAAATGAGGCGTAGCGGCATGGAGCAGCGCCTGCTCGGCGGCGCTCACCAGTGCATCCCGCTGCCGCTTGGCAGCACGAAGAGCACTGCGCCCACCGCGGATCAGTGCAGGCTTGATCAATCGCCGCAATTTCACCAGACGGCGATACTGCTCCGCAGCCTCGGGCTCCGTCGCATCCGTGCCATCCTGCGGGGCATCCACCAGAAATGCGACGCGGCTGTCCTCAAAATAGATGCCGTCGATGTACGCAGGGTAAACAGGATGACAGGAGACGGTCATTCTTGCCCCCTTGGCGCGCCCCTCGGCAAGCAGCGCCGCCAGAACCGCATATTCCACGCCATGGCAGCTCTCCAGACGACAGGTGCGCTTTGCCAGTGTTTCAAAGGTCGGTAAATGTGCCCAACCCTTCATCCCCAGACCGTTGGTACACACACATTTAGGCGGCAGCGTAGCAGCTGCTGCCGTTTTTTCCATTGCCCCCGCGACCAGCCGCCGTGCCAAGCGTGCAAGTGCAGCCCGATCGAGCGCAGGCGCGATGGCATCGGCGATATTCTTCTCGCACAGTCCCGCCGCGCCAAGATAACGATATGCCGTCGTGTACCGGGCGCTTTTTTCCTCCATCAATGCCGCGATCCGATCATGATGTGCAAGCAATGCATCTCGCGACCAGAAGGCGCCGAGATCGATCAGCTGCTCATTGACGCCCGGTGCGCACGCCTCCATGGTGTGCGGCGCGGTGCCATCCAGAAAAATGACGCTGCGCCCATCGGCGTGAGTGAGAATGACCGCGTCAAGCGACGTGGGATCGGAGGAGCAAAAATAAAGCTCCGCGGCAAAGCCTGCCGACTCGCCCGCCGCCACCATATCCCACATCAGGCGACTTTTACCCGTTCCCGGACCGCCCTTGATAATATAGAGCAGCTGTGCTTGATTGCGAAAGAGCGTCTCATAATACGAGATGAATCCGCGCTCGCTGTTGGACGCCGCGAAAAACGCCCGCCTCTCCCCTTGCTTTGGGGGTGATACCCATGATTCCATAACAATCCTCCTATCCGTTGTGGCTTTCACGATATCATATGCAAAAAAGCAGCGATGCGGCACACATATACCACAAAGAATGGCGAACATAGAGAGCGCACGGTACTCTCCCCTAAGAGAGCCCGTGCGCGGCAAGGTCTTCGGCATATTACTGCCGATGGTTGATGATGATGTTGATCGGCTCAAGCCCCGTCTGCTCATATACGACGGTGTTGATCTGGGCGATCTGGGCAGGCTGCAGCTCGCCCTCGCTCTTGACGACCACGTTGATGCTCTCTCCGTTGAGAATGGCGATGCAATCGTCAAATCCCTTGGAAATGAGCAGCGCCTCGATATTCGCCTCGGAATCGATCTCGGCAGCAATGGCAGCCATCTCCTCCATGGCTTGCGCCTTGACCGCCTCATCGGCCAGCTCGCTGTCGATAACATTCTGCAGCACCTCCAGCGACTCATCTCTTGCCTGGCGACGATTGAGCTCGGCAGTGGTGAAGTAATCCTCGGCTGCGCTGTTTTGGTTATCAACGTCTGCGGCACCGCCCTGACCGATCATTCCTGCGGATTGATCGTAGGACGCGTAGGAATCATCGTCGCTCTCGGAGGCGAAAAAGTGCCAATTGAGTGCTACGGCGAGACCGATGAGCGCCACCGCGCCCACAATGATCCAATTACGTTTCCCCACGCGATTGATAAAGGCGAGCACGGGGTTGCTTTTTTTCTCCATTTGCTGTGTGACGTTCTCGCAGGTGTCACAGTCGGTGGCGTAGAGTGCGCCTGCGCGATCCTTCATACCGGATATCATTGCCATGATTTTTTCCTCCTTACAGTACATGGTTTTTGCTTTCACCGCCATTGTATGGAGGCAAGAGAAAAAATATGCCTGTAAAAAGAAAAAAGGGTGCCGATGTTTGGAAAATCGGCATACCCATGTGATCGGCATTTCAGATTGTGCGAACATATCTTTCTAACGATCCTTCATTGTTATTCGTTCTTCTCCTCGGTAAAGAACGATCCCACCCCAAGACCCCGCCCTTGCTTCGCGCCTTCGCCAAACGATCTCGCATCGTTTGGTCAAATCGCACGCGGCGGCTGCATTTCTGAAACTTTGCTTTTCGTCGTGGAAAACTACGACGAAAAGCAAAGAGGAGCTGACGGAAGAAATCTGTTTTTTGCAGTTTGGTTCTTATAGATCTCCTGCCATCTACCATCGGACATTCGCATAAAGGCAAGGGCTGCAAGCCCCCTTCTGTAGCAACAGAGACGGCGTTGCGCCGCCCGTGAGGGATTCGATGGAAGGAAGGCGCGGATATTGGGCCGCAGATATGAATTCTCTTTGGCAGGGCGGGATCATTCCTCCACCAGTGCGATATCTGCGCCGAGTGAGCGCAGCTTGCCGACAATATCGACGTATCCCCGTCGGATATTATCGACGCTGACGATCTCGGTCTGTCCTTCGGCGGCAAGTGCCGCGATAACCAGAGCGGCGCCCGCCCGCAGGTCGGTGGCGATCACCCGCGCGCCTCGCAGTTTCATGACGTTAACAAAGAAGGCACAGTTGTTTTCTACCGTAATGGCAGCCCCCATTTTCTTGAGCTCCTCGGTATAGCGGAAACGATTGGGCCAGACGTGCTCGGTGATGGCACTGGCGCCCTGTGCAATTGAGAACAATGCCGCAAACTGGGGGTGCATATCGGTCGGAAATCCCGGGTAAGCCTGCGTCTCGATCCGTGCGCTGCGGAAGGTGGGCTTTCCGATGACCGTAATGCTGTCCGTATCGTTATGCTCCACGACGGTAATTCCCATTTCCCGCAATTTCTCGGTGACGGTCTCCATATGTTTGGGGATGACCCCGCGCAAAGTGACTTCCCCGCCCGTAGCCGCGGCAGCCGCCATATATGTACCCGCCTCGATCATATCGGGAATGACCTCATAATGGCAACCATGCAGCAAGGGAACGCCCTTGATCTTGATGGTGGAGGTACCTGCACCCTTGATCTGGGCACCGCAGGTGTTGAGAAAGCCCGCAAGATCGACGACGTGCGGCTCACGCGCAGCATTATCGATGACGGTCTCCCCCTCGGCAGTGCAGGCAGCAAGCAGCATATTACAGGTTGCGCCGACCGAGACCTTATCAAAGACGATTTTGGCTCCATGCAAGCCGTTCGGCGCCTCGGCGCTGACAAAGCTGCCGTCGTCGTGAACCTGAGCGCCCAGCTTGCGGAACCCGTACATATGCATATCGATGGGACGTGCGCCGAGCAGGCACCCGCCCGACACACCCACGTGTGCGCGGCAATAACGGGCAAGCTCTGCGCCGAGAAGATAGGTCGAGCCGCGCAGCGTTGCCACCAGCTCGTCAGGAGAGGTTCCCTGCCGTACGCCGCGGGTATCGATCTGCACGGAGGTCTCTCCAAGCTGCGTGACCTTGGCTCCCATGGCGACAAGAATACGTAGTGTTGCACGAATGTCTCCGATGGGAGGGACGTTATCGATCACACACACGTCGTTTGCTATGATGGTGGCATATAAAATCGGCAACACGGCATTTTTCATACCGCTGATCTCCACTTCCCCGTGCAGGGGGCGGGAGCCGTTGATGACAAGTTTATCCATAAGTAACCTCGCGGACGGATGATTTCAAAAAAGCAGGAACAGCGAGCACAAAGCGAAGGATGGGTGCGGAAACGCTGTTCCTGTTTTTATTTTATGCGACAGATTTTGACTTTGTCACATCACACAGACAACACGGTAGATCGTCGCACACGCCCGAGCCGACGTAAGTGCGGCATCCAGTGCTTTGCGGGTGGTATTTTTGACGATCATAGCGCTGTATCCGCATTCACTGCAACCGACGAAATGAGCGGCACCCAAAGCCTCTGCCAGCTTGGTCGCCATGCCCTCGCAGCATACCATATAATCAGAAATCTCCAAAGCGGGATCGGACAGCTCAATCACCGATCCATCCACCCAGTGCTGAGCAATCGCGCTGTCATACGGATGGGTAGCAATGTCGGTCATATCCGAAACCACGGCACCTGCGGTGGGCAGCTTTCCTGCGCCGCGACCGTAGAACATGGTCTGTCCCAGCATATCGGTGTCGGTCAGAATCCCGTTGAACACGTCACGGATGTGAGAGAGCGGGTTGGCATTCGGCACAGCGCAGGGAGCGACCCAGAGCTGCGTCTTCCCTTGCGCATCCTTGGCAGTATGACCGATCAGCTTAATGGCACAGCCGAGCTCTGCCGCCAGCTTGACATGCTCGACCTTGACCGTGCGGATGCCCTGCACCGGGATCTCATCCGGATTATACCGCACACCGTACGCCATCGCACAAAGGATGACGATCTTACGCGCCGCGTCATGTCCGTCCACGTCGGCTGAAGGGTCGCGCTCGGCATAGCCCTTCTGCTGTGCCTCGGACAGCGCCGCCTCAAAAGAAATGCCGTCCTCTACCATACGAGTGAGGATATAGTTGGTCGTACCGTTGAGGATCCCATTGACGGACATGATACGGTCGGATGCCAGATCGTGCGCCATGGCACGCAAAATGGGGATACCGCCGCCCACGCTCGCCTCAAACAGATAATACACGCCCAACGCATCGGCGATCTGCAAAAGCTCGGTGCCAAACTTTGCCACAACCTCCTTGTTGGAGGTAACGACGCTCTTGCCCGCCAGCAATGCTGCTTTGGTGAAATCGTAAGCGGGATGTGAGCCCCCCATCATCTCGGCAACCAATGTGACCTCGGGGTCGTTGAGGATGATGTTGTAATCATGAACGATGCGATCCGCAAAGGGGCTGTCAGGAAATTCGCGCAGGTCGAGGATATATTTGATCTCGATCCCATCCCCCGTGGCGCGGCGGATACGATCCTGATTTTCCGTGATCACCTCGGCGGTGCCGCTGCCGACAACACCGAAACCAAGCAAAGCAATTTTGAGCATAAAACGATCCTTTCTGCCCCCGATGCACGGGGGTGAGACAAAATTAAGGTAATTCCCATATATTATAGCACATTTTTTCAAAATTTGCAAACATTTTCTTGAAAAAATTCAAAGAATGTGGTATGATATAAGAAAGAGCGCAAAAAGGAGTGATTTTTTATGCCAAGTGTACTGGGTGGCAAGCGAAACACCAAGGTATTTATCCTATATCTTTTGCAAAACATTCAAATTCCCGTGACCTATGTCACGCTCAACGATATGATCATGGAGACTGACTACGTGATGTATCTGGACTTTGCCGAGTGCTTTTACGAGCTTTTGGACAACGCCCTGATCGTTGCCGTAGGCGAGGAGGACGGGCAACCGACCTACACCGTCTCGCCGCAGGGCAAGCACGTCGCGCAGCAGCTGCACTCCGATCTGCTCCCCGTGGTGCTGGATGAGAGCCTGCGCTGCGCGCTGCGTTATCTGGATTTCAAGCGGCGGGGGGTCAAGACCGAGTGCTCGGTACGCGCCAATCCCGACGGCAGCGCAGAGTTCAGCTGCAGTATGCAGGAGCAGGGACGGCAGCTTTGCAGCACCACCATCCACTGTGACTGTCTGGCACGGGCGCAGCAGATGGAGCGCAACTTCCGCGAGCGTCCCGAGGCGGTGTATAAGGGACTGTGGGCACTGCTCTCGGGCAACGTGAACTGCCTGTTCTCGTAAACCGAATCGTTGATTGAAACCAAAAAGCAAGGGAGGTCTTTATGTCGACAGAACGCACCCACGCACGTCGGGAGTCAGGTCAGCTGCACGCTCTCATTCTGCGCGCAAAAGAGCGCGATCAGGAAGCGTTCGCCGCGCTGCTCTCCCGCTACACGCCGCTGCTTGAATCCCGCCTGCAGCACGTCCGCTCTGCCAATATGACCGAGGAGGACATGGAGGATCTGCGACAGGAGGCGTATTTATCCTTTTATCGCGCACTGATGCATTACGATCTGGAGCAATCCGAGGTGGAGTTCGGTCTGTACGCCAAGATCTGTATTGACAACGGGCTCTACAGTGCGCTGCGGGGAATGAAACACCTCAAGCGAGCGCCTATTCTACCTCTGGAGGTGATGGATGAGCCCCCCGACGACTATCTCACCGACCCTTCCGAGCAGCTGATCGAGCAGGAGAAATTCAACGCTTTGTACGCCACCATTGAGACGACACTCTCCCCCTTGGAAAACCGCATCTGGCGCCTGTATATCACCGGGCAGACTGCCGCCACCATTGCCGCAAGCATCGGAAAGGACGAAAAGGCTGTGCATAACGCCATCTACCGCATCCGCAAAAAGCTCCGCGCCACACTTGCGGAATGAGAAAGGATAAGATAAAAATGGGGTGAGAACCAAATGCATTTTTGCATCTGGTTCTCACCCCCGTCGTTTTTACTTTGCGGCCGGGCACCGCCTTTTTTGCGCAGAGGCTGCGCAATGACACCGCCCCTGCGTTTATATCGTTTTGCCTGCTGCGTTTTCCGCGGTGCCCTTTTCGGACAGCTTTCGCACGGTGGCGGCAACACCGTACGCCAAAAGGAACATGGCCATAACGATGACCGTCAACAGGGCAAGTCGCCCCCAGACGCTCGGCGCGATTTTGATCAGCACGTCCATCACCGAGCCGCCGCCGTCGGCAGTGCCCGTGGCAAGATAGAGGTAATTGGCTCCCTCAATATTGAAATTGCAGATCAAGGCAAGAACCACCAGAATCGCCATAAATCCGGCCGCCGGCACGACCCCGCGCAGCCTCGGACGGAACGCGTGAACAAAGGTCATATAAAACACCGCAACGATCGGCAGAATGTGTTCCATCCAATACTGATAATAACGGTAATAGGTCGGCCCCGTCGTGGTAATGACCGAGGGCGTAAGCAGCGGAAAAATTCCGATCGTCAAGCAGACGTAAAAGCAGATCTGATACAAAAGCTTGCTCTTCTTTGTGATCATGAAAATGGCCATGATGCACGTCCATTCGCACACCTGCAGCGGCAGCTTGTCCAGAAGATTCGTTTCTGCGGGGTCGCTGCTGCCAACGTAAAGAAGACGCCAGAAATAAGACATTTCCGCCAACAGCATGGCAAACGCAAAGAGGAAACGGAAGGTCTCCTCGTGTTTCCACGCGCGCAACCGCCCGCGGAAACGATACACAAGAAAAACAGACACCGCCAACAAAATCAGCGGGATCCAGTGCGCAAGCGAGTAATACGCAAAATCACCCTTTTCTCCGTAACCGAAAAAGCCATCCTTAAAAAATTGAACCCATACTTCCATAGTAATACCTCCATTGATATTATCCGACAGTCATCCGTAGTATACCATAAAATATACGGCATTGCAAGCCCTCGGGCACAAATTATTTATTAAGATTTTTTAAGAAACGGGACTTTACCTTCTCCACCCGGAGAATCCAAAAAATTTTCACATAAAATCACTTGCTCTCACCCTCAAGTATAACCGACCCGAACACATGGGCGTGGTCGCCGCAGCCGAATTTCTTTGTTGTGAACAATGTTACGTCGGCAATAAACTCCGTGCAGGCACACGGCTCTCCATCTTTTAACTCAAAAGTTTCTCCCCCGCCTTCTCATATTCACATCACTTCTTCTGCTGCTTACACCAGATCTTCATGATCAGCTTATGCGGCAGGAGCTTGACCATATTAGCCTGTGCGCGGGCAGAAAAACCGCAGACAGAGACGTCCTTTCCGCGTTTCATATCCTGCAGTGCGCGGGTAACGACCTCCTCGGAGGTGTAGAACTTGTTGTAATAGGAGATGGTGTCATCCTTGACGGCGTGGTCAAAGAACTCGGTCTTGACCCAGTGCGGGCAGACCGCCATCTGACGGATGCCGCGCGCCTTCCATTCGACGTTCAGCGCACGGGTAAAGGACAGCACGAACGCTTTGGTCGCACCATAGGTGTTGATATAAGGCACGGGCTGGAAGGAGGACATCGAGCCGAGTTGATAAATTTGGCTGCCCTCCCCAAGGCAAGGCAGTGATGCCAGCGTCATGCCGACCAGCGCCTTGGTGTTGAGATCGATCATACGATAATGATCGACCAGCGGGAAGTCCTCGCTCTTGCCAAAACGCCCAAAACCCGCAGCGTTGACCAGCACGGCGATGCGGGGATTTTCCGCCTTGAGCAGCGCGGCGTATTCATCGATGCTCTCCTCTCGCGTCAAATCCAGCGCAATGGCACGAACGGGCGCACGCAGCTCCGTCGCCATCTCCTCCAATCGCTCACGGCGGCGGGCGATCAGCCAAATCTCGTCAAAATTCTGCTGTGCGTCCAGCTGGCGAGCAAAGTCTCTGCCCATACCCGAAGACGCACCGGTAATAACGGCAATCTTTTTCATAGGAATACCTCTCAAAATTTAAGTCGTTTTTGTTCGATACGGGCGCGGCATGCCTGCACAAGGATCAACAGCACATCGACAGCGAAGGCTGCCAGCCACGCCGCCCAGAATACGATATAGCCAAGCCCCGGCAACATTCCTGAGTGAGGATCCAGCCAAGCAAGTTGAGATGTCGCAACGAAGACGGTCTCACCGATCAGCAGTGCGGCGGCAGTGATCAGAAATGCCACCGAAAAGCGCAACCCGCGCTTGAAGGTGTCGGCCCTACGGTGTGCGCGACGGTTGAGGCAGAACAGCAGCACGATATGCGCCGTCAAAAGCGTAAGGGACAGAATCAAGCCGGCATCGACGTAGGCACCAACGTAGGTGGGAATACCCAGCGTCAGCCAGGTAACGATGTGACACAGCAGCGCATAAATCACGCCGACGCGGATGGGGTTCTTTTGCATGGAAAATCCTCCTCAGTGTTTAATCAAACCGATAAAACTTAGGCACGCCGCCCGCATACGGCAGCGAGATCTTTCCCTCGATGACGGGGGCTAAGTAATGGCAGCCGGCGTCGGTGATGTTGTTCCCTGCCTCGTTGATGTAAGCTGCATCCACGTAGCGCACCTGATTGGCGATGGCGGCGACCGGCTTATGTCCGATCTCGGTGCGATAGGGGGCGTTCGATACACGGTCGATGGTCATCATCTCTCCGCTGACCCCCTGCGCGGCTGCCATGACAGCGCCCTCGCCCGTGCGGAGCGACTCCTCAATATCGGTCGCACTGAGCAGGTGTGCGCCGCAGCGCTGGGGAAGATTGAGCTCAATGGAGCGCACCTTACAGCCGATCTGCTCACGGACGGCATATTCCAGCGCCTTGCCCGCGCCACCGAGCTGTACATGTCCAAAGGCATCCGGACCGACGCCCGATGCCGCGCCCACGGGAGTTCCGTCGGCGAGATGGATACCCTCGGAGATGGCAACGACAACGTTGGGATGCTTTGCCAATGCCGCGCGCAGGTCGTCCATAAAGCCTTCCATCGAGAAATCGCGCTCGGGAAGATAGACGTAATCGGGGGCGATACCATCGACCACGCGACCAATGGCAGCAGCGGCGGTCAGCCAGCCCGCATCACGCCCCATGATCTCCACGATGGTGACAGCAGGGACGGTATAGACGGCGCAGTCGAAGATGATCTCGCGGGTAACGGTGGCGACGAATTTAGCCGCAGAGCCAAAGCCCGGCGTATGGTCGGTGCCCATCAGGTCGTTATCGATGGTTTTGGGCACACCGATCAGCGTCATGGGGTAGCCGACCTTTTCGGTATAAAATGACAGCTTGGCAACGGTATCCATGGAGTCATTGCCACCGATATAGAAGAAGGTGCGGATATCGTATTTTTTGAAGATTTCAATGATTTTTTCGTACGTTTGCTCGCCTGCGAGATCATCGGCTGCGGGCAGCTTATGGCGGCAGGAGCCAAGGGCTGCGGCGGGGGTGTGGGCGAGCAGGGCAAGGTCATCCTCTCGGATGCTGCCGTTCTCGTCGGTGAAGGTTTCGGAGAGGTTGATCAGGTGATCACAGAGCACGCCGTCGATGCCGTTTCGCATTCCGTACAGAGTGCTTTTCTTTTGCTTAAGCATACCGCTTATGACGCCTGCGAGGGTGGCGTTAATGGCGGCGGTGGGGCCACCGGATTGACCGACGATGGCGTTGCCGTGGATGATGATGTTGTTCATACGATAGACTCCTTTTGGTGGTGCGAACATAGCACTTTAGGCTGTATTCAGATTGTGCGAACAAAGCGTTCTGGCGTTGATTGGTTATTGTTCATTTCTTTGATACACGTCAAATGAAACGATGTTTCGACTTCGTCGAAACCCAAAGGTTCCAAAGGGTCTTTCTTCAAAAGACCCTTTGGCGAGGTCAAGGGGCAAAGCCCCTTGTGCCGTTCCCTACTCAATAAAACGTCGCGACCTCGGGGTCGGGGCACTGCCCCTTCTCCCACGCGGTGGCATGAAGAACGGGACCTTTTTTACTATAGAGCTTGTGGGACTCGATGGAGACACGGGCGGTGACGGTAAGCCACTCACGGGTCTTGAAGGGCACCTCTTCGGGAAAGATGCAGACCAGCCCGTTAAAGGCAATATCGTCCGCACAGCAGGTCATGACGTGCCGTCCGATGACGATGGTGCTCTTATTGAGCGAGCGGTCGCGTCCGACGATGCCGAGGAAACGCAGCGTTTTGCCGTCGTATTCCGTCATATTCTCCGCCAGATCGCGGTAGAAAACCGCGTAATCCTTGGGATCGATCTCGACCACGTCCGCCTCCATATCGTAAGGCAGCGGGTCCTCGATCTCGTCGTATTCCACGTGCCCATCCGGATAATCGTAGGTGATGTTACAGCGACGGTTGGTCGCGCGGATGACCTTATGGATGGTCTCCTTATCAATATCCGCAGGTGTGCGGTTGAGCACCACCATCTCCGCGCCCGTCAGCTTGTCAACCATCAGCTGGCGCATATTGGCGTTATAGGTCAGAAATGTTGCCGCGTCGGCAAACATCATCTCCTGAAACACCCCCCAGTTCTCGGGCATTACGCGGTAGAGATCATCAAGCATCCACATACCGTTATATTCAATGATGACGCGATTCATTTTGTGTTTCTTTTGCAGCGAGGTCAGATATTCCTCGGTCAGCTGCTCGATATCCTCAATGATCTCAAGACAGACGTTGCTTGAGGCGAAGGTGGTGGGATCCAGCTCGTCCTCGCCCTCCTCGCACTGGATGATCAATGTTTTTTCTCCCGCGTTGAAACGGCTGTCTGCCATGGATTCCTGAATGATGTGGGTCTTCCCCCCCTCCAGAAAGCCGGTGAACAGATACACGGGGATTCTCTTTTGTTGCTGTGCCATGGTCTACTCCTTTGCCTATCAAATACCGAACAGAGCAGCGACAGCCGCCTTGTTCAGCCGCGAGCCGATCACGCAGATCCTACCCGTAATGTCCGCACCGCCGCGGCGGATGTCGATCTCACCGGGGATGTAGTCAAAGTGGAGCCAGCTGCCATCGTCGCAGGGCACAATTCCCTTGGCGCGCAGAACAATACCGTACTTATCGGCGTTTTCCTCCAGCGTCGTCAGTACCGCACGGATGTCAGCCTCGGCAAATTTCTTGGCACTCTCCGCACCCCAGCTGGTAAACACATCATCGGCGTGATGGTGGTGGTGATGTCCGTGGTCGTGATGATGGTGGTGATGATGATGCTCATGCTCATGCTCATCGTCATCGTCGTGATGATGGCAGCAGCAATCGGGATCGTCACACTCGTCCTCATCGTGGTCGTGATGATGGTGGTGATGATGCTCATGCTCATGCTCATCGTCATCATCGTGATGATGGCAGCAGCAATCGGGATCGTCACACTCGTCCTCATCATGATCGTGATGATGTTGGTGTTGATGTTGATGCTCGTGCTCATCGTCATCGTCGTGATGTTGGCAGCAGCAATCGGGATCGTCACACTCGTCCTCA
>JAFTJZ010000065.1 GCA_017456145.1 Clostridia bacterium
GAATCCTTAAAAAAGCTTTACAAAAAAGTTTTTAGGGCTTGAAAGTGCCGATCGGGAATAAGAGAAGGCGTTCCCGCAAGCGAGAAAAGGACATCGATGTAAAAAAATTATACGCACCCAACAGGATCAAGTTTTTTGGAGGGGGTGCGGGGGAACCTTTTGTTCACAAAATGTTCCTCCGCCGCCACGGATAAGGGACGTTTGGGCGCTGCCCCAAGCCCCGCACAGTGAATCCTTAAAAAAGCTTTACAAAAAGTTTTTTGGGGCTTGAAAGTGCCGACCGGGAATAAGAGAAGGCGTTCCCGCAAGCGGGCAAAGGACACCGATGTAAAAAAATTTACGCACCCAAAAGGATCAAGTTTTTTAGAGGGGGTGCGGGGGAACCTTTTGTTCACAAAAGGTTCCTCTGACGCCACGGAGATGAAAGGAGAACCCACATGGAATACGGATGCATTGCCGAACACCTCGGTCACAGCTTTTCCAAGGAGATACACGCGAGACTGGCAGATTATCGTTATGAGCTGCAGGAGCTTGCTCCTTGCGAGGTCGGGCCGTTTTTGATGCAGCGCGACTTTCGCGGCATCAACGTAACCATTCCTTATAAGCAAACGGTGATCCCGTTTCTGGATGAGGTCTCGCAAATTGCCCGCGACATCGGCGCTGTGAATACCATTGTCAATCGCGGCGGCAAGCTGTACGGAGACAACACCGACTTCTGGGGGATGAAATATCTACTTGAAAAAGAAAATATCAACTTAAAGGATAAAAAAGTTTTGGTCCTCGGCACGGGAGGAACCTCGCGCACGACGCAAGCGGTGGCAAAGCATCTGGGCGCACGGGCAGTGGTGGTGGTTTCCCGCACGGCGGGGGAGAACGTCCTGACCTACGCACAGGCAAAGGAGCAGTGCGCAGACTTTGAAATTATCATCAATACCACGCCCTCGGGGATGTTCCCGAAGGAGGAGGCCACGCCCTATGATATCGATCTGGATGCCTTCCCGCGCTTGGAGGGGCTGATGGATGCCATTTATCACCCGTTGCGCAGCGAGCTGGTGATGGCGGCCAAGGCGCGCGGGATCAATGCGATCGGCGGATTGACCATGCTGGTCGTACAAGCCGCTGTGGCGGTAGAGAAATTTTTGGACACCAAGCTGCCCCGGGAAAAGGTGGCGGCTGTTGATCGAGAGATCCGCATGAGCAAGGAAAATATCGTGCTGATCGGAATGCCCGGCAGCGGGAAGAGCAGCGTTGGAGAGCGCCTGGCAAAAAAATACAACCGAAGGTTGATAGACACCGATATAAAGTTGAAGGAAATGACGGGTAAGACACCTGCAATGTTGATCGAAGAGATGGGCGAGGCGGCCTTCCGCGATCTGGAATGTGAGGCGGTGAGATTGACGGCAGCGGAGAGCGGTGTGATTGTCGCCACCGGGGGTGGGGCGATCTTGCGCGAGGAGAACGTGCGCAGACTTCGTCGCAACGGGCGACTGATCTTCTTGGATCGCTCGCCCGAGCAGCTGCCCGTCACCGATGACCGCCCGTTGTCCCGCGACCGAGAAAAACTGATGCAACGATACGCCGAGCGCATCGATATATATCGCGGCGTGGCAGATGCGATCATTCCCGTGACGGGAGACGAGGATGCTACCGCAGCGCAGGTAGGCGCTGCCTTTGAAAATTTGATCTGATCGATGGAAAGAAGATGGAAAGAAAAGAAAGGGGATCAACATGAAAATACTGGTACTCAACGGGCCCAACCTCAATATGCTCGGTATTCGTGAGCCCGATATTTATGGGCGGGAAACCTATCAAACGCTGGTGGAAAAAATCAAACAGCACGCGCAAAAGATCGGCGTAGAGGTCGTTTGTACGCAGACCAATCACGAGGGTGTGCTGGTGGACGAAATCCAAGCGGCGTATGGCAAGATGGACGGCATTGTCATCAATCCCGGTGCGTATACGCATACCAGCGTCGCAATTTTGGATGCGGTCAAGGCGGTTGGCATCCCGACGGTTGAGGTGCATATCTCTGCAGTTGAAAAACGAGAGGATTTCCGTCAGGTCAGTTACATCCGAGCCGCGTGCGTGGGCACCATTACAGGGCATGGAACCGACGGCTACCTTGAGGCCATGGAGCTGCTGCTGGCAAACGCAAAGGGCTGAATCATGACAAAGTGCAGATGAATATCAGACAGAAAGGGACTATAATATCATGAAGGAAATTCTTGCGTCGCCGCGCTGCTGCGCGAAGATCCGACCGCAAGCTGCAAGGGGCAACATGACGGCGCCGCCATCCAAAAGTGTTTCGCACCGTATGCTGATCTGCGCCGCACTTGCCGAAGGGACAAGCACGTTGTCGGGGCTGTCCTTCTCGGAGGATATATTGGCGACCATTGACACGATGTCCGCGCTGGGTGCCCGCTTTGAGCGGGTGGGCGCTGTGCTTGGCGACGGCGTTACCCCGGACCCGCATGGCGGGGAGACGGTACGCGTGTACGGTTGCGGCGGTCGATTGACCGCGCCGGACCAACCGACACTTGCGCCGCTGTTTTGCCGCGAGAGCGGCAGCACACTGCGATTTCTTGTTCCGCTGTGCCTGCTCTCCCCATCCGCACGGATGCTGCAAGGAAGCACGCGCTTGTTCTCGCGACCGCTGACGGTGTATGAACACTTGTTTTCGGAGCGCTGGGGCGAGCGAGAAGTGCGTGAGGATGATCCGCCCCGCGGCGGCACGCTGCAGCTGCGACGCGGTAATACTCTCGGCGGGGGAGAATATCAACTGTCGGGAGATATCAGCAGTCAATTTATCACAGGGTTGTTGTTTGCACTGCCGCTGTGCGAGCAGGATAGTCGCATTGTACTGACATCTCGCTTGGAGAGCCGACCCTACATAGATCTGACGATAGATGCGCTGCGCAGCTTTGGGGTGCGAGTCGATTGGGAAAGTGAATCGATCCTTTGCATACCGGGCAAGCAGAGCTATCATCCATATGACGGACGCGTGGAGGGCGATGCCTCCAATGCCGCCTTCTTCGGTGCCTTGAATTTTTTTGGCGGAGAAGTCGTTTTGAATGGGCTCAAGCCCGACAGCTTGCAGGGAGATCGTGTCTTTGATGCACTGTTCCGAGAGATCGGCGCACCGCGCGGGGAACGGGACTCGGCGCTCCCGCGGATCGATCTTGCCGACTGCCCCGATCTTGCGCCGATCTTATTTGCGGTGGCCGCGGAGCACGGCGGTGCAATTTTCACACACACCGATCGCTTGCGCATCAAAGAGTGCGACCGCATTGCCGCAATGCAGGAGGAGCTTGCCAAATTCGGCGCGGTAATTGAGGCTGAGGATGGCAGGGAAGGCTCTCCCGGTGCAACGTGCGGCGGGATGGTTCGCGTATTACCGACCAAGCTGCACCCACCGATCTCCCCGCTGAACGGACCCAACGACCACCGCGTGGTGATGAGCCTGTGCGTGCTTGCGACCAAATACGGCGGCGAGGTGCAGGGAGCTGGTGCGGTGAGAAAAAGTATGCCGAGTTTCTTTGATGTCTTGATGTCGCTCGGCGCGGATGTGACGTTGGAGGTCGAATAAAGCGCAAGGGAATATGCGATTGAAATCGACGGTAGAAAAAATAAACCGACAGTGGCATATATTTTGATGAAATCCAAATATTAAGTTTTATGGAGGCGTCGGAGCCTTTTGCTCTCAAAAGGTTGCGGCAAAAAAGAGGAAAGAAAATGCAATTGACAAAGGACAAAAACATTTTGATCGTTGGGCTTGGTCTGCTCGGCGGCTCATACGCCATGGCGCTCTCGCGGCAAGGCTTTCACGTTGACGCCATCACGCGCCGCCAAGAGACGGTCGATTATGCGCTCTCTCGCGGCTGGATTCGCGCGGGAGATGCAAAAGTCAACGCAGAGTTGATCGGAAATGCGGATATCATCGTGTTCACGTTGTATCCGACAGTGCTTTTGGATTGGATCGCGGAGAACGGGCATCTGATCAAGGAAGGGACGATCGTCACCGACGTGACGGGTGTCAAAGGACACGTGACCGATCAGATTCAGGCCGCTCTGCCCGAGGGGGTGGAGTACATCGGCGCCCACCCTATGGCGGGGCGTGAGGTGCTGGGCATTGAGAACAGTGACGACAGCATCTTTCACGGGGCGAACTATCTGGTCGTTCCGACCGAGAAGAACACCGAGGACGCCATTGCGCTGTGCGAGGATCTCGGCTGGCGGCTGGGATTTGCACGGGTATCGCGCCTGAGCGTGCAGGAGCACGATCGCATGATTGCCTTTCTCTCCCAGCTGACCCACTGCATCGCCGTAACGTTGATGTGCTGCTCCGATGAGCCGAACATGGAAAAATACACGGGAGACTCCTTCCGCGATCTGACTCGCATAGCACGGATCAACGATGGGATGTGGAGTGAGCTGTTTATGTGCAATCGGGAGGAGCTGCTCAACCAGATGGATGTCTTTGCCAAGACCTTTGATCAATTCCGCGATGCGCTGGCACAGGGAGACGTACAGACTATGCGCAGCATGATGCGCCATTCCACCGAGCAGCGCGCTAAATTTGATAAGCCGAAGAGGTGAGGGAGATTGCGGCGGGCCGGGCACTGCCCTACACCCACAAGGAGCTTTTTTGAAAACAGGTCCCTTGCCCCCAAAAACTTCTTGATAATTATTTAGTGAATTTGTTACATCAGCGCTCTGTTTCAATGGATCGGGGATCAGCGGCAAGCGCGCTCTGAGCTTATAAATTATTTCAACTGCCGGTAGAAACAGCGGCGCAGAGGTTGGCGGCAATACTTACGATCTCGCACAGGCAAAAGGCGGACGCTGTATTCATAAAAGCAACTCAAAGAACAAAAAAATAAACCGATAAGAATATAAACACCATATAAAAGGAGAACAAACCCATGAACATGACCTTCAAAAGAAAATTACCCATTCCGCAGGACATCAAGGCACAATATCCCTTGAGCGACGAAATGATCAAGTGCAAGGCCGCACGTGACGAGGAGATCCGCAGCATCTTTACCGGCGAATCGGACAAGCTGATCCTTGTCATCGGCCCCTGCTCGGCAGACCGCCCCGAGCCCGTGCTGGAGTATATTGAAAGACTCCGCCGCGTACAGGAGCAGGTTGCGGATAAGATTTTCATCATCCCCCGCATCTACACCAACAAGCCCCGCACAACGGGCGACGGCTACAAGGGAATGCTGCACCAGCCCGACCCGACCGAGGATGTGGATATGCTTAAAGGCATCGTCGCCATCCGCGATCTGCATCTGCGCGCACTTGCCGATTACGGCTTTTCTTGCGCGGACGAGATGCTCTATCCCGACAATCACCGGTATCTGTCCGACCTTTTGTCCTACGTTGCCGTCGGCGCACGTTCGACCGAGAACCAGCAGCACAGACTGACCGCCAGCGGGCTGGACGTTCCCGTCGGCATGAAGAACCCCACCGAAGGCGACCTTTCCATCATGATGAACTCCATCACGGCAGGTCAGCACGCCCACACCTTCATCTACCGCGGCTGGGAGGTGCAGAGCCACGGCAACCCGCTGACCCACGCCATTCTGCGCGGCTACGTCGATATGGCGGGCAAGAATATCTCCAACTACCATTATGAAAATCTGCGTGAGCTGCACGAGCTGTACGCCAAGACCGATCTGAAGAACCCCGCAGTCATTGTGGATACCAACCACGCCAACTCGGGCAAGAAGTGGGCAGAGCAGCCCCGTATTGCCAAGGATGTTCTGCACAGCTGCCGCCAGAATGCCGACATCCGCAAGATGGTCAAGGGATTGATGATCGAGAGCTACCTGATCGACGGTGCACAAAAGGTTACCGATGAGCAGAGCTATGTCTGCGGTCAGTCTATCACCGACCCTTGCCTTGGTTGGGAAAAGACCGAGAGATTGATCCTCGATCTGGCAGACGTGCTGTGATCGGGAGATGAGCCCCAAAACCTTTTGTGAAACAAAGGTTCTCCGGACTCTCCAAAAACTTTGACAATATATTTTTCGTTTTCGATGACGCTGTGAGCAGCGACCGAAGAAAAACTTTCGGCAAACCTTTTATCAAAAGGTTTTAGGGTGGTTCGACGGCGCTGCGGCGCCCCCAACAGAGAGGAGCAATCATGAAAAAGCTTACAGACACCTATACGTTACCCAACGGCTGCCCGATCCCCTGTGTCGGCTTTGGCACGTGGCAGACGCCTGACGGCGAGACCGCTGTCTCGTCTGTGCGCGAGGCACTCAGGGTTGGCTACCGCCACATCGACACCGCCGCCTGTTACGGCAACGAGGTCAGTGTCGGTGAAGGCATCCGACAGAGCGGTGTAAATCGGGAAGACATTTTTGTCACCAGCAAGGTCTGGAACAGCGAGCGCGGGTACGATAAGACCCTGCGTGCCTTTGAAAAGACGCTTGCCGACCTTGGGCTGGACTATCTGGATCTTTATCTGATCCACTGGCCCGCTGCCGCACATCAGTATGAGGATTGGGACGCTCTCAATCTCTCCACCTGGCGCGCCATGACCGAGTTGTACAAGGCGGGCAGGATCCGTGCCATCGGCGTGTCCAACTTCCTTCCACACCATATCGCCTCGCTGATGGAGACCGAGGTTCCTCCCATGCTCAACCAGATTGAGTTCCATCCCGGCTATATGCAGCCGGAGATCGTTCGCTATTGCCGCGAGAGAGGCGTGCTGGTCGAGGCATGGAGCCCGCTTGGCACGGGGCGCGTTCTTGGCAATGAAACGCTTTGTGCCATCGCACAGAAGTACGGCGTGTCGACCGCGCAGCTTTGCATCCGCTGGTGCTTGCAGCATGATACGCTGCCGCTGCCCAAATCGGTCACCCCCGCCCGCATCGAGCAGAACACCCACGTGTTCGACTTCACCGTCTCCGATGAAGATATGAAGACCATCGATGCGCTGCCGTATATCGGGGGCTCGGGGTTCCATCCCGATCGCGTGGATTTCTGACAAGGCGCCCTGCGGGCAAATGGATGAAAAAAGGGGTTGCGCCGATGACTCGCCCCGCGCTCCAAAACTTTGGCGATATAGATTCCCGCTTTCGATGACGCTGCGAGCAGCGGCTGACGAAAAAAATTCAGCAAATCCTTTGTTAAAAGGTTTTGGGGTGGTGCGGAGGGACTTTTTTCAAAAGTCC
>JAFTJZ010000038.1 GCA_017456145.1 Clostridia bacterium
TCCCCCTGCTTGAGCAGATCGTTCATGACTGCAAGAAGCTTTTGATCATTTCAGAGGACGTTGAGGGCTAGGCTCTGACCACGCTGGTACTCAACAAGCTGCGCGGCACCTTCGTTTGCGTTGCTGTCAAGGCACCCGGCTTTGGCGACCGCCGCAAGGAAATGCTGCGTGACATCGCAACCCTGACCGGCGGTGAGGTCATTTCCTCCGAGCTGGGTCTGGAGCTCAAGGACACCACCGTGGGTCAGCTCGGCTCTGCTCGTCAGGTCAAGGTAACCAAGGACAACACCATCATCGTTGACGGTGCGGGTGATTCCGATGAAATCAAGGCTCGCATCTCCCAGATCAAGTCTGCCATCGAGACCACCACCTCCGATTTCGACCGCGAAAAGCTGCAGGAAAGACTTGCCAAGCTGGCAGGCGGCGTTGCCGTCATCAAGGTCGGTGCTGCAACCGAGGCTGAGATGAAGGAAAAGAAACTGCGCATCGAGGATGCACTCAACGCAACCAAGGCTGCCGTTGAGGAAGGCATGGTTGCCGGCGGCGGTACGGCCTACCTCAACGTCATCGGCGAGGTCGAAAAGCTGCTGGAGACCACCGAAGGTGACGAGCGCACCGGTGTTCGCATCGTGCTCAAGGCGCTGGAGGAGCCCGTCCGTCAGATCGCTGCCAACGCAGGCATCGACGGCTCGGTCGTTGTTGACAAGATCGTCAACTCCGGCAAGGTCGGTTATGGCTTTGACGCATACAACGAGGTTTACTGCGACATGATGAGCGCGGGCATCGTTGACCCGACCAAGGTCACCCGCTCCGCTCTGCAGAACGCAGCATCCATCGCATCCGTCATTCTCACCACCGAGAGCGTGGTTGCCAACCAGAAGGAAGAGGCACCCGCAGCTCCCGCCGCAGGTATGGGCGGCGGCATGGGCGGTATGTATTAAGTTTAAGATAACGCTTATGAAGGCGGGGGAAAGCTTTTTGAAAAGTTTTCCCCCGTCCCTCTGTTCTATAACCTTGTATCAACGGAAATTGCTCGCATCAAACACGGACATTTTTTCATTTTATGTTGCAAAATCATGCGGCGTATGATATAATAAGACATCGGTGAGTATGATCTCCATCAATATAATAATAAAAGAAAGGTCATCGCATGAACCACAGGGAAAACAGCACATCTCCGCAAGCAGCAGACGCCGAAATTTCGCCAAGCTTGCCCGCTTGCACAGTCAGTTCCTCAGAGTCAGAGCAAAAAACAAAATATTCACTCTCAATCTTATCCTTGATCTTTGGCATCGCATCGCTATTCACCTATCCGTTTGCCATGACTGTAACCGGTTCCTTTTATATTATGTACTTTTCTTTTTCCTGTGCCATCGCGTTTTCTGTTCTGGCATTAACGATTTCTCATCTCTCCCGTATGAAGAGGCGCAGAAACGGCATGGCGCTCTGCGGCATGGTGTGCGGCATCATCACGTTTTCGTTCTGTATGCTGACAATTCTGTTCATAATCGTTATTATCTTCTTGTGACAACATATTCCGTCATGTAAAGCAAAATCATGCAATTTTTAAGAATTTACTAATTTTTCGTTCGGTGGTTGACAAAGAAGGAAAAGTATGCTACAATAATGACGACTTAAAAAACAAGAGATTTTAAGATTCCATCTTACACAACGAAAGGAAAAAACGTTATGGATCAGAATCAAAATCAAGACTTCAATCAGAATCAAAATACCACCGAGCAGCAAGACTACACACAGAAAAGTGACTTTGATATGGGGACCCGACAGACCTATGACTTCACGCCGCCCTCAAAACCCGAGCCCAACGGTTACGCCATTGCATCGCTGATCCTTGGCATCGTATCGATCGTGCTCTGCTGCTGTAGCTGCATATCGATCGTCACATCGATCCTTGCGATCGTTTTCGCCATTCTCTCCCGTCAGGGGCAGCCCATGCAGGGCAACGCCATGGGCGGTATGATCTGTGGCATCATCTCCCTTGTCATCACCTTTGTTTCCGTGGTCTTTATGCTCTTTAGCATTGCCGAGACCAACACAGAGGATCTGATGGATATTTACGGTGAATATTCCAATATCTACGGCACCTACGAAGAAGATTTCAATAACGATTATTACATTGTCGAATGACACCTCAAAAGCCCCGGGTTCGCTCCGGGGCTTTTACTGTTTATTGCGTATTTTTTTCAAAAATTAGCAAGAAAGCCTTGACAAATGCCGCACGAACATATATAATGAAGTCATCCCGTTTTCTTTGAAAGGAAATATGCATATGCAACTTACCAACCTTCTCAAACGGCTGGAATCCGTCGCTCGCTCCAATCGCTTTGCCGAGCGCATCTACGCCGAGCTGCTTTATCTGTACCATCTCAACCGTGCAAGAGACCTCGGATGGGAGGACAAGCTGTGCACTGCCGCGGCTTATCTGTGTGAAAATCTGGACAGTGCCGGTGCCATCGTCTCGGAGGATTGCGAGGCCATTGAGACCGCGCTGTCCGATCTGTCGGCAGAGGCAAAGAGCCTGACCATTCATTGCGTCGCGCACGCGCACATTGATATGAACTGGACATGGGGCTACATGGAGACCGTTTCCATCGCTACCGAGACCTTCCGCACCATGCTGGATCTGATGCGCGATTATCCTGATTATACCTTTTCGCAATCGCAGGCAGCGGTTTATGAGATCGTGGAAAAGCACGATCCTTCCCTGCTTGCCGAAATTCGTCAGCGCGTACACGAAGGCCGCTGGGAGCTTGCCGCGACCTCTTGGGTTGAGAACGACAAGAATATGCCGAACGCAGAATCTCTCTGCCGCCACATTCTATACACCAAGGAATATCTCTCCCGTCTGTTTGACGTTGATCCCGACACGCTGCGTCTGGATTTTGAGCCTGACACCTTCGGACACAATGCCAACGTCCCCGAGATCCTCAAGGACGGCGGTGTCGACTACTACTACCACTGCCGCGGCTGCCAGCCGCGCGGCGCTTACCGTTGGCGCGCGCCCTCGGGCAAGGAGGTCATTGCTTACAGTGATCCGACATGGTATCAGGGTCCTCTGGATGTCACCTGCTTTGCTACCTTCCCGCAGTTCGGCAAGAACATGGGCGACGGTACACTGACCGAATTTATCAAGGTCTACGGTGTGGGCGACCACGGTGGCGGACCCTCGCGCCGCGATCTGGAAAAATTGACCGATGCCATGACATGGCCTCTCTACCCCACGTTGAAATTCAGCCGCTACGACGCATATTATGCGTATCTGGAGACGGTACGTGACCGCCTGCCCGTATACGACGGCGAGCTCAACTTCGTCTTCACGGGCTGCTACACGGCGCAGAGCCGTATCAAACTTGCCAACCGCAACGCCGAGCTGCGTCTGTACGACGCCGAAACACTGGCAGCACAGGCAGCGATCCTGACCGACAAGCTCCCCCAGACCGATTTCACCAAGGGCTGGACGAACACGCTGTTCAACCAATTCCACGACATTCTGCCGGGCTCCGGCACCATCGAGACTCGTGAGGCCGCGCTGGGACAGTTCCAGGAGACACTGGGCTACACCAACACCGCCTCCACCGAGGCTATGCGCGCCATCAGCGCAGCGATCGACACCTCAGCTCTTCCTTACGACTTTACGGCTGCTGACGTGGCAGAGGGCAGCGGTGCAGGATTCCATATCGGGCGCGACCGCGAATTTCAGATCAGCTGTGCCGAGAGAGGGCGCGGCAGCATCCGCATTCTGCATTTGTTCAACACGCTCCCCGTCGAGCGCGACGAGGTCGTGACCTATTATCTTTGGGACTACCCCGCCGACCTGCGTAATCTGATCGCAGAGCTGCCCGACGGCACCGGTGTTCCTTTGCAGCTGCAGGACGGCAACCGCGGTTATTATCAGCATCAGTTCTGCACGCTGCTGCTGCGCGTCAAGCTGCCGCCGATGGGTTACACCACAATCGTCCTCAAGCAGCGGGATGCCTACCCCGAGACCGCCTTCAACCTTCCTGCGCGTCCCGACAGACGTCTGGAATTTTTCGATGACGGCGACCTCTATTTAGAGAATGAATACATCCGCGCCGACTTTGATGCCGAGACCTGCGCATTGGTCTCTCTGATTGACAAAACGACAGGCAAGCAGCTGATCGCAAAAGACAACGACAGAACGGCTGCAACCTTTGCCGTGGTGCAGGTCAATCCCCGTTTCGGTCACAGCTCATGGACGCGCGGCCCCGTAGAGAAGATCGACAACATCAATCTGAACAATCGTGTTCGCGTCAGCACGTACAACCGCCAAGCGCTGTGCGGCACCATTTCCTATGACGTTCCCTTCATGCGCTCTTCCATGACGGTCACCATCCGTCTGTATGCAGGCAGCCGCACGCTGGACTTCGACACCCGCGTCAACTGGCTGGAGGTGGGCAACAACGACGCCTCTCCCCTGCTGGTCTTCCGTACCCCCGTCGCTTACGACGTTAAGGACTACCGTTATGAGATCGCGGGCGGCACGCAGATTCGCGGCAGTATGCCGATGGATGTGCCCAGCATCGGGCGCATGGAGCTGCTCCCCACCGACGATGCGCAGGAGTCTTACGTTCAGCTGATGGCAGACACCAAGTACGGGTTCCGCGGTTGGGGCAACTACGGCGAAATTTCGCTGATCCACGCCTCCTTCCAGCCCGACCCCTATCCTGAGCTTGGCCAGCACCACTTCCACACGGCGATCAGCGTGGTCACGGGCGAGGCAGACGCGCAGAAGACCAGCGACTGCTACCACCACGCGCCCGCGACCTTTTCGGGTGTGCCGCAAAAGGGCAGCCTGCCGCTCTCCGGCTCGGCGCTGCTGATGCTCAACGGCGACGACATCACCCCCGCAACGCAGACCGCCATCTCGCTGAGCACGGTTCGCGTCACTGCACAGGGCAATCTCATCATTCGCCTTTGCAACCGCACCGACAGCGAGCAGTCCGCAACGCTCATCCTCCCCCGCACCATCGACGCCGCATTCCTCTGCGATATCACCGAGCAGAAGAACACACCCATCAACATCGAAACCGACCGCTCCGTCCGTGTCACCGTGGATGCACGCGCGATGCAGACGTTGAGGATTGTGTTGGAGTAAGGAATATAATGCGAGAGGAGAGAACTTCTTAAAAGAAGTTTTCTCCCCTCGCGCTCCCCTCTTTCAAGAACTTGATTAAAAAAAGATCGTATTCTTTTTTCTGTTGCTCTTAACGGAGGATTTACAAGCATAAAAAATTTCGGCAGAGATATTGTTTTCTCTGCTGATTTGTGATAGTATAGGGGTGGATGATGAAAATGGATAAAGAAAAGAATACTATCGGATATCATCAAACCGTCGGTAGGGGTTGGCGCCCACGACGACCCGTTGATCCCGCATATTCAGCTGACACGAATTGGTGAGATTGTTGAGAAATATTTACTGTCAAGCGAAAACATATCCGGTGTAAAAATTGACCGATACGTAATTATGCCGGATCATATTCATATCTTCATTTTCCTTAATTCGAATGAATATCTAAAACGGAAAAACGGGTCGTCGAGGGCGCCGACCCCTACCAATGAGATGTTACCCCATATGGATGTTATTGATATGCAAAAATGGTGTATTGAAGATTGGCAATTTGAATTAACTGTAATAAGGGGAAAGGCAGAACATTGTAGGTTGGGTTTGGAAAAGGGAGATAAATTTGTTTTTTCCTATGAATGCCCCGCCGGAATGTGCCCTAAAACAATGATGGCAGTATATACATGGTGTGAAGTCATTCGATGTGGTGGTGACTTTACATATAGGGGAGAAAAGGAACGATACGAAATAAATATCCCCTGCGCTGATGGGTGTATACAATTTCATTTGAAAGCAACACCCATTAACCGTGAAGAGAACGGGAAAACACTACCCACCAGTTCAAGACAGTAAGACTAAAATGATATAAAAAGCATTTGATTATTTGTTTTCAGCGGAATAAATTTTGATAAGTGATATATGCAAAAAACTCCATCACAGACTTTCGTCCATGGTGGAGTTTTTTTGTCCTGTTCGGCTTTTTATGATTTCTCCGATTAAAACATCACCAATTCCCATACAATCTTTGCATTTTCCAAAGTTTTTTGAGGGGGTGCGGGGGAACTTTTTTCTCAAAAAAGTTCCCCCGCTATTCAATCCCGCTTATTCCCCATCATAAAACGCAGGTGGGAAGGGATTTTCGTCGACGGGCGGTGCGGGGCGATTGCTGCCGGTGGGGAGAGCAGGCGCGGTATCGGGCGGCATCGCAGGGGG
Organism: Clostridia bacterium; assembly: GCA_017456145.1. GTDB lineage: Bacteria > Bacillota > Clostridia > Oscillospirales > CAG-272 > SIG644. Next base: position 6,317 of record JAFTJZ010000038.1, read on the forward strand.
CGCACCGTAAGCACGACGCGGCGTACTTGAGAAAACAAAGACCGCTTTCCCATCCTCCAGCTTGAGCGCCGCATCAAACGATTTTCCGCTTTTGGGCGAAACAAATCCGCGAATGACCTCGGTCTGCCCTGCGGTAAGCAGCTGTTTCAGGTGTCCAATTCCGATGGAGCGGCGACAAATATAAGTGTTGACGCTGAATTTGCAGCCGGCCTCCTTGTAACCTGTGCAGCCATAAAAGGAGCGGAATCGCTTGACCTCCTTGCCGCACAGAGGACATGCCCCCAACACGTCACCAAACGAGCCGGTGTTCTCTCCGCTGCCCGCCTCGCTGCGATAACCGTCAAACACCGCCGCGATCTCGGCACGTGCCAGCGCAACGCTCTCGCCGACCGCCATTTGCCCGCGAAATACCTTCTTGAGCGCACGCCCCATATCACCCGTCTTGTATTTGTCCATGCTGATCTTCATCTGCTCCAACGACTCGATCAGAAAAATACCGTCGGGCAGAATGGTGTAAACGTCCTTCTTCAAGTCGATGTACTTGCTCTTGCGGGCGTTGTCAATGATCCCCGTGCGCGTGGCCTCGGTGCCAAGCTCCAAGCCCTCTAACATTGCGCGATATTCCTGCGCGTCGTCCTCGCCCACACGGTCAGCCAGCTCCTCGTCGCTGGCGTTCTTGTCCTCTTTGAAGGGATTTTTCAAATAATTGTTCAGCGTTTCGATGGTGTAGTGCCGCGGCGGGGTCGTCTCCTTCTCCATTGGCTTGAAGTCAGTCACCACCACGTCGCCCTTCTTCAGCTTGGGCAGCACCTTGTCCTTTTGCGAAAAATCGTCATATTTTGTCCATCCCGGCTCGACCATGGTCATCCCCTTGAGAGAGAAGGTCTCCTCCTCTCCCAGTGTCACCGTGATCTCACTTCTGGAAACGACGCAGTCTTCACCGCAAAATACCGCAACAAATCGACGAAAAACGGTCGAATATACCTGCATCTCTCGCTCGGATAGCTTGGTTTTGTCGGGGATCTTGTAGGTTGGAGTCAGTGCGGAGTGGGATTCGATCTTGCTGTCGTCAAAAATGGTCTTTGCGTCCTTGAACACGACGGGATAACCCAGCTTTTGCACGCCTCCGAGAATTTGTTTGATCTTATCCTTCTCCGCCGTGGCAAGATACTCCGAGTTGGTACGCGGATAGGTCAGATATCCCTGCTCATACAGCTTTTGCACGATCTCCAGCGACTCCGCCATGGACATCTTATATTTCTTACCCAGCACGTTCTGGAGCTTGGAGAGCGAGTACAGCTTGCCCGGCTGCAGCTTGTCCTTTTTGTTCTTGACCGCTGTGACGACGGCGGGAATTTTGTTGTACTTATCGCACAGTGCTTGCGCCTGTGCGAATTCCTTTTCGTCGAATTTCTTTTTGCTCGTCAGCTCAACCATCTCGCCGTCCGTCTCGGCGCGGCTGACAATGGCATAGTATTTACCCGGGACAAAATGCGCGATGGCCATGTCACGCTCGTAAATTGCCCGTACAATGGGCACAATGACTCGACCCACACGGAGCAGCGTCCCCGTCCGCAGCGTGGCGTAGCGGGTCAAATTCACGCCGTAGAGCCAATCGATATAGGTGCGCGCAAAGCCTTCGTTTGCGAGATTGTCATACTCTCCCGCATCCTTCATCTCCGAGAGCGCCTTGCCGACGGTCTGTGGAGTTTGGTCGGGCAACCAAAGGCGACTCTGGCGGCACTGTAACGCCTTTTCCGGCTTGATGGCATTCTGTACGCACAATCTAACGATGATCTCTCCCTCGCGATCGGCGTCTCCCGCGTTGGCAATGTGATCCACGTCGTCGCGGTTGATCAGGGTACTCAGCAGCGCAAACTGCTTTTTCACCCCCGGGTCGACCTTTTTATTCGCATCGCGGCGCAGCTCATACCGAAATTCGTTCGGAAAGCAAGGCAGCACGTCCATAGACCAGCGCGTACTTCTCTTGTCCTCGGGCAGGTAGCTCTCAATGTCGCAAAGCGAAAACAGGTGACCGAAGGCCCAACTGACCAAATATCCGCCGCCCTCATAATAGCCGTCCCGCTTGCTCATCTTGACCTTTTGCATCTGCTCGATGCCCGCTACGATGTTGCGCGCAAGGCTCGGCTTTTCTGCGATAATCAGTGTCATGCTCTCTCTCCTTCGTACTTCACTGCCTATATTTTATCACAAATGCGCTGAAATTGCAAGAGATTTTCCGCAGATGCCTTGACAAATCTGTTTTCAGGTGTTATAATAAAACAAATGTTGCGCAACATTTGTTGTAGATAAGGAGACATCATGCCACCAAAAGCAAAATTCACCAAGCAAGAGATTGTAGATGCCGCACTCTCGCTCATCCGCGAGCGAGGCACGGACGCACTGACCGCCCGCAACTTAGGACAACAGCTGGGGAGCTCCTCCCGCCCCATCTTCACTTTATACCAATCGATGGCACAGCTGCAAGCAGACGTGATCGATGCCGCCTACGCCCTCTACCATGACTATATCGCCCGCGAGACCGCCACGGGACTCTATCCCCCCTACAAAGCCAGCGGCATGGCATATATTCGCTTTGCCGTTGAGGAAACGTCGCTGTTTGAGCTACTGTTCATGCGTAAGAGAACGCAGGAAGAGATCGCTGTGGGCATTTGTGATCCTGTAATCATTGAACGGATCTTGCAAGCCAACGCCATCACCCGAGAACAAGCGGAGCAATTATATCTGGAGATGTGGATCTGTGTTCACGGCATCGCCACCATGCTCGCCACCTCTTATTTTACCATGGAATGGGATCGGATCAGCGAGATATTGACCGACACCTACCAAGCCCTGCGCGAAAAAATCCAAAAGAAGGGTGGTCACGCATGAACGCCATTGAGATCAAGAATCTGACCAAGGTTTATGGGAAACTGACCGCTGTCGACCGTCTCAACCTCACCGTCGCCCGTGGGGAGCTACTCTCCCTGCTCGGCATCAACGGTGCGGGCAAGTCCACCACCGTCAAAATGCTCTCATGCCTGTCCAAACCAACAAGCGGTGATGCCTATCTTCTGGGGCATAGTATTTTGAATCATAGCGCGCAAGTCAAAGCGATGATCGGTGTCTCTCCGCAGGAGACCGCCATCGCCCCCAATCTGACTGCCGAGGAAAACCTTGCACTGATGTGCGGTGTTCACGGCTTTGACCGAGTAAAAACCACCGCCCGCGTGACCGAGCTTTGCGAGCGTTTTTCCTTGTCAACCATCATGAATCGCAAGGCAGGAAAGCTCTCGGGCGGCTGGCAGCGTCGCCTCAGCATCGCCATGGCGCTGATCAGCGAGCCAAAGATCCTTTTTTTAGATGAACCTACACTGGGGCTGGATGTCATTGCCCGTGCCGAGCTTTGGGAGATTATCCGCGCCCTTAAGGGAAATACCACCGTCATTCTCACGACGCATTATATGGAAGAGGCGGAGGCGCTGTCCGACCGCATCGCCATCATGAAGGACGGGCATCTGCTCACCCTCGGCACAGCGGACGAGATCAAGGCGGCAACGGGCAAAGATAAATTTGAGGATGCCTTTGTGGCAGTGGTGAAGGGAGAGACACGATGAAAATGTTGATTTTTTCACGGCGGTGTGCCAAAGAGATCCTTCGTGATCCTCTCACTCTCATCTTTAGTCTCGGCTTTCCTGTCGTGTTATTGCTCCTGCTGTCCGCCATTCAGGCCAACATTCCCGTCGATCTGTTTGAGATCTCCCGATTGACACCGGGAATCTGCGTCTTCGGATTATCGTTCATGGCGCTGTTTTCAGCCACTCTGCTCGCCAAGGATCGGGAAAGCGCCTTTTTACAACGTCTGTACACCACACCGCTGCGAGCCGTCGATTATATTTTAGGTTATGGATTGCCGATGATCCCCATCGCACTGGGACAAAGTGTCATATGCTACCTGCTCGCTCTTCTTCTCGGTCTGCCCTTCTCCATCGACATTCTGTTCGCACTGCTTGCCATCGTTCCCATCTCGCTTATATTCATCGCACTGGGGTTGCTCTTTGGCAGTGTATTGAGTGCCAAACAGGTGGGCGGTATCTGCGGCGCACTGCTGACCAATCTGACCGCTTGGCTGTCAGGGGTCTGGTTTGATCTTGAGCTTGTAGGCGGCACCTTCAAAGCGATCGCCGATGCCCTCCCCTTCGTTCATGCGGTCGAGCTGGAAAAATCGATCCTTTCTGCCTCCTACGATGGACTTCTCCCCCATATCGCGATTCTGCTTCTCTACATCGTCGTCATCACTACAGCCGCCGTGCTGCTCTTTTTGCGGCAGATGAAACGACAATAAAAACAAGCCGCTTGACAAAGCCGTTACCGCGTGGTATAATATGGTATATCTTATCCAAGCACGAAAGGAACATACTTATGCAGCATCTATATCCCTTGAAATTATCCTACGTAACCAAATCCCCCCTTTGGGGCGGCAAGCGCTTGCTTGACGGCTGGAACATTTCTGCCCCCGCAGGACAGGATACCATCGGCGAGGCCTGGATGCTGACCGTCCGCGAGAAGTATATGAGCGTAATCCAAAACGGGACGCTGCAGGGCATGACCATGCGGCAATACATCGACACTTACGGCAACGGTGTCGTCGGAGAAAGCTTTAACGGCGGCGATTTCCCGCTGCTGATCAAGCTGATCGATGCCTGCGACAAGCTCTCCGTGCAGGTGCATCCCGATGACGATTACGCCGCACGGGTCGAGAACGACCGCGGCAAGACCGAAATGTGGGTCATCGTCGAGGCTGCAGACGACGCAGAGATCATATACGGCTTGCGCGACGGCATGAGTGCCCGGCAATTTCGCACAGCCGTGCGCGAGGGGCGTTTGTCCGAAACGATGCATCACTGCCCCGTCAAGGCGGGTGAGGTCTATTTCATTCCCTCCGGGATGCTCCACGCCATCGGCAAGGGGATTCTGATCGCCGAGATTCAACAAAACTGCGATCTGACCTACCGCGTATACGACTACGAGCGCCGTGGTGCGGACGGCTCGCTGCGTGAGCTACACGTAGACAAAGCGCTGGATGTCACCGTTCCCTTTACCGAGGCCGAGGTGGACACCATTCGCTACGAGGCAGCCGACGCATCCGCAATCGACCGCAATACTCTGCTCGCACACTGCCGTTATTTCAAGACGCGCAAGCTGACCGTCTCCGAAGATGCAAAAGTTATGCTGACCGTGGATGCATCTTCCTTTGTCTTCTTGCTCTGCATCGACGGTGAAGGCGCGCTGCTCTGCGGCGATACGACCACCTCCATCCTTCGCGGTGAAGGCGTTTATCTCCCCGCCGGACTTGGCGAGGTCACGCTGCGCGGCAAGATGACCGTTTTGGCAGCATCCATTCAATAATAAATAAAGGAGCGTTGAGGGAACCTTTTGTGAACAAAAGGTTCCCTCAACCTCCCTCCAAAAAACTTTGGAAAATGTATTGCTAAACATATTGCAGTTCTGTCCGGTACAGCCATTCTTTTGTTTAGTTCTTTGGATTCCACAACCTTTCTTGAAGAAAGGTTTTCGCGGGGCATAGGGCGGCGCCCAATGCCTGTCGCACAAACAAATCAGGCTTCCCCACCGAGGTGAGGAAGCCTTTTTTGCATATTCTTTGCTCGAAACAAAGATATTAGTCTGCGGTCAGACCGGAGCGCTCGATACCTTGTACCAGGAAGTTCTGGCAGAACAGGAACAGGACAACCAGCGGAGCGATGATGACCAATCCGCAAGTATTACGAATTGCGGAGTAGAACAGATTCTGACCTGCATAATCCGTCTTGAGCGAGTCCGGAATACCGACGATCTTAACCAGAAGGTTGGTCTTAGTCGAGGTAAAGAACATCGTCGTGTAGAAGTCATCGGTCCACTGCCAGCAGAATGCAAACAGGAACACGGTGATCATCATGGGCACGGACAGAGGCAGAATGATCTGAACGAAGGTACGGAAGGTACCCGCACCATCGAGGTAAGCCGACTCCTCCAGAGCATCCGGCACGCCCGTGAAGAACTGACGGAGCATATAAATATACAGACCGTTCTTAAAGGCGAGACCCGTCAAAGACAGGATGATCAGCGGGAAGTAGGTGTTACAGAGGTTCAGACCGGCCGTAGTCCAGATCTTCTGGAGGTCGGGGTTATCGGGACGAATGTCGATGACACCCTCAAGGAAGGTATGACCGAACAGCTCGATGCCGCCACCCGCCAGGAACTGGAAGATACCAAAGATATCAAAGTAACGGAAGGTCATAAACATGGACAACTGCAGCGTTCCGTGAGGAATGATCATGGTCAGCATGACCAACAGGAACAGCAGCTTGTTACCCTTGAAACGGAACTTCGCAAAACCGTAACCGATCAAGCTACAGATCAGCATCTGGATCACAGCGGTGCTGAAGGAGAGAACGAAGGTGTTCAGGAAGGCAGACCAGTAGCCAAGCTCGGTCAACACTGCCTTGTAGGTTTTGAGCGTAAAGTTCTTAGGGATCAGACGTACCGTAACGTCGATGAAATCTTCTTCAGCCATGAAGGACGATGCGATCTTGGTAAAGAAGGGATACAGGACGACGTAAGCAATACCGATCAGAAGGCAAAGGCGGAAGATGTACCATACGACGTTGGTCAGGAAGTATGTAGACAGGAACTTTGCCTTCATACGCTCCAGGAGAGGTGTTCTTTCAAAATCAACGCGGATCTTGTTTTTTGTCTCTCTCTTGATTGTAGGTTTTGTATTTTGTGCGTTCATAGTATCAAATTCCTCCTTTCCTTACATATCCTTCTTCTGGTAGAAGACGTACGCCGAGAAGATACCACCGATGACCGCGACAATAAGCATAATGATCAAGAAGTACATCCATGCCATTGCCGAGCTGAGTGTTTGACCATCTGCATCGTTGTAGACCTGACCAACGTAGCTCATGACCGCGTTGGAATCGGTGGTAAACGAGTCGATGATGGTATACACACCATTAACCAAAATCATCGGGCTGATCATCGGGAAGGTGATCTTCCAGAAGGTTTCCCACGAGGTCGCACCGTCAATACGGCAGGACTCGTAGATTGCGGGAGAGATGGACTGCAGAGCAGCCAGGAAGATAAGCATCTGTACACCGGAACGGTTAACGATATCATAGATTTCGTTGATCGCTCTGGCAACGTACTGAACCAGCTCTGTACCGACCTTCATGTTGGCGAACAGAACCTGGAGGTCCACAGCGGAGACGATCTCCGCTGCGGTATTTTGGTTAGAACCATCATCGATACCATTCGTGCTGTCCATGTAGGTATCCAGAGTGTTCTGCGCGTTGATGCTCTCCATGATACCGGTCGCAAGAACGACAGGGATGAAGAAGATCGCACGGAACACGGCACGACCGACCATCTTCTGGTTCAAAAGCACTGCCATGAACAGAGAGAAGATCAGAATTGCGGGAATCTCAAACAGCATCTGACCCAGACCCGTGACCAGTGTCTGAACGAATCCGGTGTCCTCAAAGAGGGCATCCATGTAGTTCTCCAAGCCCACATACTCCAGATAGAAACCACCACCTGTGATAATATGGACCTTATTGAAGCTCATAACGATGGAGTCAACAACCATCGGAAGGTAAACCAGGATAAATCCGATGATAAACGGGAGGACGAACATCCAACCCGCGCGCGCTTTACGGCGGTCAAGGGAGGCGATCTTACGCTTTTTCGGAGCCGCCTTCTTTGCACTGACGGCTGCATTTAATTTCACGTCATTTGTCATTGTTCACACCTCTCCTTTCTCAATAATAGATCTCGACATACTCGCTGCCGGGGATAGTGTAGAGGCGCACCTCATCACCAATGGTGTACTCAACCGTGACAGCAAAGTTGTTGTAGTTCAGAATGAAGGTCTTGTAAGCGGTACCGTCGTCCTCACCGTAGGTGACTGCAACGATGTTGTTGTCGACAAAGAATCTATCAACAACTTCCTCTTCTTCCTCTTCTTCCTCAAGGTACTCGTCGATTTCCTCGCGAGACAGACCACCCTCTTCAGCAGCTGCATAGATCTCATCAATGTAGCGCTGGCATTCGTTAACCTTGCTCTCGATATTGCCGAGATAGCTCAAGGTAGATGCCGCGCAGGACTCAGCCTCTTGGATCAGAGCATCGGATGCACCTGCCTCCTCCAGCAGCTCGACAGCCTGATTTGCCTGCTCAACCAGAGCAAGGACGGTCTCATGAACGTCAATAGACGCCATTGCAAGCGTGATAGCTTCGACAGCATTGTTTCTTGCACCATTCAAGTTGATGTTGTAATTCTTAAGGGCACGCTTTGCATTCGTTTCGTTACCCTCTGCAAGAGCCTCCTGGTAATTATCCCAGCTGTAGCTGCAAGTATTCAATGCGGTGGTAACCTTATCAACAGCAGAAGAAATTGACTTCATATCTGTCTCGAGCTGTTTCAGCGTCTCCTGCATGATCTCAACGCCGTTCTTCGCTGCGGCTCTTGCCTCGGCGATGGCGTTGATTTTTTCAAGACGCAGCTGCTCCTCATACTGAGCCTCGAATTCACTACGGGAAGTATTGGTGGACTCGATCTCTGCGATCAGCTCATCAACATCCAGAACACGCATACCACTCAAGAACTCATGGTCGATGATCAGCTTGGTCTGTACATCCGCAAGCACGGAGTTCAGCTCTGCATACTGTTCAACCACGTCGTCCTTCCAGATCGCGTAGTTGACGGAGTAATACTGAGACAGCATACCTGCCTCCTTCAGCTCTGCGGTATTACGGTAAGACATAACGTAATACAGAGCAGCGCCGTTCTCAATTGCCTTCAGCATTGCATAGTTGGCATCGCCTTCCATGTTCAGCGCGTTACCTGTGAACTGTACGTAGCCGTGCAGAACCAGACCGATGAACGGAACGGAGTAGCTTGCCTTCATGAAACGGGAGGAATCGAGGTTTACGTTCAGCAGATGATCGATATACTGCAGCGTATATGCGTTACCGAGATCTGCCATGATACCACCGGTGACGCTTGCGTCATTGGAAATGGTATCCAGAGCACTGATGATGAATGCCTTGCTGTCCTCGCGGTTGTAAGGCTCATCCTCATCAAAGTCGGTGTTCAGGTCACTACCCATCGTAGCAAGGGAAACACCCATGCCGCCGTACTCTGTGTACTCTGCGTATTCAGCCAGCATCTTGTTATAGATGCGGTCGATATATGCGGGAGAGAGTGCGAGGTTATAAGTGCTGACGTAAGCCTGCTGGGAAGGATAGTAATAAGACTTCGAGGTATAACGGTTATCAATGGTACGGATACAATCGCGTTTCTGCGAAATACCGTCAAACAGCTCATTGATCACCAGATACAGCATCTCAAATTCGGGATAGACACCCAGATGCTCACCATCGCTCGCAGCCTGCTGTGCACGCTGCAGCAATGTGATCATACCGTCCTCACCGCCGACAGCCTTTTCCCACTTGATCTTGGTAGGAGCGGTAGCGTACATACCACCGTTGGCAAAGCCGGTCAGCTTAAAGTTGATGTTCTTGATGCCCGCGTCGGAAAGCTCTTCATACATAGCAATGACGTCGTCAAAGGTCGTCAGAGGTTTCATAACGTCCACGGGGAAGGACATGATCTGCTCGGTCACCTCAAGTGCACCGAAGGACTCGATGTAAAGAGGGATGTAATCCTCAAGGATATCGTCCGCGGTCAAGCGGGAGAGGATGCCCTTGTTGATCAGATAATCGGAATAAGCATCTGCCATTCCCATGTAGTCTGCCTCGTAGTACGCAGGAGTCTCGGCAAAGCCGGTTTCCGTAGCCAGCGTCTCATCAGACAGCAGGAAGTAGCGGATCTTGAGGTTACCCGTATACTTACGGTCAGAAACGACCGTCAGTGTCTGGGAACCGGAGACGGAAATGGAGTCGCCAAGGTTGTAGGTATCCTTGGGGCGGGGGTTGAAGTAGTTCATCATGGTGTGGTAGTCGCTCAAGGAACCTGCATGATAGGTAGCAAGCTCGGTCAGGGACTCACCCTCCTCGATGACTGCGAAGTAACCGTTTGTCGTGACGACTTCCTTGATGTCGGAATACTCGTCGATAAGACCCGCGGTCACATCTGCATCCAGAAGAAGCTCCAGATCATCCACGGTATGGACAACCGTCGTGCTGATTCTCTGCTCTTCGACGACGTTCACGGTTTCACCCGTTTCGTCGTTGGTCTCCTCAATCATGGTCTCATAGACATACATCAGCTGGTCTTCCTTTACACCGAAGACGGGCATGGTGATTGCCTTCTGATACTTACCATCCAGCTGGTGATAAGCGAAATCAAGACCGTAGATCTTACGGGATGCGGTATAGGTCGACTTCCCTGCCAGATCCTCAAAGGCAAACAGTGCGCCGGAGCCGTCGGGATAGAAGGTATAACCGGTGTTGTAGCTGTTACCTGCACCCATGTAGGGGAGAACGCTGATGTACTCCAAAGAGTACAGAGTGGAGTTGAAACGAACGCCGTTAGAGGGCAGACGAACGGTGAAACCGTCCTCATTGAGCGCATACTCCAGTGCCATCTTAAACACGGGGGACAGCTCATTTTCGCTCTCATAGCCGGTCTCGGCATGGTCGGCATCCATCTGATCGAAGGTGTAATCCGGGCAGAAACCCTTGATGTTCTCTTCGATAAAGCTCAGCTCGACGGGCGTGATATCGGCGTCCAAGCTGTAGATATCCATGTTGGCGCAGACGGGATACTGCTTAAGCAAGCCCTCTTTTGCCTTTGTGGAGTTTTGCGTGGACAAGCTCTGCAGCGTATAGAACGCGCTGAATCTTGTAAAGGGGTGCGTACCGCCGATTGCCTCCTCCAGAGGCGCCATGATCAGCGTCTGGAAGTTGGTGGCGGAGATCAGACGAGGAGCCAGCTTTCTGGTTGCCTCGTTACCGATGGTGTACTCAACACGAACACCTGTCTTGATCTTCTTGACCTTGATCTGCCCGTTTACGGCAGCGTGCTCGTAGGAGTTCATCAGTTTGGGGTTATCATTATCGGTATAACGGATAATGATCTGCGAAAGAACACTGTTCTTGGTGGATTCGGAACCGATGGAGCTTGCAACATCGTACGGGTTGGAAAGTGAAATCTGACCCGTGATCTTGTTGACAACGGCAAATGCACCTGTGAATTCATTGAAGTACATTGCGTAGTTATCGTTCTCCATGTAAAGCGTCATATACTCCAGAACCTCTTCGGGGGTATTGAACACTTCTTTGACATAGTCGATATCAGCGGCGGTGATAACCTCTTCTTCCGTAGCCTCCTCATCCGTCGCTGCTGCGCTGACGTTCAGCACAGTCAGAGAGGTCAGAGTGCCAAGCACCATCAAGACAGCCAAGAACGCAGAGAGTGTTTTCAAAAATATTTTCATATAACTTCTCCTATCTGTGTCTTATACACGGTACTGGATTTCTACAATAATGTTCGTAATCAAGCTGATGATCTTACCGACCAGCGTAGAGAACAGGACGGTAACGAAGATGATCAAAGCCATACCGATGATCGTTCCGGCGAAGGTCGCCACGTTTCTACCCAAAGAGTAGTCGTGTGTGACCATGGTACCAAAGAAGATCAGAAGACCCATCCAAACCATGGCAATCGTCACAATCAGCGAGATGATAGAGGCCTCGGTATCAACAACAAAGTTAGATGCGAAGGTCGAAGGAATGACCAGCAGCGGGACGGGCAGCAGCGAGTAGGAGGTTGCAATAAAGATATCCTTAAAGCTACCTTCACCCTCAAACAGCGTCGTCAAGCACCAGTTTGCCGTAACGAACAGCAGGAAAGGCACCATAACACCGATGATCTGGATCCACAGCGTGGAATAATTTCCTCTCGGGTTGCTGACATAGCCCTGACCGATTGCCTGATAATAGAATGCGACCACAGTCAGAACGATGAAGACGATCGACGCACGCAGCGAACCGCGCTTTTCATGTTTCAGATCCCAGTAACCGTCAAACGGATGGAACATGGTATAGAAACCGTACATCAGCTCCTGCCAGAAGGTCTTGCGCTCGCGACCGTCGGTTGCAGCCTTCTTGTTCACCTTTGCGGCGTAACCGAAGAACTTGACGATCAGAACGATCAGAACGACGATGCCGATGATCAGCCACAGGAAGTACTCAGACATCCATTCCTTACGAACTTCCTTAAAGGCGTTGGACCAGTTGGCAGTATCGTAAGCGACCTCGTAGTATTCCATAGCCTCTTCGTACTCACCGCTGCGGTAAAGGGCGTTACCGATACCGATATAAGCGGCGTCGAAGTTTGCGTTGTGCTGCAGAACGTCTCTCCAGCAGGTAATTGCGTAGGTGTAATCCAGAGAGTTCTCTGCGCCGATTGCCTCGAGCAGCAGGTCACCGTAAGGTGTTCTCTCATAAACGACGATACAACCGCTGGAGCTGTCAAGGACCAGCATGGTGTCGTCCTGATAAGTAATAGCCTTGATGTTCTTAACGGAACCCAGCATGGAGCCCTCATCACCGAAGGCAAACAGCAAGTTACCGTTAAAATCGTAGGTGTAGATACGGCTGCGCTCGTCATCAATGATGGACCAGGTCTGGTCAGGACCGCAGGCGACGTCAACGATACGGGAAACACCCTTTTGCGTATCAGTAGCACGGTACGACTGGAACTGGATCTCACCGGCGGGAGGATAGAAACCGTTACGTCTCATGATCTCGGTACCGGCGGAGTTGAGCATCTTGACAGGCAGGCTGTCGCCGCTCTTGGACTTGGAAAGGATCGCGGACTCAACGACAGAATCTTCGATCGAGGAGGTGGTTACGTAGATATAACCGCGATTCTCTTCATTGGTCGTGATGGTAATGTTGTTGAACTCCGTCGAGACGACACGCTCGGACTTTGCTCTTTGCTCCTCAGTCTGGAATCTTCTCCAGATGATCTGCCACAAAGACAGCGTAACCTTCTGTGCGCCGATGAACTTGATAAATTCACCTTCCTCGGTCATGACGATGATACCCTGATAGGTCGTGGAAGACACGATGTACAGACGGTTCCAGTCGTCAACTGCGATGGCAACGGGCTTATAAACGGAATTTTCCTCAAAGAGAGCACTTTCAGGCTCCTTGATGGTCTTGATGAAGTTACCCTCACGGTCGAAGACAACGATACGAGCCTTGCCGGTATCGCAGACCCAGATGCGATCGGAGGTTACATAGACACCTTGAGGACCGGACAGGCTATCGTCGATACCCTGCTCGTTGATGAAGGTGCTGATGTAAAACTTCAATTTGTAATAACGGTCCAGAGCGATGATACGGTTATTACCCGCATCAGCGATATAGACGTTCATGTCCTCGTCTGTAACAAGGTCAGATGCGTTGTTCAGACCCAGCTCATCCAGCCCCATACCGGCAGCGTCGATGGCGTTGTATGCAGAATATGCATCAGGAGAATACAGTGCGGTACCACTGATACTGTAGGTGTAGGTCTGATATGCAGAGGATGCACTGACGGGGATGGAAAGCAGCGTCACAAGGGCAAGGACGACGCAAAGAACAGATAAAATCTTTTTCATTGAAATCCTCCTTAATCCTTCATACCACTGGAACCCATGGTCTCAATGATATTCGACTGCGAAATAACGAACACGATGATCGGCACGGACATCATCAGCACCTGCGAAGCACCACCGGCGCCCGCACGCTTGATACCACCTGCCAGGATCTGACCGATTGCGTAGTTGAACGATTTGAGCTGCTCGGAATAGATGTAGATCGATCCACCCGCGTTCCAGAGTCCCTGGAAGGAGAAGATGATCAGCGTCAGCCAAGCGGGCTTAACCATGGGCATTGCAATGGTCCAGAAGGTGCGCAGCTCGCTTGCGCCGTCAAGTCTTGCACTCTCAAGCACTGCGTCGGTAACGTTGGTATCCATGAACTGTTTCATCAGGTACAGACCCAGCGTCGAGCACCATGCGGGAACGATGATGGCCCAGTAGCTGTCGATCCACTTGAACGCAGCCATAATGAAGAAGGAACAGACAGCGGTGATGGTCGAGTGGAACATCAGCGACATCTCAACCGTCTTAAACATGACGGTGCGGCCGGGGAACTTGATCTTTGCCATGGCGTATGCACAAATGGAGGCAAGGAAGAGGTGTCCGAAGGTACCTGCGACCGAGATAAAGACGGTATTAAAAATGTAACGGGAGAACGGAACCCAAGAGGTGTTCATCAGAACGAACAGATCCCTGAAGTTTTTCAAGGTAGGGTTCATAACGTAGAATCGAGGGGGGTACATCCACAACTCGTCAAGGGGCTTGAGTGCCTGCATGATGACGTAAAGCATCGGCAGGAACATGAAGGCACCGAGAATGACAAGCAGGAACGTAATGCCCGCGTCACCTCCCGCAGAGCGGGAGAGGACGACCTTATGCTTTCTTGTTCTTAATTTTGCCATATTACGTACCTACCTTTGACAACATTTTCTTGATAAGCATGTTCGTACCGATCATGACGGCAAACAGGATAACGGCGATTGCGGACGCATAACCCATCTCGTAACGCTGACCTGCATAGTCGTCAAGGTGGTGCATGATGGTATGTGCGGCATAGTCAACGGAGGGGAAACCGCAAAGTGCGGTAACGACGCCACCGAAACCGAACGCACCGGTAATGGACATGACGGCACCGAACATCAGCTGCGGTCTCATGGAAGGCAACGTAATGTACCAGAGCTCCTGCCAACGGTTGCGAACACCGTCCACGGCACCCGCCTCATAGAGCGCACGGTCGATACCCTGCAGACCTGCGATAAAGTTCAGGAAGGAGGTACCAAGCGAGGTCCACAAAGCGACCACGATACAAAGGGGCATGACGTATTCAGCTGTCTGGAACCAAGCAATAGGCTCATTCAGCACACCGATCTCCATCAACGTTGCGTTGACCCAGCCGTATGCATCGGCGGAGAACAGCGTCTGCCAGATCAGGTAAACCGAACCCGAAATGGACGGTGCGTAGAAGATCAGGGTGACCACAGCGCGGACGCGGGGGTCAAGCTCGTTGATGAACCATGCAACGAGGAAGGACAGGATGTAAGACACAGGTCCGACGACGCTTGCGAAGATCAGCGTGTTCTTGCAGGCGATCAGGAAGATGTCATCATCGAAAAACAAGGTGATGTAGTTGTCCAGCCAAACGAAGTTGGGGGGCAGCTGCAACATATTAAAGTCGGTAAAGCTGATAACGATGGACAGGATGACGGGCAAGACAGTGAAGATGGAGAAAAGGATCATATAAGGTGCGACCATGGCATAGGCGACCTTATTTGTTTTCATCTCTTTCCAGATCCACTGACGGCGAGTCATATCTGTGCGCTGTACTGCTTGTAATTCTGCAGATTTCTTTGACATATATGCTCTCTCCTTTTTCTTGATTTATAAATTCAAAGGGTACAGGATCAGTAGGTAGACAGAGCGTTTGCAGCGTCGGCGATGCACTGTGCAGCAAAGTAAATCATCTGCTCATAGCTCAACTCGTCGATGTCATAACCGCCATCGGATTTCTTTGCCTGATCTTGTCTTGAAACTTTGACGAAATAGGTGCTCTCATCCACGGAAGAAAGCTTTTCCATCAGTTGGTCGGAATAGTCTTGCAGAAGAACGATTTCCTCGTCACTGAATGCTGCGCTGACCGTGATGCTCAGATCTGTGAAGTAAGCATCGTCCTCACCAAGGATCTCCAGCGCGGTGATTGCCTGCGTAATTCTCTTATCGGCAAGCGTCTGACCAATCTCCAGCGTCTCGAGCTTAAACTCGGCGCGCTTACGGTTGATCTCCTTGTTGATGCTGTTGATGTAGCTGAGCAAGCTTGCTACAGGGTCAGCATCGTCGTTGTATGCAGCAAGGAATGCAAAGTTGGTGTAACGACCGATGTAGTAAGCACCGGGATAGTTGGGAACAGATGCAAGGTTGTTAAACTGCTTGCGGATCTCCACCAGCTCCTCCGTCGTCCAAGGCATGGACTCCAGAGCCTGACGGTTTGCGGTGTTGTGCTTTGCAGAGTCACCGATGATCGCAACCATGTCGTTTGCATATGCAGTCTGAGCATCTGCGCCGGTAAACCACTTCAAAAATTCCCAAGCCTCGTCCTCGCGGTCGCAACCGTGAACGATTACGTCAGCGGTAACGCCTGCAATTGCGCAGTTGTTGATCTGACCGGTGGTCTTATCCATCGTACCGGGCAGCGGAACCATCTTCCACAGACCCTCGATCTCGGTTGCGAAGACCTTCAGCTGGTTGTACATACCCGTATAGTCGGCAACCAGAATGGGCATCTCACCCGTTCTGAAACGGTTCGCAGCACTGTAAGAATAGGGGAATCCGCGCATGGTAAACAGCGTACACATGGTCTCAAAGGCATCCAGACCCTCCTTGGAGTCCAGATTGATTCTCATACCATCGTCAGCGAACAGCTCGCTGCCGCCCTGATACAGGAACACCTGATAGTCGGTGGTCAGACCGATCTCCATGTTGTTACCCTCAAGGACCGTCTGTGCCATGTAGATATCCTCCCAGGTCGTGGGAATATCGATATTCATCTCAGCCAGAACGTCGATACGAACGAACATCATCGGGAAACCTTGAATCTCGGGCAGACCGTAGTAGTGATATTCATCATCTGCGTTGGCGATACCGAGAACCAGCATAGCAGCGTCGGTAAAGTTTTCGGTGACCTCATCGAAGTCCTCGCGAACCGTGCCGTCGGACTTGACGTCAACCGTCAGCAGCGCACCACGAATTGCGTAGTTGATAAC
Organism: Clostridia bacterium; assembly: GCA_017456145.1. Lineage (GTDB taxonomy): Bacteria > Bacillota > Clostridia > Oscillospirales > CAG-272 > SIG644. The sequence continues at coordinate 23,190 of JAFTJZ010000038.1, forward strand.
GCTACCGGAATCCAGTCCCAGATAAACGTCGGGACCCATGCCTGCCAGAATAGAAGGCAGCAGCGTACCGCCGGTGATCAGCTTAAGGTCAACGGGGATACCGGAATCGTAAGTAAAGTCGTTGGTAACCAGGTTACGAATGACCTGAGACTGGTCACGACCGTATGCAACCCAAACCTCAAGAGCCTCGCCCTCAATCTCCGACATTGCACCCATTGCGTTGTAGTCACGCAGGAAGGACTGAATAAAGGAAGAGATCTCGTGGCCGACCTTCTTGAAGAATCCGGGCTCTGCGACGGGCAGATCATTGTCGTCGGACTGAACCAGGATGTAGTCCAGCAGCAGGGGCTGTTTCTTTGCATCGGAGAGGAAGGTACCCAGCGAACCGATGTGGGTCTTGAGCTGCTCCAGATTGGGAGCGATCTTATCCTCATCATGCATCTCGAACAGTGTCTCTGCGACCTTTTCCAGAGATGCGACCGTGGAGGAGTTCTCACCTGCAACGGCCTTCAGCTCCTCGGCAACGGCATACAGTCTGTCGGACTGTCTGACCATATCCGCCAGCGTCTGAGGCATAACGCGAGTGAAGTTATAATCGCGGTAGTCGTCAGGGGAGGTACCCGTCAGACGGAGAATGCTCAGATAATCGGTGTTGATGCAATTCAGAATATCCTCAATCTCGTTGATGACGGATGCCATGCTGCCCAGCGTGACCTCCAGCTGCAGCGTGTACTCCACGCCCTCAACCAGATAGAACTCATGATTGATCTGCTCACCGTTTTCATCCAGCGAGCCGTCAACTACGCCACTGGACTGCCAGTAGGAGGAGTAGTTGAAACGAGCCGCAGACGCCTCAAGGAAGGGATAGCCGTCGTAGTAACCGTCAGCACCCTCTGCCAGGCCCTCGCTGTACAGCTTGATGGCACGGCTGACAAACAGACCGTCCAGCACAGACTGCTTATAGCGGAAATCGAACGAATACAGACCCGTAGAATCGACCTTGAATTTGTAGGTAACGGTCTGACCGGGGGTTCCCCACTTCTCACCGCCGATGGTGTTCAGCAGCGTACGGGAGGTATCCACGGGAGAGGTTGCGGCAGATGCACGGTCCTCTGCGGGATAAACCGTATTGGTCGCGGTGGTATCGGTATACTCTGCCTCAAGCTTAATGACAGACTCGCCCTTGGGCGCGTTCGCATACTTGGCAATGTACTCCGCATACGTAATGGTGTCCTCAACGGGATACAACTCGATCTTGGCGATCGCCATTGCCTCGTTGACGCCCTTCAGAGTCAGCATAACGTTTCCGTCCTCATCGGGCTCGATGATGTAACGGAAAGCCTCGGCATAAAAGCCCTGGCTGTCACACAGCTCATACGTACACCACTCGGGAGACTGAACGGCAGTGGGACGCAGCTCGTTCTTTTCCAGGTCGGTGGTCATAAAGCGAGCACCGAGGGTGTCATTCAAATAGGTAGAGATCTCCTCGGTCCACAGATCGGGGAACTCATAAAGAATGTAGGTTCCGTCCTCACGGTCCTCCTTGGTAGCGGTCAAGCCAAGTTCAGATGCCTTGGAGAGATAGCTGTCAGCGCTCTCGCCCTTGGCAAGTTTGTACTCTGCCTGATCGTAATCATTGGTCCATCTCTTGGCAAAGGTGATGGAACGGGACTCACTGAAGGCCGCACCGCCGTTGATATAGAACTCACGCTCAATCGCAGCGGACTTACCCACGATAGGGTAATAATACACACGAACGCTGTACAGACCGGGAGTCACGCCGCTCTTTTTGAAACTGACTTTGCCGTCACCGGGGGTGTACAGGCAAGGTGTGCCTTCAATTTCAGCCTTGAAGATGCCCTGCAGGCTTGCGTCGTTGACGGTATTGCCGTCTGTCAGAAGTGCATACTGTTCTGCAGTCAGCCAATCCAGCGTCGTGTTTTCCTCATCGAGATCCTCGATGGCGTCGAATACCACAGCCTTATCGGGTGTGTCATACTGCCCGAACGTCTTCTGGTACTCGCTGTACGAAATTGACTCGAGCTCTTCCTTGTAATCAGCAATCGTCTTTTCTGTGACGGTGTTGAAGGCAGCCTCTTCGCCTTCTGCTGCGGAAACCGAAATAATTCCGGCACCGAGCATGAGCGTCAAAGCGAGCAAGAAAGAAACCACTCTTTGAAATTTCGCTTTTCTCATGTAACTTTCCTCCTACAAGATTTTCACAAAACGCATGGAAAAGTGCGTTTTGCGGCTTGGGTGCGCTCCCACAAATGCCGGATTCCCGCCGATATTCCGTCCCGGGAATGAGACGGCGGCAGGATCGCTTTTCCCCATTCGCGCTCGGCTTTTTGTCGTACGCGGACAGAGAGAACGGAGCTGCGCGGTTGTCCCGACCGTGCAAAGCCGTAAAAAAGCATGGGAACGCCACCGGTCACCGACCCGGAAGTCGGCATTATTGTGGATGTACAGGTGTCATCCTCGCACCCGAGAATGCCCTGTGCCTCACGAAAAAGGGTGAAATGCACCGCTCAGACGAGCATTTGCGCAGTACGCCCTAAATTGAGATGCTAATATGATACCACAAGGCGGCGCAGATGTCAAGAGATTGATGAAAATGAAAATTTTGTGTGATCCCCATCAAAACGCCCACAAGCAGCCTTTCCCGCTCCTGCGGCGGTTTTTTTTCGCTGTTTTCGGCCAAAAATAATCTACATCATAAAATTGCACAAACGCAAATGGTAACCGAAATTTACTTTTTCAAATATTTGCGCACGTTTTTCGTCTGATTTTCCCATGAAATTCGCGTAATCTCATAGAATCATTCCATCTCGGCTGTTTTAAGTAAATATATTTTACCCATTTCCGTTATCATCGGTTGCGCTCGCAACGGTTTGGCGAATATTCGACATAGGCAAGTTGCACAATTTTCGACATAAAATTTCTACGCCCATGAAAAGCAAAATTTTTCTCGATTTTTTTCGACTCCTCACGTCAAAAAAACAAATTACCCCTTTGTTTTTTCCATATTTTTCATTTATTTTACATTTGCACCCATATTTTTTATTTCATCCCAATTCAGGATATAAAACAGACCCGCGGAGGTCCAAGGAACGCAATTTTCGAACCCCCTGCACGGTCACCGCAAGCGTCCGTTCCACCTCAGCAAACGTGTTTTCGGCACCAAGCGAATAACGGATCGCCGACATGGCGCTCTCCTTGTCGCGCCCCATGGACAAAAGCACCTTGGAAGGGCGTGTTCCCGCGGAGGAGCACGCCGATCCTGCCGACACGCAGATCCCGTGCCGATCCAACCACAGCACCAGCGATGCGCCCGACACGCAATCGACGGAGACGTTTACCGTACCGGGCAGCTGCAAAGCCGCATCCGCCCAACCATTGACCGTCACGCCGGGAATGGCAAGCAGCCCATCCAACAGCAGCGCAGACAGCTGCCGCAGCTTTTTCGCTTTTTCTTCCCTGCCTTCTGCGGCCATGGCAAGCGCCGTTGACATTCCCACCGCCAAGGCAACCGATTCTGTACCGCTGCGCCGTCCCATTTCCTGGCCTCCGCCCGTCAATAATGGTGCCGGATCCGTACCGCGTCGCGCGTACAGTATGCCGACCCCTCGCGGCGCCCCCAATTTATGCCCGGAAACCGACAGATAATCCACGCCCAGCGCATGCGCGTCGATCCTTTGCGTAGGTGCGGCGGCAACCGCATCGCAGAGAATACGCACCCCTGCCGCACGTGCCAGCTCCGCTGCCTGCTCGATTGGCTGCAGTACACCCGTTTCGTGATTGGCGTACATCAGCGTCAAAAGCGAGCAATCGCCCGCCGCCAGTTCTCGCGAAAGCGCGTCTGTACATATTGTTCCACGCGGCAGCACGGGCAACATGGTCACATGCCGCCCCGCGGTTGCCATAGAAAGAGCGGTCTCCCGCACGGCGGGATGCTCCAGCTCCGAGGTCAGAATACGCCCCTTCCCTGCCCCGCAGCGAATCGCCCAATTGTCGCTCTCGGTTCCTCCCGAGGTAAAGTAAATTTCGTCGGGATGGGCACCAAGACAGGCCGCCGCGCCTTCTCGCGCCTCATCCAATGCTCTGCGCGCCCGGACGCCCTCCGCGTAAAGGGAAGAAGGATTTCCGTATTCCCCTCCAAAGTAGGGCAGCATCGCAGACAGCACCCGCGCATCGACAGCACATCCCGCCGCATGATCCATAAATATCCGTTTTTCGTCCATCAACCAACCTCCGTGTTTTTTCTCTCATCAGTTTACCACACATGCCGCCCGCCGTCAAGACTTTTTTCCGATTTCAAGCAAAAAGGGCTGTTTCGCTTTCGCGATTCAGCCCAAGGTATTGACTTATTTTGCATATTCCCGCAGTGTTTCGACTACGGTGATAAAGCGCTCATGGTTGCGGATACCGTCATAACGACTGCTCTGTAAGCGATCCAGCATATAGTAGCAATGCGTATGTTCTGTGAGCTCATGGTTATATTATAGCAAATCTTCACAGAAAATCAAGCATCAACTCCTTGTTAACAAGCTCAAGCGCTTGTTGAGAAAAAGGCTGCCCCACAGCCGTGGACAGCCTAAGCATCAGATATTCATCTCTCCGTACCGAAGATCGCGCACCAACCGCTGCATCGGCTCGCCGTCGGGGGTATTGCGGGCTCTGTCAAGAAAGGCTGCCCGATCCCGCTCGTTCATTTTCGCATAGACCTCCATGACGTGCATATCCCGCGCCACTGCCAGCATAAGGCCGCGCGGCATCCCCGCGTCCGGTGTCTCCCTCATCTCATCCTCGTCATATGCACCTCTTTGTGCCGCCGTCAATTCTCCGTCTGCCATTTTCACAGTCCTCTTCTTTCCAAAGATTTGTGAAAATAGTATGCCACCCCGAGCGCGGCATCATGCGACGGACGGGGTGGGTATTTTTAACAGATGATAACAGCATCCAAGGTGCAAGGTCAACTTTAAAATCAAAGTCGCGGCAGCTTTTCCAGCTCGACGGCCGTATCCAGCGCCAGAGTGATCATTTCGTTCAAGCCCTCCTGCCGCTCCATCACGGGCAGTTCCTCGCCCGTCAGAATATGATTGGACACGGTGCAGACGGTCAGTGCACGGCGGGCAAAGCGCGCCGCGTTCATGTACAGTGCAGCGCCCTCCATCTCAACCGCCAAAACTCCCATCTCAGCCCAGCGCTTGTTGATCTGCCGAGCCCGCTCCTCACCGTCCGTATAGTACCGATCGGTGGAAAGCAGATTGCCGACGTGACAGCAAAGCCCGCGCTCCTTTGCCAGAGCCGCCGCAATGCGCAGCGTGTCAAAATCGGCGATGGGTGCCATGCGTCCTCTCAACTCAAACATATCCTCGTAGGAGGAATCGGTGCAGCAGCCCATTCCCAGTACGATCGAGCGAGTATGAACGTCCTCACGGATCGCCCCCGCCGTGCCAACACGGAGAATGGTCTCCACGCCATAATATTTGTACAGCTCATAAGAATACAGCGCGATCGACGGCATTCCCATTCCGCTGGCCATCACGCTGACCCGTGCGCCCTTATACTCTCCTGTATATCCCTGCACGCCGCGAATGTTGTTGACCAGCACCGCATCCTCCAGATATGTTTCTGCGATATATCGGGCGCGCAGCGGGTCGCCCGGCATCAGCACCGTGTTACCGAAATCCCCCTTCTTTGCCGCAATGTGCGGGGTGGGACACATCATTTCCGTCATCAGCTGCTCCTTTCTCACGTTTCAAGAACGCGGATCAAATTTTCGGGAAATTTCAAAATATCTTTTCAACATAAGCTCCTTGGTCGTCGAAGGCTCTCCCGTTTCTTCTCAAAAAATTCCGACAGCACCGCCGCGCATTCACACGCCAGCACACCGCCCTCGGCGCGCAAGCGATGATTGAGCGGATAGGCGTCCATGTTCAGTACACTGCCACACGCTCCCGCCTTGGCATCCTTGGCACCAAAGACCACCCGTCCGATCCGCGCGTTGATCAGCGCACCCGCGCACATCGGGCAAGGCTCCAGCGTCACGTAGAGCGTGCAGTCACTCAATCGCCAGCGACCCAGCTTACGGCACGCCTGCTCGACGCAAAGCAGCTCGGCGTGTGCGGTCGCCACTCCATCCGCCTCTCTGCGGTTGCCCGCCGCGGCAATGGCCTCCCCCTCACGCACAAGCACTGCTCCCACGGGAACGTCCCCATGCTCGGCAGCCTGCCTTGCAAGGGTCAGAGCGTAAGCCATCCACTCCTGATCCGTGTTTTTCAGCATATTTGCCATATTGTCACCCTTTTATCCGTATACGTATCGAATGGCGAAGGTCAGCAGCCACAGCATCTGTCCGATGACGCAAATGACAAAGGTCAGCATCAGCGGCGAGAGAAAATAACGAACGCGATACGCAGCACTCGGCATCTGCCGCTCCACAGTATCCTCATTCCATACGCCGCTCAATACCCCGACACCCTTTTCTCCGCGCGCACGTGCCCGCTCTCCCTTGATGACCAACCAAAGCAGCGCGATCAGGCCAACGCCGAAGATCACAGCATCCATCAGAGCCATAATGCGATTGCTCGATGTCAAATCCAAGCGATCAATGACAATATCGTATACCACCGAGGTCAGATTGTTAAACAAGTGCAAGAGCACCGATGTCCAGATCGACTTGGTCTCCAGATAAATCAACGCCAGCACGATGCCCGCCATCGTGGTGTAGAACAATTGTCCGATGTTCTGATGCATCAAACCAAAGAGCAGCGCGCTCCCGAGCACTGCCACCGTCTTGCCGTACGGGCGAAGGTTGTTGCATATGATGCCGCGGAAAAGAAATTCCTCGCAAAAGGCGGGAACAATCGCCGTGGAGATAAACAGCAGTACCCCTTCATAATCCTGCAGCGTCGAGTTTTCCCACAAAACCTCGCTGGAAAACGAGCCGTAACCGACAATACTCACCATCCAAGAATTGATAATGGCGCTGGAGCTGATGACCATCATACCGATCAGGATCAGCGCTGCACTCCCCTTGGGGAAGGTGGGTGAGAGCATCATGGGCACACGCTCGCGCCGCGGTGTGATCAGATAGAACAAGATTCCCGGCAGCATGAAGGAAAGCAAATAATCCAAGCTGTTACAAAGATCCTCCACCGCATATGCCGCGTTCTCATCCAGATAGTATTCGGCAAGCTGCACAACAGGATCAAACAGCTGACCCAAAACGTCAAATAAGATCAAAAACAACACCAGCGTCGCACCGAGGCGATTGGTGGTTCTTCGATACGCCAGATCTGCGGGCGTTGGCTGCGGTCTCCCCCGCCGCGTTAATAATGCTTTCATCCAATCTCTGCCTTTCTCTTTTTCTTACTTTATTATATACGCCTATGACCGATCTGTCAAGACGTCTTGGGAACTTTTCCGCCGATTTTGGAAAAAAAGCAAAAGCCGCAAATCATTCTTGCGACTTTGCTCAAAATGAAATTCAATGCTGTTACGTCCTGACAAACCCGAGATATCTCGTGCCTTGAAAGGACAAGTCGCCGCAGTCCCCTTCCACCAGATAGCCGTACTCGCTCGCAGGCACGTAAAGCTCGATGCGATCTCCGCTTTGTACCTGAAAGGTGACGTAATAGTGCGTGGAGGTGGAGGTGTGGTGATGATGATGGTCATGTCCATGATGATGGTGATGCGAAACGTCGGTGCGCTTGGCAACCACGGTCGCAGGCACCGTCAATCGAGGTGCGTGATTATTTTTGTTCCACTGTCCGATGCCCTTGACCAATGCGATGATAAACACCGTGATCACCAATCCGAAGATCAGGTAAAAGAAGATCGAAAACAGTATGGATGTACCAAAGCCAAACAAACCCATAACCGTCCTCCTTCAACGCACGCCGAAGAGCAGCTCGCCGTACCCGGGCACGGGCCAGACGTCCTCTGCCGTCAGCGTTTCCATTTCATCGACGATGTAGCGCAGATCCTCCATTGCGGGGATGATGCTGTCGCGGTAGGCAATCGCCTGCTCATCCAGAGATACCATGTGCCGCAGATCATCGGTCAGCTTATCCAGCGTCTTCACCTTGGTGTATGCACGGGCATTGAGTGCGGACAGCCGCCCGATCAGATCGGTCTCCATGGACAGATCGACCAGATCCATGACGTCTCTCTTGGCGCGGGCCGCCTCAGCCAGCTCGCGAACGTATCTTGACACCGCAGGGATGATCTGTCTGCGCACCATGTCCGCCATGGTCAAGACCTCGATGTTCATGACTTTACAATAATTTTCGGTCATGATTTCATATCGTGCGTGGATCTCCGCCTCACTGAAAACGCGGTTCTCCACAAACAGCTTGATATTCTTCTCACACAGCAGGTACGGCAGCGCGTCGGGCGTGGTCTTGAGATTGAGCAGCCCGCGCTCCTCGGTCGCCTCGCGGATCCAAGCCTCATCATAGCCGTTGCCGTTGAATATAATACGCTTGTGGTCGCGGATGGTCTTGCGGATCAGCTCATGCAGCGTCTCCTCAAAATTCTCTGCCCCCTCCAGAATGTCTGCAAACTCCCGCAGCACCTGCGCGACCGCCGTGTTGAGCACGACGTTGGCATCCGAGATCGACGCAGACGACCCCAGCATGCGGAACTCAAACTTGTTTCCCGTAAATGCAAAGGGAGAGGTACGGTTGCGGTCGGTGGTATCCTTGGGAAACTTGGGGAGAATATGTACGCCAACGCGCAAAAGCTCTTTTTCCTTGGAATCATATGCCGCATCCTTCTCCACCGCCTCCAGAATCGACATCAACTCGTCGCCAAGGTACATAGAAACGACAGCGGGCGGTGCCTCATGTGCCCCCAGACGGTGATCGTTCCCGGCAGAGGCAACGGAAATGCGCAGAAGATCCTGATATTCATCCACCGCACGAATGACCGCGGTCAAAAACAGTAAAAATTGTGCGTTTTCGGCAGGGGTCTCACCGGGCTCCAGCAAATTGATGCCTGTGTTGGTCGAGAGCGACCAGTTGTTGTGCTTACCCGAGCCGTTGACGCCCTCAAAGGGCTTTTCGTGGAGCAGACAGACCATGTCGTGTTTCTTGGCCACCTTTTGCATGATCTCCATGGTCAGCTGGTTGTGGTCGGTAGCCAGGTTGGTCGTGGAGAAGATGGGTGCCAGCTCATGCTGTGCGGGGGCAGCCTCATTGTGCTCGGTCTTGGCAAGGATTCCCAATTTCCAGAGCTCCTCGTCCAGCTCCCGCATAAATGCCGCCACGCGAGGCTTGATCGAACCGAAATAGTGATCATCCAGCTCCTGCCCCTTGGGTGGCTTGGCACCAAAGAGCGTGCGCCCCGTGTAGATCAGGTCGCGTCGACGGTCAAACAGCGCACGATCCACCAAAAAATATTCCTGCTCTGCACCGACCGTCGTACGAACTGAGGTCACATCGTCGTTGCCAAAGCATTTGAGTACGCGCATCGCCTGCTTACCGATGGTCTCCATCGAGCGCAGCAGCGGTGTTTTCTTATCCAGCGCGTCACCGCTGTAGGAGCAGAACGCGGTGGGGATGCAAAGGGTATTCTCCTTGATAAAGGCATAAGAGGTAGGATCCCATGCGGTATAACCGCGCGCCTCAAAGGTAGCGCGCAGCCCACCCGAGGGAAAAGAAGACGCATCGGGCTCGCCCTGCACCAGCTCCTTGCCGGAAAACTCCATAATGACCCGACCGTCCTCCAATGGACTGATAAAGCTGTCGTGTTTTTCGGCGGTAATGCCCGTCATGGGTTGGAACCAGTGTGTAAAATGGGTCGCTCCCTTTTCAATCGCCCAGTCCTTCATCGCATTGGCAACCACATTTGCCACAGCAAGATCGAGATGCTTACCGTTTTTCGTTGTGCGCTGCAGAAGGCGATAGGTCTCCTTGGGCAGCTTTGCCTTCATGGTCGCATCGTCAAACACCATGCAACCGAACAGCTCGGTCACCTGCGGCGTTGCCACTGTTTCGCTCATACCTTGTGTCTCCTTGAAAAAATAATGATACATTATAAGATTATACCGCCCCGACGCCGTTTTGTCAAGTGTTTTTGCGAAAAAAGCAAAAATCCTCCTGTAGTGTTACAATAGATGTGAGACTGAAATTCAAAAAAAAGAATAGAAAAAGTGATTGAGTTCTGTTAAAATAGAATTACCCCTAACTCATCCCAACAGAAAGGACTCAATCACTTCATGAAACATTATACCACAAACA
>JAFTJZ010000039.1 GCA_017456145.1 Clostridia bacterium
CTCTGCCCCAAACCCCGCCAAAGAACCTTTTTGAAAAAGGGTTCTTTGGAAACTCCAAAAACCTTGATCTGTGTTTGAAAGATATATTGTATATAATTTGATCAAAATTCTTTGGAGATCCAAGAACCTTTCTTCTAAGAAAGGTTCTTGGCAGGGCTCCAAGGGGCAGCGCCCCTTGGTTGCCGAAGGCAAAAGATGCATAGAAAGGAACCGAAATGAACATACGTTTAATCACATATATGCTGGGACAGGTCATTCGTGCGACGGGCGCGGTGATGGTGATCCCTGTATGCTGTTCCATATGGTATCGGGAGGACACGTGGTATGCGCTTGTATTTCCGATGCTGTTTATGCTGCTGTTTGGTACGGTACTGACGCATTATCGTCCCGCGGATGGGGAGGGGATGCAGGCGCGGGACGGTCTTGTCGCTGTGGGGCTGGCATGGATCGTGCTCTCGCTGCTTGGAATGCTGCCGTTCATTCTGAGCGGAGACCTGATACATCCCGCCGATGCTTTTTTTGAGACCGTTTCGGGCTTTACGACGACGGGCGCAACGGTTATGGGTGAGGCGGTCGGTGTCAACCCTGCGGATCTGGATCGGGGCATTGCCATGTGGCGCTCGCTGACCCACTGGATCGGCGGTATGGGTGTGCTGGTCTTTGTCATGGCGGTCATGCCCAAGCAGGACTTCAAGAGCACTCGCCTGATGCATGCCATGCGCGCCGAGGTGCCGGGGCCCGTTGCCACAAAGGTCGTGCCGACGCTGCGCCACTCGGCGCGGATCATGTACGGCATCTACATCGCCATGACGGTGCTGATGGTGGTATTTTTGTTGGCGGGAGGAATGTCTCTTTACGATGCGGTGCTCCATTCGCTCTCTACGGCGGGTACGGGTGGCTTTTCCAACATGAACGCCTCGATCGGGGCCTACGACAGCAGCTATATCCACTGGGTGATTACCATCTTCATGTTGCTGTTTTCCATCAATTTCAATCTGTATTATCTCATCATCACCGGGCACGTTCTGCAGGCGCTGCGCTGCGAGGAAATGCGCTGGTTCTTGATCGTGGTGGGCGGCGTGACGGCGATCATTACCCTCAATATCTCCTCTTTGTACGATCATGTCGGTATTGCACTGCGTGATGCGGCGTTTCAGGTTGCCGCCTTTATCTCGACGACGGGCTTTAATACGGCCAATTATGACCACTGGCCGGCACTTTCCCAAGGACTTTTGGTGTTGCTCATGTTTATCGGCGGCTGTGCGGGCTCGACGGCAGGCGGTATCAAGGTCAGCCGACTCGTCATTCTCATCCGAAGCGCGGGCAGGGAGGTGCGCAATATTCTCTTCCCCCGCGAGGTACGCTGCGTACGCGCTGAGGAGCGAGCCGTCGATGAGGATACGGTGCGCGGGGCGAATGCTTATATCGTCCTTTATCTGCTGTTTTTCGTGGCGGGTGTACTGCTGCTGCTTGGCGACGGCCTGGATCTTGTCACCTCCTTTACAGCGGTCACTTCCTGCATCAACAACGTCGGCCCCGGCTTTGGTACGCTGATCGGCGCGACGGCAGGCAGCAGCTTTGGGGTCTTCTCTCCTTGGGTCAAGATCCTCTTGTCCTTTATCATGCTGCTGGGGCGCTTGGAGCTGTTCCCCATCCTGATGCTGTTTTATCCCGCCTCGCGCAGAGGAAAAATGAAGAAATTGATCAAAAATTCGTAAAATGCCTTGATTCGCGCCGCTCTTTGGGGCGAATGGATGAAGGAGATGCCGTGCTTTTATCCCTATGGCACTCCAAATGGCACCCGGCGGAAAAATAATTCTGAATTTTATCAAAAAATCTCAAAAAAACTATTGACAATCAAACGACTGTGTGTTATAATATAATCAAGTCGGAAAACGGTTGAAAAATCAACTGATGGGTTCCGAAATACAGTTTGCTGCATGATCGAAAGGAGAAATATCATGGCAATCATCATTATATCCGTTGTAGCTGTTCTTGTATTGTTTTTTGTTTTCGGCTTTACCAAGGACGGCAGCCGCCTGACTTGGAAGGTGCGTCCTCGTCAGATCCTGAGCCTTTTGGGCACACTGGTGCTGCTGGGCGGGATGTTTGCCACCGTTCCCACGGGACATACGGGGATTCTGACCACCTTCGGTCGTGTGGAAGATGTGACTCTGGAGGCGGGCTTGCACTTCAAGTCTCCCGTGCAGAAGGTTGTGGTAATGGACAATCGTACGCAAAAGTCGGTAGTTGAGTTGAGCTGCTTTTCCAGCGACATTCAGGAGGTCGCAGTGCGCTACTCCATCAACTATCAGATCCAGAAATCCGACGCGCAGACGTTGTATAAGAACATAGGCGAAAATTATTATGATGTCGTCATGGCACCTCGCATCGAGGTCGCCGTCCGCAGTGTCATTGCGCAGTACACGGCCGAGACACTGATCGAAAACCGTGACGTGCTCTCCAAGCAGATCACCGATATTCTCCTGGAGGAGCTGAGCGTGTACAATATTGAGGTCGTGAATACTGCCATTGAGGACATGGACTTCTCCGACGTCTTTACGCAGGCGGTCGAGGCCAAGCAGGTAGCCCAGCAGGAGCTGCTCAAGGCGCAGACCGAGCAGGAGCAAAAGACCATGGAGGAGCAAGCGCAGGCAGACCGCCGCGTCATCACCGCAGAGTCGGAGGCAGAGGTCGTCAAGATCCAGGCCGAGGCAGACCGTGAGGTGCTGCAGATCCAGGCGGACGCTGCCGAGTATGCCGGTAAGAAGGATGCTGCCGTCAACGAGGCGGTTGCTGCATCCCTGAGCGATATTCTGTTGCAGTATTATACCATCAAGCAGTGGGACGGCGAGCTGCCCATCTACTTTGTCGGCAACGGTGAGGGCGATCTTCTGTCCATCATCTACGCCATGAACGGCGCCCCCGAGGGTGAGGTGGACGACAGCAACGCTACCGAGCAGACCCCTGACGAGAATACCGAAGAGAATACCACCCCCGCGCCCGCACCCTGACAGGCTGCGTATAGAACTCACGAGGGAAAGGGCGTACCGCGTTTTGCAGTGCGCCCTTGTGCTTTATATGTTTTGAAAAAGGAGACCGATCATGGAGAAAAAATTTGATCTCAACGCCTGGCTGCGCTATCTACGTCGTCAGTATCCGCTGCCGTGGGCGGTTGCTGCCACGCTGGGGCACATTGTGCGGGCGGTGGTGCGGACGTGGGTACCGATCTCCCTTGGCTATGCTGTGTTCGGGGGGATTCTGGAGCCCATCCTCGTTGATGACCAGCGGATGCTGCCTCATTGGCTGCCCATTTTGGCGGCGGTCATCATGATGGCGATCATGATCTGGCAGGATCGCCGTTGGGAATACGAGGTGCTGCTCGCCCGTCGGGGAAAGGAGCAGCCGGGCATCCTGCACGACCTCGGTCTGATGTTTAGCAGTATTATCTACTGGACGACGACGGTGACGAGTGTGCTGTGTATGCTGAGCATGACCACGTATTTCGTCGATATTTTCGTGCGCTGGATGCCGAATGCTTCCATGGCGCGGCACGTTCTTTTTGCGAGCGTTTTCCCCTCGCTCGTTCTGGTGATCTTTGAAACGGCAGCGTTTTTGATCTCGGCACGTATTTTTTACCGCACCATCCCCGCCGACGAGGAGCCGATCGAGCCGGAATTTCAATCGCCATACAAGCTGTTTATCAGTGCTTTGGTCTGGGGTACGGTGCTGGTCTTGCTGCCGGTGGGCGGCTGGGTGCTGGTTACGACGGGAATGGTACTGGTGCTGTTTATCGGCAACTACTGGAAACAAGCGGTGGTGATCATCCCCTGTGTGATTGCAGCGGTGGTGCTGCTGCGTGTGTGGCGTGTGTGGCGCATCCGTTCCCACTGCGTCAAGCAGCTCAAACGGGAGATGGATGCCTCCCGCATTCGGTATGAATTTGAGCCACATCCCATTCGTTCGGCGTTTTTTGGCGGGGAGGCTGTTTCGCTTCGCATTTTTATCGGTGATACGGTCAAGCTGGTGCGCATGGTGTCGTTTTATGCCCGCATGGGCACACTGATCGTTACCCCCGACGGCAATATCGGGCAGCTGCACCGTATTTCCCTTGGGCGCCCGGTGCGATATACACGCCTGCATACGATGGATGCTGCATACACCGAGTTTGATCCGTCCGGCAACGGAAAAAAGAACGCCATGACCGAGTGGATCACGCTGCGGGATACGGTATTTGCGGATGAAAATTATCCCGATGCCGAGAAGATCTATCTGATCAGCCCCACGCCCAAGTTTTGGGTAGCGGGTGATCTCAAGGCGACTGCCCCTATGGACAACGGCAGCCGCGCCTATGGCTACACCCTTTGGACAACGAGTGCCTTTTGCCGACATCTGCGGATGCGCCAGGAGGATTTGATGAGTGGACGATAAAGGAGGTTTTTGCGATGACGTTTGCACAAAGAGTTCTGATATTCATTCTTACCGATCTCGCCCCCCTGCTGCTGTCTTTGGCTTTTATCATTTTCATCATACGGCAGCAGATCAAATGTGCCAAGGATCCGTTTGTTTGCCCCAATTGCGGGGAGAAGTTTTACATCAAATGGTGGCAGCTGTTCGTGGGGCGGTATCTCTTTGTGGAGTTGACGGGGAAGACCGTTTTGACTTGCCCTCGATGCGGACAAAAGGACCGTTGCCGCTGGACGGGGAGAGGACGGTAGGAGCTTTTGGGCTAACATCGTTTTCTTGTGCCCACGCATTTGCAAAATGCAAAAAATAAGCAATCCCTTTGATCAAGGCTTTTTGAAAGGGAGCGCGAGGGGAAACTTTTTCTCTGAAAAAGTTTCCCCTCGTATTTCTATTTCATTTTCATTTTACGTCTTCTTCACCGTGATCTTGTGGCATCTTGGGCACGTGACATCCAGGGTGCCTTTCCCCTTGGGGACACGAAGAATAGCGCGACAATGGGTACAATGGAAGTATTTGTGGGTTTTACGGTCGCGAAATTTGTTTTTTTGGAGCTTGAAGAAGTTTTTGGGCTTGGCAATCAGGCGCAGATAGCGGTTGCGCTCGCGCTGACGTGCCGCGACGTTGCGGGAGAGGGAGCGGAACGTCGCCCAGATCAAAAGCGCCGCACCGACGAAATAAAAGACCCAGAGCACCCACGAGAGCAGCAAAAAGACCAGTGCCGTGCCCATCAAAAACAATGTCAACTCATCGGAGCCGTAGCGTCCGTACATAAACCGCTGCATCCGCGATGCAATGCGGGCAAAGAAATTTTTCATGATATCATGTTATCTCCGTTTCTATCATCTATGTAATACATCCGGACACCGTGCGGCGCAGGGTTTCCATGCGGTGATCCAGTGCTGCGCTGATTTCGGCGCAATCGTGCAGCTCCTTTGCCATTTCCTCGGTGAAGACGACGTCCTTTTTATAGCGCAGCTGATGCTCCAGCTCTGCCCAGAAGTCCATGGCGATGGTGCGCAGCTGAATCTCCACCTTCATCATCCGTTTTTCATGCGCCAGAAAGATGGGAACGGCGACAATCAGGTGCAAAGAGCGGTAGCCGTTGGGCTTGGGAGCGGCGATGTAGTCCTTTTTTTCGATCAGTGTGATATCGTCCTGCGAGAGCAGGGCGTCGGCAAGAAGGTAGACATCTTCGGGAAAGGAGCAGACAACTCGCACACCCGCAACGTCGTTGATGTTTTCCTCCATTGCGTGCAGCGTGATGCTGTTATGGCGGCGCTGCAGCTTTTCCCAGATGCTTTTCAGTGATTTAATGCGCGTTTTAATGGCGGAGATGGGCTTGCGATCATGCTGCAGGGAAAACGCATGATCAAGCACCTTGAATTTGGTCTCGATCTCCATCATGGCGCAGTGGTAATATGCCATCAGCTGCTGGAACTCGGCGGCTTTTTGACTGCCCGATTCCAGCAGCGCGAGGATTTCGTCATCACTCAGATTGATATGTTGAAGTTTGCTGTCTTCATTCATGTATCTTCTCCTTGTGTGTTTGGAATTTAAGGTTGCTTTTAACTTTACACACTCATTATACACCGTAATTATAAACGAAATCGGAACAAATTTCAACTTTTCTGTGATTTTTCGGAGAATTTTTTGTAAAAACTCATCACACAGCCATTTTTTTGCCCGAATACCTTGCAAAAACGCGCGGAGTGTGATATACTAAATGACATGATGCCGTTTTTCTTGCCATATGGCAAGCGACGGCTATGCAGAGGGAAGGAGCCGTATCGATATGCCACTGTCCGCAAAATTCTGTCGTAAGCAGCTTGAACTGGTGCAGCCGCTGCTCAATGCCACCTCACTTGAGCACGTTCGCCGCGGGCAGGACAAGCTGGGTGTGCTGATGGCGGCAACCAAGCGAAAGCAAGTGACGGTTGAGAATGTCAGCGCGGGCGGTGTTCCGTCGGCGATGATCACACCAAAGGACGAAACGCGCCGCGGGGTGCTGCTCTATTTGCACGGCGGCGGTTATTGCTGCGGGGATCTGGAATATGCGGCAGGGGTTGGGGCAGTGCTTGCCTCCGAGTGCGGCATCCGTACACTGGCACCCGCATATCGCTTGGCACCCGAGCATCCGTATCCCGCCGCACCCGACGATGCATTGCGCGCGTATCGTTATCTGCTTGCTGAGGGATATACCAATTCCGAGATCGTTTTGTGCGGTGAGAGTGCAGGGGGCGGATTGATCTTTACGCTTTGTCGACGCCTTCGCATGGAGGGGCTGCCGCCCCCCGCGGGAGTGATCGCCATTTCTCCGTGGAGCGATCTGACGGCCTCGGGGAACTCCTATCGCACCAATGAGAAAAACGATCCGTCGCTTACCGAACAGCGCTTGGATCGCTTTGCCGACGCTTATACGACCGATCGGAAAAATCCCGAGGTCTCGCCGCTGTTCTCCGAGCTGCGCGGGACACCGCGCACACTGATATTCGTTGGCGGCGATGAGATCATGCTGGACGATGCAACACAATTACACGACGCTCTTTTGCGGGACGGTGTGCGCAGTGAGCTGGTTGTCGCGCCGCATATGTGGCATGCCTACATTCTGTATAATCTGCGCGAGCGGGAGGAGGACATCACGCGGATCAACGCCTTTTTGAGCGAGGTGCTGCCCCGCCCGCACAAGCTGCGCTGGATGCGCTTGGACAATGCGGCAAAGCTATATCCTGCCGCGCGAAATCGGAATTGGAGCAACGTATTCCGTCTGTCCGCTACCATGAGCGAGCCGGTCAACTGTGAAATTTTGCAATCGGCGCTGGACGTGACGGCGCGCCGCTTTCCTTCCATGGCGGTTCGGCTGTGTACGGGAGCGTTCTGGTATTATCTGGAGGAGGTCTCCGCGGCGCCGAGCGTGGGGATGGACTACTGTTATCCGTTGCGCCGCATGGGCAAGCGGGAGACACGGCGCTGCGCTGTGCGTGTTCACGTATACGGCTGTCGGATAGCGGTGGAGATCTTCCATTCGGTGACCGACGGCACGGGCGGCTTGATCTTTCTCAAATCGCTGCTTGCGGAGTATATCGAGCAGCGTTACGGTGTCAATGTGCCCGCGACACAGGGCGTTCTTGATCGCAGACAGCCGCCGCGGGAGGAGGAGCTGGAGGACAGCTTTCTCAAATACAGCGGTGACGTTTCCATTCGCCGCGACGACACCGATGCCTTTGCCGTCACGGGCAAGAAGGAGGAGCGGGGCGTGACGCACGTTGTCTGCCTTCGGGCGCAGGTGAGCGAGGTCAAGGCACTCGCCAAACAGTATGGCGTGAGCGTGACGGTGCTGTGCTGTGCCATTATGATGCAGGCACTTATGCGGGTGCAGGAGAAACAGATCGAAATTATCCGCCGACGCAAGCCCGTACGTGTGCTGGTTCCCGTCAATCTGCGGAATCTTTTTGAAAGTCATACGCTGCGCAATTTTGCTCTGTACGCCATTCCCGAGGTCAATCCCCGCATGGGAGAGTATACCTTTGAGGAAATCTGCCGCGCTGTGACCTACCATATGGGTATGGAGCTGACCGCCAAGCGGATGGCTGCCCACTTTACGACCAACGTCAATGACGAAAAGCATCTGATCATCAAGGTCATGCCGCTTTTCATCAAGAATATTGTCATGAAAATGGTATTCAACGCGGTGGGGGAGAGAACCTCTTGTCTGACCATGTCCAATCTGGGCGCGGTGCAGCTGCCCGAGGAGATGAAGGCGTACGTTCGAAGATTCGACTTTATTCTGAGTGCACCGTCCTCTCGCCCGTATAACTGCGGAATCATTTCTTATGAAGATAATCTATATATCAACTTTATCCGGAATACCCGTGAGCCGGTGCTTGAGGCAGCGTTTCACGAGGTTGCCCGCGAGCTTGGCCTGCATCTGCGAGCAGAGAGCAATGCAAGCGCACTGGAGCGTGCGCCGCGGGACTGACGATCACTCCCCAGAAAGGAAGGCTTTGTGAAAAGCCATGGTTTATTTATGTATTGTATGAAATGCGGCGTAGAGCTTGCCGCCAGTGAACGCACCTGTCCGCTTTGCGGTACTGCTGCGTACCATCCCGAGTTGCCCGCCCCTGACGGCGCTCCTACCTACCCGCCCCGTTATCCCGAGCGCAGACACATCAACCGTCATGCCCCTTTGTATCTGATCTCCTTGCTGGCGGTTATGATCGGGATCCAGCTGATCGTTCTGGATATCCGCACCGGTGCAGGACTTTCGTGGTCGTACTATGCCACGGGCGGCTTGATTCTCGGGTATCTTTATGTCGTTTTGCCGCTGTGGTTCCGTCGTCCGAATCCCGTAATTTTTGTCCCCTGCGATTTTGCCGCAACCATATTGTACGTGCTCGGCATCAATATCCTTACGGGCGGCGACTGGTTTATGAGCTTTGCGTTTCCCGTGGTGGGAGGTTTCGGACTTTTGACCACGACCGTCCTTGCGCTGTGTCGCTATGTGCGGCGGGGATATTTCTTTATCTGGGGCGGTGCTGTCCTTGCCCTGGGCGGCTATCTGGTTTTGCTGGAAATGTTCATTCACATTACCTTTTCTCCCGCGCACACCATCTTCTGGTCGTTTTATCCGCTGGTCGGCTGCATCCTGTTCGGCGCATTCTTGCTCCTTGCGGGAATCTGTCGCCCTTTGAGAGAAGCATTGGCAAAGAAATTCTTCTTGTAATTACATCATCAAAGCAAAAGGAGTACCCGCTGTATATGGTGCTCCTTTTGATTTTTTTCAGTGACGCGTATCCGCCGAATACCACGAAATCGCAGAAAATCTTTACCTGCCCTTCCTTTTGTACGTTTCCGTTTGGCTTCGGTATAGCCGAAACATCGTTTTCTTTGACGCATGTCAAAGAAATGAGCAAAAAGCAAAACAAGTTCAGAAAGTTACGTTCACACAATCTTTATTCAGTTAAAATTTTCGCAGATTTCAAATTCGGGATTCTGTCTTTCATCCCGTCAGCATGACCAAGTTTTTCGTCGTGGCTTTCCCACGACGGAAAGCGAGGTCTCGGAGCCGTTTCAGCCGCGTGCGCATCAGCGGTCGCAAGACCGCGTTAGCACGCGAAGGAGGGGATACGTAAGGGGCTCGCCCCTTGCGCGCGTTTTCTTTGGTTCGTTTCTTTGACGCGTTTCAAAGAAATGAACCATAAACAAAGCAAGGTTAGAACGTTGTACTCGCACAACCCTGATTCAACCTGTGCCTCCCGTAAACCGCAGACCGCTCAACAGCGTTCTCAATGGCGAATGCCGCTAAAATGCATCCCCTCACTGCGCCAGCAGCCGATATTTTCCCGAGCCCAGTCGAATGTGATACACCGTGTCTTCAATGGGATAATTTGCAATACGATCGTTGAGAAACAGCGTTTCGGTGCCACCGGGAAGAACAGGAAGATAAATGTCTGCGACCGTGTTTGCCGGAATGGTCACCTCCGCCTCGTATGCCTCGCTGTTCTGTCCGAGCGAGACGCGAATGGTTCCCTTGACGGTCGGAACACGAATGGAGGCGTAGGATAGATCCCCGATCCTGGGACGAATCTCAAAGGTGCGGAATCCCGGTGCCGTCGGACGAATACCAAACATACACCGTGTGATCAGCGACGCGGGTGCCGAGCCCCACGGGTGCGAGAAGGTCATGTTGCTTTTTTCCTCTACGTACCAAGCCTCAGGAGCAATGGTAATGTCCTTGGCGGCGAGTGAGGCCGCCCAGGAATGAACCCCCGCTGTGGTGCCGTCGTCGGCAAGCAGCGCCGTGGCGTAGTTGCCAAAGCCCGCACCATACAGAGCCTCCATCAAAAAGTACGCGCCGTAAACGCTGGTGCGGATGTCACCCTGCCCGACGATGTAGCGCCCACAGGCATCTGCGATGCTGTGCGGCTCGCATACTCCCGCATAAAGAGGGAAAACCGTTGCGTGCTGGGCATAATGCTCAATGGGAGTGCCGTCCTCATAAAGACCATCGCGGAATGCGCCCGCCTCCTCGTTGTATAAATAAGTCAGCATCGCACTCTGCAGCGCATCCTTGGCGGCGCGCCAATCTCTGCGGTCGTTCTCTTTGCCAAGCTCCTTGGCAATATACTCCATGTCAGAGAGAACGGCATAATAAAAGGCGTTGTATACCGTGTTGAAATGTGCGTTTTGCGTGTCGTAGCCGTCGCGGGAATCCATCGGCCAATCCACAAGAATTGCGTCCATTCCGTGCTGGTTTGCCGTGCGGCGCGGCATCAGCCCCGTAGAGGGATCGGGCGTCTCGCGGGTGAGAATCGTACGCAGACGTGGGTAGGTCTCCTTGATCAACGCGCGGTTGCCCGTATACAGATAATCCAGCAGGATGGCGCGGATGGTGGTCAATTCGTATTCTGCAGGCCAGGTGCGGTGGGTCAGCAGATAGCGCGCCGAAAAACGGGGGAGCATACCCGGCAGCTCAAAGGTGTACGCCGAGAGCATATTGATCAGTAGATCGCCCTCGTAAGCAGCGCGCTCGCGGCTCTGGGAGTCGACGTACAGATCCTGATTGGTGGCGCAGATGGCGTATTTGAAGGTGTCATACAGCTCGCAGAGCGTGTCGTTGACACAGGTGAAGGAGGACAGCTCCTCGTCAAATTCCCGCCGAAGCGCAATGCCGTTGACATTCTGTACCGTGAGCGGGACGGGGCAATCGATGATCTCGATGTAACGGTAGGTCATCATGCCGTAGTTTTCCATGACGGGAACGTCGGGGCTGCACAGCCAGCGCTCGGTATAGACGTTGCTTGTGCGCATACGGTATTTGACGCTACCGTCCTCGTTGAGCTCCTCGCCGTAGCGCAGCGTGATCTCACATTCGGTCGGTACGTTGATGGCCAGCTGCAGCCCGCCGACGATCTCTCGCCCAAGGTCGACCAAAAGGATTCCGCTGTCCCGCTCGGTCACGCTGACGGCGGGGCAGCTGTGGCGCTCCACGTTCTCGCCGGGGAAGGGCGCCAGCGGATGCTGCGCGGACTTTCTGACAACAGCAGAAAAGGCAGAGGCGTCGTAGCGGGGCATATCATATCCGTACGGGAAACGGGAGGCATCGATGTTCTGGGCTGCGGCAACGTAGTAGTTCGTGCCGATGGAATTGCTGCCGCGGAAAATACCGCGACCACTCATACCCATAAAGTCCTCGGCGTCTCTGCCGGTGTTGAGAACGATGCGCTTGGTTCCGTTTTTATAATAAAGAGTCAGCTGGCACAGGAAGGACTGCTCTGCTTGCGTGTAACACAGCGCGCCCAGAGCATTGCTGCCGGCTTGAATGCTGTCTGTGACGTCATAGGTGTGGTAATATTGCAGCTCGCGTCCCTGCTCATCTCGATCAAAGCGAGCGGGACCCAAGCCGACAAAGCATCCGTTGAGAAAAACATGATAGACAAACTGCCGCGCGGGCTCGGGAGAGGCGGCGGTGACACTCAGAATGGCTTTTTCAATGCGATCTGTCATGGGACATTCAAACTCGGTGCGCAGAAAAGCAAAATCGTCCCCGTTGGTTTTCGGTAACTCTTCCGATGATGTCTCGCGGGCGCACCAGATGCCGTCTGTGGATTCCCATTCCTCACCGACGGCCGTGGTGAAGGGCTGCCATTCGGACATACGGCTCTCCAGCCCGTTTTTGTTACGGGTGCGAACCGACCAATAATACAGCTCATTATCCTTGAGGACGGAATCAAGACCGGCGATGTGAACGTCGCTGTTTTCATCGGAAGCGATCCAACCGGTGTCCAGCAGATAATCCTCCTCAAAGGAGGCCTGACGATCTGCGATGCAGATGCGGTAGCCCGTTTGGATCTCCTCGGTACTGCTCTCTGCAACACGCATACGCCAGGAGAAGGACGGGTCTGCGGTGGGTAGACCAAGCGGTGTGGAAAGCAGATTGATCCGCAGACGATCGGGGGCGGCAAGTGTCGGCGCAGTCTGCGCGGGGGCTGTGATCTTAGCGGTGGGAGCTTGTTGCATGGTGAATCCTCCTTTGGAGCGCGCATCGATGTACGCGTACAGCACGGATCGCTGATAATGATGATATTGTATGACATTTTTTCGTTTTTGTCAAGCCCCATGCCGTAAAAAATCGGAAATCGGGTATCAATGCGGCAATGTTTTGAATTTTTTTGGGAAAAATCCGATCTTTTTTCAAAAAAGGGGTTGCAAAATTCGAAGAGTTGGTGTATAATAATATAGTCGTTCGGAGGCATAGCTCAGTTGGTCAGAGCGTTCGGTTCACATCCGAGAGGTCATAGGTTCGAGCCCTATTGTCTCCACCAAACACAAAAGCCACCCCGATGGGGTGGCTTTTGTGTTTGATCGAAAATATGCGGCGAAGAAGCTCGCAAATTGCATGCAATTTGCAGCGTTTGCGAGAAGTCACTGCAGTTGCATCCGTACAGTGGCGCAAACGCGAGGTTCAGAGCCCTATTGTCTCCACCAAACACAAAAGCCACCCCGATGGGGTGACTTTTGTGTTTGATTGAAAATATGCGGCGAAGAAGCTCGCAAATTGCATGCAATTTGCAGCGTTTGCGAGAAGTCACTGCAGTTGCATCCGTACAGTGGCGCAAACGAAAAAACCTACTGTCGGCTTTTTTATGCAGGGGCTGCGCGAATGGCGCAGCCCATAAAAACTCTACGAGAGGAAAGATGGCGTTTCAAAGTTAAACCTGTGAGCACATCTTTCAAACGATATGAAACATATTCCGAATTCGCCCTTGACTTTCCTATGATTTTATTGTATAATGATGGTATAAGGAGAGGTGTACCCTTTTGGGCGCTGCACTCCCGACCACTCGCGAAAGGATTGGTTATTAAAAGATGAAAAAACAAATGTTTTGGCGGATGCTCCTGCTTATGCTGTGCACGACGTTTCTTCTGTGCGGTCTTATGGGCTGTACGGATGGCGACGATACGGCGGATGGCGATGGTGGCGAGGATCTTCCCGCCGACGAGGTGCTGACCTTGATGGATGAGGCAACGCTGACGGGGATTTATTCCGTGGTGCGCGGCGACGAGAACGCCGAGCAACGCGTGATCGATGCGGCAAGCAATCTGCGCCTGCGTCTGATTGATTTCTATGGCGCCGAGGAGTGGAATATTACCACCGACTGGGAGCTGAACCCCGACGAGGCGGCGATCGCGGCAAGATATGAAATTCTGGTCGGTCAGACCAATCGCCCCGAGAGTGCAGAGGTGTTAGCAACGCTGGGTGCGGATCAGTATGCCATTCGTGCCATCAATAACAAGCTGGTCATCATCGGTGTGGATGACAAACGCACGATCATGGCGGTGAATGCATTCATCGATACTTACCTTTGCGAGGATGCGCCTGCCGTGCCGAAGAGCCTTGACGTGCTGACCACGGCGGTCTATACCACCCAGAGCACCGCGGACGGTCCCATCATCGTCAACACGACCTACACCAATGAGGACGTGGTCATTGCAGATATCTATCTTTCGGAGGATGAATACAGTGTAGACCCCTCGGGGCAGTCCGACAGCTCAAGTGCCATTCAGAACGCGCTCAACGAGTGTCACAAGAATGGCGGCGGTACGGTTTTCCTCCCCGCGGGTACATACAGGATCACCAAGAATATTACCGTCCCCGCCTTTGTCTGCCTGCGCGGAGACTGGCAGGATCCCGATGAGGGCAACGAATACGGCACGGTTATTTTAGCCGACGTCAAGAGCAAGTCCTCGACGGAGGAGGGCCTCTTTATCCTGAGCGGCTCGGCGGGCGTTTACGGGGTAACGGTGTATTATCCGGAGCAATCCGTGGACAATCCCAAGCCCTATCCTGCGACCTTCTTTGTTCGTGAGAACACCAACCAAGGCTTTATGGCCTCCACGGTCAAGAACGTTACGGTGGTCAACGGCTATGAGGGGATCCGTACCCACAGAACCATCAACCACGAGCAGCTGACGGTGGAGAACTTCAAGGCGACCTGCCTGTCGGTCGGTCTGTATCTGACCAACTCCTCCGACGTGGGAACCTGCACCAATATCGTAGTGTCTCCCGACTACTGGGCTCCCTTTGCTAAGGCTAAGGGCTACACTGCGCCCGACCAGAGCAAGCTGACCGCCTATACCCGTGCCAACGCAGCGGGCTTTATGATCGGAGACCTGGAGTGGACGGAATTTATCCACGTCACCGTCACCGATTGTAAGTACGGCATTCATATCATCGACGGCGAGCGTATCAGCTTTGCAGGCAGCTTTTACGATACGGTCATCATGGACTGTGACGTTGCCCTGCAGGCGGACGACATGGATGCCCGCTGGGGTATGCAGATCTCCAACAGCTATCTGGTTGGCAGCGAATACGCCATTATTAACAATTCCAATGCCGTGATCAAGACGGCGGGTACGACGGCAAAGGGCGGTCTGAAGGGCACCGTGCTGGTCGATACCGACAATCTCAGTGAATACAAGATCGACACGGGCGTGACCTACCAAAAGCCCGTGGAAAAGCTGTACACCGATCCCACCATCGACAAGACGGGCAAGGAGGATATCTCCTCCAAGCTGCAAGCGCTGCTGGACGAGGCGGGTAAGACGGGCGGCGTGGTATATCTGCCCGCGGGCACCTATCTGCTGGCAAAGCCCGTCACCGTTCCCACGGGCGTCGAGCTGCGCGGCTGCTCCTCTCTGCCCACGCGCGAGCAGAGCGGCATGAGCCGGGGAACCATGATCCACGTGACGCACGGACTTGGCGGCGATGAGGACGATACGGCGGCGGTGACGCTGTCGGCATCATCGGGTGTCAACGGCATCCGATTCCAGTATTGGGATAACAACGGTGCCAAGCGCGAGACGGCGTACGTCGTGCGCGGCAACGGTGCGGGTGTTTACGCCGTCAACTGTGAGATGATGGCGGCGGGGCGCGGCATTGATTTTTACGGCTGCGACAACCACCTGATCAAAAAGCTGACTACATTCTGTTATATCAACGACATCCGCGTGGGCGGAGAAAACGGCTACATTGTCGGAATGCTGCACAACGCGACGGTCATCATGCGGCACGGTCTGTCCGGCGCTACCTACCCCACGACCGAGGGCTACGCGAGCGAGAACCATGTAGCACGTGATTATAACACCACCATCATCGTTGAGGACGCCAAGAACCAGAAGATCTTCAATTCCTTTGCCTACGGCGTACGCCATTTGATCCACAACGTCGATAGCGAAGGTACGCTGGCGGTCAACGTCGGCGCGGACAACATCGGAGACGCGACTCCCCAGCTTTTGCTGGAGGGCGGCTCCTTCACCGGTGTCAATATCTTGCGCTATAACGGTGTCTCCTGCGAATATACCGACGGCACGACGGTGCGTCTGTATTCGCGTCTTGCCATCAACGAGCGACGCGAGGAGACGCTGATCGTGAAATAATCCGCTACCCGAAGGAAAACGTTTCAGAATACACATAAGTTTATCACTAAGAGAGGTAAAAAACATGAAAACGACTCGTCAATTTCTACATCTTTGCTTGATTGTTCTTTCCCTTGCTTTTTTGCTGACGATGGTAGCCTGTACCACCGATCCTGCTCCGGATCGGGAAGGGGATGAGAGCCCGACGCCCGGACAGACCACCGAGGTGACTTTTTCCTTGACTGAAGCAGACGGCTCCTCCCGCTACACCGTCGTATACCCTGAATATAAGGGTGCTGACGCAGTCAAGGGTGCAGCCGAGAACGTTCGCGATGCGCTTGCTACCGCACTGGGTAAGCAGGCTGCGGATATCTCGCTGCAGGCTGATAGCGCGGCTGCTGTGACGTATGAAATTCTGATCGGCGAGACCGATCGTCAGGAGAGCGCGACGGCGACCGAGGCACTCGGTGAGACGGAATACATCATTTGTGTGGATGGGGAGAAGATCGTTATCGCCGGCGGCTCGCCTACCGCGATCTGCGCTGCTGCGACGGTGTTTGCTGATACCTATCTGGCCGATCCTGCCACCGTTACCTCAACGCTTTCGGTGACGGGGCAGTGCGAGCTGGTCATTGACGGTCCACACCTTGTCAGAACGCTGTACCCGACCGAAGATACCGTGGTTGCGGATATTATGCCTTATGAAATGGGCTACGACGTAGACCCGACGGGCACCAAGGATAGTACGGCAGGAATTCAGAAGGCACTGGATGATTGTGCCAATTTGGGAGGCGGTACGGTGTTTTTATCAGCGGGTCACTACCGCTTGACGGGAACGGTTACCGTGCCCTCCTTCGTGACTTTACGCGGTGACTGGCAGGACCCCGACACCGGTAATGAGTACGGTACGGTCATCGTGGCAGACGTGACCGAAAACATCGGTCCCATGATCGCTGCGGCGCAGAGTGCCGGTGTGCGCGGATTGACCTTTTACTATCCGCATCAGAGTGCGGAAAATCCCATCGATCTTGGCTGGGCAATCGAATCTGCCCGCGACGGTACGCAGTGCCCAAACATTCTGGATATCACGCTGATCAATGCTTATAACGGTGTTGGTCTCTCACAGCCGCCGCACCAGTGGACAGCAACCTCGAACGGTTGGTTTTACAACATTAAGGGCACGGCGCTCAATATTGGTTTTGCTGTTTATAATAACTCCGGTGCCTGCAGTTATGAGAAGATGCATTTCTCCCCTAATTATTGGCTGGCAGCAGGGGAGAAGTACAACGCGCCCGATGAGAACACGCTGAAGAAATATCTTCGTGAAAACGCAACGGGTATCGTGCTTGGTGACCTGGAAATGCCCTTGGTCTATAAGCTGGAGGTGGATGGCTATCATTACGGTATTCATATTGCCGACGGCGATAAGAGAAAATTCTGGGGCTCCGGTATGGCAGAGCTTAACGTGACTGATTGTGACGTGGCGCTGTTTATCGAAGAGCACTGGGAGGGTCGTATGACAGGTATCGTCCGCAGCACGCTGATGGGTAGCGAGGCCTCGATCATCATGGGTGAGAAGGCAAGCAAATCGACCGTGCTGGTTACCGACTGCGTTCTCTCGCACGAGCCGCAGGGCGTGACCATGATCGTTGACAACAGCGGTGATTCCGAAAAAGCGTACGAAGCCTTCACGGGAACGGCGCATGCTACGGGACGCGAGTTTGTCAACGTGACGCTCGCACCGTACAATTGTCCGATGCAGCCCATCAATTATGAGGGTAACTTTGGCACGGAGGATGCAACTCCCGCAATTCAGGCAGCACTGGATCATGTGGGCAATGCCGGCGGCGGTGTCGTATATCTGCCTGCGGGTTATTACCGCATCGAGGGCTATTTGACGATTCCGGCGGGCGTTGAGCTGCGTGGTGCAGGTGCAATTCCGTATGCTCCGTCGTATCTTGGTGGTACTAATCTGATGATTTACTCCGGTAAAGAGCCGGACGATCCCTATACTGCACAGGCTACGATCACTGTGGTCGGCGAGGGAGCGGGGTTGCGCGATCTGCAATTCTTCTATCCCGAAAATCCCTTTGCTGATCCCTCCAAGCATGAAACATTGGTGCCATTCTCCTATACCATTCGTTTGGATGCTGTGGACGCCTTCATAGAGAATACATTCTTCAGTAACCCATATCTTGCAATCGATATCACCGAGAATGCCGATAATCACTACATCAAGCGTCTGGGTGGTACGGCGGCGTTGAACATGATCCGCGTTGGTGCTTGCTCCGGCGGCTGGATCGAATCTCTCCACGATATCAATCCCACCTATTGGATGCAAGGCAATGACCGCCACCGCATGGGCGTGGATTGGATGTGGAAGGACGATCTTGGTGCGTTTATGGGCTTCCAGCAAGCCAATTGCGACCTGATTGTGATCGAAGGAACCGACTGCGAGTATATTCTGGATATTCTGCAATTTGGCGGCGGTGAGCTGATCGTGGTCAATGATGATGGCTACGCGATCGCATGGAATGTCTCAATCGACCAGGGCGGTTACAGCTGTGTAACGGTCAACGATGGGTATTTTATCGGTATGAATGTCCAAAGAACGTACAGCGGTCCGAACGGTGATATTGTCATCCGCGGTGACGGAGACACATGGATCTATAACGAATTTCATTTATATTGATTAAAATAAGGAGTTTGATTTTATGAAAAGAATTTTAATTGTTTTGTTGGCTGTGCTGCTGTGCACGGGAATGCTGTTTGCGGCAGCTTGCACGGATGAGACACCCGATGAGGAGAAGACTCCCGCCGAGGAAACTCCGACGGACGACCAAACGGACACGGGTCTTTCCTTTGCGCTGGCGGACGGCTCCAGCCGTTATACGGTGATGAGAAGTGATCTGGAGTCGGGGACACACCCCGTTACAGCAGCTGCGGTCAGCATCCGCGACGCGCTGCAGGAAAAGCTGGGGACCACCGTTACCATTGCGACCGACTGGGATATGGGGGATCCCACGCCCGAGGAGATCGCTGCCCGTTACGAGATCTGCGTCGGCAACACCAACCGCCCCGAATCCGAGGCGGCAAAGGCGACGCTGGAGCAGTACAGCTGGACCATCCGCGTAGACGGCAACAAGATCGTCATCGTGGGTGACAGTGACAAGGCGACCGTGATGGCGGCACAGGCATTTATCGCCACCTATATCAAGGGGGACGGTGTGATCTCCGAGACGCTCAGCGTTACCGAGACCTACACCCCCACTCCCACCGAGATCATCCCCAAAGACAACTCCACAGGGAAGATGAATCCCGGCATCGTGACCACGGTATATCCCACCGAGGACGTGGTCATCGCCGACGTTGACGTCGTCAAGGACGGTTATGCCGTCGACCCGACGGGCATGAGTGACAGCACCGCGGGAATTCAGAAGGCACTCAACGACGTTTCCAAGGCGGGCGGCGGAACGGTATGGCTGCCTGCGGGCACCTACGTCGTCTCCGGAACCATCAACGTTCCCGCCTTCGTTACGCTGCGCGGCGATTGGCAGGATCCCGACACGGGCAACGAGTACGGTACCATCATCAGCGTCTGGATGGAGCCCGAGGATGCGGGCAAGGTCGGTGTGTTCCATCTCGGCGGCTCGGGTGGTGTCATCGGTCTGACCGTTTATTATCCGCATCAATCGCTGACCGACGTCAAGGCATATCCCTTTGCTTTCTATACCAACGGTCAGGGCGTCAACTATATGCTGGCGACCGCCAAGAATATTACGGTCATCAACGGCTACCGCGGTCTTGGCTGCTGCGTTGCCGAGGGCAATGCTCACGAGCAGATGACGGTGGAGAACTTCAAGGGTACCTTTTTGTACTGTGGTGCCGAGGTCTACAATCAGGCGGACGTCGGTACGTGGCAGGATGTGACCGTCAGTGCGAAATATTGGCAGGACGCGCTGAGCTCCTCCGCCATTGCAGCCCTGAGCGAGACAGCAGCACCCACAGCCGAGGAGATCGCGACCTATGTCAAGGAAAACGCTGTCGGTCTCAAGCTGGGAGACTTGGAGTGGACGGAGTTTGAGTCCCTTAAGGTCGAGGGCTGCAAGATCGGTATTGAGATCGTCAAGGGCAAGCGTATTCAGTTTGCAGGCTCCTTGTACGACACCGCCATCACGGGCTGTACGCAGGGTATCGTGGTACACGATCTGGACCCCCGCTGGGGTATGGTCGTTGCCAACAGTACCATAGAGAACGGTATTTATAACGAGACCGACGGCATGGTTAAGCTGTGTGGTGTCGAGACGACGGGTGCGCTGGAGGGACAGATCTCCACCATCGATCAGGGTGATACGCTGAAATATTACAAGGTGGATTACACGGCAAGCTACCAAAAGCCGATAGAAAAGTTGTATCTGTTCTCCACTGAGAAGGCATCGTCCGATAACAGTGCGGCGCTGCAGGCACTGCTGGATGAGGCGGGCAAGACGGGCGGCGTGGTTTACGTTTCCGCAGGTCATTATCGTCTGGACAATCCGCTGACCGTTCCCGCGGGCGTTGAGCTGCGCGGAGCCTCCTCGGTCGCCAACCGTGATCAGGGCGGACTCAGTGCAGGCACGGTGTTCGAGTGCTTTTACGGAGACGACGATGAGAGCGGTGTGGACGATCAGGCGTTCATCACGCTTGCAGGCGAAAATGCGGGTTTGAACGGTATTCGTATCATCTATCCCGAGAACAGCCCGCTCGGCAGTAACCTCAACACCACCTATACCGTGCGCGGCACGGCGAAGGGGGTTTATATGGTCAACTGCGGCATCTCCGCATCGGCATACGGCGTGGACTTCCGCGGCTGTGATAATCACTTCATCAAGAAGGTCACCACCTGCTGCTATTATAATACCTTTATCGTCGGCGGTGAGGGCGGTATCCTCTCGGGGTGCCTGCAGAACGGTACGGTCATCTACAGAACCTCCGGCGCGGGGCTTGTCAACTGGCCGACTGCGGAGGGACAAATCTGGGCAGAACTGTTTGATCCCATTACTCGTTTGTATAACAACTACATCATTGTTGACGGTGCGACCGATCAGCTGATCTACAACACCTTTATTTACGGCTGTGCCTCCATGGTGATCAACCGCAATTCCGAGGACACGCTGGCAGTCAACATCGGCTCGGACAACATCGGCTCCAAGACGGCACAGATCGTCATGGAGAGCGGCTCTCTGGTTGTGATCAACTCCATGCGCTATAACGGTCATTCTTACGACTATGAGGATGGCGAGCTGGAGCTTTACAACCGCATTACGATCAACGACAAGAACGAGGAGACGCTCGTCCTTCCTTGATGTAGCTCATATTCTCAAGGGGCAAGACTTGTGTTTTGCCCCTTTTTGAAGGGATTTTTAAAAAAAATCAAGAAATTTTCAAAAATCACTTGATTTTAGCGCGCAGATATTGTATTATAAAGGGAGGAAGGGGGGAAGACCCATGAACGAACAACTTCGTGCCTTACTTGCCGAGGCGATTCGTGATGCCAACCTGCACAGCCAAGACATTCCCGCGATCGATTTGTATCTGGATCAGATCATGAATCTGGTCGCCGATGCACAGGGCAAGGGGGCGGCACATTTTGCCGAGCGGCAGCTCACCAAGACCATGATCAACAACTACTCCAAAGACGGACTTATCATGCCCGTCAAGGGGAAGAAGTATACAAGAGAGCACATTGTACAGATGCTGCTGGTATATTCACTGAAAAACACGTTGTCCATGACCGAGATCAAGCGGATCCTATGCGACGTTTATGATAAGGATGTACCGCTGATCGATTGCTACGACGGTTATCTTGCAACCAAACCCGACGATCGGGAGCTTTGTCTTGCCGCGGTGGACACGGTGATCTCCCGTCACAGCTACGACATGGAAAGCGACGCCGATTACTTCAAGGCTCTTCTTGAGCTGTGCACGTTATCGGATTATTTCCGTTGCATGGCGCAGGCGATGCTGTTGTCCCGTTATCCCGATCCCGAGGAAAAGCTGCAGCAGGAAAAGGATGAAAAGCAGCAGCAAAAGAGTGCCGCAAAGCAGCAGAAAAAAGCCGCAAAGGCTGCGGCCGCTGCCGATGAACCCGAGAAGAGCGGGGAGGAAGAGCAGGCATGACAGATGCGCCCGACATGAAAACGATGTCCAATGCGGCACTTGCCTACCTTGGCGACAGTGTGTTGGAGCTATTGGTGCGTGAGCGGCTGGTGTGCTGCGGATTATCTACTGCGGCTCGCCTGAACGCTGCAGCGCGGGAGTACGTGACCGCCCCCCGCCAAGCGGAGGCGATGGAACGCATATTGCCACGGCTGACCGAGGAGGAGAGTGCGATCTACCGTCGCGGGCGGAACAATGTTCACGCCAACGTGCCAAAGAGCGCCACGGTTGCTCAATACCGTGCTGCGACGGGGATGGAGTGTCTGTTTGCGGCGCTTTATCTGACGGGCAAGCAAGCGCGGGCGAGGGAACTGTTTGAGATCGCCTACGGGGAGCATGCGAAGTGAGAGGCTGCTGACGGCTACACGCCGTCATCGTGCAAGCACGCACTAAAAAACCTGCTGCCGAAAAGCATCCGAAAAATCCGTCCTTCACGTCTGCGAACGCGGGCTTGCAACCACTGACACGCACACGGCTGCACGGCGCCGAACCTTTCGCCTTTTGACTTGATAACGCCGCATTCGCGGAAGGCAGAAGCGGGTAGAGCGCAAGGCCCAAGCGGTTGGATCTGTCGTAAGAGCGAAGACGGGCAAACATTTTGTCTGCACAACCCGATAGTTTCTGTTTGAAATATCACATCTTAATTCACTATATGAAAGGAAGTTAATTATGAAAAATCCCATCATTAAATTTTATATCCGCGACCTCGGCACCATGACGGCCGAGCTGTATCCCGACATGGCCCCCAAGACCGTTGAGAATTTTCTTTCTTTGATCAGAAACAATTTCTTTGACGATCTGATTTTCCACCGTGTCATTAAGGGCTTTATGATTCAGGGCGGCGGTTACACCGCAACCTTTGATGAGAGAGAAACAGACGCCATCAAGGGCGAGTTCCGTGCCAACGGCTTTATGGACAACACTCTTAAACACACCCGCGGCGTACTGTCCATGGCACGCACCTCCGACCCGAACAGCGCCTCCTCACAGTTCTTTATCATGCACGCCGACGCGCCCCATCTGGATGCTCAATATGCAGGCTTTGGAAAGCTGACCGACGGCTTTGACGTGCTTGACCAAATTGCCAATACCAAAACGGGTCGTTACGGATATTTTTCCGACGTTCCCCGTACTCCCATCGTGATCGATCAGGTCGAAATTATTGAAGAGTAAAGGAGATTCCCATGCCTACCACAATGACTCACCGCGAACGCGCCATCGCCGCACTGGAGTGCCGCGTACCCGATCGCATCCCCACCTTTGAGCTGGAGTATCAGCTCGCACCGTTGATGTTCGGTCACGATTTTCTGTATTCACATCAGCTGGGCGGCCTGACGCAAAAGGAAATCGACTATAAGATTGAGGAAAACGCAAACTTCATGGTCGAGGTTTACGACGAGCTGGAGTATTCCATCATTCCCATGTCGTTTATGAGCGAGGAGCACGTCATCGCGACGGCTAAGCATATTCACCGGCTGACGGGTGGCAAGGTGCTGCTGACCCACCACGGCGACGGAACCTTTGAGATCCCCGACGGCAACCATATGTATGACTTTGCATATCGCATTGCCGATGATCCCGATGAGGTTCATGAGGAGGCCGAGCGCCGCATGAATTGGGCAATGGAGCGCAACAAAAGATTGTTTGACGCGGGCATTGAGAGCTTTATCCTCTGTGCTGACTATTGCTACAACTCCGGCCCGTTCCTCTCACCCAATATGTTCCGTGAGTTTATCACGCCGTATCTTGCCAAGATCATTGACCACATCCGCAGTATGGGCGGTTATGCCATCAAGCATACCGACGGTAATATCATGCCCATTCTCGATCAGCTGATCGAATGCCGTCCGCACGCCATTCACTCGCTGGATCCCATGGCGGGCGTCGATATTGCCGAGGTCAAAAAGATCACGGCAGCGGCGGGGGTTGCCATCTGCGGTAACGTCAACTGCGCCCTGATGCAGACGGGTACAGACGACGAGGTCAGAGCCAGCGCTCTGTACGCCTTGGAGCACGGCAAGCCCGGCGGCGGTTACTTCTACACCACCTCCAACGTCCCCTTCCGCGGCCTGCCCGCCGAGAGATACCGTATGGTTCTGGATATCTGGAAGGAGCATCGGGATTATTGATCGAAAGCTGTATAAAAAAGCGCACTCTCCGAATGTGGAGGGTGCGCTCTTTCGTTAGAAATGCGATATCATGGGTGCTACAAGCCTTCTGTCAATCCACGACGGCCTGCCTGCCGAGAGATATCGAATGGCTCCGGATATCCGGAAGGAGCATCGGAACGATTGATCGAATACTGTATAAAAATGCGCAATCTTCGAAAGGAAACCTGAAAAATCATTTCACTTCCAGTTTGTAGGAAGGTTTGCGTAGTTGCGCAGCGAGGGATCGTCCTCCCGATACGCCTGCAAGCCACCCTCGCGGAAGAACGCGCCGTAGTCGGTCATCTTGATGGCAAGATCGCGGTTATACGCCACGTAAGCATTGGCAACCTGCTCGCGGATCAGCTTGGTCACGCCGCTTTTGATCGTGCTCAGCTCCTGCTCGCTGAATTCGTCACCAAAGACGGCGGGAATTCCCTTTCCGAACAGCTGCGTGACGAAGTTGCTCGTTTTGTTCTGCTCGCCGTACAGATAATAGGAGCGCAGCGTGTGGACCTGCATGTAGGAGCGCTCGATGCGTGCTCGCTGCTCATCGGTCTCGGCCGCCTCCAGTGCAGCGGTGAACAGTCTGTCACCCTCGCTGATGATGCGTGG
The DNA here is from genome assembly GCA_017456145.1 of Clostridia bacterium. Taxonomy (GTDB): domain Bacteria; phylum Bacillota; class Clostridia; order Oscillospirales; family CAG-272; genus SIG644. Next base: position 24,843 of record JAFTJZ010000039.1, read on the forward strand.
CACAGCACTGGAATACCAGTAGATGTACTGCGACCAATCCACATTCTCATAGTCACGGATCATTTCGGCTGTCAGACCCTCGGGTACGGTGGTGTACTCGTGATGCTGCACTGCCTCGCCCTTCCAGTCGTACATATCCAGCGCATTGCTCTGCATAAACAGGCAGTGATCCTCGGACGCAGCCTGCATGACGGTGATATAGTCGCGGATGTTCTGACCGCCGGGGCCGTAGTAATCCATGATAAATTCCATCATCAGCGCCTCCACCTCGTCTGCGCTCATGTAGGGATCCCACATCATCTTGGACAGCAGGTAGGAGCGCAGCTCACCAAACTCCAGACTGATGCATTCGCCGTTGCCTTGCTCCATGAGCATGGTTACACCGCTGTCTGCAAAATAGCGAATATTCTGGCGCATAGTGTCAAAGTTCGGATAACTGATGGTATAGTCGTAATAGTTGGTGGTATAGTCCCAAATTGCCATATTATCGCAGATCTCATACCAACTCTCCAAATTTTGGTTGAACGGGACGCTGCTGCGTGTGGTGGAGCATTCGTCCGAAGTTTCTAAGGGATGACGGGCACACTCATAGGGCGTACAAAGCTCAACAATTACGTTATCCGCAGGCTCAATGCCCTCGGGACATATGTCAGTGCCGCGATAAGCAAAGGTGACGAACCACAGATCGGGGTAATCCGCACCAAGCTCCTCGGCAACACGGTTGACAAAGTCAAGCATCACGCCGCCGTATGAGCCGTATTCCTCCTCCAGCGCAGCGCAGCCCTCGCAGCGACAGTAGCTGGTGCTGTCCTTCATGGTAACGGACAGGAAGGTTGCACCGGGAGATGCTTCGATCCACTCTCTGGCATTGGCTATCAGCGAATCGTATACCTCATCGGACGTCAGACAGGGCTGCCTTTGTCCGGGATACATCGCAGCGATCTCCTCGTCCAAAATGTAGTACATGGTGTGTGCAGGATAACCGCCCGCCCAGGCGGGAGAGCCACCGTATGCTTCGTCGTATACACCCCATCTGCGGTGGTTCATCTTGCGCTTGGCTGCAAACTCGCTGCTCCCCTCCCCGTTCAGATAGTCGTACCAGTACAACATTCTGTAGGCGAAGGTGGGAATCTGCGTATCCCCCTCGATGGCATTAAGCGTGACCGTCTTGTTCTCCGGTACCTTCTCAAAGTCCGCCGTATAGAAACGGCAGCCCATATACGCCTCCAGGAACTCATAGACGGCGTAGAGCGTGCCTCTCTGCTCGCCGCCGACCAAAAACAGTCTGTGGGCGCGGGTCTTGATGGTAAAGCCGTCGTCACCCAGCTTTTTGCGGTTAAATTCACCATCTGCCTCACGGTTGGTTTTGCCGACCACGATCTCGGTACGGATGGCGGCTTGGTCGTCGGTCACGATGGGCAGCTCGACACCGCTGATCTGCTTGAGGTAGGCTTGCAGCTCACTTGCCGCCGTCACCTCGGCGGGCGAGGCATCCTTGCCGCGCACGATGACGTAGTCGGACGCACCGTCGGCGATCATGCTCAGCGTTGCCACGGCTTCGTTGTCGGTCTTAGGGTCGTAAGTTGGCTCCACAGGGTCGTCGGTCTGCTCTGTCTGCCCGTCGTCCGGAAGTTCTTCTGTCGGCTCGTTGTTACAGCCCACCAGGAGCGGAATGAGCAGCAGGGAGATCAAAAGCAGGCATAAAATGGTTTTTTTCATGGTTTTTTCCTCTTTCTGTGTTTGTTTTACTGCGAAAAATCCTTACAATATCACGAAATTACGCGCGTTTATTGCACCAGCCAGTTGGTCGGAACCTCGGCATAATTGCGATTGTTTTTGCGTTTTTCGGGGTCATCGGGATAGGGTGTCCACTCCGCCTCTCGAACATAAGTGTTGTAGCTTTGCATCGTTTGAGCAAGTGTCTCATTATACTCCACGTATGCATCGGCTACCTGTGTTATGATCAGCTTGGCAACAGCGGTCTTGATCTCGGTCAACTCCTGCTTGGTAAACTCATCGGGGAAAACAGCGGGGATCCCCGTTCCAAACAGACGCGACACAAAGCTACTCGTTTTATTCTTCTCAAGGTAGAGGTGATAGGATCGGAGTACATCGATCTGCTTGGAGCAACGCTCAATGCGTGCTCTCTGCTCGTCCGTTTCTGCCGCTGTCAGTGCCTGAGCGAACAGGCGCTCACCCTCGCTGATGATACGCGGCGTATTGCCGGAATACCAGTAAACATACTGCGACCAATCCACATTCTCATAATCACGGATCATGTCTGCAGTCAAGCCGTCCGGCACGGTGTCGCTCGCATGATTTTGTACGGACTTACCTACCAAATCATACATATCGAATGCACTGCTTTGCATGAAGATACAACGATCCTCCGATTCCTCATGCATGACCGTGATGTACTCGCGAATGCTCTCGGCGCCGGGGCCGTAGAAATCCACCAGAAATTCCATCATCAGTGCCTCATACTCGTCCGCACTCATATAGGGATCCCACATCAGCTTGGACGCCAGATACGATCTTAATTCCTCAAATTCCAGACTGACACACTGATAATTTCCGTGAACCATGAGCGATTTAGCACCGTTATCCGCAAACAAACGGATATCCTGACGCAAGACCTCAAAATCGGGATAGCTGAGCGAATAATCGAAAAAATCCGTGGTGAAATACGTGATGAACAAATTGTCGTTCATGCAGATCTCTCCCCACTCCTCAAGTTTCTGATTGAACGGAACGGAGCTGCGAGTGGTGGTACATTCGTCTGCCGTCTCCAGCGGATGACGGTTGCACTCATATACGGCACCTAACTCAACCAGCACGTTGTCCGCCGGCTCGATGCCGTCGGGGCAGGCATCTGTGCCGCGGTATGCCATGGTGTGAATCCAGACATCGGGATAATCCTGCGCGATCTCCTCTGCTATGCGGTTAACAAAGGTCAGAATAACACCGGCATACGAGCCGTATTCCTCCTCCAGCGCCGCGCAGTTCTCGCAGCGGCAGTAGCTTTCGGTATCCTTTTGAGAAATCGAGATCACTTCCGCACCGGGGGTCTGCTCCAGCCACTGCAAAGCGTCGCTGAGTATCTGCTGATAAACCTCCTCATCCGTCAGACAAGGCTGCAGACGTCCGGGGTATTTGGATGCCAGATCCCCAAGGCTGTATTGCATGGAATGGCATGGGTGACCTGCCCAGATCTGAGAACCACCGTAGGCATCGTCGTATACCCCCCAGCGACGCAGGTTGATCTTGCGCTTTGCCGAAAACACGCTGCCATTCAATTCCGTGTAGAGATAATCGTAGCTGTACAGTATTCTTTGTGAAAACTCGGGGGTCTGTGTGTCGCCCTCGATAGCAGAAAGCGTGACCGTCTTGTTCTCCGGCACCTTCTCAAAGTCCGCCGTATAGAAACGGCAGCCCATGTATGCCTCCAGGAACTCATAGACGGCGTAGAGCGTGCCTCTCTGCTCACCGCCGACCAAAAACAGTCTGTGGGCGCGGGTCTTGATGGTGAAACCATCGTCGCCCAGCTTTTTGCGGTCAAATTCACCATCTGCCTCACGGTTGGTTTTGCCGACCACGATCTCGGTACGGATGGCGGCTTGGTCGTCGGTCACGATGGGTAGCTCGACACCGCTGATCTGCTTGAGGTAGGCTTGCAGCTCACTTGCCGCCGTCACCTCAGCGGGCGAGGCATCCTTGCCGCGCACGATGACGTAGTCGGACGCACCGTCGGCGATCATGCTCAGCGTTGCCACGGCTTCGTTGTCGGTCGCAGGGTCGTAAGTTGGCTCCCCGGGGTCGTCGGTCTGCTCTGCCTGCCCGTCGTCCGGAAGTTCTTCTGCCGGCTCGTTGTTGCAGCCCACCAGCAGCGGCAAAAGAAGCATGGCGATCAGTAAAAAATACAGAATTATTTTTTTCATCACTTTACTCCTTATCTTTCTTTTAAAAAGCGTTCTTCCTACTGAATACAAGTTGTTTCAAAAAAGTGTCAGTACATCATCTCGGAAAATTTCGTTTGCAGTTCTTCCAAGCGAGCTTCAACCATGGCTGTTTTCGATGCATAATACGAAGCATAATTGTTGCTTTGATCGGCAATCACGACGTCCGCCAATGCACGGGTACAAGCATCCGTAACGTAAATATAGGAAAAATCCTGTAATCTGCCCGCATTGATGATTTCCAGCATCTTCACGGAAGAATCATCACGCGTGTATCTTCCCTTGAGTGCCGTCTCATACACCGCAGGAGTGATCTGACGATAACCTTCCGCCGACATTGCTTCAAGAATGGTTGCGACAAAATCGGTATCCTTGCAGGTGTTGGGAATGACAAAGAATCGATCGGTATGACCGGCAAAATACTCTTCTTGCATATCGTCCAACATGGGATACGGAACGATGCCGTATTCAAATTCCGCATTGCGCAACAATGTAATATAATCCAACTGGATGGTCAGAAAAAGAGATTGCTCTGCCATGAACATCTGCGCGGTATCGTCACGCACCGTGGCATACCCAAAATCGCTTTCGTTCAGAATGTAATGGTACTGATCAACCAGATCGTACATTCTGTCATCCGAGCCGTTGAAGATCAGCTCCTCCCCGTCGATACTCTTGGTGACCAGTTCGATGCCATAGCTGGGAATAACGGAATACATCTCCTGCGGCATCAGGATACCAAAGATATCCTCCTCGTCCTTGCCGTTGTTATTGACATCCTGATACATATTCTGGGCATAATAGATCATATCCTCCAGATACCACTTGCCGTCAAGCACCGCCTGATAGGGATATTCAATTTCATGATCGTCCATCATCTTTTTGTTGAAAAAGACGACCTGCGTAGCACCCAAGCCCTGCCAGCTCATAGCCGTTGAAATCAAATACATACGATCCTGATAAGTCAGAGATTCTACGGTATTAGGCGACCACCACGGTTTGGAAAAATCAAACTGCGGCATCGACCTGATATTGAGCAGCATATCCGCCACGGACATATTACCGCCCTGTCGGTCGCTCATATGCGAAACGTCAAAATCGGTTGCACCCGTTTGCAATTGTGCGATAATGGCAGTATTATACGCACCCTCGTTATCCGCTCCCATGGTCGCGATGATATCCACGTCAAAGCGCTCTTCCGTTGCGGCAAGGGAATTCCAGATTGCATCGGGAATCAGATCTCCAATCTTGTTCTCCGAATAGAAAAACGCACGGTACGCATCACGATAATACCAGATATTAAATTCTCTCCCATCAAATGTGACCTCGGGCAGACTGTCCGGCACGTTGTAGGGGTTCTCCTCCACGTCACCGTTGTCGCCCTCGGTGGGATCCTCGATCTCCTCGCCGCCCGGATCCTTTTCGTTCCCGGGGGTGTCCTCAGGGGTACTGCAGCTGAGTGCCGCGAGCATGAGCAGCAGCATGGCAAGCAGAAAACTGAAAGCTCTCATCTTCATAATTTTAATATTCCTTTCGTTTTTTAGGAATTCCTGCCGTTTTTGACGGCTTGGTGACAAAAGTATAGCATATTTTTGTGCAGCTTACAATATACATTTTGTAATTATCTTGACAAAATTAAGATTATATGTTATACTGAGATATCTTATTTTCGGAGGTCAATATGCGATACATCACGATTTCTTCTCTGCCATCGATCCGCTTTGCCCACTCCTATCAGGCTCCGTCGTATGTACGCCGGCTGCATCAGGATAACCGCCCCATCGAAATTCTCTATGTGACCAAGGGGTATCTGGACATGACCTACGGTGAGGAGCACTACGTCGCTAATGAGGGAGATATTCTCTGCATTCTGTACGAGAGCGATCCCCATATGTTCTGCGCCGGTTTCCATTCCCACCGCACCGTTGGCTTTTCGATCGATTATACCATGAGCGATGTCGATACCCCGGGCGCGCTGCTGCTGCCCGAGGTGACACACGCCAGCCCGCAAAGCGAAGAATGCCTGCGGCTGATGCTGGAGATCAGTCGGTTTTACTCCCTGCACCCCGAGGAAACGCTGCAGTGCAGCGGGCTGTTTTTGCAGCTGCTTTGTGAGGTCAGCAATATCAACCGCAGTGCCGCTGCCCTGAATAAGGAATATCTTTACGTCAAGCGGGCGAAAAAGTACGTCTACGATCGCATCAGCGTCCCCATCCACCAGCGGGACGTGGCGGCGCATCTGGGCATCACGCCCGAATACCTCTGCGCCATTTTCAAAAAGAGTGAGGGCATTCCGCTCATGCGCTTTGTCAACACGGCAAAGCTGACCAGCATCCGCTCTCTGATGGAAAAGGAGGGGCTGACGCTCGCTCAGGCGTCGCTGCTGTACGGTTATGCCGATCCCAACTATGTCAGCCGTCTGTACAAGCAGTATTTTCATATCAACATCACCGACGCAGTGCAGAGATACCCCTACACCCATCATGATAGATATAAGATACAATTGCCCTCAAAGCCTTGACACAATGCCCGAATTCCATACATAACGGCAGATATACACCACTACCCCCTTGAACAAAAGGCAGAAAGCAGAATGGTAAAACCCCGAGGGAAAGGAGGCGTATTTCCCAAAGGCGGAATACGCAACACCACTTATGAATGAGCACATGACGAAATCAATATAAGCAACAACCAAAAGCAACGCAAAAGAGCGCATAAATTTTTTGTTTGTGATGCCTCTCTTTTCAAACGATTTTTTACAGAGTCTTCGCTTGTTCTCCCGTTGTAACACAAATGCGCTCATGTACTCATAAATATGTGAAATCTATATTATAATGAAGATCATTATAATGAAGATCATGCTATCTTCAAATGTGAGGCAAGGCATAGGGTGGATTCGGCTGTTGTCGGAATGATAATGTAATAAAAAACAAGGCGCATCCTCCGTTTGCTTGGGAAGATGCGCTTTTTTCTTATGCTTTTTCGATTGTGATATGCACGCGGACGCTGCCGCTGCCGCTTGCCAGTGCGCGGTGATAGGTGCCGTTGCGGTTTTGGTAGAGCAGGGGCTTTTCGTTCTCGTCACAGCACAGGGAGAAGGTTCCGTCCGTTTTGGTGCGGCAGAACCATTCGTCGCAGCTGACGACGAGAGTGTCGTCGATCATGGCGTAGTTGGTGGTGCCCGCTCCGTCGCTGACAAAGATCGGCAGCTCGATGCCGACCTGACCCTTGCCCGTGACGGTCAGTGTGACCCCGTCGGCATTCAACTCGATCTCATGCGTTAAAATATCGCCGCAGGGGAGGGTGCAGGTGTAGGTAATGGAGGCGGTTTTTGTGGAGGTGGCCTGCTCGGTCAGCGTATAGAGCGTCCCCTTGGCAGAGGTGAACTGCCAGCTGCCGTCCTCGGTTTGCACGCCCCCGCTGATGGCAAGCGGAGATGGATTGGGGGCGGATAGCGTATAGGTGGTCGGCGCGCAGGGGAAGGGAACCGACAGACAAAGTGCCCCCGGGGCGTTGACTTTGTGGATGCGCCCGATCCCGTTGGAGTCGTAGGTGAAATCGGCGTTACTCTCCAGCTCGACGGTGTAGCCGCCCGCACTCAGAAAGGTTTTGTGGAAATGCGGCGAGGTGGACCAGACGTAGCCGCCGATCTCGGCAGGGCAGGGACGCTCTGCGATGTCATCGTCCGCGAAGAAATAGGCAAGGTAAGCCCAAGAACCCATGGTGACCATATATTTGTCAAAATAGGCATACCCCTCGCAGCCGATCATGCTGTCTTGGGGATACCGATTTTTGATGTGATGCATATCTCCCTCCGACAGCCACGGGGTCAGACTGTCCACGGCAAGACGAGCGGCAGATTTGAACTGCCCCGCCAGTGCATCGTCGCCCTTTTGGTGATAAAGCGCGGCGTAATATTCACAAAGTGCGGCATAGAAGGTTTCATTGTGCAAAAATTGATTGCTGCGACCGCCAAAGGGAATCTCGCCGCTGACCGATTGCATATACAGCGTCGGCAGTGCGGAGGTGTGCATAAGCTCCTCCAGCGTAGCGCGGTCCTCTCCGTCGTAGCCGTTTGCCAGAACGACAGCGAGCTGCAACCGGGTGACCATGTCGTAAACCATCGGCTCGTGGGGATCGCGGTACATGCCGTTTTCATCAAAAACCAGCAACTGCGAGCGCACCTGATTGTAAATAAAATCGCTCTGCTCTGTCATGCCTGCCCGGACGCGGGTCTGCTCGCTGGCCGCAGAGAAGGCTGCCCAGTTGCCAACGATTTTCACAGGGACGGGGGCGATGCAGCTGTAGGTGGTGTACGGGTCGAGCGAGGATAGGCTTTTTCGCCATGCATCCGTCAGAGAACGGTCGAAAATCCCGGCGCGCTCCAGCTCCAGCAGGCACATCACCAGCTCCTTGACCGAAAAATCGTTGCCCGCATTGCCACCTGCCCGCGCCCTCGCCGTCGGAACCTCGTCGCAGCAAAGCGTCATCATGTCGGGAAAATAAGAAAGGCGATGCATTCCCCGACCGTGAGCGAGCAGAATGCCGATGTTGGCGACCAGGCGGGGATACCCGTGCTCACGCAAGCCGTTTGTGCGGACGGAGGCGATGTATCGAGCGATGTGCTCCTCGCTGTAGGCGGAGACCGCCAGCTCTATCAGATCCAGATAGCGTTGCTTGTTCATGTAACGTTCACCTCGCTTTTTTTCTTTATTTTATCACAAGACATGTCGTTTGTAAAGACCATGGTGCCATTTTTGCTTTGTGTAAAACGCTGATTTTGTTTGTGCAATGTGCTGAATTTTTTGCGTGGGCACGGGGTGGTGGAGAGCGCGCACGGGAAAAGCGGGAGGCGAATTTTCGGGCGTTGCACAAAAATACGACAAAAAATAAGAAAAATGCGGGGAAAATTTCGGTAAGATTTTTTTCACATATTATTGAGGTTTTTTTCGTAAATACCCTTGAAAAATAAAGCGTGTTGTGCTATAATATGTATTAAGTAGAGGTATAGCCTTGCGCGGATCGCAAAATCGCCTACTTTTTTCCGAGAGCGGTAAAAAATGCCTTTTTTGCGCGACAATGCATACCCGACGGTTCCTTCCCACGCCGTGTGCCCGATTGCCGAGACTCCTTCGGTGTGCGGCAACAACATGACGGAGATCGAAAACCGAAAAAAACAACGGAGGTTTCGCTTTTCATGAAAATTTTGGTCGTAAACGCCGGCAGCTCGTCGCTCAAGTATCAGCTGTTCGACATGGACGAGCACCGAGTCATCGCAAAGGGAAATTGCGAGAAGATCGGCATCGGCGGTTTTGTCACACACAAGCGTCCCGGTAAGGACGATTATGCGGCGGAGGTGACCCTGAAGGATCACGACGACGCCATTACGCTGGTGCTTAAGCTCCTGACCGACGCCGAGCTGGGCGTCATTGCAACGGTCGATGAGATCGATGCCATCGGTCACCGCGTCGCGCACGGCGGTAAGCTCAAGGAATCTACGCTGGTCAGCGATGAGACGCTGGAGTATCTGTATTCCATCGTCGGCATCAATCCTTTGCACGGCCCCCCTGCCATCAAGGGGATCGAGGCTTGCCGCAAGGCTTGCCCGAATAAGCCCATGGTCTGCGTTTTCGACACTGCATTCCACAGCACCATGGAGCCGGTTTCCTACATCTACCCCCTGCCTTACGAATATTACGAGCAGTTCGGCCTGCGTCGCTACGGTTTCCACGGCACCTCGCACCGCTACGTTGCGGGTCGTGTGGCAGAGCTTGTCGGCAAGCCGCTCTGTGAGCTGAAGGTCATCACCTGCCACCTGGGCAACGGTTCTTCCATTACTGCGATCAAGAACGGCAAGGTCGTGGACACCACCATGGGATTCACTCCCAATGAGGGTGTTCCCATGGGTACCCGCTGCGGCACCATCGACCCCACCATCGTTCCGTATCTGATGAAACAGCTGAACGTCACTCCCGACGAGATGGACAACATTCTCAACAAGAAGTCCGGACTCTTGGGTGTGTCCGGTGTCTCCAGTGACTGCCGCGAGGTCAACGCTGCTGCCGATGCCGGTAACGCACGTGCCAAGCTCGCCATCGATCAGCTGATCCACTACACCAAGAAGATCATCGGCTCCTACGTTGCCGAGATGAACGGCGTGGATGCCATCGTCTTTACCGCAGGGATCGGCGAGAACGACCGCAAGCTGCGTCAGAGCATCTGCACCGATATGGATTTTGTCGGTATCAAGATGGACAACGAGCGCAACGCCGAGTGCCCCCGCGGTACGGCCTGCGATCTGACGGCTGAGGGTTCTCGCGCCAAGGTGTACGTCATCCCCACCGATGAGGAATACATGATCGCTCTGGACACCCAGAAGATCGCCAACGCTTAATTCACAAAGATAACGAGGTATTGATATGCCCAATCTGTTTGAAATCAAAAAGCAGATGGTCGAGGTCGGTAAGCTGATGTATGAAAAGGGCTTGGTCATCGCCAAGCACGGCAACATCTCTTATAAGATCAGCGACAATGAATATATCTGCACGCCCGGCGGACTTTGCAAGGCGTTTCTGACGCCCGATAAGCTGGTTCGCGTCAACGCCAAGGGCGAGTCGCTCGAGGCAGGAAAAAAGCCCACCTCCGAGATCAAGATGCACATTGCCATCTATGCGCTGCGCCCCGACATCAACTGTATCGTTCACGCTCAGCCCGCAGCCACCACCGCCTTTGCCATCTCGGATATCGATGCGGCCAAGTTTGTGCTGCCCGGTGACAAGAAAGCGTACTTCGGCTACGTTCCCGCAGCCGCTTACGACAAGGCAAATCACGATGCCAACACGCTCGCGCAGTACATGAGCGACAAGGCGCAGCAGGCATACGTCTTCCACGGCGACTCCTCGCTGTCGGTCGGCGATACACTGTATAACGCCTTTGATGCCATCGAGTCCTTGGAGCACTACTGCAAGGTCAGCATTTATGCGCGTGCGCTCAATGCCATTGAGGGTGAGCCCGTCTGCCGCTGCGAGCAGCAGAAAAAGGCTGCACAGACATCCGCCGCGCCGACCTCCTCTGCGATGAGTCATTCCACCGTGGCAGGTGCTCCCGAGGCGGCAACGGTCAATGAGGTCATCCGCCGCGTTATTGCGGAGCTGAATCGGTGATTGGGGCGCTGCCCCAAACTCCGCCAAAAGCCTTTTGAGAAAAAAGAAGATCGCAAGTGATCTTCAAGCTTGGCCCGGCGGCTGCGTCCGTCGTTTCGGGATAACCCGAAAATTCCGAGCATCGGCTTTTGGATGCCCAAAAAATTTGGATCAAGTGAATTTACTTCAATATTATAAAGGAGAATACAATGGCAATCAATTGGACTGAGGCACAGATCAATGAGATCGTTGGTGCTGTGCTCAAAGAGATCGGCAACGAGAAGACGGCTGCTTGCGGGACTTGGAATTCCACCTCCTACTGCGGACGCAAGCTGATCGGTATCTATGCCGATATGAACGACGCCATCGCAGCCGCAAACGAAGGCTACAAGGCTGTACGCGCCATGTCGGTGGCTGAAAGAGAAAAATTGATCACCGCCATCCGCACTCTGACCCGCGAGGAGGCGTCCGTTATGGCGGCGCTGGGCGTGGCAGAGACCAAGATGGGACGTGTCGATCACAAAACCGCAAAGCACATTCTGGTGGCGGATAAGACCCCCGGCACCGAAGATATCAAGGCAGAGGCAATTACGGGTGACAATGGTCTGACTCTGACCGAGATGGCACCTTTTGGCGTGGTGGGCAGCATCACTCCCTCCACCAACCCCTCCGAGACGGTTATTTGTAACAGCATTGGTATGATCGCGGCAGGCAACGGTGTGGTATTTAACCCCCACCCCAACGCGATCTCTACCTCCAACTATGCGGTTGACCTGGTCAACCGTGCATCCGCCAGCGTCGGCGGCCCCGAGGTTCTGGTCGCATCGGTGGTCAAGCCCACTATGGAGACGGCACAGGTCATGTATAAGTCTCCTCTGATCCGACTTCTGGTCTGCACCGGTGGTCCCGGCGTCGTCAAGGCGGTGCTCTCCTCCGGCAAGAAGGCGATCGGCGCAGGTGCGGGTAACCCCCCCGTTATCGTCGACGACACGGCAGATATTGCAAAGGCCGCCAAGGACATCATCGACGGCTGTACCTTTGATAATAACCTCCCCTGCATCGCAGAGAAGGAAGTCTTCGTATTTAATAACGTTGCCGATCAGCTCATCGACGGCATGATGCACCACGGCTGCTACAAGCTGACGCTGCAGCAGGCTGATGCACTGGCTGACATTGTTCTTGACAAGGTCAAGGACGACAAGGGCAACGTCATCAAGCGCGTGGTCAATCGCGACTGCGTCGGCCGTGACGCCAAGGTGCTGCTCGCCAAGATGGGGATCACGGTGGGTGACGACATCCGCTGCATCATCGCTGAGGTTCCCTTTGAGCATCTGTTCGTGCAGGAGGAGCTGATGATGCCGATTCTCGGTATCGTTCGCGTGGCAAATATCGATGAGGCGATCGACAAGGCCTGCAAGGCTGAGCACGGCAACCGCCACACCGCTCATATGCACTCCAAGAATATCGACAACCTTTCTCGCTTTGCCAAGGCGGTGGAAACCACCATCTTCGTCAAGAACGCGCCCTCTTATGCGGGCATCGGCTTTGGCGGTGAGGGTCATACCACCTTTACCATTGCAGGTCCTACCGGTGAGGGTATCACCAGTGCGCGCAGCTTTACTCGCCGCCGCCGCTGCGTGATGGCAGACAGTTTCCGCATCATTTGATCGGGTGGAAATAAAATGAACGAAAATCAGATCAATGCATTAGTCAAAAGAGTATTGGACAGCTTGGATGCAGACAATGCCGCAACATGTGGCTCGCCTGCGGACGGTATGGCTAAGGTAGCGGTTCTGACCAAGCCGGGGTGCATTGAGCTCCGCGACGTTGCAATTCCGCCCTTGGGCGATGACGATATTCTGGTCAAGGTGGAAGGCGCGGGCATTTGCGGTACCGATGTTCACGAGTGGCGCGGTGACCCCTTTGGCATGTGTCCTGTAATCCTCGGTCATGAGGGAACGGGCGAGATCATTGCTATGGGGAAAAACGTCAAACGGGATACCAACGGTCGTCCGCTTAAGATCGGAGACAAGGTCGTTACCTCGGGAATTACCTGTGGAGAATGCCACGTTTGCCGTATGCATCCGGCATATTCCAATCTTTGCGATACACAAAGTGTGTTTGGTCTGTTCCCGATGGATCCGAACAACCCGCTCAACGGATGGTTTGCAAGCCATTTGCTGATCCGCGGTCGGGGCGCAACCTATTTTGAGGTCAACGATCTCAATCTCAATCAGCGTATGCTGCTGGAGGCGGCTGCGGTCTGCGTTCATGCTCTCGGCAGAGCGCAAAAGACGGGGCTGCTGAATTTCAATGCCAAGGTCGTCGTTATGGGCTGCGGCCCGATCGGGCTGCTTATGTGTGCCGTGCTCCGCGCGGCGGGCATCAACCATATTATCGCGATCGACGGTACGGAAAAGAGGTTGCAGATGGCCAAGCGCCTGGGCGTCAAAACGACGATCAACTTCAAGGAGATCCCGACGCTGTCAGATCGTGTCAGCCTCGTTAAGGAGCTGTCCGACGGACAGGGTGCGGATTTTGCCTTCCAATGCACGGGAGCACCTGCGGCTGCCGCAAGCATTTATGAGTACATTCGCCGCGGTGGCGGTCTGTGCGAAATGGGCTTTTTCGTCAACAACGGCGAATATGATATCAATCCGCATTTCGCCATGTGTAACAAAGAAATCACGTTGGTGGGCTCCTGGGGCTATCCCGCGGAGGATTACCCGACGACCATTGCTTTCCTGCGTCAGTGTCGTGAGATGAATATCCCGATTGAGGAGCTCATCACGCACACCTTCCCGCTGGATCGCCTGGATGAGGGAATGCGCGTCAACGTGTCGCAAGAGGGCATCAAAATCTGCTATCTTGCCCAATGATTCAGTAATCCATAAAACCACATATATAGAGAAAGAAAGGAAATTCAATATGGAATTGACAAGTTCTCAGGTCGAGAGCGTTGTCCGCAAGGTGCTTGCCAGCATGGGCGCTGCCCCCGCTGCATCCTCCTGCGCTTCCGGCATGGCAAAGGTCGCTGTGCTGACCGCTCCCAAGACCATCGAAATTCAAGAGGTTCCGATCCCTGAGCTGGGCGATGACGATATTCTCGTCAAGGTCGAGGGCGCAGGCGTTTGCGGTACCGACGTTCACGAGTGGAAGGGTGATCCCTTCGGTATGTGCCCCGTTATTCTCGGTCACGAGGGTACCGGTGAGGTCATTGCACTCGGTAAGAACATCAAGTGCGACACAGCAGGCAAGCCCCTGAAGGTCGGCGACAAGATCGTCACCTCGGTCATCTCCTGCGGTGAGTGCCACACCTGCCGTATGCATCCCGGTAACACCAACCTTTGCGACGCACAGGGTATCTTCGGTCTGATGCCTCAGAGCAAGGAGAATCCTCTCAACGGTTGGTTTGCAACCCACCTGCTCATCAGAGCCAAGGGTGCTACTTATTTTCAGGTCAACGGTCTGGACGTCAAGCAGAGAATGCTGCTTGAGGCTGCTTGCGTTTGCGTTCACGCAGTTGCTCGCGGTCAGTCTACCGGCTTGATCAACTTCAACTCCAAGGTTCTCGTGCTTGGTTGCGGTCCCATTGGTCTGCTGATGTGCTCCGTTCTGCGTGCTGCAGGCGTTAACCACATCATCGCCATCGACGGCTCCGAGAAGAGACTGGATATGGCAAAGAGAATGGGCGTTAAGACCACCATCAACTTCAAGGAGGTCCCCGACGCTGCAGAGCGTGTCAAGATCGTCAAGGAGCTCTCCGATGGTCAGGGCGCGGACTTCGCCTTCCAGTGCACGGGTGCTCCCGCAGCGGCTGCATCGATCTACGACTACATCCGTCGCGGCGGCGGTCTGTGTGAGGTCGGTTTCTTCGTCAATAATGGCGAATATTCCATCAATCCCCACTTTGCTATGTGTAACAAGGAAATCACCATCGTCGGCTCTTGGGACTACACCGCTGAGGACTATCCCACGACCATGGCATTCCTTCGCCAGGCAAAAGAGATGAACATTCCGATCGAAGAGCTGATCACGCACTCCTTCCCGCTGGAAAAGCTCAACGAAGCAATGGAAGTTAACGTCTCGCAGGCAGGTATCAAGATTTGCTATCTTCCCGACTGATCCGATCAGTGCGGATATTGGAGGTAAGCTATGGCACTTGGTATGATCGAATGTTTCGGCTTTGTCACCTCGGTGGTTGTCGCCGATAAGGGTCTGAAGACCGCTGACGTCGAGCTGGTCGCCATTGACAAAAACAAGCCCGCGAACGCAGAAAAGTGCGCGGTGCCTCTGGTTATGGTGGTCAAGTTTGAGGGCTCGGTCTCCGCTGTCGATATGGCAGTACAGGCCGGCAAGGCAGAAGCAGAAAAGCGCGGTATGTTCATCGCATCCCGCATCATCCCGCGTCAGGAGGAGCAGATTGAATGGCTGGCTCACCTGAATGCACTTGGGAAAAGCTCGACGATCTGATCGGATCGTTGTCAAACCGTTCAAAAATATTTGAAAATAAAAAACAAACCAAATGAAATCAAAAGGAGATTTACTTATTATGATGGAAGCTCTTGGTATGGTAGAGACCCGCGGCCTGGTTGCCGCAATTGAGGCTGCAGATGCTATGTGCAAGGCTGCAAACGTTGTTCTGATCGGCTCCGAGAAGATCGGCTCCGGCTTGGTAAGCGTCATGGTCCGCGGCGACGTCGGCGCTGTTAAGGCTGCTGTTGAGGCAGGCGGTGCTGCTGCTGCTAACCTTGGCGAGGTCGTTGCGACCCACGTCATCCCCAGACCTCACTCCGATGTGGAGAAGGTTCTGCCCGTTATCAAATAATCTACTGTTCGTAACTGCTGCATGAGCGCATCGCTCGTGCTGTGATCTGCCCATGCGCGCGGCTGCCAAGACAGCCGCGGGTGGGCACCCGTCAAAAGAAAGGAACGGTATATTATGGAGGACAAGGCAATCGCTTTACTTGAGGTGCAGGCGATGGTCGCGGCGATCGTCGGTCTTGATGCGATGCTCAAGGCTGCCAACGTACAGTTTATCTGCGCAGAGAAACGTCTGGGCGGCAAGCTGGTTACGGTGGTGGTTGAGGGCTCCGTGTCTGCGGTGACTGCTGCACTGGAGGCCGGCGTTGCTGCTGCCGCAGAGGTTGGCAGCGTGAAGCTGAGCGAGGTCATTGCACGCCCTCATCCCGGCATTCTTCGTTTCCTCAAGAAGGAAAAGAAGGCATAAGGGAGGCAAGACACCCGAGCGGTCTTGCGTCGGCTCTGCCGATATCGGCTCGGAATATCAAATTTGTTGGTTCATCCCAAACTATAAATTTTAATGGAGGATTCTACAATGGAAGCTCTTGGTATGGTTGAGACCCGTGGTCTGGTTGCCGCAATCGAGGCTGCCGATGCTATGTGCAAGGCTGCAAACGTTGTCCTGATCGGTTCTGAGAAGATCGGTTCCGGTTTGGTAAGCGTCATGGTTCGTGGCGACGTCGGTGCTGTTAAGGCTGCTGTTGAGGCAGGCGGCGCTGCTGCTGCTAACCTTGGTGAAGTCGTTGCTACGCACGTCATTCCCAGACCCCATGGCGACGTTGAGAAGGTTCTGCCTAAGATCGGCTAATCTTTTCTCGTCTATATGCGTCGCGTGGCTTTATGCCGCGCGGCGCATGGCTCGTATTCAAACCCCGAGCGAGGGGGTAGTCGCTCAGAGTGCATTTTTTGACTTGCACCAAATAAAAAGCAAGACTTGACTTGCGGCAGTGCATAAGCGCTGCTTTCCGCCGCCGTGGCGGTAGGTTCGTGTATCATTAACTTTAATTTTGTCAATAATTCTCCGCTTGCGGAGATCAAGGGCGGCCTGTTTTCAGGTGCGGCCCGCATAAATCAGTAAAAAATATACTACATATACAGAGAAAGGCTTTCATGATGGAATACAATGCATCAATCGTCGCCGAAATGGTAAAAAAGGTGCTTGCCGAGCTGGAGAACAAGCCCACCGCGCAGCCCAAGGAAACTGTACAGAGTAAGAGTGCCGACGGAGAGATCCCCGTGGGTATCTCCAACCGCCATATTCACCTCTCACGCGCTGACGTTGACACCCTGTTCGGCGCGGGCTACGAGCTGACTCCCATGAAGGATCTCTCACAGCCCGGACAGTATGCTTGCAAGGAGACACTGACGCTGGTCGGTCCCTCCATGCGCGCCATCGAAGGTGTCCGTGTTCTCGGCCCGATCCGCAAGGCGTCGCAGGTTGAGATCTCCAAGACCGATTCCTTCACGCTTAAGGTCAAACCGCCCGTACGCGAGTCGGGTAAGATCGACGGCTCCGCGCCCGTGATTATCGTCGGGCCCAAGGGAATTGTTTCCCTGAAGGAGGGCTGCATTATCGCTAACCGCCATATCCATATGAGTCCCGATGATGCCAAAAAATTCAACGTTACAGACGGCGATTATATTGACGTGGATGTCAATTCCGGTACGCGCCGTACCCGCTGGTTTGATGTTCAGATCCGCGTGAATGAGCAGTTCCGTCTGGAAATGCACGTGGATACCGACGATGCCAATGCAGTTGGTATTGGTAACGGCAGCACGGTAACGGTTGTAAAATAAGGAGCGATCGGGGGCGGCCCCGAGGAGGAGCACGGGATGCGGGGCACTGTCCCGAACCCCGCCAAAAGCTTTCTTGAAAGAAAACTTTTGGATTTCAAAGAACGTTGGTTCGGGATTTGATTCGCTGAACGGTTTCGTTTGCCCAAAGGTGGGCAGAGCAAGATACGGGACCCTGTCCCGTTGCACAGGAGAATTTTATGTTAAAAGGAAAAGTCGTATCTAACATCGTTTCGACCAGAAAGCAAGCGGCTCTTGTCGGCTCCAAGTTTTTGGAGGTTCGTCTGATCGAAAACAATGAGATGACCGATAAATTTATTATAGCCGTGGACAGTGTTGGAGCCGGTATCGGTGAGATCGTCCTGATTACCACGGGCAGCGGCGCACGTTTGGCGCTGCACAACAAGGAAACACCGACCGATGCGGTGGTTGTGGGTATTGTCGATTGACAAGGTCTTACAGCGCGGATGATCGCGTTTCTGTTGGCTTTTCATCGTTGTTAAAGGAGCTAATATCATTTTGGAACTGAACGAGTTAAAGTCGCTGCTCCAAGCCGCCGGCGTTGTTGGTGCGGGGGGCGCGACATTCCCTACATATGTCAAACTCGCGCCCGGCGCAGACACTCTGGTGATCAACGCCGCGGAGTGTGAGCCTTTGTTATATACGGATCTGACGATTATGGAGCTGCACATGGATAAGGTGCTGTCCGGTATTCGTACCGTGATGGAGGCAGCCTCGATCCCCTCCGCTTTGATCGGTATCAAGTCGAGCAAGGGAAAGCTGCTCCACCTGATGCATGGTCAGGAGCTTGCACCCGGGATCAAAGTCTGCTTGCTCCCCGACGTCTACCCGATGGGCGATGAGATCAATTTGATCTATGAAACGACGGGGCGCCTTGTGCCTCCCGGTAAGTTGCCCATGACTGTGGGTGTGATCGTCATGAATCTGGAGACGGTATATAATATTCATCTGGCACGCTATGAAGATCGGCCCGTCATTGAGAAGTGGCTGACGATCAACGGCAACGTCAAGCCTTGCGTGATCCGCGTTCCGTTGGGCGTTCGCGTGCGGGATCTGTTTTTACAATTGGGCATCAAGGTGCCCGCCGGTCACGTTGTGATGGATGGTGGCCCTTCAATGGGGCGTATCATTGACATCAATACCGCAATTGTGACCAAAGCGACCAAGGGACTTTTGATCCTGCCTGAGGATATTCCCGCAGTCGTGACCAAGCAGCGTGATATGCGTGTGCAGCTTGCCATGGCATCCTCCGCTTGCTGCGGCTGCTCCCGTTGTACCGATCTTTGCCCCCGTGCTCTGCTCGGCTATCCGCTCGAGCCCCACAAGCATATCCGTGTGACGGTTTCCTCCGAGCATATCAACCCCGAGGAGGTGCTCTCCGCGACACTTTGCTGCGCTTGCGGGATATGCGAGATCGCAGCCTGCTGTCAGGAAATCTCGCCTCGCGCCGTCATCGCCGAGCATAAGACCATTCTCGGCAAGGCGAAGATGCGTTTTACGGCGACCGATGACTCACAATATAAGGTCAGCCCCGATCGTGCATACCGTCAGATGTCCTCTGCGCGCTGGATGCAATATCTGGGCGTGGATCGATATAGCGCACATCCCGAATACATTTCCGAGATGCCGCAGTTCGATCGCGTCGAGATCCGGCTCAGTCAGCATATCGGTGTACCTTCCGTGCCTCGGGTTGCTGTCGGAAATCCGGTTAGCGTCGGGCAGATGATTGCCGCTCCCGCAGGCGGTCTCTCCGTTGCTCAGCACGCCCCGATCGACGGAACCGTGGTCGCTCTGGACGCCAATCGTATCGTCATTGAGGCGGTACGCTGAAGAAAGGTTAGAAAACTATGTATCAAGCCATTGGAGTTATAGAATTGAAGAGTATTGCCAAGGGTATTGAGGCTTGTGACGTTGCGCTCAAGAGCGCAGGGATTCGCTTGGTCTCCTCGCACCCCTCCTGCCCGGGAAAATACGAAATTATCATCACGGGAAATATCTCAAGCGTGACCGCCTCGATCGACGTGGTTCGCGCCCGCTTTAGTGCGTCGTTGATCGATACCTCGATTATGGGACGCATTGATCCGACCGTGATCACCGCTTTGTTTGGCACGCAAGCTGCCGGAAGAGAGGGGAGCGTCGGTGTTATTGAGACCTTTTCGGCGGCAAGTGCCATCAAGGCGGCAGATATTGCGGTCAAGACGGCAAAGGTTGAGATTTACGATCTGCGTATCTCCCGCGGCATGGGCGGTAAGGGCATCGTCATTATGACGGGCGATGTCGGAGATGTGACCGCCTCGGTGGAGGCGGGCGCAAAATATGCGGCGGATCAGGGCTTGCTGGGCAACAGCACGGTCATTCCCGCACCGCATAAAGAGCTTTGGGAGCAATTGTAATATGGAAGATAACAAATTGAGTCTGGACCAAATGCACGATAAAATGCGCATCGTGCAGGAGCTGGTTCCCGGCAGACAGATCACACTGGCGCATATCATCGCAAATCCCGGACAGATCCTCTACCAAAAGCTGGGTCTTGATCCCGCAGTGGAATATTCGCGTTCTGCCATCGGTGTGCTGACCATCAGCCCCTCCGAGACGGCGGTCATTGCCGCGGATATTGCCATTAAATCCTCCAACGCCGACCTTGGCTTTGTCGACCGTTTCAGCGGTACACTGATCCTGACGGGTACGGTCTCCGCCGTCGAGTCCTCCTTTAACGCCATTGCAACCTATGTGCGCGACAAGCTGGGCTTTACCGTCTGTGAGGTCACAAGAACCTGATGAGAAGGCGGCAAGCATTCAACTGTGAAAAAACTGATATTGATCGGTCGTGTCGCCGCAGGGAAGACGACACTGATGCAAGCACTCAAGGGGGAGCAGCTTTCCTACTGTAAAACGCAGTACGTTTACTATACCGATACCATCATCGACACCCCCGGTGAGTATACAGAAAACGGGCGACTGGCATCGGCACTTGCGCTGTATACCTACGAGGCGGATGTGGTCGGATTGCTGATCTCGTCCAATTATCCCTACAACCCTTTCCCTCCCAACTGCACCACGTCCTGCAATCGCGACGTGATCGGCCTTGTGACGGGCATTGATAAGCCCGACGGCAATCCCGAGCGCGTGGAGCGCTGGCTGCGGCTGGCAGGATGCAAAACGGTCTTTCACATCAGCTCGTATACGGGTGAGGGAATCCGCGACGTCATCGCCTATCTGGACGATGGTACGGATGAGAGGATCTCTCCCCCGGAGGCTGCCGCGCAGACCGCCAATCACACCGAAAGAAACGCAGCGACTGTCGCCTGCGACGAGGTGAGTCATGAGTAAAACCAAAGTTATCTGCTTTGCCAATAACAAAGGCGGCAGCGGAAAATCCACCACCTGCTCCAACGTGGGCTATAACCTCTCGCAGATGGGAAAGAGAGTGCTGCTGATCGACGGCGATATGCAGCTCAATCTGACGCTCTCCTTCTTCCCTGAGGACATAGCGCTTGGCTTTGTGCAGAGTGGCAATAATCTTTACACTGCCATCAAGGAGCAAAAGTCACTGCAGGAGTATATCGTTCACACACCGTATGACGGCGTGGATATCGTTCCTTCCTCCACTTTGATGAGCTCCATTGAGTATGAGCTGTTCACCAAGTGGCAAAGGGAATTTATTCTGCGCAAGTGCCTGGAGCCCGTCAAGGCAACGGGGGTTTACGATTACGTGCTGATCGATTCTCCTCCGACGCTGGGGGGCTGGGTCATGAATATTATGTGTGCGTCGGATTATTTGGTCGTTCCCGTAGAGGCAAGTCCTTGGGGACTGTTTGGACTGGCGAATATGTTTGATTTCGTCGGGCAGGTGCGCCAGATTGCACCGAATCTCAACATTCTGGGCATCGCGATCACCAAGGCGGATGAGAGAAAGAACTACTTCCACCAGACGGTTGACGCATTACGCGGATATGAAAATATCAAATTGCTTGAAAATTATATTCGCATCGACAGCTCGATCGAGTGGGCACAGGACAACAGCAAGCCCGTTGGCGCCTACAAGAAGAGCAGCCGCAGCGCGAAGGAATATTATGATTTGACAAAGGAGATCTTAGAATATGCCGATCGGTAAGAACAGCATTTCCCGCGTAGCCGGTGAGCCGGCAGTTGAGTCTGAAAAAAAGACCGCAGCCGCCGAGACATCCGCAAAAGACCCCAAGCCCGCTGCCCCTGAGAATGTCGCAGCTGCCAAGCCCGCGACCACCGCCAAAACCACCAAGCCCCGAACCACAGCCGCAACCAAGGCCTCTGGCTCCTCTGCGCCCAAAAAGAGCGCACCCAAAAAAGCCGCCGCCCCCAAAACCGAGACGGTTGAGCGGATCGAGACCGTCGCCAAGACTGTGACCAAGGCTGCCAAGCCCGCCCCCGCCAAGAGCGAGGATGTCAAGGCGTACGTTACCATTACAGATGAACTTCCGACCTACCTGCTTTGATGGTCGGTATTCATACACGCGTCCCATAAGAAAGTAAATAATATAAATCTACAACATAGAGGAGAGTAAAAAAATGTTAGCTACTTTGAATGACGTATTACCCCGCGCGAAAGCCGAGCATTACGCTGTCGGTCTGTTTAACACCGTTGACCTTGAGATGGCAAAGGGCGTTATCGCCGCTGCCGAGGAGCTGCGCGCTCCCATCATCATCGGTACTGCAGAGGTTCTGACCCCCTTCGCATCGCTGGAGGATCTGTCTTCCTTCCTGATCCCGCTGGCAAAGAAGGCAACCGTTCCGGTCGTTCTGCACTTTGACCACGGTCTGAACCTTTCCATGGTTAAGAAGGCAATCCAGCTGGGTTTCACATCCGTTATGTACGACTGCTCCACCGACGACTACTATTCCAACATGGGTCGTGTTCGTTGCCTGGTTCAGTATGCGCATGACAGAGGCGTAACCGTTGAGGCAGAGCTTGGTCACGTCGGTGCAAACGACGGCAGTGCCGAGAACCACGGCCCCGGCGACCACAGCATCTACACCGATCCCGCACAGGCGAAGGAGTATGCAGAGGCTACCGGTGTTGACGCACTGGCAATCGCTATCGGTACCGCTCACGGTGCATATAAGTCCAAGCCGAAGCTCGATTTTGAGAGACTGGAAACCATTGCCAACATGATCAAGACACCTCTGGTTCTGCACGGCGGCTCGGGTCTGTCCGATGACGACTTCAAGCAGGCCGTTGCCAAGGGTATCTCTAAGATCAACATTTTCACCGATATCAACGCTGCCTTCGCAAAGACCGCCGCTGCTATGTACAAGCCCGGCATGGGTCAGACCGACCTGATGCCCGCCGTCAAGCAGGCTGTCAAAGAGGCAACCATGGAGAAGATTAAGCTGTTCGGTGCTGCCGGCAGATATTGATTTTTATCAATGTAAAAGGAGAGACTACCCTTTGTGGGGTCTCTCCTTCCCTTTATACTGTTACCCGTCCGTGCTTTGTCGGATGTATTCCGTCGGGGTCATGCCGGTGCGCTCCTTGAAAATGTGGGAGAAGTAGTACTGCCCCGAAAAGCCGCAGACCTCAGCAACGGCGGATATTTTTAGATTGCCCTCTCGCAAAAGCAGCTTTGCCTTGCCAAGGCGAAAGTCCAGCAGCCATTGCCGTGGAGAGAGATGATATTGCCGCGTGAACAGCTTGCGAAAATATACCTCGCTGATATTGCATTGGGCGGCAAGCGTGGCGTTGGTCAGATGCGGGTCGCCGTAGTGCTTTTCTATGTGTGCCAGCGCAGGAGCAAGCAGCGTACTGACGGGCGGCGTGAGCAGACGGTGGAGCATTTCATAAAACAAGCTCATCATTTGCAGCTCGTGTCCGCCCATCAAATGTAGCGTTCGCAACTTTTCGTATGTTGCAAGGTATGGCTCCGCATTGTCTATCGGAAATAGGATCGGCGTGTGGCAAATGGGAGAGGCACATCGAAAATTGATCAGAGGAAACCTCCCACCGACGTTGCCGCGAATGGTATAGCCCTCACCCTCCGGGAGTAGAATGGCACAGCCGCGATGCGAAACATAGTCAATTCCGTTGTGGGTGTAGGTGATCCTCCCGCTCTCACAAAAGGACAGCCCGTAGTATTTTCGGCGGTGCATCTGCTCGTATCTGCCGCGCTTGGAATGGACGGTCATCATGCTGATCAATTCGGTAACGATGATATCCTTTTCTGTCATACGATCCTCCCGCCATCGGTTGTACCGATGATGTGCATTATTACATCATTGTATCATATCTCGCAAGGAAAATCAATGATTTTTCTCAAAATGTATCGGAAAAACAAAATCAATATCGTTTTGTTTATTGAAAAATAATGTGCGAAAGTATATAATGAAACAATAAACCATGCAATTTTCAAGGAGGTTGGCATGAAACAGATCACCTTTACCAAAGTCAATCTTGCGGAGTTGATTGATGT
This sequence comes from Clostridia bacterium, assembly GCA_017456145.1. Lineage (GTDB taxonomy): Bacteria > Bacillota > Clostridia > Oscillospirales > CAG-272 > SIG644. The sequence goes on from JAFTJZ010000039.1 coordinate 49,005, forward strand.
TCCCGTCAAAGAAATGAGCGAAGGAGACGTCCTCGTTCGCACGGAATTTTCTACCGTGAGCTGTGGCACCGAGCGTGCAAACATTACCGATTCGCTTGGCGGCTCGGCCTCGCGCACTTCCAAGGTGCATTTTCCCCATACGCTGGGATATTCGACCTCAGGTATCGTGGAGAAGGTCGGAGAGGCGGTAACGTCGCTCAAGGTCGGGGATCGCGTTGTTATGTATTGGAGCACGCACTCGCAGTATAACGTGCTGCCGGCGCATCAGGTTGTCAAGATTGAGGACGACCGTATTTCGATGCAAGAAGCGGCGCTTTCATTCATTGCGACCTTCCCCATGGCTGCCATTCGCAAAACGCGACTGGAGATGGGCGAGAGTGTGCTGGTCATGGGGCAGGGACTTCTGGGGCTGCTTGCCGTGAAACTGGCGCGCCTTGCGGGCGGCTGCCCGATTGTTGCCGTCGATCCCGTGGAGGAACGGCGTGCTCTGGCGTTGCAGTACGGTGCGGATTACGCCTTTTCTCCCTATGAGGAGGGCTTTGCGAAAAAGGTCAGGGCAGTGACGGGCGGCGGTGCCAACGTGGCCATTGAGGTGACCGGGGTTGGCGCGGGATTGGACGGCGCACTGGACTGCATGAAACGCTTTGGCAGAGTGGCGCTGCTTGGGTGTACCCGCTTTGCCGATTTTAACATCGATTATTATCAAAAGGTGCACTGCCCCGGTATTACCATGATTGGCGCCCATACCATGGCGCGGCCCGAAGAGGAGTCTTATCCCGGTTATTTCACCCATCGTGACGATATTTTGGCGGTTCTGCGGCTGTGTGCCATGGGACGGTTGCATTTGTCGGAAATGATCATGGAAACGCACGCGCCCGCCGATTGCACCGCGGTGTATGACCGCTTGATCAAGGATAAAAATTTCCCACCGGTGGTTCAGTTTGATTGGAGGGGTGTGCGATGAGAAAAATCAAGGTTGCCCAGATCGGCATCAGCCGTTACAGCCACGGGTTTGACGTGTTTTCTACCATGCGCAAGCAAAGCGAGCTGTACGAGATCGTCGGCTATGCGCTGCCCGAGGGTGAGCGGGAGAAATTCCCCGAAAATATGCATATTTTTGAGGGCTATCGGGAGATGACGGTCGAGCAGATCCTCGCCGATCCCGAGATCGAAGCGGTCACGGTGGAGACCGAGGAAATCTATCTGACCAAATACGCCCGCATGGTGGCAAGAGCGGGCAAGCATATGCATATGGAAAAGCCGGGCGGGCAGGTACTTGCTGAATTTGAAGCTTTGATCGACGAGCTGCGAGCAAGCGGCGCGGTCTTTCACGTCGGCTATATGTATCGCTACAATCCGACCATCGCTGCGGCAATCGATAAGGTCAAGCGCGGCGAGCTGGGCGATATTCTTTGCGTGGAGGCGCAGATGAACTGCTGCCATCCCGATGTGGCGCGGGCGTGGATGTCCACCTTCCGTGGCGGGATGATGTTCTTTCTTGGCTGCCATATGATCGATCTGATCCTGCAAATTCAAGGGGTTCCGCAAAAGGTGCATCCGTTTATCAAGTGCACGGCAAAGAACGGCGTTGTATCCGAGGATTTCGGCATGGCGGTGCTGGAGTATGAGAATGGCGTTTCGTTCGCCAAAACGACTGACACCGAGATGGCCGGCTTTGCGCGGCGGCAACTGGTGATCAGCGGTAGTAAGGGCACGCTGGAGATCCGTCCGCTGGAGGTGACACTGCCACAGCCGTATACCATGTACGCGTGCTCCAAATTCTGCGACAAGGACAGCCCTACGCTGGCATTTGAGCAATCCGAGGCCTTTGACCGTTATGAGGCAATGATGGCGTCGTTTGCTGCCATGGTGCGCGGGGAAAAGCGAAATCCGTGGAGCCTTGATTATGAGCTGGCGCTTTACCGTACCGTGCTGCAGGCGTGCGGTATAAGCGGAGGAGAGAAAGAAAAGCAATGAAAGCAATAATGGTAAATCAAGATCAAAGTCTGCGCTGGGGCGACGTGCCCGATCCGGTGCTCAACACGGACGACGTGCTGATCGAAATCCACGCAGCAGCACTCAACCGAGCGGATCTGATGCAGCGCGAAGGAAATTATCCGCCTCCCCCCGGTGCACCCGCATGGATGGGCTTGGAGGTCGCCGGTGTCATCATCGATATGGGCGAGGACGCTGCACAAAAATCCCGATTCACCATCGGGGATCGGGTGTGCGCACTGCTGGGCGGTGGCGGATATGCCGAGTACGTGGCGGTGCGCTACGATATGCTGATGCCCATTCCCGACGGCTTTTCCATGGTGGAGGCTGCGGCTATGCCCGAGGCGTTTGCAACGGCGTACTTGAATTTGTTTTATGAGGGAGGAATCCGCTCGGGCGATACGCTCTTGGTCACGGCGGGTGCGTCCGGACTGGCAAGCGTGATCATTCCTATGGCGAAGGCGTTTGGTATCCGCGTGATCACCACGGTGCGCAGCGACAGCAAAGCGAAACGCATCGCCCCTTTAGGCGCGGATCGCATTGTAAACACCAAGACGACCTCCTTGGCGGAGGTGCTGCGTGAGGAACTGGAGGGAGGACACGGTGTTGACGTGGCCATTGACTGCGTCGGTGGTGCGGAGATGGGCGCTTGCTTGCCATATTTGAACCGAGGTGCACGCTGGATTATGATCGCAGCGCTGGGCGGCGAGATGACCGAGATCGATCTGAAAAACATCTACGTTCGCAATATCCGCATCATCGGCAGTACGTTGCGCTCCCGCGCGCCTGAGGTAAAGGCCGGCATTCTGGCAGACGTCGTTGACAAGGTATATCCCTTGATCGAGCGCCATTCTTTGCGGCCGACCGTTTTTGCGGTGCTGCCTATTGAGCAGGCCGAGGCTGCGCAGGATATGCTGTATCGGAGCGAGAACGTTGGCAAGGTCGTCATGACGGTAAGGTAAAGGAGGAGGAGGACGTTATGCAAACGCAAGATCGAACGGTACTGATGCATACCTGCTGTGCGCCGTGCTCGCTGTCCTGCATCGACCCGCTGCGACAGGAGGGGATTGAGCCGGTGGCGTTTTGGTATAATCCCAATATTCACCCTTGGAAGGAATATGAGGCGCGGCGGGATTGTCTGGTTCAGTATGCGCCGACGATCGGGATGCAGTTGATTGTTTCCGAGCATTATGGCCTGCGTCCGTTTGTTCGGGCTGTCGCCGATGATATCGATCACCGTTGTCGTTATTGTTATGAGCATCGCCTCGAAATGACCGCCAAATATGCCGCCGAGCATGATTTCAAAGCCTTTACCACAACGCTGCTCTGCAGCCTTTATCAGGATCATGACGGTATCGCTGCCGCTGCCGAGCGGTATGCCGCCCAATATGGCGTACAGTTTCTTTATCGCGATTTTCGCCCCAACTTCCGCGCGGGGAATGCGCGTGCCAAGGAGCTGGGATTTTATATGCAGAAGTATTGCGGCTGTGTTTTTTCTGAGGAAGATCGCTATCAAAAGCAGATCGCCCGCGCCAAAGAGCAGTGGGGGTGCTGAAACGGCACCCCCGAGTTCTATCCTGTGCTCCCACCGAAGACCGCTTGCGCCTTGATGATAAAGCCTTATCCCGCCACGATCTTGAGTACGGCTACGGTCATGTCATCGACAGAGCCGTGATCGTGGGCGGCGTCGAGAATGCGCTCGATCAAGGCACGCGCTGCCGCATCGTCTGCGGGCGGCGCGTTACCCAGCAGATCGTAGAGCCAATGCTCCTCACGTTTTGCCTCGGTAGATGCACTTGCCGCGGATGGGACGGCATCTTCGCCATCAACCGCTGAGACGGATACCGTGACGGGCTCCATAGCACTGTCCATGATGCCGTCGCTCATCATAAAGATACAGTCTCCCTCCTCCAGTGTGAAGGGAACGACTTGTACGTCCACGCCCGAGAGTATCCCGAGCGGGAAGGTGCGGCAACCGACCGAAAACAGCTGTCCGCTGCGTAAAATCAGCGTATCTGCTGCACCGCTTTTGACAAAACGCGTTTTGCCGCTGAACAGATCTAAAGAAAGTAGATCCACCGTCGAGGTCGTCTCTGCCATTTCTCCCTCGCGGGAATATAAATAGTGATTGAGCAGCGTCAGCGCCGTGTCCATGCCCACACCTGCGCGCAGCATTCTCTCCAGAAACAGAACACTGACCCCCGAGGTCAACGCCGCAGCCTCTCCCGTCCCCATGCCGTCACATAGCAGTGCAAAAAAGTGATCTTGCCCATCCGAGAAGAAGCGAATCGTGTCCCCGCAGCCGGGGGCTTTTTTTGTTTCTGTGCCGCGGGGGAGGCTCCCGTCTGCGGTGAGCCATTGCCCTGCTGCGACCGAGCGGTAGATGCACTGCACAGCCAGAGGCGGGCGCGGGCGCAATGTGTAGATGCCGCCATCCTCGCCGCTGCCGTCATAGCTTGGGGTTCGCAGCGTGGTTCCCGTTACTTTCTCGGCAATGCGATGCAGCTGCTCGGGGCGCAATCCGATGTGTGCCGGGCTGCAGCCGTGTATTTGAACGCGGCAGCGACCGTTGCCCGACAGGCACGTGATCTGTCGGAATTGCCCGCCCTGCTCTCGCAGTGCTTGCCCGAGTGAGGTGGCGGTCTCATCGTCGGCGGGAATGGTGAGTGCATCCTCGGCAAGAGCATCCCGAAGAAGACCTGCCATTACCGAGCAATCCTTGGCGAAGGATTCTGCATGTGCACTTTCTCGCCGGTTATCAAAGGGTGAAGAGCCGGTGCTGCTGTCGCTGCTGCGGCGAAGTGAGTCACTCATGCGGAGCAGCACCTCGCACAGCCCTCCGAATGCGCCCGACATGGCACAAAGTCGCGCTGTCAGCCGCTCCGAGCGTGCTCTCTCTGCTGCCAGAGCTGCAAACGTGGTGTCATGGTGATATGCGGCATCGGTCTTTTGAAGACTGCGGGCGTGATGCTTGGCAAGAGAGATATATACGCTCATAAGCAAAACTCCGACACACAGCGAGGGCGCTAATTGGCGAAACAGACTCTCTCCGCCCACCAGCGTAGATGCGATGCCACCGATCGACGCGACAAGAAGTGCGATCCGTTCACTCATGCCCTGAAGAAAAGCGTAAAGCAGCACCGTGATGATCAGTGGTGGTATGACTGTCGCGTCAATGGCAAGCCCGCCGAGCAACACACCGCAAAGAGAAAACAGAAGTCCACGGCATCGCACCTGATAAAGGGCAAAGGACAAAAGCAGGGCGATGGCGAGAGAGATGGTGAGAAATGTGATGCTGCGCAGGCAAAAGCTGACTGCAACCAGCAGCGCACCGTGACCTGCAAACGCGCGGAGCGGTGTGCATTTACCGATCTTTTCATCCAGAGAAAAGCTGAACAAGGCGCAGGCCAGAGGGGACAGCAGCAAAAATACTGCCGCACCGTAGAGATCGTAAAAGGCAAAATCACCGCTGATACAAAGACAGATCGCGCCGATGGTTCCACCGACGGCCGCAGCCAGAGTGCGATAGGAAACGGGAAGGGAGGTGTCGATGGCAAAGGCCGGGGGCTTGGAGTCCTCTTCCTGCGTATTTTCAGAGGTATCTCCTTGCGCACTTCCCGTGCACAGCTTTCGGACATAAACTTGAAGGCTTTGTCGGAACATACGGCGGTATTCCTGCCGCCGTAAGGCATTCTCATCTCCGGCGGGATAGTAGTACAGTCGCAGAATCAAACGGATGAGAAATCCCGTGCCAAGAGAGAGCAGGGTCAGATATGGATGCGGCGCACCTTGCCACAGTCCGAACAGAATGCCAAGCAGGGTGGCGAGCGTGGCGTATGGAGTGGCAACGAAAAAGGCGGCGGGGAGCGGATTGACCGAAAACAGCAGCGGTGTGCGGGTGAGCGACCAGGCGAGCAGGGCGCAGCACCCCCGACGGAGCCATGCGGAATATCGGACATTGTCCAAGGGCTCGTCGGCGTGGTTGAGAACGTGTCGCCGCGACAGCAGCCAGTGCTTGATCCGTGCGGCGCGGGAAGGAGGTGCTTTTTGATGTTCCATGAGACTTTTGCCCCGAAGGGCGTCCTTTCTTTGGTGTGATGGTCTGCATGGATATTTTACCGCATATCTCGCGTATATTTTGTCGAATGGTGCGATGAGCGTCGCGGTTGACAAGCTCTTGGTTTTATGCTATAATGATACCGTTGATCCGTGCATATTTTGTCATATCCGTATCGGTATGCGATTGGGAAGAAAGGAATCTACGTATGTATCAATATCTGCAACAGGCAAAATGGATCTGGGCCAAAGGCTACGATCGTCCGAATATGTTTTTAGTCGCGCGTTGTCCCGATCGTATCCCCGCAGATGCTGCGGGTGAATGGACGCTGCATATCAGCGTCGATGCGGATTTTGCGCTGCTTTGTGAGTGGGAGGGCCGACAGGAATGGATCGCCTTCGGACAATTTCCCGATTATGCCTCCCACAAGGTCTGCGAGGTGCGTCACATAGATGCCAGCGTCCTGCGGGGTGCAACATTGTATCTGCTGCTGACCTCTCAAAACTGTGATACCTCTACGGATCGTAAAGAGAGGGCGGGCGTGATCTTCTCCTTGCGCGATGCACAAGGGCGCTGCATATGGGCATCTGATGGCGGTACGGAGCTTTATCATACCTCCCGCCACCGCGATGAGGGCGTACCGCTGGTTACAGGACAGCTTGGCTTTTCCTTTGATATCGACCTGACCGCCCCGCTGTGCGGTCATAGATGTGAGGTCGAGCTGCTGCAGAATATGCCGACAGAACTCTATCCGCGCCCGATAGCGCCACTGAAGATGGGAGAACGACTCCCCGGTGTCCCGGTGCTGCAGACTGCGTTTGCCGAGCAGCAGGATTTGCCCGATACTGCGTTCGGGATGCGGATGCAGTGCGCCCGTTTCCTTGCCGACGGGGAAGATGGCGATGGGCAGGCGTATATTTATGATCTCGGTGCCGAGCAGGTCGGCTTTTTATCGCTGGAGATCACAGCCGCGCAGGATACCGACGTTCTGATCGGCTGGGGGGAGCATCTTGCCGATGGAAGAGTGCGCACTGATATCAGCGGGCGTTGCTTTGGCGCACGCTGCCATCTGCGTGCGGGTGAAAATCATCTTCTCTACCCGCTGCGACGCTTGGGGCTGCGTTTTTTGCAGCTCAACGTCTATGCGCCTGCGGACGGCGTAACCATTACTTACACGGGGATATGTCCCGTGGATTATCCGCTGCCGCCCGCCAAGGAATATCCGTATACGGCACAGAGCGGTCTGCCTCGCGCGATCTATGAGACCTGTCTGCGTACGTTGCGGATGTGCTTGCACGATCATTATGAGGATTGTCCGTGGCGTGAGCAGGCGCTCTATACCATGGATTCGCGCAATCAGATGCTTTGCGGCTATTATGCTTATGGTGAGACGGCGGCTCCCCGTGCGTCGTTGGAGTTGATCGCCCGTTCTTTGCGGGAAGATGCACTGCTGGAGCTTTGCTCGCCCGCCCGTTGCAGCATTACCATTCCCGCCTTCAGCGCGATGTTCGTCGTTCAGCTTGCCGAATATGTTGATTTTTCCAAAGATATTGACGGTGTGAGAGAGCTGCTGCTGCCGACCGCGCAGCGCATTGTGGATGGATTTGTCGCCCGCATGGATCATGCGCACGGCGGACTTTTGAAATGTTATCCCGAGGAACGCCATTGGAACTTCTACGAATGGCAAGAGGGGCTTTCGGGCAGTATTTCCGGCAGTGTTAAGGACGAGGATATGACCTACGATGCGCCGCTTTGCTGCTTTGTTTCATTGGCAATGGAGGCGTTGACGCGCTTGTATGGATATTTTGGCATGGACGCGGCGCGCAAACAGCTGCAAACCACCCGCATACAGCTCAATCGCGCCATTCACGAAAGCTTTTACGACGATAAGACGGCGGTCTATGAGGGATATTTACGCTTGCGGGACGGTTATCGGTATCACCGTGCGCAGCTGACGCAGGCTCTTGCCATCGTTTGCGGTGCTTGCCCACCCGCGGAGCTGAATCGCGCACGGGAGCGTCTTGCCAACGACAAGACGCTGCTCCCTGTCACCTTGTCGCACAGCATTTTCCGTTATGACGCGCTGCTTGCGGACAAGACTTATCTTCCCATGGTGCTTGACGAGATCGAGCGGGTCTGGGGCGGGATGCTGCAAGCGGGTGCGACGACCTTTTGGGAGACGGCGGCCGGCGAGAGGGATTTTTCCAACGCCGGTAGCCTTTGCCACGGCTGGTCAGCGATTCCGATCTACGTTTATTGGAAATATGCGACGAATGGAAAAAATTAACGTACAGAGTCGCACACACGAAACATTCGATCTGCAGTATAAAATTGCGGACGATCGACCATACTTTCACTGAACGGATATATTCCGTATTGTAAGAAAGGAATGGTGGCAATTATGATTATGGATCGCATTGCGCTGATCCTCGCTGTCATCGGCGCGTTGAACTGGGGCAGCATCGGGCTGTTTCAATTTGATATCGTCGCATGGATCGGCGGCGGACAGACCGGGCTTATCAGCCGCATTATCTATACCCTTGTCGCTCTCGCGGGTGTCTGGTGCATCTCTTTGATTTTCCGCGCGCGCGATAGCTTTGAGGAGATCGGCGAGCGTCAGTAACCGATCAATAAAAAAAGGAGTGCTGCTCTCCGTGGGAGTGCGCACTCCTATATTTTTTGAGGGATTATTCCTCAGTGTTTTCGTATTCGGAAAGATCCACCGCGGCAGCAGCGCGGGGATCCAGACCACCGCGGGCGCGCTCATGGTATGCGACGGCATTGCGGGCGAGCATATTGATCTCGTTGTTGAGCGAACGCCCCTCCTTCTCGCATAGCAGCATCAGCTTTCGCAAAAGCTCCTCGGGCATCCGCACGGGGACGGTGAATTGTTTCTTCTGTGCCATTTTATCCCTCCATCAATAACGGACCTCGGATATGACCGTGCCCTGGTTATAGTAGCGGAGAATCTTCAAGGCGGGCTTGGTTGCCTCAAAGTAAACGATCCCGCGGCGGGCATCTGCCGTCTCAAACAGAGCGAAATACAGATCGGGGCTCTGCATCGAGGAGGTAAAATCGTAGGTCTTTTCGGGCTTGTACGCCTCTGCTTGCTTGATGTATTCGCCATCATAAGGGGCGATGACGTGCATTTCCTTAATGCGAACCTCCAGCACCTTCTTACGGGTACGACCGCCCAGAATCTTGGTCAGTGTCATAATGCCGGAGACGAAGGAATATTCATATTCAACCGAAACGTAACGCCATGTGAACCAGATCAGGATCCACGTCGTCAGCGGGATCAGCGCCATCATCGGCACCAAAAATTGGGTTACTACACCCACGATAAAGAAAATCAATGCATATGCGATGTAACCGATGATCGCCAACACACGCTTGAGCCGCCAGATGGGCTGCTTTGCGGGGGAGACGACGTATTCATACATATTTTGTCCTTCCATGATCAAACCATACCTTTGCAATTATTTATAGATCGCGCAGTGCGAACCATGGATATGATACCATAATTTCGAAGAAAAAGCAAGGGATATATCAAAAATTCTCCTAAAAAAATTAACAGATACATAAAAAATTTTTATAAAGTTCTTGAATAACGGTTAAATTTGTGGTACAATAGAGATGCATTCATACAGCTCCTCGCGTGGGGCTGATATTCATACGCAAAGGAGATAAATGCTGATGAAAAAACAATGGAAACGCTTGCTGATCTGTTTGTGCGGCGCGATGCTGCTGCCCTTGTGCCTGGGTGTGGTTGGGTGTGCCCCTGCCGATGACGGCAACGATGAAAATGAGGGTGAAAATGAGCAAAACGAGCAAAACGGTGATAATACCGAAGTGCCGTCGGCAGAGCTTGTGACCTTTCTTGCGGGTGGGGCTTGCGAGTACACCGTAGTGCGTCCCGAAATGTCTCCCAACGTGACCGATGCCGCAGTGCTGGTTCGCGACACGCTGCAGGCGCTGAGTGGCTCGGCGGTGAAAATTTCCGACGACTATGTTGACCGTGGTGTGAGTGTGCCGACCGACACGCTGGAGATTCTGGTCGGTCTGACCAACCGTCAGGAGAGCATCGATGCCCATGCAGCACTCAAGGAGACCGAATATGTGATCAAGGTCGTTGGCAAGCGCTTGGTGATCGTCGGCTACGATGACAACTGCACGATCGCAGCGACCAAGGCGTTTGCAGAGCTTATTCCCACGCTTGCAACGGAGGAGAGTGGAGCTAAGACCCTGGCGCTGGCAAGTGATTATTCCTATCTGGATACTTACGTTGTCAAGGTGTGGCTGAACGAGTTTGACAAGACTTCCTACTCTTATTACGCCGATAAAAATCTGAAATACGACGAGGAGGAGCTGCTGGGGCTGGATTATTACGATGATTGCGATTATAAAGGCAGCTTTGAGATTGAGAGCCCTGTGGGAGAGGGTATCGGGTTCAAGACCGATCGTGATAACACCCATTGGACGCTGATCAGCACGCCCACCGACAGCTTTTCCTTGGAGATTTATGACAAATTCACCCAGACCATCAAAATGTGGGTGTACGTCAACGACACCGATCTGATGGCCTGCGACCACGATGCGGTTTACAACACGCCGCAGGTCGGCAGTCAAACGCTGTACATCACGCTTTCCGAAAAACAGGGCGGGGTCGGTCACACGTGGCAGCACACCTTCTACGGCAGCGGCTGGCATGAGATCGAGCTGTCCTTTACCTGCCACAATGTTGCATACCCCAATCTGGGGAAGATCAATTACGAGAATCTGACCAGTCTGACCGCTTGGTGTAACGCTAAGGCAGGGTTGGAGATCTATTTTGACAGTATGCGCGTCTGCGAATACCGCAATCCCAACTACGACGAGCCCGAGGCGCCCTACAACGGCAGATGGCTGACCACCTGTGACTACGATGCGCTGGACGGCCCCATTCTGACCGAGTGGTACGGTTCGTATTATGATCTGGATGAGAAGGTGCAGGGGAATGCATCCCTTGCTATCACGGGACACAAGGAGAACGTAGACCATCGTGTCTGCATCGGTATTGACGACGTGGATGTCGTTTACGATGAGGACACCGTCTGCTTTGATATGTATATCAGTGATCTCTCTCTCTTGGGCACGGATTGGCAAATTCGCTTTGAACACAATGCGCAGGCTGCGCACTACAGCATCAACTACTCCATGATACAGAGCAGCGTGGTAGATGATAACATGAATCCCACCTCGCTCAAAAACGGTTGGAACCATATCCAGCTGCCGTTGAACAAGACGCGCGTGGCGATCGGGGATGCATATAAGAATCAATTCACCAACGATCTGACCCTGACCCAGCTGGTCTTTTACATAGCGGGCACAGGCAAGACCGAGGAGCAGAATTATCTCATTCGCTACGATAACATGTATGTAGCAAAGACAGCGGACCTTCAGGCGGCAAGAGAGGCTCTGAATTAAAAACATATGTCGTCGGCGGTGATATGCCGCCGACGGCTCATTTTTTACAAAGCACGCATGGACACGGGAAATTTTACAAGTGTTGGGGAAAAATGAAGTTTAGAACTTGAAAATGCAGCGCGTTTGTGGTATAATAAGTGTGGCTATAGAATAAGTGCGAACAAAGCGTAGCCACACGGGATTTCGCTGCGCAAAATCCCCCCCGATGATTGGTAAAAAGTGTTGCTGACATGTGGCTATAAAATAAGTGCGAACAAAGCGTAGCCACACGGGATTTCGCTGCGCAAAATCCCCCGATGATTGGGAAAAAGTGTTGCTGACACGTGACTTTATCATAAGTGCGAACAAAGAGTGGCGCACAAGAATCGGAATATGTAAAATAATACGATATAAAAAGGAGAAATCATAAGTTATGAAGGCTGTAATTACCGTGACGGGCAAGGATACCGTGGGCATTATCGCAAGCGTCAGCGCTGTGTGCGCCAAGGATGGTGCCAACATCTGTGAGATCACCCAGAGCGTGCTGAGCGAATATTTTGCGATGATCATGCTGGCCGAGCTGGACGGCTTGACCGTCCCTTTCAGTGACTTTGCTGACGAGCTGTCCGCCCTGGGAAAAGAGAAGGGGCTGGCGATCCACACAATGCATGAGGATATCTTCAACACCATGCACCACATTTGAAAGGACCATTTTCATGCTCAATACACAAGATATTTTAGAAACCATTAACATGATCCGCGAGGAGAATCTGGACATCCGCACCATCACTATGGGCATATCGCTTTATGATTGCATCAGCGAGGACGCGGACGTTCTTTGCCGGCGGGTCTACGACAAGATCACCACCCGCGCGGAGCACCTGGTCAAGACGGGCGAGGATATTTCCAAGCAGTACGGAGTGCCGATCGTAAACAAGCGCGTGTCTATCACGCCCGCCGCGCTGATCGGCGGAAATCTGTCCCCCGACGGCTTTCTCAAGCTGGCGCACACACTGCAGCGCGCCGCTGAGACGGTGGGCATCAACTTCATCGGCGGCTTTTCCGCGTTGGTTCACAAGGGATACACCGACAGCGCCCGTAATCTGATCTCGATCATTCCGCAGGCGCTTGCCGAGACCGAGATGGTATGCTCCTCGGTCAATGTCGCCACCACCAAGGCGGGCATCAACATGGATGCTGTTGCCCAGATGGGACAGGTCATCCGTCAGTGTGCCGAGCTGACTGCCGATCGCGAATGCATCGGCGCGGCAAAGCTGGTCGTGTTTGCCAATGTTCCCGAGGATAATCCCTTTATGGCGGGAGCCTTCCATGGGGTCGGGGAGCCTGAGACGGTCATCAACGTCGGTGTATCGGGGCCCGGTGTCGTTTGCTCTGCGATCGAACGTGCAGGGGACTGCGATCTGACCGAAATCGCCGATATCATCAAAAAGACGGCGTTCAAGATCACGCGTGTCGGGCAGTTGGTTGCCAAGGAGGCGGCAAACCGCCTGGGGGCGCCCTTCGGTATCGTCGATCTGTCGCTGGCGCCCACACCCGCCATTGGCGACTCGGTGGCGCGCATATTGGAGAGCATGGGACTGGAGAGCTGCGGTGCACACGGCACAACAGCTGCACTGGCCATGCTTAACGACGCGGTCAAGAAGGGCGGCGTAATGGCATCCTCCCACGTTGGCGGCCTTTCCGGCGCTTTTATTCCCGTCTCTGAGGATGCGGGTATGATCGAGGCGGTTGCCAAGGGAAATCTTTCCATCGAAAAGCTGGAGGCCATGACGGCTGTCTGCTCCGTGGGGCTGGATATGATTGCCATTCCCGGTGACACCAGCGCCGAGGTTATCAGCGGTATCATCGCCGACGAGATCTCCATTGGTGTTGCCAATACCAAGACGACGGCAGTGCGCCTGATCCCCGTCATTGGTAAGGGTGTCGGTGAGAGCGTCAATTTCGGCGGACTTTTGGGGTATGCGCCCATCATCCCGCTCAACACCTGCTCTCCTGCCAAGTTCATTCACCGCGGCGGGCGTATTCCCGCACCGATTCACAGCTTGAAGAACTGACGCTGTCGGGGCGCGGTAAATCATGTAAGAAAACGAGGATATTTCATGAAAAAAGTTGTTTTGAGCCTACTCATTGCCTATCTTTTGGGATCGATCAATCCCGCGGCAATCGTCGCAAAATTCAAGAAAAAGAATTTGCGCGAGGAGGGGACCAAGAATCTTGGCGCGACCAACACCATGATGGTGATGGGCAAAAAGTGGGGCGCTTTGGTAATGGCGTTTGATATTGCCAAGGCTTACCTTGCCGTCAAGATCGCAGAGCTGTTGGTCCCCGCTACTGCTGCTGTGGCAATGGCATCGGGATTTTTCGCGATTGTCGGACACTGTTTCCCCTTTCATATGAAGTTCAAGGGTGGTAAGGGCTTGGCGGCGTTTGGCGGTGTCGTGCTGGCATATAGCCCGGGGCTGTTTCTCTTCCTCTTGTCCACAGCGGTCATTTTGATCCTGATCGTCAATTATTCATTTATCATGCCGTTTTATGCCTCGGTGGCGTTCCCACTTCATGTGGCCCTTCATACCGATAGTGTGGTGGCGGTGTTGTTCGCCTTTGCGGCATCGCTTTTGATCTTTGTCAAGCACTTCGGCAACTTCAAGAAAGCCTGCCGCGGCGAGGACGTCAAGGTGCGTGAATATATTCGGACCAAGCTGTTTCATTGATTAGAAGGTATGGTGCGGGGAGAAAGCTTCTTGAAAGAAGATTTCTCCCCGCGCCCCTTTGTCATGAACTTTAATAAAAAATGGATCGACCCGATCGGTAACGATGCGAGCCTATCCGATGGATTTGAATTTTTCGAGAGAGCGGGGGAGTCCAATGCAGAAATGCATGATAACTCCCCCCCTTTGCTTTTATCTATCACACCATCAATTCCTCGACGCTGCGTTTAGGCACGTAATGGGTGCCGTTTTGGTCACGATAATAACGGATGCTGCCGTCTTTTCCGACGGGGACAAGCTCAACCTGCTCGACAGGCTGGCCCAGCGCGATGACAAGTGCGACGTGCCACTGCGCTGCGGGCAGATCAAGCGCTGTGAGCAGCGCGTCGCTCTGTACGCTTTTGATCATGCAGCCGCCCAGCCCCCGCTCAGTGGCGGCGAGCAGAATGCTCTGGGCACAAATGCCGGTGTCAATGGCAAGGAGATGGTTATCTTCCTCGGGGCGGCAGAGGAGAACGATATACCCGCGCGGACGCTCGTGTGGGACAGGACCATCCCAGTCGGAAAGGTAGCCGGCCCATTTCAGCGTTGGGTAGACGGCGGCGCAGATGCTCTCTCCCGCAACGGCGCAAAAACGCAAGCGCTGCAGATTACCGCCCGAAGGAGTCAGCGTGCAACATTCGATCAAATCACGCAGGTCGGAATCGGTCAGCCACTGACCGCCAAAGCGGCGATAAGAACGGTTTTTACGCAAAAGGGAGGGGATGATGTCGGTGTTTTTTTGGATTTCCATGAGAATTGTCCTTTCATGCTTGTGAAATCATTTCGGCGAGGTTGATGATCTGCACGCCGTTGCGTTGAGCATAACGATAGCTGTAGCCCGTGCCACCGCCGTATTTTTGAAAATATGCGACGCAAATATCGCATCCGTCGATCATCTCGCGGTTGCGCTGCAGCATACAACCGTCGGTGTAGAGGTCGGTGGTGTAATGAATGTCGTCGGCACGGGTGAGGATCTCTTGGTAGAGGTACTTTTCATCGTCATTCCAGAACTTGGTTTGATCGCGACAGGGGAGATAGAGGTGCAGGCGGATCTGAGGATAGCTTGCCTTGAGCTCAAGCACCTTCAGTGCGGCAAGGGTATCAAAGCCCAGTGCGCCACCTGCGCGAAAGGTGCGGCATCCGTTGTGGATGAGGGTGGTCAGCGTCGTTTCCAGCAGCTGAGGCAGGTATTTCAGCGCTGTGGGATCGATGTGACGGTGACCGGTAAAGCAGGCGGTAAAATCAGTGTTGTTTGTCATGGTGTAAATTCTTAAAAATACATTTCGTCCACATATCGCTGCATAAAAACAGGATTGGTGGAGAGGTCAATGACTTCGGCGTTTTGTGCGATCTGCTCGGAGAACGCGCGTTCCTCCCCGCTGAGCAGCATCATGGCGGCGCCGCTGCCCGCAGCATTGCCCAGCACACGGATCTTTCCCACCAGCTCCTTGGGGATCAGACCGATGGCGGCGCAGCTCTCGGGATGCAGATAGGAGCCGAATCCACCCGCCAGCGCGACCTCGTCAATGGTATCGTATGTAATCCCCGCCGTGTGCAGTAGGGTCTCCAACCCTGCGCGAATGGCAGCCTTGGCCAGCTGCACCTGACGAATGTCTGCGCGGGTCAGCGTACAAGTGCCGATGTCAGCGTCCTCCTCCATGTATCCCGTTTCATCCAGCTCCTCGATCTCAAGCAACGCCGCCACGGCGTCGATCAAGCCTGTGCCGCAAAGCCCGACGGCAGGAATGTCCTGCGCCTTTCCGATCAGGTGGCAGTGCAAGGCACCGTCACGCACATCGACGCGGTCAATCGCACCCTCGACGGCCATTGCACCGCAGGAGATGCCTGCGCCCTCCAGTGCCGGTCCTGCGGCCGTGGAGCAGCAGATCAGCTTGCCCTGATGCAGCAGAGCCATCTCGCCGTTGGTGCCGATATCCATCAGAAGGGCGGTTTTTCCCGTTTCATGACACAGCCCCGAGGCAAGCAGTGCGGCGGTGATGTCCGCGCCGATAAAGGCAGAGATGCAGCGGGGGAGGTAGGTGGTCACGCCGTCCTTGACGATCCGCTCGCCAAAGGGGCGCTTGATGAGGAACGGTGCCGCCGCCATGGGGGAGGGATCACTTGCTGTCAGAAAATGCAGCATGGCGGTGTTGCCCGTAATGACACGGGCGCGGGGCGCGGGGCTCCTTGCCATCTCGCACAAATCGCGCTCGGCGGTATCAATACAATCTGCAATGAGATCGCGCAGCGTGTCAAGTCCGCCATGCATGGCAAAATCCACGCGCGAGATGACGTCTGCACCATGCGCCCGCTGAGGATTGGTGCGGCAAAGAGAGGCCAGCAGCTTGCCGTCTGTCAGGGAATAGAGGTATGCTGCCACCGTGGTCGTGCCGATGTCGACCGCCAGCCCGGTGCCTTGTGTGCTGTCGGGAGGAGAAAGTAAAAAATTTGTAAAAAAACCTTCTGTCAGACCTTGCATATTGGCGTGATATGTGTTATAATAAATAGAAAGCGTTCCAAGCGCGCGGGCAACACAGGCAAGACGACAGCCGGCTTGGATCTGTTCCTTGGTCAGGTGCGCCGCCTCGGCATCGCTCATCGGCGTCAACGCGCCCGTGGCACGCACGATGCACTTGCCGCATACGCCGCGCCCGCCGCAGGGACGATCCTGGTGCAGCCCTGCACGAGACAGTGCGTCCGCCAGCAGAACCTGCTCTCCATCTTGATATTCGAAACATAGCGGCGCGTCGTTTGCCGACGTGACGATACGGATGCAAAAGCTCATCTCCGTTATCCTTCCTTTTTCCATGATAACAATAGTATAACAGAAAACGGAAAAAAATACAAGAGGGCAGAGGGGATTTGTCGCAATTTTTTGGCTTGCGGCACAATAAACGTGAAATCTATTTATTACGTGCACAGCACGAAATGGAGGTACATATGGAAATTTTACAGGAAATGAGCACGCTGCTGCAGGCAGGTCGTGCAAAGAAGGTTGTTGAATTGGTCAAGCAGGCACTTGCCGACGGTATTGCTCCCCAGGTTATCATGGAAGAGGGCCTTCTGTCCGGTATGGCAGTCATCGGTGAGCAGTTCAAGAACAATGAGATCTACGTTCCCGAGGTTCTCATCGCCGCTCGTGCGATGACCATGGGCATGGCAGAGCTCAAGGACGCACTGGCGCGTGACGGCGTACAGGCAAAGGGTACTGCCGTAATCGGTACGGTCAAGGGTGACCTGCACGACATCGGTAAGAACCTTGTCAAGATGATGCTGGAGAGCAAGGGCTTGACCGTCATCGATCTGGGTGTTGACGTTTCTGCTGAGGCATTCTGCCAGGCAGCTGCTGAGAACAATGCGGACGTTATCTGCTGCTCCGCACTTCTGACCACCACTATGGGTGAGATGCAGCGCGTGGTAGAGGTCGCAACGGCGCAGGGTATCCGCAGCAAGGTCAAGATCATGGTCGGTGGTGCCCCCGTGTCCCAGTCCTTCTGCGACAGCATCGGCGCGGATTTTTATACCAATGATGCAGCAAGCGCTGCGGACGCTGCTCTGCAGATTTGTCTGGCAAATCATCCCGCATAATTCAAAGCTCATAAAAAAACAGTCGGCCTTTCGTAAGACCGACTGTTTTTTTATGGAGGATGTCGGGGCTCTGCCCCGATCCCCGGTTAAGAAACTTTTTGGAAAAAGTTTCTTAACGATCTTCAAAAACTTTATGTGTTTCATTGGAATTGATTCGTTGGGGCGGTGTGCGGCGTTATATGGGAAGGGGATCTCATATGGGCTGCAGGAAGGTGCCGAAAGAACAGAATCGTAAAAAATGATAAATTGATCCAAAATTCTTGATTCTTTGGAACGCCAAGAACCTTTCTTTTAAGAAAGGTTCTTGGCGGGTGCAGGGCAGAGCCCTGCTTTTATTCATCCTGCCGATCCTCGGGATCGTCCACGCCGGGGGCATCATCGATCTTGGGGGCGTCGGCAATGTCGGGGGCATCCTCGATGGTGGGAGCATCCTCAATGGTGGGCGGGATCAGGTCGTCGGGAGAGGGGGGATCATCCGTCGCTGCCGCAGCGGCAGCCTTCTCTCTTTCCTCCTGCGCCTGCTTTTCACGTTCGCGCTGCTCGTTTGCCTCGGCACTCTTGCGGCGCTTTTCCTCGGCGATGTCCAGCAGCATCTGCTCGGTGGGCATCTCGTTTTCCATGGCACACAGGAACTGGTCACCGTCCATGATCTCATGCTTGAGAAGATATTCGGCAACGAATTTCAACTTGTCGGCGTGCTCGGTCAGAACGGAGCGGGCAAGCGCGTAAGCCTCGTTGACGATACGCTTGACCTCCTCGTCGATCAAAGCAGCGGTGGCATCGGAATAATCCTGTGTTGAGGAGAAATCTCTGCCCAGGAATACGTCTCCGCCGTGTCCCGAGCCGTAGCGGATGGGACCGAGAGCCTCGCTCATGCCGAGCTGGGTGACCATGCGGCGGGCGATGCTTGTGGCGCGCTCAATATCGTTGGAAGCACCGCCGGAGTAATCGCCAAAGGTCAGCTCCTCGGCAACACGACCGGCCAACAGCTGCGCGATGCGCTCTTGCAGCTCCTGCTTGTAAACGCTGAATTTATCCTCGGTGGGAACGCTGATGGTGACACCCAGCGCGCGTCCTGCAGGAATGATCGAAATGGTGTGAACGGGATCGCCGTACTTGGTGTAGTAGTCCAGCAGCGCGTGACCTGCCTCGTGATAAGCGGTGTTGCGCTTTTCGGATTCCTTCATGACGCGGGATTTCTTCTGGGGACCCATGACGACCTTAAGGAAGGCATCCTCCAGATCGTCGTTGCCGATCAGAGCCTTGTTGCGACGGGCAGCAAGCAGTGCTGCCTCGTTGAGCAGGTTGGCAAGATCCGCGCCGGTAAAGCCGGAGGTGGTGCGGGCAACCTTGCCCAGATCCACGCTGTCCTCCAGCGGCTTGTTTTTGGAATGAACGCGTAAAATTTCCTCGCGTCCCTTGATGTCGGGATAATTAACAGTGACCTGACGGTCAAAGCGACCCGGGCGCAGCAGCGCGGGGTCCAGAATGTCGGGGCGGTTGGTCGCGGCAATGACGATAATGCCGTCGTGTGCGCTGAAACCGTCCATTTCCACCAGCAGCTGGTTGAGCGTTTGCTCTCTCTCGTCGTGACCGCCGCCAAGACCTGCGCCTCTGTGACGACCGACGGCATCGATCTAATCGATGAAGATGATGGACGCAGGGGCTTTTCGTGCCGTTTCAAACAGATCACGCACGCGAGACGCACCGACACCGACATACATTTCCACGAAATCAGAGCCGGAGAGTGAGAAGAAGGGAACGCCTGCCTCGCCCGCAACCGCTTTGGCAAGCAGCGTTTTACCCGTACCGGGAGGGCCAACCAGCAGTACACCGTGAGGAATCTTGGCACCCAGCTTGCTGTATTTGGCGGGGTTCTTCAAAAATTCGACCATCTCGGCAAGCTCTTCCTTTTCCTCGTCTGCACCGGCGACGTCGCGGAAGAGAACGCGATCCTTTTCATCGGGGGAGGGCGTTTTGACTCTTGCCTTGCCAAAGCTGTTCATGCGTCCGCCGGGGCCGGCCTTGCCATTGCCTGTTCCCTGATTTGCTGCGCCGGATGCGAAGTACCAGATAAACAGACCCACGATGATGACACCGATGATGATCAGTGGCAGGAAGGTGGAGAGCAGGGAGGCGGTGTTGGGCTCATATTCACCCTTGAGGGTTCCGTCTGCCATCTGCTGTGTGATGATCGCACCGAGATCCTTGTGGAAAATCTCCAGATCGGCGATCTGATAGGTGACTTCCTTGCCGTTTTGCAGTTTCATGGTCAGCACGTTGTCCACCGAGACGTGGAACTCGACAACCTCGCCCGATGTGAAATATCGGACGACAGTGTCATATCCGGGAGGATCGGCGCTGCCTACACCGTCGAACATCGGGGCGAGAACAGCCGCAATGGCAACGATAATTATGACGTAGAGGAGTAGGGTTTTTATGTCTTTACGTTTCATAGATCAGATAAAGATCTCCTTTCGGGAATATCTTTCCGAGGACGGATTTACTCGGACTTGGAGTCCTCCAAGGTGCTGCGATAGACCTCAGGACGGGGGATGGCGATATAGGGCAGCTGACGGTATTTCTCCGCGAAATCAAGTCCGAAACCGATGACGAACATATCGGGGATCTCACGGCCGACATAATCGGCGACAAGATTTGTGCGGCGACGGCTGGGCTTGTCAAGCAGTGTGGCGATACGGACGCTTGCGACGCCCAGATCGATCATCTTTTGCTTAAGAGCGGTCAGCGTGCAGCCGGTGTCGACAATATCCTCCACGAGAATGACGTCCAGCTCCTGCCAGTCGTCTCTCTTGGGCTCCAACTTGAAGCAAAGCTCGCCTGCCACTGTGCCCGAGCGGTAGGACGACGCCATGACGAAGTCCATCTCTACGGGGATGGTCAGCTTTTGCATCAGTGCCGTGGTGAAAAAGACGGCACCCTTGAGCACGGAGAGGATCAGCGTTCGTCTGCCGGGGCGGGGGGCGTAATCGTGGTTGATTCGATCGGCAAGTCCTGCGATGATAGTATCCAGCTCGTCAGTGTCGATCAAAATGCGCTCGATATCGCAAGAGGGAAAGTTGTTCATAGTACACCTCAAAATTGTCAGTATGAATTGATATTGGCAGCGTTATGTACGCGAATATCCGATAAAGTCCGATGCGGGGAGGATGAGATCATTCCGTCTCCCCGACGGATAGGTGCAGAGTGTATCGGGGGGCGGATTTATCCTTTGTGGACACGTCATCCCGTGCGCCCACAAAGGGAACCCAGACGACGCCCGCCTCATCGCAAAGCAGCGGCACTCTCTCGCGCAGCGCGGGGGGAATGCCTGCTGCGTTTTGCAGCTTGCGCACCTTGCGGTGCATTCCGCGGAGCAACAGAAGGTCCCCCTCCTTGCGCAGCCGAAAATATGCACCTTTCATTATTGTATCAAATGTTAGTGTATCGTGTATGAATGGATTGTAAACATTTTGTGGATTTTTCAAAAATTTTTCACTTTGTGCATCATTTCGACACGAAAAGGTCGCCGTGAAGGGGAGATCTGCCGTCAGTGTCAGCGTAATGCCGAGCTGTGGAAGGTGGTGCGTCCCCTCCGTCAGCGGAAGGAAAAGAGAGGCAACGGGAGGAGCTTGGGCGGACTTTTGACTCCAGCGCAGAGTGTGACCGTCGGCGGTAGCGCGGAGGTCACCGGGCAGATCGGTCATGCCGCGTGCGCGGGCCACCAGCTGTGACAGTGCATCGAGATGGCAGAGCTGTAAGCGATGCGTCGGTGGGGCGGTCTGCTCTCGCAGGGCGAGCAGCAGGGCACGGCGCAGCAGCGGCGGCGGTGCACCCTGCAGCACATCCAGACGCAGCGAGCCGTCGGGCAGACGAGCCTTGGTATGAAGGTCGCGGGCAAGTGTAAACAGATAGTCATCATCCTCTCGCAGCGTATAGCAGGTGCGCAGTATCTGCATTTGCGGGTGGGGGACAATGTGCTCCATGGCGGGGATGATCTCCGCGCGCACGCGATTACGGGCGTAAGCGGTATCGGCGTTGGTGCTGTCGGTGACGTACGTCAGGTGGTTTTTCTCGCAGTAGGCAAGGATATCCCGCCGAGTCACGCCGAGCAGCGGGCGAACCAGAGTGCCGCCTGCAAAGGGATGGGCGGGAGCAATGCCGCACAACCCCGTGGAGGAAGAGCCATCGGCAAGACGCAAAAGCACGGTTTCCATGTTATCGTCGGCATGATGTGCCGTGGCGAGCAGAGGGATGTGATGCTCCTGCATCAGCTCTGCGAAATACGCGTAACGCACCCGCCGCCCTGCCATTTCCGGGCTTTCGCCAGTCTGTGCGACAATGGCGGGAACATCGGTGTGCAGCACGTGGATCGGGCAACCGTACGCAGCGGCCAGCTCTCGGCAAAACGTCTCATCGCGGTCGGCCTCGCCCTCGCGGATGCCGTGATGCACGTGCGCCAAATGCAGCGCGTAACCGTGCCGACCTGCGTCCTGTGCCAGCAGATGCAGCAAGGCGCGGGAGTCCGCGCCACCCGACAGCGCAAGCAGCACGCTTGTATTCGGTGCGACATGAGCGGATTGGTGTGGGGGGGTGAAGCGTTTCATGGGGATGCCTCCGCGGCTTGAGAATCTCCCAAAAACCTTGATGCGATTTTTGGGGCCGGATTGTTGCGGGAGAAGTGATGCTTGACGGGTGCGTTTATGCGATGATGCGTTTCGCTGTCAAGACAAGATCGGGGATCGCTTGCGATCGGTTTTGGTTTCACAAAGGGTTCTCCTCACCGTTTCTTCTCACGGCGTGGGAACGGAGCTTTCCTCTGCGATGGAGCGGAATTTGGTATAGCGGCCGATCCAGCCGACCTTGACGGTGCCGGTGGAGCCATGGCGGTTCTTTGCTACGATGATCTCGGCGATATTACCTTCGGTATCGGAGGTGGCGTCGGTTTTATAATATTCGTCGCGGTAAAGGAACATGACGGTATCGGCGTCCTGCTCGATGGCACCCGAGTCACGCAGATCGGAAAGCATGGGCTTTTTATCGGTACGGGATTCGGGACCGCGGGACAGCTGCGCGCAGCAGATAATGGGGACCATGAGCTCCTTTGCCATGATCTTGAGGTTACGGGAAATGTCACCGACTTCCTGCACACGGTTATCGATGCGCTTATCCGAGGTCATCAGCTGCAGATAGTCGATAATGACAAGGCCGAGATTTTGCACACGACGCAGCTTACCCTTCATACCCGTAACGGTGATGCCCGAGGTATCGTCAATGAGAATATCGCACTGGGAAAGCTTGGCGCTTGCCTCTGCGATGTGATCCCACTCCTCGGGCTTGAGCTCACCCGTGCGGAGCGCATAGCTGTCGACCATGGCCTCGCTGGCGAGCATACGGTTGACCAACTGGTCAGCGGACATCTCCAAGGAGAAGATGCAGACCTTTTTCTTGGTCTGCTGGGCGACGTTGGTGGCGATATTGAGAGCAAAGCTGGTCTTTCCCATACCGGGGCGAGCGCCGACCAGGACCAGATCGCTCTTACCCATGCCCGCCAGCACCTTATCCAGCCCGGAAAAGCCCGTTTGCGTGCCGCGCGTAGCCTCTCGGTCGGTGTTGAGCTCATGCAGGTGGGCGTATACGTCCACCAGCACATCGCGGATGTGGCGGAAGTTCTTGGTATCCCGTCCCTGCGCCAATGCAAAGATCTGGGATTCTGCATATTCAATGGTGTGACCGACGTCGTCCTGCTCGGAATACGCCGTATCGGTGACCTCGCCGCAGATGGCGATCAGCTGACGCAGCTGGCTTTTGTCACGCACGATTTTGGCATAATCCGGTGCGTTGAGCGCGTTGGGAACAACCTCGGCAACGGTGCGAATGTACTGCTCCCCGCCCTCCTTGTCGTATACGCCTGCCCGCACCAGCGCCTCGATCAGCGTGACAACGTCGATCGATTTGTTTGCCAGATACAGCTCGTGCATGGCAAGGAAAATATGCTTGTGCTCCTGCAGATAGAAATCCTCGGACTTTACGATCTCGGCAACCTCGTTGAAACAGTTGGGGTCGATCAGCACCGAGCCGAGCAGCGATTGCTCGGCGATCAGTGAAAAGGGAAGTCTTCGGTCAAGAATGGTTTCGTCCATGATAGCCTCACATAAGCCTTCAAAAACCTTGATCGGTCTTTGAAAAGGATCGTTTTTGATAAGTTATCCGATAGTGTTGGGGGCATTGGGAGTCGGGGCGCTGCCCCGAGCCCCGGTTAAGAAACTTTTTTGAAAAAAGTTTCTTAACAATCTTCAAAAAACTTGAATCCAAAAGCTTTTATCTTTTGTTAAAGCTTTTGGTGCTTTGCAGGACAAAGGCCTGCGCGCTTTTTATTTCTTCTCAGCAACAGTCAGGTGGATCTTGCCGATGACATCGGCGTGGAGCTTGACCTCGCGGGTGTAGCCGCCGAAGGTGCGAATGGGCTCATCGGAGAGGATCTTGCGCTTGTCGATGGTAATGCCGTGATCCTTGGCAAGTGCCTCGACGATGTCCTTGGAGGTGATGGAGCCGTACAGACGGTTATCCGAGCCGCCTGCACTGTGGATGACCAGCATGATGCCCTCCAGCTTTTGAGCGGTTGCCTGTGCCTCGGCGCGCTCGACAGCGGCGCGATGGTCGGCGGCAGCCTGCTTGTTTTTGATCTCATTGAGAGAGGCGGCGTCAGCGGGCTTTGCCAGCTTACGGGGGAAGAGGAAGTTTGCGGCATAGCCGTCGGAAACGTTGATGATCTGATCCTTTTTCCCTTGATTCTTGACGTCTTGCAGTAAAATAACCTTCATGATAATTGTGTCCTTTCAATGCTGTATTTACAAATGGAATTTGTTATAAATTTTTTAATTGGCGGTCTTTTTCGTACCGCTCTGCTCAGCGCGCAGATAGTCGTCGATGGCATCCTTGAGGCGCTCGCAGGCTTGCTTTAGGTTGGTGCCGTTGATCTGGGCACCCGCCATATCAAAGTGACCGCCGCCGCCCAAGCGCTCCATGATCAACTGCACGTTGATGCGGTCGCCCGAGCGGGCAGAGATGCTGACGCCTGTCTCGGTCTTAATGAGTGCGAAGGAGGCGTCGATGCCGCGTACGGCGAGCAGCTTATCGGCTGCCTTGGAGGCGGCGATGCGAGGATTGGTATGATCCTCACCCATATTTTTGCTGTCGATCCACGTGATGGCAATGCGACGGCGGTAGACCGTGGCGTTTGCCCCGAACAGACCCGACGTCCGCAGCTCCTCGGGAGTGTCGTAGAAGAAGGAGCGGGTCACGTTGGTGTGTGCGCCGCGACCGTAGAGATAGTGCACGGCAGAGAAGGTCTGCGCACCGGTGGAGTGCGTGAAGTTTTTGGTATCAAGCATAATGCCCGAGAGCAGCAGCGTCGCCTCCTCCTTGAGCAGCTCCTCGGCAAAGGGACTCTGCTCGAGCATCTCGGTGATCAGCTCACTGGCCGAGGATGCGGTGGGGTGAATGTAGCTGAGTGCGGGGGCAAATTCAAACACCTCAAACTGTCTGTGGTGGTCGATGATGGCGATATTGGCGACGTTGTGGGCGATGTCGGGGGACTCGACGATGTTGACGTTATTGACGTCCACCATGATCAGAAGCGTATCCGAGCGCACCATGTCAAGCCCCGTGGCAGCATCTACGAACATACCGTCGTAGAGCGACAGCCCCGCCAGCTGCTCGGCACAAATGGCAAACGATTCACAGCGCAGATCGGTGACGATGCGCACATCCGTGCTCTCGCCATCGCCTCTGGCACACAGCGCCAAGCGCGCTGCGCCCACGCAAGCACCGATGGCGTCGTAGTCGGGATTTTTGTGTCCCATGATCAGGACGTTGCCCGCCCGTGCCGCCATGGCACACAGCTGATTGGAATTGACACGGGAAATGACCGAGGTATTGCTCTGGAGCAGCTTGACCTGACCACCGTAAACGGCAATGCCGTCGGCACGCTTGACGACGACCTGGTCGCCGCCGCGCTGCAGTGCCACGTCCAGTGCTGCACTTGCAATCGACTCGCATTCGCGGAAGGAATTGCCGGTGGCGGCAATGCCCATGGAGATGGTCACAGGGTAACTGTTGTCACCCAGACGTACACTGCGTACTCGCTCAAGGATATTGAAATTATCCTCGATGCAGCGCTGCAGCGCTGCGGCGGAGAATAAAAGCAAATATTTGTCACGGTCGTATTCTCGCAAAAGTCCGCCGATCTCCTGCGCCCAATTCTGGAGAATGGTCTC
Source organism: Clostridia bacterium (assembly GCA_017456145.1). Lineage (GTDB taxonomy): Bacteria > Bacillota > Clostridia > Oscillospirales > CAG-272 > SIG644. The sequence goes on from JAFTJZ010000039.1 coordinate 75,140, forward strand.
CAGCTCGTTGGCGGCAGAACGGTAGCTGACGCGCACGTACTGTGCCAGCTCCTGCAAATTATCCAGCACGATGTAAGCGATGATGGGCTCCTCGCGCTGCAATTTGGCGCGCAGATCAACGTAATCGGTCACGTCGCGGAAGTTGACCAGATAATATTCTTGTCCGCGTGAGCGCAGTGCGTATGGATAAAGCTCATAGGTGCGCTCGCCGATGCGGTAGGTATCGTTGTGTACCTCGAGATCAAGGTTGCCCTCGCGGTCGACGGCGCGGCGCGTTGCGTATTCGGGCGCGCGGATGGCGAGATTGGCAAGCTCGGCGGGAGAGATGTCGCAGAAGGTACGCAGCGGTGCATTGTACAGAGGGGAGGACAGCCCGAGAATGGACTGCATGGCGCTGTTGATCGCCTTGACGTTCCCCTTGAGATCCACGACAGCGTAAGGCAGATCGGCGACGTATTTGAACACGTCATAGATCTCGGTGTTCAGACGCTCCGCGTCGTCGGCAATGCCGCGCAGACGCTTGTAGCGGAGCAGATACAATGTGATCGCGCCGGCACAAAGCAGCAAATAGATCGCCAATGTCAGAACACAGATGGCGCGCAGATCCTCTGCACTGCTGCTGTAGCTGATGGTACACAGCAGCGAAAGAAAGAGCGCTCCGCCGCCCGCACAGATGCCAAGCGGCAGCATGGCGTCGGAATGAAATTCGTCTTTTCGTTTGTTTTGCATGGAGAGGTTCTCCTTTGGTGTCTTCAGTGAGATGAGCCGTCACCGCTCTTGTCGTCGTGATCGCCGTTTTGTGCCTTCATGATGGCGGCGATCCGAAGAAGGAGCGGGCGGGTAAGGGTGGTCGTCGCACCTGTGAGCGCAACGAAGATCAGAAAAATCGGGGGCATGAACAGGGCTGCAACCAAGGCAAGCACCAGATACAGCGGCGAGGGGCGGACGCAATAGGAAGAGTAGAGCGACCATGCGCCCACAATGAGCATGCCGGGGAAGAGGATCAGCCAAAGGTTTTGCGATACGGCAAGAAAGACTGTGATCTTTGAGGCGGAGAAGAAGAACAGAGCGATAAGAGAGCAGGCGACAAAGATGAGTGCCGAGGGGATGCTCATGATAAAGCGGCGTGCAACCAATGTGCAAAACTGTTTCATGCCCATCGACGGATAACTCATGACGCACAGATACTGGGCGGCATAAGCGATGGCGAGGAACACGATGACAATGATGCCGGGGGAGAGCAAGAGAACCAGGGTGAACAGCTGGGATAAAACATCTGCCAGGGGAATCTCGGTTCCTTCAAATTGCATACGCAACAGAGCAAAGCTCTCATCGTGGAGTGCCAGGTCAAGCAGCTTGGCGTGCAGCTCGGAGACCGCAGCGGAGAGGGCGTCAAACGACATTTCCGTACCGGACAGCCGCCATAGAAGGGCCGCGAGGAACAAGCTCACCCCGCCCAGCACCAGTGCCGATGAGCAAATGGCGCTCACACGCCCTTCGTTTTGCATGATCTTACGGCCGAGGATGTATGCTGCAGGAAAGCAGGGCAGTGAGAACAGTGCGGTCAGCATATCGCTTGAGAGCACGGCGGTGATAGCGTAGGCAACGATGGGCAGACAAATCAGCAGCGGGTGCCGCGTAGTGGTATACAGAAAGGCGGTCAGCGCAACAGTGGATATGATACAGATCACCGTGGCACCTGCGGCTGCCCCACCGAAGGTCGTCCCCAAAAGGAAGGAAACCACAAGCAGCAGCCAACCATGGAAGGTTCGATTGGCGCGAAGATAAAAGATGGCACTGAGTAAAACAGGCAGCCACCAAAAGGATGGATACAGAGTCGCCACGGCGGGGTAAACCGCGCAAGCGACGCAGATCAGGCTGAGCAGACACACCCCAACAGGGGAGAGCGTCGGCAGGGCATCGCGGTCATCCCATGGATTTGCCTCGGCGACGACCTTAACGCGAAGATTGGGTAAGGGAGGGAGATTCATATTCGGTACTCCTTTTTGAATGCTGCGCTTGACACAGCACTCCGATTATAACAGTATACCATATTTTTCTCGATTTGTAAACAACTGAAGGCACAATTTTATGAAAATTCATTCAAACTTCTCGCGATCTTCAAAAAAAGATGAAAATTTTTGAAAAAAAGCAAAGAAAATTTCAAAAAACACTTGCAAAAAGGGAAAAAGCATGGTATAATGATAGCGTAGATAATGTAAGGTTGTGAGTGGGTTCAAGCGAATCCACTTTTCCTTTGCAGAAATAAAATTCGGTGACCGCTGCGAGCGGGGGAGGCATCAGAATATGGCGAATAAAAAGGGTGGCATTGCCGCTGTCGTCCGTGGGCTGGCAGAGCCACTGGCAGAGCGACTGGGCTATGTGCTGTGGGATGTGGAATATGTGCGCGAGGGCGCGGATTATTATCTGCGGATCACGCTGGACAGTGAAAACGGCATCACGCTGGATGATTGCGAGACCTTCAGCCGCGCCATTGACCCGCTGCTGGATGAGGCCGATCCCATTTCCGACGCCTACCATCTGGAGGTCAGCTCTCCCGGCATTGAGCGCGAGCTCAAGACCGCCGAACACATTGCCGCCTGCACAGGCTGGGATGTGGAGGCAAAGCTGTTCACCCCCATCGATGGGCAGCGTGTCGTCAAAGGTGTGCTTTTGGGAATGGATGAGGATAAGAACGTGCACATCGCGCCCGGTGGCAGCGATGCGGACCGCGTGATCCCCTTCTCCTCCATCAGCCGTCTTTGCACCGTCTACGACTTCTCTTCGGGCGAGTGAGCTCGACCCGACGGTATATAATTTCCCTGTTTAGAATGAATAAGGAAGGAAAAAACAATGAACAAAGAGTTTTTTGAGGCGCTGGAGCTGTTGCAGAAGGAAAAGGGCATTGAGCCCTCGTATATGATCGAAAAGATCGAGGCAGCACTCAAGACCGCTTGCGCCAAGGAGTACAGCGCCACCGCGCAGTTCCGCGTGGATATCAATCCCGAGAAAAAGGATATTAAGGTATATCGTCAGATGAAGGTCGTGGAGGAGGTCGAGGACCCCGAGGCACAGATCTCGCTTGCTGAGGCCAAGGCGATCAGCAAGAGATACGACATCGGCTCGGACGTTGAGACCGAGATCAAGACCAAGAACGTGCGCCGCTTGAGCGCCAACGCCGCAAAGAACGTCATCATTCAGGCGATTCGCGAGGGCGAGAGAATGGCGATGCAGAGAGCGTACGAGAATAAAAAGGAAGAGATCATCACCGCCACGGTTCTCAAGGTGGACAGCGAGACGGGTGCTGCAATTCTCGAAACGGGAACGAGCACTGTCGTGCTCCCCAAGAACGAGCAGATCCCCGGCGAAGAGTTCCATGTGGGCGATCGCGTCAAGGTGTACGTTTGCGAGGTCAATCGCGAGTCCCGCGGCCCGCTGGTCACGCTGTCCCGCTCTCATGCAGGGCTGGTGCGCCGGATGTTTGAGCTGGAGATTCCCGAAATCGTCGACGGCACGGTGCTGGTCAGAGGCATTGCCCGAGAGGCAGGCTCCCGTACCAAGATCTCTGTCGAATCCCGCGACCCGGGTGTCGATCCCGTGGGCGCTTGCATCGGTAACCACGGTATGCGTATTGCCAGCATCATCGACGAGCTGCGCGGCGAAAAGGTGGATGTCGTGCAATACGATGAGGATCCCGTTAAGTACGTTGCCGCAGCGCTGGCACCTGCCAAGGTGATCAGCGTGGAGATGACGGGGGAGAAGGCGTGTAAGGTCATTGTGGATCCCGCGCAGCAATCGCTGGCGATCGGCAGACAGGGACAGAACGCACGGCTGGTTGCCCGTCTGACGGGACATAAGGTCGATATCAAGACCGAATAAGAGTCATCCAATCTAAACGTGATGGAAAAGGAGGAATGCGATATGGCAAAGGCTGTACAGCCCAAGGTGAAAAAGATCCCCGTCAGACAGTGTCTGGGCTGCAATGAGCATAAGCCCAAAATCGAGCTGCTGCGTGTGCTGCGCTCGCCCGAGGGAGAAATTTCCTTGGATTTTACGGGCAAAAAATCGGGGCGCGGTGCCTATTTGTGCCGCGATGTCAAGTGCTTGCGCCGCGTACGCAAGTCAGGACGCGTTGAGACGGCGCTGGGTGTCGCCATTCCTGCCGAGGTCTATGACGATATGGAAAAAGAGCTGCTGCTCGATGCGGCCTCGGGAGAGGACGCATGAGCGGGCTGCAAACGCCGCTCTTACGTGCGCTTGGGCTTTGTGCCAGAGCGCGAGGGCTGATCACGGGAGTTCCCATGATTTGTGATGCCATGCGGACTGCAAAGGCGCCGCGGCTGGTCCTTGTGGCGGCGAATGCCTCTGAAAATACAAAAAAACGGCTGAACGACAAATGCACGTATTACAAGGTGCGCTTGCTGACGCTGCCGATCGATATCGATACACTTGCCCACGCGGTGGGCAAATCGTCAAGCCTTGGTGCGGTGGGGCTGACCGATGAGAATCTGTGCCGTCTGGTCACGGACGCGCTGGAGAAAACAACGCACGAAAACAAAGAATAACGCAAACCAAACGCTATATATTTAAGAAAGGTTGCACGGTCATACAATGGCAATTAACTCGCAGTTCAAAGTAAACAAGATGGCAAAAGATCTGGGGCTCAAGAGCAAGGAGCTGTCCGATATTCTCGCCGCCAACGGCATGGAGGTCAAGACCCAGCGTACGCTTGAGCCGCAAGAATTTGACGTTCTTTTCGAGACGCTGACCCGCTCTCATCAGATCACCAATATCGAGGACTATCTGGACGGAGTGACCTGCATTCCCTCCAAGCAGAAGCCTGTCGCTCCCGTAAAGGAATCTCCTGCCGCATCCGCAGCACCGGAGAAGGAGCCGACGCAACAAAAACAACCCGAAAAAGAAGAAAAGACAGATAATCAGGCGCCCGCAACGCCGTCTGGTCAGACGGAAGTCAAGCCCGAGGTCAAGGCAGAGCAAAAGCCCGAGAGCACCAAGGATGCCCAAGCTGCACCCAAAGAACAAAGGGCACAGGCTGCTCCCGAGAGCAAACCCGAGCCCAAGCCCGAGCCCAAGCCCGAGCCCAAGCCCGAGGTCAAGGCGGAGCAAAAGCCCGAGAGCAAGCCGCAGGCCAAGGCAGAGCAAAAGCCCGAGAGCAAGCCCGAGGTCAAAGCGGAGCAGCCCGAGAGCAAGCCCGCAGCGCAGGAAAAGCGCCCCGAGAGCAAGCCGCAGGCACAGAGCGAGCAGCGTCGCGACGGTCGTGACGGCAATCGCGACAACCGTCCTCAGCAGGGAGCGCGCCCCGCACAGCAAGGCAGTCAGCCCGCGCGTCAGGGGGATTCCCGTCCGCAGGGCGGCGCACGTCCCGCACAGCAGGGAGGAAAGCCTTTTGATCGCAACGGTCGCGACGGCGCCCCCCGCGAGGGTGCCCAGGGTCAAAGACCTCTGCGCCCCATGGGCGACAGACCTGCCGGTGACAGACCGATGGGAGCAAGACCTGCGGGGGATCGTCCCATGGGCGAGCGCCCGATGAACGATCGCTTTGGCGGCAAGCCGCAAGGGGATCGTATGGGTGGCGGCAAACCAATGGGCGGTAAGAAGGATCAGCGCGGTGGCGGTATGGGCGGTGGCTTTGACAAGGACCGCGATTACGGTCAGCAGGTCGGCGGATTCAAAGAAACCTTCCGCCCGCAGGCAACCATTCGCGTACAGACCGAGGGCAAGACGGTTCCGCGTGGCGCGACCCGTGTGGTCGATACCCGCGGCAGCGAGGCCTATGATCCGTCCAAATATGACGAAAAGCTGGAGACGTTTGTCACCGAGCGTGACGATGTCAAGGGCGGCACCTCCCGTGTGAAAAAGCAGCAGCCCGCACAATCCAAGGGCGGCTCGCAAGGAAAATCGAATTTCCAGAAGGGCGGCGCAAAGGATAATAAATTCGGCAAAAAGAAGTCGCATGAGCCTGTGCATATTCTTCCCCAGAGCGTCACGCTCCCCGAGGAGATCATGGTCAGTGAGCTGGCCTCCAGACTCAAGGTCACCTCTGCCGAGGTCATCAAGAGATTGATGCTGATGGGAATGATGGCAACGGTCAACCAGACCATCGACTTTGATACGGCAGCGCTGGTTGCCGACGAGCTGGGGATTCCTGCGACCAAGGAGGTCGTGGTCTCTATTGAGGAAAAACTGTTTGATGAGGCAGAGGACACCGAGGAGAGCCTGCAGCTGCGTGCTCCCGTCGTCTGCGTCATGGGTCACGTCGACCACGGTAAGACCTCCTTGCTGGATGCCATTCGTCACACCCACGTTACCGCGGGCGAGGCAGGCGGTATCACCCAGCACATCGGTGCTTACCGCGTCAAGATCCAAGGGCAGGATATCACGTTCCTTGACACTCCCGGTCACGAGGCGTTTACCGCTATGCGTGCCCGTGGTGCGCAGGCGACGGATATCGCCATTCTGGTCGTGGCTGCCGATGACGGCATTATGCCCCAGACCATTGAGGCGATCCATCACGCCAAGGCAGCGGGAATCGACATTATCGTCGCCATCAACAAGATGGATAAGCCCGCGGCTAATCCCGAAAATATCAAGCAAGAGCTGACAAAATACGATCTGGTTCCCGAGGAGTGGGGCGGTGACGTCATGTGTGTGCCCGTATCCGCGCTGACGGGGCAGGGCATTGACGAGCTGCTTGAGAGCGTGCTGCTGGTTGCCGAGGTCAAGGAGCTCAAGGCTAACCCCAACCGCCGTGCCAAGGGTATTGTCATCGAGGCAAAGCTGGATCGCGGTCGCGGTCCCGTCGCAACCGTGCTGGTACAGAACGGTACGCTGCATGACGGCGATATCGTCATTGCGGGTACTGCGGTGGGTCACGTTCGCGCGATGACCGATCACCGCGGCAAGAACGTCAAGGCGGCAGGCCCGTCCGTTCCCGTTGAGATCACCGGTCTTGCCGAGACTCCCGTAGCCGGCGACGAGTTCCAGGCGGTCGAGGACGAGAGAATGGCGCGTGAGCTGGCAGACAAGAGAAAGAATCAGGCCAAGGAGGAGGGCTTTAAGGCGAATGCCCGCGCCAACCTCAACGACCTGTTTAAGAGCATTTCCGAAGGCATCAAGACGCTCAACATCATCGTCAAGGCAGACGTTGTCGGTTCTGCCGAGGCGGTCAAGGCATCGCTGCTTAAGATCTCCAATGAGGAGGTTCGCGTCGCGGTCATTCACGCAGCGGCTGGCGGTGTCAACGAGGGCGACGTTATGCTCGCGGCGGCATCCAACGCCATCATCGTCGGCTTTAACGTCCGTCCCGATAAGGCGGCTATGGACAGCGCCGAGCGTCAGGGAGTTGAGATCCGCTCCTACCGTGTTATCTACGACGCGATTGAAGAAATCACGGCGGCGATGAAGGGTATGCTGGCTCCCAAGTTCCAAGAGGTATTGTTGGGTCACGCCGAGGTTCGCCAGACCATTCACGTACCTTCGGTCGGAACCATTGCCGGCTCCTACGTTACCGACGGTAAGGTCGCACGTTCGGCACAGATCCGCGTACTGCGCGATAGCGTAGTTATCTTTGAGGATGCCATTTCCTCGCTCAAGAGATTCAAGGATGACGCACGTGAGGTGGCACAGGGCTACGAGTGCGGTATCGGACTTGAAAAGTTTAATGATATCAAGGTCGGCGACGTGTTGGAAGCGTTCGTCATGGAAGAGATTAAGCAAGACTGATCCGATCACAGAAGAAGGAGGGAAGTCCCATGGTTTACGAAAAATCCTGCGGGGCACTGGTGGTTCGTCAGGAACCACAAAGCGCACGTATGTATATCTTGATGATCCGACATCGACCCGGGGGCTACCGCTCCTTCCCGAAAGGACACGTCGAGCCGGGGGAGACCGAACGGCAGACGGCTGTGCGCGAGGTGCGCGAGGAGACGGCGGCGGAGATATCCATCATCCCCGATTTCCGTCACGCAGTATGCTACACGCCGGCACCCTCGGTAGAAAAGGAAGTGGTCTACTTCCTTGGTCGGGTGGACGACCGCAGCATTCGCCCGCGTAAGGGCGAGATCGCGCAGGTAGAATGGGTTCCGCTGGAGGCAGCGGAAAATTATCTGACGCATGAAAACGATAAAAAGGTGCTCCGTGCCGCACGGAGTAAAATCAAGGATATGCAGCAAAAAGGAGAATGGAACTGATATGAAAAAGTCAGCGCTGAAGGCATACGCCCGACTGTTGGCGGTCTCGGGCTTAGGGATCAGGATGGGGGACGAGGTTGTCATCGTTGCCGATCTGGATCAGCCCGAATTTGTCCGTATGGTAGTGGAAGAATGTTATCAGGCGGGCGCCGAGAAGGTCAATGTGGAGTGGCGGTATCAGCCGCTGGAAAAGGTACACGTTCGTCATCGTACGCTCAAGGTCCTCTCCACGGTGGAGGAATGGGAAAAGGCAAAGTATGCGCACAGAGCAGAGAGATTGCCCGCCCTGCTTCGCCTGATTTCGGAGGATCCGGATGGCCTGAAGGGGATGAATCAAAAGAAAAACAGCCGCGCAATGCAGCTGAAGTATCCCATCATCAAGCCTTATGAGGATCAGATGGAAAACAAATATAAGTGGTGTGTGGCGGCGGTGCCGGGCAGAGCTTGGGCAAAGAAAATGTTCCCCGAGATGCGCCCGATGGCTGCGATGGAAAAGCTGTGGCAGGTCATTCTGTACACGGTGCACATGAGCGATTCCATTGGCGGTGAGATCGTGGACGGTGTGGCCGCCTGGAAGGAGCACAACGAGCAGTTCCGTGCTCGTTGCGAGTATCTCAACGCACTGGATATCGTTTCGCTTCATATTCGCGGCGGCAACGGGACCGACCTGACGGTGGGACTTGTCAACAACGGTCTGTTCTGCGGTGGCGGGGAGTATACCTTGAGTGGCGAGTGGTTTAATCCGAATATGCCGACCGAGGAGATCTTTACCACGCCCAAGCGCGGAGATGCCGAGGGAATCGTGTATTCGACCAAGCCGCTGTCCTACCGTGGGCAGTTGATCGAAAACTTCAGTGTCCGCTTTGAGGGCGGTCGCGCCGTTGAGGTGCACGCCGAAAAGAACGAGGCACTGCTCAAGGAGATGATCTCCATGGATGAGGGAGCGGCGTTCCTTGGTGAGGTCGCCTTGGTTCCTGCCAAGTCTCCTATCAGCAGCAGTGGTCTGACCTTCTATGAAACGTTGTTTGATGAAAACGCGTCCTGCCATTTGGCACTGGGCGCAGGATATACCAATACCGTCCGCGATTACGATAAATATACGTTGGAGGAGCTCCATGCCATGGGCATCAATGACTCCATGATCCACGTTGACTTTATGATCGGTACAGAGGACCTGTGCGTTGTCGCTCGTACCGTCCGCGGTAAGGAAATTGTGATCTTCCGCGACGGCAACTGGGCATTTTAAGGCTTGCGTGTAATCGCACGAACAAAAGAGAGCGAGAAAACCTTTCTTCACGAAAGATTTCTCGCTCTCTTTGGGATTTCAAATCATTGGGATAAGCGCTCATCGTTACGGTGACCGCTTATTCTTTTATAAATATAAACCAGAATACCGTTTGACACAGATGTTCGTGCATCCTGAATTGAGCTTGATTTTTCGCAACCTACGCATCACTTGAAGTATTTCGTTGGCGGAACCCCCGTCGCGCGTCGAAAAAAATCGGAAAAATAATTCTGAGACGAAAAATGCATCCGAGTGGCAATCTGCTGCATACTTTCTCCCTCGTCCATCAACGCAATGGCGCGGCGCACACGAAGATGGTTATAATATTTTATCGCACCGGTGCCCGTAAAACGGCGAAACAACTCCTTGAGTGTCGTGCGCCCGATGCCGCAAGCGACACAAATGTCCTCTACCGTCAACGCATCGTCTACGTGGGCTTGCATAAAGCCGACGATCTCGGCAAATAAGGCTGCTTTTTCCTCTTGTGCGGGACTCTCGGTCTCGGCGCGCCGCAGGTGTAGTGATAAACATAAAATTTCAATGTAATTTTTGATCATTTGCTCTGCCTCGGGGCGCAGGGAGGCATCGATGGAAAATGGCGTGTCAACTTCGTGATCGATCAACTCGCCAAGAAGGTGAATGACCGTTTGCTCGCGCGCGGTCAACACAAATTTTCCACTCGGAACGTACCGTGAGCCGTGCGCAGTAAAGGTGACCGTCAGAATCCTTACACCCAATTGATCCTTCGCCCATGCTGTGTGAAACGCACCCGGCGGATGGATGATCAACTCACCCACGCCACATTCATAAATCTCCGCACCCGAGGTGATTCCCGCGCAGCCGGATAATACCGCGCCGATCTCCCAGACCTCGTGGCTCTCGCCCGGGAAATTGAAATCGCTGCCGTAGCTCTCGACAAAGGCAGAAAAGATCCCCTCCACCGCTAAGACCGAGCGTAAATGCCGTATAGCCAGCTCCATAAAGCTCTCCTTTCCGAAAAACGACCAAAATCATAAATACTATGCCGAAATACCTATTGATTTTTTGCCGTTTATGATTTATTATTATATCACAAGGGTATTATACCATACCCGAATCGAAAAATCAATACATGGAGGTATGATTTTATGGAAAACAAAAAAGTGCGCTTGGCAGTGCTGGGGAACGGTCCCCGCGGAACGGGACTAGCCGCCGTATATGCGCAGCATCCCAATGTTGAGATCGTTGCCGTTTGCGACATTGCCGACGATCTGGCAGATAACGCGGCTGCGCATATCCTGAACACGGTAGGCTACAGCCCCAAGACCTTCAAGTCCTATGAGGAGCTTGCCAAGGGAGCGTGCTATGACGCAGTGATGATCGCTGTGGACCCAGACATTCAGGTCGATTATGCCGTTGCCGAGATGGAGCGCGGCATTCATGTTATGACCGAGGTTCCCGCCGCTTACACCATTGATCAGTGTTATGCGCTGGTGAACGCTGTCCGCAAGACGGGCTGTAAATATCAGCTTGCCGAGCAGGCCCGCTATTGGAACTTTATCGCCAAGTGGAGAGACATGGCACAGGCAGGTGCCTTTGGTAAGATCTATTATGCTGAGGGCGAATATCTGCATTATGAGCCCCGCTGGGACTACTTCCGCTACAAGAAGACGGGTCATCACGTCTGGACGGACGATCCTTCCTACGATCAGAACCCCGATTATGAGCGCACCTGGCGTTATCGCACCTTCTCCGATCCGATCTTCTATATGCCGCATGAGCTCTCGCCTTTGCTGTCCATCACGGGCGGTCGTATCACCCACGTCAGCTGCCTTGGCACCGTACAGGGTGACTCCTACACCAAGGGCTTTGACGTCCGCGATCTGGAGTGCGCACTGATGCATAATTCCAACGGCACCATCTTCAGCCTGCGCGCCGGCTTTAACGCACCCTACGGTCACAAGAGAGAGACCGGCGCTCACTGGTACCAGATCAAGGGTACCGAAAAATCGGTTGAGTGGGCTCGCTCCGTGGAGGACGTTCCGAAGGAGTTTATCCCCGGTCAGGGCTGGGTCAACCACGAGGATTGGGGGTGCGCCGATCCTGATGCCGAGGAGATGTTCCGCAATGCAGCGCACGGTGGCGCGGATATGTACCCCATCCATTACTTCGTTGACGCGATTCTCAACGACAAGACGCCTCCGATGGATGTTTACCGTGCCGTTGAGACCGCTGCCCCTGCCATTCTCGCGGCAAAATCCGCAAATATGGGCGGCGTGCAGATTGAGGTTCCCGATTTCCGCGCGTAAACGTATCGGGAGCTTTGCGAACGCACGGGCTGTCCGGCGGACAAAATTGTGAAAAGTGAGGTTTACACATCATGAAAAAGAGCTGTTACCTTCGTTTTATCTCGCTGTTTCTCGTTATAGGTATGCTTGGCTCCGCACTGCTTGCGTGTGCCGATGATACGCAGTCGGAGCAGAGCCCCGATCCGTCCGACTCCTCTCTGACGCCGTCGACGGATACGACGCAGGAGGAGCAGGGGGAACAACAGATCCTGCCCGACGTGGAGGCCATGGACTATGATTACACGCTCAACGTGCTGCACTGGACGGTGGACGGCAACCATGAATTTTACAATTTGTGGAACGAGATCTGCCCCGACGAAAATACAAACGGTATCACGGGCGACATCATCGCGGACGACATCTACGACCGCACGGGCTGGATCAACGAAAACTATGGCATCACGCTGACCTGCCAATATCAGTCGCACATGACCATTCCCACCGTGGTTGCCAACCTGATCAAATCCGGCAGCGACGAATATCAGGTCATGGTGGAATTTGGATTCAACGCGCAGCGCACCATGGGACGGAATTATTACACGGATCTTACGACCCTGGCGAACGTCGATCCCTCCAAGCCCTGGTGGGTCAAGGAGTCCTTTGAGGAGCTGGCGATCGGGGAGTTCGTGGAGTTTGCTGCATCCGATCTGCTGATTCTCGACAAGGGAGCGACCTCTACGCTGTTCTACAACATTCCTATGGCGGACGATCTGGGGCTTGATAATCTGTACGAGCTGGTGGAGGATGGTCTGTGGACCTTTGAGGAGATGATCGCCTGCGCAGAGAACGCCTACGCGGACAACGGCAACGACACGCGGGACGGAGGCGATGTTTACGGCTTTGCAGGCAGCGGGGACATTCCCGTGCTGACGCTGTATATCGGCTCGGGCATGAAACTGCTGGATCGTGACGAGGACGGAGAATATTATTATCAATACGGCTCGGATGAGCAGTCTCTGGAGATCATGACCACCATTCTTGAGGATCTGATGTATCAGGACTTCTATTGGAACGATACGCTGGAAAACTCCGACACGCATCCCTCCTTCCCCAACGGCGGCGCCCTGTTCAATCTGGCGACCGCCCGCGCCTGCAGCATCTACCGCAACATGGAGGATGCCTACGGCATATTGCCCGTCCCCAAGTACGACGAATATCAGGACAAATATTACAGTCAGGTCAATACCTATCACGACTCCATGCTGGCCGTGTTCAACACGGTGGAATCCCCCGAGAAGGTGGGGGCTGCCCTGGAGCTTTTGAGCTATTACTCCTACTATAATATCTACCCCGATTTTTATGACGTCGTCATTCAGGGCAGAGGCACGCGCGACGAGGAATCCCGACGGATGCTGGACTTGATCTTCTCCAATCGTTCGTACGATCTGGGGCTGGTCTATGATCCGCTCGGATTTTCCGATACGGTGCTGCGCTATACCGCGACGGGCAGCAGCAACCTGACCTCCTTTATCGAGTCGTGGGAGGATCGTCTGAGCAATGCGGCAAAGACGCTGAACGAGCTGGCGCAATCCTATTGACGGATGCTGTCGAACGGATGCTTGCGATCCGCGTAACTATTTTGAAAGGGATCCCGCCCCCCGGGGCGGGATCGGTCCGAATGTTTTATGCTGATTACCACCATTATCATTTTGATCCTGTGTATCGTTTCCTCCGGCTTTGCGGGGAATATTTACAAAAAGCTGTCGGAAAACAGTGAAAGCGTCGCGGCCTCTTTGACCATGCCGCCGCTTTGGTTTGCCATGCTGGCGATCTTCTTTGGCATTTTCTCCGTGGCGACCAAGGAGACCCCCGATCTGACGGCCATTCCCATCGCCTTGCTCGGCGGTGCCAGCATTGCGATGACCTCATCCATTATGATCGAGTCGATGAAAAAGGTAGCCATTTCCATTTCGCTGATCATTATCAACCTGAATTTTATCATTCCCGTGGTGCTGTCGGCGATCTTTTTGAACGTTCCCGCCGCACCGCTGCAGCTGGCGGGAATGCTGCTGTCCATCACGGTCATCGTGCTGCTGAACCTCACGCCGACCGGCGACCGACAGGCCGGGGAAAAGCCCAAGAAAACGGCCATTCTTCTGCCGCTGCTTGCCTGCATCGGCAACGGCTTGCTCAATTTCTGCATCACGGTCAACGGTAACAACGGATCCCCTCCCATGTTTTTCTTCGCCGTTGTGTACGGCAGCGGCGCGCTTGGCGGCCTGATCGTCGGTTGCGTGACGCACAAGGTACGCGGCGGCAAAGGCTTTCCCATCACAAAGCCCGCATTCAAAGTCGTGCTGCCCTCCGTCGCGCTGCTCGGTCTTTGCAACGGCGTTTGCTTTTATACCGAGCGCTTGCTCGCCGATGGGCGCATGAATCCCGCCGCGCTCTTTACCACCGTGACTTGCGCATCCATCGCGCTCTCCCTTGTCGTCGGCTTTTTGTTCCAAGGCGACAAGCTGACAAAAAAGAGCGTCATCTCTATGATCTTCTGCGTTCTCGCGATCCTTTGCCAGCACAGCGGGATTGCGTGAGTGCCTTTTGCGACCAAAGGACCTGTCAAAGCCCTTTATAAATCCAAAGTTATTTTATTATTAAAGTTTTTGAAGATTCCAAAGAAACTTTTTTCAAAAAGTTTCTTTGGCGGGGCTCGGGGCAGCGCCCCGACTTCTCATGACGCCACGACTTCTCATAGATAAGGAGAACTAAGATGTTATATTATGTGATCGATTCCTCGCTGCAAGCGAAACGCAACGCCGCAGGTGAGGATTATACTCCCGCGTACATTCCCGCCATGCTTGCTTTTATGGGCGTGACGGGCGAGGCGATCGTACCCGACGCGATGTCAACGCTGACCGAGCGTGACATCGTCCTTGTCGCCGCTGACCGTCCCGCGCAGCTTTCCGATTGCAAAGCCACGGTCATTTTGATGGGTGCCTGTGAGGAGAATGATTCCTCGGTACCCGCGCGTGTACGCCGCATCTTTGGCGAGTACATGACCAAGGGCGGTGTTCCCGCTCCGCTTTTTGTGCCGATCCGATCGGCGGCAGATGTACCTGACGAGGTGCTTGCCGTGGCAAAGACGGCAGACGGGGCAGAGCGCCCCGCGCTGATCCGCTGTGGGAAAAATTATGAATTTTTATTTGATCTTCCCGCAACGCTGTGGTTCAGCGGGGATGGCGTTTGCGAGATGCAAAACGACCCCTACTTTCCGCTGGGGCGTACACCCGACTGGCGGCCTTTGCCGAACGGAGTGTCCTCCGCGCACCCCTACAACGACCTGCTGATATTGGAGATGGAGCGGATCCTGCGGTCACTGGGTGTTCCGACCATCTACCGCCTTCCTCCGATGGAGGACGGAGATGCCCCCGATCTTGTGCTGCATTTTTCGGGCGACGACGATTGCACCAGCGCAGACTTCAACCGCAAGGCTTCTCGCGTCATGAAAGAAAAGGGCTTTTATTATCACATCAACGCCATGCCCAACGGCAACGGACAATTCATCTTTGATCGCGAGGTTCTGCGTGAGTTGAATGAAAACGGCTGCGAGCTGGGGCTGCATCTGGATCTGACCTGCTCGCCCTATACCGCGCAAACGGTGGACAACCAGTTCAAGCTGTTTTGTGAGACTTTTGGTATTCATCCCTGCACCAACGTCAACCACTGCCTGATCCAGCATGGTTCACAGGCGGAGTTCCTCCGTTGGCTGCAAGCGTGCGATATCATTGCCGATAACGGCTATCTGGGTGAGTTCGATCCCAAGGATATCAACGCCTTCGATCTGAACGGCTTTGGTTACGGCACGTCCTTTCCTCGCTATACCTGCGACGATGCCGCACATGGCAACGTACCGCTGCGCACCATGCTGATCCCCATCACCTACTACGAGGCAAGATTGCCCGAAAAAAACAGCGATACCTCCAAGGTCATCTCTTATATCGATGCCGCTGTAGCAAATGCCCGCATCACGCAGTTTTTCTTCCATCCGCACTACCTGACCGAAGGAAATCCCCATTTTTCTGCCGCGCTGCGGGTGCTTGAGCTGATCAAGAGCCATACCGCCGCGCACGGCTACCGTGTGCTGCCCTCCAGCACCAACCGCATCGCGACCTTCTGGCAGGCTCGTGCTGCTGCCACCGTGCGCGCCAATGACGACGCTGTGACCGTCAGCACCGAGGTGCCTTTGCTGCTCCGCCTTCCCGCCGCAGCCGAGCAGGTGACCTTGGACGGGGCCGTCGCCCCCGTCATCCAAAAGCAGGTCGAAGGCGAGAATGCTTACCTTGTCTTCGTCCCCGCAGGGGAGCATCTTGTGAAATGAGTGGCTTTTGCGGGAGAATTTTTTCACCCCGCCCCCTCTCTTTCAAGAGCTTTCAATCAACAAGAGATAGGCTTGCATCGTAACAATGCAAGCCTCAGACTGCAGACCAAAGCATTCTCCACCCAACACGGTGGGGCGAAAACACATAAAATGATCCTTTTGAAAAAGCTTTTTAAGAATTCTTAAGGTGCTTTTTCTC
>JAFTJZ010000066.1 GCA_017456145.1 Clostridia bacterium
CCAGTTCAAAGGTGACCAGCTCCTCCATCGTAGCAAGGTCGATGATCCCTCCGCTGCCGCTGTCCCAGGCAAAAACGTGTATCAGATCTCCCTCCGGCGGTGCAGCAGGATCGTCCCAGTGATAATATTTCCCGTTGTGTACCACATAACTGAACGCCGGATGCGGTTCATGCTTAACATAAAGCATGATTCCGTTCTGTATTGTCGCAATGCTCACGTTCTCCAGAATCAGCTCGGGCTCGGCATCGGGGTCATCCAGGGGGACCCGATAGATCGCGTCATGCCACGTCAGATTCTGCATATCCTGCGCGTCAAAGGTCTCATCGTAACGATCCAACACCTCCTGCGACACGGAATAATAGGTGCGCTCGCGGAGATCAAAATACAAGTATCCGTCATATACCTGTCTGGCGCGAAACCCGCTTTCATCCAAGTTAATCACCTTTACCGCCTCGGAAACTTCCTCCGTCAGATCGATTGCAAACACACTGGCGATAATCGAATCGCAATACAATGTCTGATCGCTGATATAACTCGCAAACATTTGCTCCGATATATCGGAAAGGACCTGTATCTCCCCACTCTTGGTATCGAGAGCACACATCGACATTCCCGTTGGACTTTCCGTACGATAGGAGGTATAATAAATCGTCTGCGTATATGGATCAAATTGCCACGTGTTTCCTGTTGAAGAAAGATTGTTACCGACCATCGTCAAAGTCTGCGTCGTTTGATCGTAACGCATAATCTGATTGCCAAGCATACTTGTATCGGTATATATGACCAATCCATCCTTGCTTTCCAAAGGCGACACAATGAAATGCCCCCCTCTATTTATGACATACTGCGGACATTTTGAAGTCGAATGCCCGTTATACTCACAAATCGGATCAAAGCAGATTGACGTTGTCTCACCCGTCGTCATATCAATCAGCATCCCCTCGGAACTAACGGCAATATCGTGACCTTGCCATGGCAAAACCGACCGTGACGGGGACATCAAATTCCGCTCCGACGGAATGTTGCCGTCCCATTTGGTAGGATCCAATGTATTTGTAAGCTTGGAATCCGTAACCTCTTTCTCTTCATCTTCCTGTACGGGATCCTGCGGAGAATCGGGAGGAGAGATCGGCGTATTGTCAACGGGGGTACAAGACGTAAACAGCAGCAAAGCCAGAATGAATGCGACCCACCTATGTTTCATTTTTTACCTCGCTCCTATAATAAATTCATGAAAATTCATGCGATTGTAAAATTCGTCAGGCGGCAGTTTTCAAAACGAGCCCTTGATCTTTGCCCGCCGCACCGCGGGGGCAAGTTAATTCGGTTCCATTATAATCATATCCTCGTCGGTCACAACGCCCTGCCGGAGCGGGATGTTGACGTATACCGTCGGCAAGCTCGAATATCCTTCTTCAATGAACACAGCCTCATGGGAATCTATCACTTCCCCATACATGAATCCCGTACCGTCAAAATCCCAAGCAACATAAGGCGTCAGGCAATACCCATCCAAGCGAAAGGTCACGATTTCCTCCATGGTGGTAAGGTCGATAATTCCGCCCTCACCGCTGTCCCACGTAAAAACGTGTTTCAGTGTCCCCTTCGGCGGTGCAGCAGGATCGTCCCATGCATAATTTTTACCTTGATAGGTAACGTAACTGAACGCAGATTGTGGTGCGTGCTTGATGTAAAACAACAAGCCATCCTGCACTCCTATATAGCTCACATCCTCCATAATCAACTCCGGCTCCGCGCTTAAATCCTGCAGCGGTATACGGTATACCGTATCATTCCACGTCTGATATTCTGCTGCACTCGGATCAAAGGTGGCATCATGATAATCCAATATCTCTTGCGGAACCGTATAGTACTGACGCTCGCGCAGATAATAGTAAACATATCCGCCTTTGATGCGCTTGACAAGATAAGACGGCTCAACCTGATAAATCTCTGTACATTTTGCATCCTCATCATTCAAATCCAAGGAATAAACAGTCCTTTTATTATACATATACATCATATTATCTACGATACAACTCACAAATACTTGATCAGGAGTATCTGCAAGACAGCGGACTTCCTTTTCTTTTGTGTCCAATGCGTACAGAGACATTTGCGTCGGACTCTCCGCGCGATAAGCCATATAATAGATGGTATTTGTATATGGGTCAAAGCGCCATGTTGTTCCGATCAAGTCGAGCCCCTGAGCCAACACATCTATCGTTTGTGTTGCTTGATCGTAACGTATAAACGAAGATCTGGTATCGAGATAGATCACAAGACTGTCTTTGCTTTCTTCCGGAGAAATAACGAAATACATTCCTCTTGAAAGAACTGCGGCGGGGCAGGTCGAGCTTGAATGTCCTCCTTGCTCACAAATAGGGTCAAAGCAAATGGATGTTTTTTCACCCGTATGGATGTCAACTATATAGCCTTCCGACGTCACTATGATGTCATGGCCTCTCCAAAACAGTTGTCCTATTGTCGCAGGAATAAAATCTTCAGTGGCAGGCAGCTCATCTTCCGCTGAGGTAATCGGCGTTGTGTCCGAGCCGTTCTCCGTCGCGTCACCTTCTTCGACAGTATCTGATTTCTGCGGAGGCGTTGTGTCAACGGGGGTGCAGGAGGACAATAGGAATATTATCAGCAAAATCATGGCAACAATTTTTATTTTCATGAAGAAACCTCCCTTTGATCAGATCACTTGTTTGTTTGCGTTATTTATGAGAATATCAATAATCATCCATATAAAAAATTTGTTACCAAATTTTCGTCAAGACAGGCACGACGTAATAGAATAATGCAGATGTATATTGATTATTTCGTTTTTATCCTCATATGCTTCGCATACATCCGAGGTGGCGAGAATGCACCATCTGCCGGTATATTAAGTCAAAAAACAACGCACAAGCCACCGACTTCCTTCAGGCTTGTGCGCACATTGTGTTCAGTTTCAGTTTCCCTCTCCAAAGCTCCAAAAGAGAAACCCACATGGCATAGCACAAGCGTACCTTGGAAAACTGCGCTGTGATCATGTCGGTCACCCCCTCTTCGTTTTGTTGTATGCGATCTTTTCCTTCGCACCCTTATTATACCACATCTCATTGCATTTGTCAACATGATTTTAATCATCCTGATAAATTATTTTTGTCAATATTATATCATGGCATCAAAGCATGATGACCGCCAACAGCTTATGTACGTCACCAAAGTGTATTTTTTTCGTCCCCGCGCAAAAAATTCACATATCCGCCTTTACAAAGTCACAAATTCGTGATAGAATATAAGAGAATGTTCTCAAAGGAGACCACCCCCGTTATGCAAAGCACATCTCATCCGCAGTCCTGCCCACTGACCGTAGGCATCTATACGCTGGGCTGCAAGGTCAATCAATATGAATCCGAAGCCATCGCCGAGCTCCTTTGTGCGCAGGGGCTGGATGCACATCCCGCCCACCCCTCCGAGATCTGCGATGCTTATATCATCAACACCTGCACCGTTACTGCAGAATCCGATCGCAAGGCGCGCCAGTTCATCCGTCGCGCCCTCTCCCACAACGCCGCCGCGTACATTGTCGTCACGGGGTGCCTGGCACAGACCAACGCACAAAGCATCTGTTCCATCGCGGGTGTGGATGCGGTCGTGGGCAACCGCGACAAGCTGACGGTGGTCAGCGAGCTGCGCAAGCTGATCGAGCAGGGCGAGAAAAACGCCGCGCCCTGCGTACGGATCCCCTCTTTGGACGATGCGCCCTTTGAGGAAATGTCCATTCGCGATTTTTCTCGTACTCGTGCCTACATCAAGATCGAAGACGGCTGCGAAAGTCACTGCACGTATTGCATCATCCCCGCTGCGCGGGGACAGATCCGCTCCAAGCGCGCCGAGGACGTGCTGCAGGAGGTCAGTCTGCTCAGCAAGAACGGCTGCCGTGAAGTCGTCCTCACGGGTATTGAAACCGCCTCCTGGGGCAAGGATCTCGGCGGCGCAGATCTTGCCGATCTTTTGTGCGCGGTGGATGCTATCCAAGGCATCGGCAGGGTGCGTCTTGGGTCTTTGGACCCCTCCTTAATGAAGGAACCGTTTGTCAAGTGCATTTCCGCCCTCTCCTCCCTGGCACCGCATTTTCATCTCTCCATCCAAAGCGGCAGCAGCAGCGTGCTCGCCCGCATGAGAAGAAAATACAACCGTGACCAAGCGCTTGCAGGCATTGCACGTCTGCGTGCCGCCATTCCCGACGTTATGCTGACCACAGATATCATCGTCGGCTTTCCCGGAGAGAGTGACGAAGAATTCGCCGATACGCTGGATTTCGTTCGTCGCGCACGGTTTTTGATGGTACATATCTTCCCCTACTCCCCACGCGCGGGCACCATCGCCGCACAGATGCCCGACCAGATCCCCGCTGAAGTCAAACATGCGCGCCTCTCGGTTCTGGATCAGACCTGTGCACAGATCCGTGCTGAGCTGCTCACCGAGATCATCCGTCGCGCCCGTCCGCTGGAGGTCCTCTTTGAAAGTTACTTCGACGGAATTGCCACGGGACATACCCCCAATTTCGTCGAGGTCCGTGTTCCGAGCGAGCGCCCCTTGGGTGGCTGCATTCGTGCGGTGCACCCCCTCTCGCTTGACTCTGACGGGGTCGCTCTTTGCGGCACACTGCTCCCCTTGATTGCTCATGATCAAAATGAATCCACATCCGAACAGGAGGCTACACCATATGATATATAATATGTTGCTCGACCACGGTAATCAGCCGGCTCCGCCTTATCGCGGTACGCCGCGCAAATACGGCCTCATTTCGCAAAATGCCGGGGCCGATGACAGCGTGCTTGCCTCCATGAAACGCGAGTACGGGCTGTTTATGAGTGTTGGTCAGCTGCGGATGTGCTTGACGCAATTCAAAAAGGACGGCACCTCGCCCACATCCGAAGCACTCTATCTTTTGGACAGCCTGTGTGAGCTGTATGCATCTCACCCCGATACGCAGGTACTGCTCGGTTATGACACCGATGCCCCTGACCATGCAGACGCACTTTCCGGTCTGATCTGCCGTTGTCGCAGCATCCATGGACGGGAGACCACCCCGCCGCTGCAGCTGCGCACCGTACTTGACGCACTCCACAGCGACCTTGCTCTCTCTCTTCCCCACCCACCCTACGATCACGATCCTGCGCTGCATTGGACGATCTGCGACGGCATCACCGCCGCCTCCATGCGTACGCAGGGCTATCATCCTACGGCAACGCTGGATATTGCCGGCTCATCCCTTCGCCTTCTCTGCCACTCACCGCAGACCCAAGCGGCTACCCGCCGTATTCTTCGCGGAGATCGACTGTGCCTTCTCCACGGTACAACGGGGGTCCCAAGTGCCGCCGAATGTGCCGCTGCCGAGGCTTTGTTTGACGAGATCCGGGGAGACGCTGTGCGCAGGATCCTTCCCGTCGCCCCGCAGATGCTGCTCCCCACCGCACTTGGCTGCGCTCATGGTCTGACGATCGACACCAGTGTGCTGCCCCGTGAGGACATGAGCCGCTATCCCCTCCCCTGCGATATCACGGGTACCGAGGTTGGCGGTTGGCTCATCATCCACGCCCCCGCCGAAATGGAGGCGCTGCAGCGCAGAGCTGCCGATTTCGGATTGACGCTTGCTCCCTTTGCCACCGTGCGCCATGACCGCATGGTGGAGTTTGCCGTGCTCAACGATCCGTATCCCGTGCACTTGTCCTCGGAGCTGCTGCACGCGCTGGAGATCACATACGCCTACCGATTGACCGAAGATCGTACCGCTCACCACTCCGATGCACCGCGCACACCGCTGACGCCTCTGTTCCTGCATAAATATACCGCTGTTGCGGGCGGACAGCTTGCGGATGCTCGTGGCTGCGGCGCATGGTACGTCCGCACCGTCACCCTTCCCTTGGACGAGGAATCCACGGACGACGCGCTCGGGCTCGCTCTCATCTCCCTGCGCACCGCGCTTGCGGAGGACTGCTGCCCCGCATTGGCAGATGCCGCGGTGCTGTGCGGTCTGGAAATTGCACCGACGCTCTCCCGTACCACGCTCTGGCGAACCGTTTTCGAGCTGTATCACCTTCTGCGCAAGGAGTCCTTGCCCTGCCTCCCCATCGCTCTGCATCATTCAAAGAGCGACCGCTCGCAATTGACACTCTCGCTGGTCTGCCACAAGCCACATCCCGACCCCGCCGACAGCAGCCCTGACAAGCAAGGCTCCACGCTGCTCCCCACAGCAGAGCTGCCGCTGCCCGCACATTGCTCCCTTATTCACACCGAGCACCCCGAGGTGCTGATCGCCCACACCCCCACTGCAGGCTGCGTGAGCGGACTCGCTGCCATCCTGCAGGAGGCGGGCGGTGTAGTGCACACCCTACGTATCAGCGCAGGTGAGCAGGGCTGCACCGTGCTTGCCGATGCCATCCACAAAGCACAGCTGGTGCTCTTTGTCGGAGACGACGAGCGCCTGCCGCACATCCTTACCCACCGCCGTGTCGATTACGCGCTGTCCACGTTGACCGAGCGCGACGGGCTGTGTCTGGTACACGGCGAGGCCATGCACGCCTTTTGCCGTGTCGGTGCGTTCGGAGAGATGCTGCAGCAGCAACCCACCTGCTCCCCCGTCGATGCCTTTGAGGGTGCCTTCCCCACAGCGATCGGATATGTGCGCGATCTTGCACGCCCCGGGGACGAGCCGATCCTGCGCCCGCTGCCCAAAGCACTCATACAGCTGCCCGAGGACGCTCCCGTCGGCGACCCGATGGTTGAGATGTTTCAAGCGCCCGAGCTGACCGAGCGGCACATCCTTGCCGTCACGCTGACCGATGACGGGATCCCCGCCGCCGTACGCATCGTTCGGGCAAACGGCCATCGCATTGCTTATGGCGACGGTTTTACCGCCGCACAGCTGCAAGCTGCGGTGCGATATTTCCGCTGATTTGAAAAAAATAAAAAATATTTCATCTTCTTTGCAAAAAAATCAAAAAAACCCTTGCATTTTTTCGCGATCTGTGGTATAATATCCCGTGTTGTATGAGAAAATCACGGAATCGCACCTTCAACGGTGCTCCAAGGAGGTGTCAAAGATGGCAAAATGCAGTATCTGCAACAAGGGTGTTGTGTTCGGTGAGAACGTTTCCCACTCCCACCGCAAGACCAACAGATGTTGGAAGCCCAATATTCGCAAGGTAAAGGTCACGATCAACGGCAATACCAAGTCGCTCCCCGTATGCTCCCGTTGCCTGCGTACCATGAAAAAGGCTTGATCTTCAGCATCAACCGAGAAAAGATATAGAGTGCGATCCGCGTAAGCAGTCGCACTCTTTTCTTGTCTATCCAACATAAGCGGCACCGGCTTTTTACATCAGGGTACCTTTATAACAACAAATCCAAATTTTTTGACAATCCGAACACCATTCTATAAGAAAGTTTTAGGCTTGAGGCAACGCCCCAATTCCATCTCCGATACACAGCCCCCGACCCATGAACGGATCGGGGGCTGTATCTCATACACCGGCGAAAAATGCGCGGATCGCATCCGCATCATCCGTCACGCTGCCTTGGATCATGCGGTCCGAGCCGCCGCCCCTGCCGCCAAGTGCAGCACCGAGCTCCTTTGACAGCGCCCGCAGCGGGATCCTGTCGGAAATGCAGACGTATCGCACCACCCCGTTTTCGGGCGAGGAAAACAGCACACATATTCCTTCGCAAAGAGCTGCACCCTCCTGTGCGGCATAACGCATGATGTTGGCATCGTCTCCGCAATCAAACAACAGAATATGTCTCTCACCTGCCGCAGCAGCCTCTCTGACGCGACCGAGCAGCAGCTCGCGGCGGCACCGACCGAGTGCACCGCGCAGCTCACCGATCTCCTTTTGCAGCCTCTGTACCGACGCAACTGCTTCCGCGCGGGATACGCTGAAGGAACGGGCAATGGCATCCAATGCCGCGTGCTCCGTGTGCCACAGCGCGAGCGCCCGCTCACCGCAGACCACCCACAGCCGCATACCGCCCTTATAGCTCATGCTCTCGGCAATGCGGATGATACCAACCTGTCCGGTACTTGAAACA
Source organism: Clostridia bacterium (assembly GCA_017456145.1). Classification (GTDB taxonomy): domain Bacteria; phylum Bacillota; class Clostridia; order Oscillospirales; family CAG-272; genus SIG644. Next base: position 8,086 of record JAFTJZ010000066.1, read on the forward strand.
TGGGGCGCACAGCAAGCGCAGGCATCCACCCCCTCAATGGTGACAATACGCACGTCCCCGGTCAACGCCAGCTTGGAGCGATACGGCAGGGTGCGCAGTGTCTCGGCATCGGGATATGTTGCAATCACCGCGTGATTTTCCATGACCACACGATTTGCCGCATACTCGAGCTCCTTCAGCTGCTCGGCAGACAGCGGCCCGCTGACGTCCATGGTCATCTCTTCGTCGCTCAAATGAAAGCCGACGTTATCATACCCATACGTGGCGTGGATCAGCCCCGAGAGGATGTGCTCGCCTGTGTGGTGCTGCATCCGTGCATAACGTTTCTTGGCGTCTATCTGCCCGTGTACCGTCTCTCCCACCGTCAGTGGTGCGTCGGTATAATGCAAAATCTCATCTCCGACGATCTGTACGTCCTTCACACGGACATCGCCCAGATCTCCCGTGTCGGCATACTGTCCGCCACCCTCGGGAAAGAAGGCGGTACGATCCAGAATGACCGCATACCCTCCCTTGACCTCGGCACGGCAATCCAGCACCGTAGCATCAAAGGCAAAGGGCGCACCGCTCACCTCGTACAGCTTTTCACTCACGCCGCAGCGGTGAATTTGTGATTGCACCACGTCGCTCATTCCTCCGTCACCGTCAGATTTTTCTTCAGCGCCGCGGTCACGATCCCGTCAAGGCAGGTGTCCTTGAGCTGATTTGCGTAGGTCTGATCAAAATACGCGCGCGCCTGTTCCATGGTAAGATCTTCCTCCCCCGAGGCGATCATCGAGGCGCGCAGCGATTCATAATTCGCTGCGGTATATTCATCCAGCAGGGCTTGATATTCCTCATCGGAGCAAACGTATCCGCCATCCTGATAGACCGCGTGTCGCACCAGATCCTGCTGCACCATCGCCTTACAATAGCTGAACAGATAATCTGCCGTCATACCGTTGTAGGTCAGGAAGGTGTCGTAATCCAGCCCGTACATCGCCGCGTACTGATTATAGAGAATATAATAATAATTGTAATAATAAAGCACCGCATCGGCAGGATACTCGATGATCGCGGCATTTTCCATGATCTTGGTCCACAGCGCGTTACGTACGGCACTGTCATACGCCTGCTGCTCCAGCTCGGCGCGCACCGAGGCGGTATACTCCTCTGCCGTGCTCATCTCGCCTTCGGTAAATTCTGCGACAAAGGCATCGTCAAGCACGGGCTCGCCTACGATGTAATGCACCGTCATCTCAAAGATGACCGCCTGACCGTTGAGCTCCTCCTTACCGTAGTCCTCCGGGAAGGTCACGGGAACCTCCTTCATCTCCCCGGGGATCAAGCCAACCATGCCGTCCACAAAACCGGGAATATAGCCGTTGGTCTCGGACAGGGTGATGGTCTGGTTCAGCGCCGTTCCACCCGTAAATGCCACGCCGTCGAGCTTGCCGACATAGTCAATAACCACCGTATCTCCCATCTGTGCTGCGCGATCGGTCACGCGGGCATCGGGATGGTGCTCGGACAGCACCGCGTCGATTTCAGCCTGAACCGCCTCATCACTGACCGCGATGTCAGCCGCCGCGATGCTCACACTCAGGTTCTTATAGCGTCCCAGCTGTACGTATTTGGTCATATCCATATCAAAATAGTTCACCAACGGATAGCTCACTGTCGGGTCAAAATCCTCCAGCGACACCTCCTTCGCAACTTGGCCGGTCGTATCGCCGCTCTCGGGATCCACATCGGGAAGTATGTCCTGATCAAGCGGATTCTCTCCATCCGTGCTGTCTGCGGAAGGCTCATTGTTACAGGCGATGAGGGTCATGCCCAGCATCGCAAGGCACAGCAGCAGAGCCAGCGCCTTGATTCGAATGTTTTTCATGATAATCTCCTCTTTTTCAATTTAATCGATAGGAAAAGGACCCGTTCCATCCTCAAAGTGAGATGTATCCGGGTCCTTAAGATTCCCGTTCGGAACGAAACAGAATTATGCCTCTTTTACGTCCAGAACCTTCTTGCCGTTGTAGTAGCCGCAAGCCTTGCAAACGCAGTGGGGACGAACCATCTCACTGCAAGCAGGGTTGGAGCATTTCACTACTGCGGGCATCGTCAGCTTGCTGTTATTCGAGCGTCTCTTGTCTCTGCGGGCACTCGAAACCTTTTTCTTTGGTACTGCCATTGAAGTACACCTCCTTATCGCAGACCATACGATCTGCATCGCTGTTATATTTTTTATTATTTTTCTTCATTTTCGTCAAGCAGCGTCGCAAGGATCGCAAGTCTTGGGTCGATCTCACGCTCCGCGCAGGAGCAAGGACCGTCGCGCCGCGGCTTACCGCACTTGGGGCAAAGTCCCGCACACTCCTCGGAGCAAAGCAACCGCATCGGGAAGGAAAGGAACAGTGCATCACGCAATTCCTCGGCAAGATCAAGCTCACCGTCGACGATAACGACGTATTCATCCACGTTATCCTCCAGCTGCTCGTCACTCAAGGTGCCCTCGTTGACGACCGTCCGTTCATACGACATCCGAAAGACGCCGCTGACCGCGCACAGACACCGCGCACACTCACCCGTGTACGGTACCTCCACCTCCAGGATGAGGCGCATATACCCGCCTTCGTTGGTGACCCTTCCGCAAACGTGCGCCGCGCGGTCAAAGGTCACACCCGTGGGGGAGTCGGGACATAGCTCACCGTCAACGGGAATCTCGTCCACCAAGCCCTTGATCATCGCACGCATATCCAGCGTCATGAAACATCCTCCAACTCCGACGACACACCATACATCCGCCGCAGTGGCAAGCACATACGGGGCAGATATCGTCTTGACATAAAATGCAACGCTATATATTATAGCCGATTTTGAGAAAAAAGTCAAGACCTTTTTGCACTTTGTTCAAAATTTTTCAGGAGTTTTTGCGGGAAAAGGGCGCCATATGCGGTATTTTTTCGGATTTATGCCAAAATCACATCACCACGTAGCTGCCCGTGTTCACCTCAAAGCTCCACGCATCCTCGCCCACGGTCGCACCAAGCTCTGCGGCACAAAGCTCGATCCCGTTGACGTTGAGCGTCTCGCGGCTGCCGCACACGGGGAAGATGACCGTAGCACTTGTGTTTGCGGGAACGGTAAAGCTGTAGCGGAAGGTGTCGCCCGCATAATCCCACGCGCTCTCGATGCGACCGCCGCGCACATCGTAGTGAGCCTTGACCCGACGAATCGGTGTCTGCCCTGCGGGGATCTCATCGGGCTTACGGGTATCCGGTGCGGGAGCGAGCACGAAATGCTCAAAGCCCCCCACTCGTGGGTCGGGACGGATACCCGCCATAAAGGCAAACATCCACTCGGCGACGGCACCATACGCATAATGGTTGAAGGAGTTCATACCGACAGGGCCAAAGCCCTTCTCCACGGTGTAGGAGTTCCATCTCTCCCAGACCGTCGTCGCCCCCTGCAGCACACTATACAGCCAGGAGGGATCCTCGGTCTGAAGCAGCAGAGAGTACGCAAGATCGTTCATGCCGTTCTCCCCCAGCGTGCGGTTGAGAATGCCCGTACCGACAAAGCCGGTGGATAAGCGGTAGCCGTTCTCGACGATCTTCTCGCGAAGTCTTGTGCGGAATCTTTCGACCAGCGCGGGCTCCTGCTCCGTATCGACCAAGCCAAAGGCCAGAGCCAGCAAATATCCCGTTTGGGTGTCCTCCTTGAGCGTGCCGTCTGCGTTCAGATATTGCTCTTTCCAGTGCGCCACGATCTTCTCTCGCAGGTGGTGATAATACGCCGCCCGCACCTCATACTTGGTCTCACAGCGGGCAAGCACCTTGGAAAAGCCGCTCATCAGATACGCGTCAAAGGCGTAATAACAAACGCCGATATATGTAGGATCGGTTCTGTCATAACAGAGCCAGTCACCGTAAGTGGGCTTGGGCCCGTTCAGCCCGTACTGCTCCAGCGAGTGCATATACGCCTCCATGGCCTCATAATGCTCTGCCAGCAGCGCCTCATCGCGGAACATACGCCACATCTGGTAAGGTACGACGATCGCCGCATCTCCCCATGCCGCTGCATTGCGCCCGACGATAGGCAGCGTCGGGATCACATCGCCCACCTCGCCGTCATAGCTTGCCTGGCAGCAGCGCACGTCACCCAACCACTTGCGCATAAAGCGATGCGTATCATAAAAGTACGCACCCGCACCGCAGAAGATCTGCGTGTCGCCCGTCCAGCCGTAGCGCTCGTCGCGTTGAGGGCAGTCGGTGGGGTTGGAGAAATAGTTGCCCCGCATTCCCCAGATAATGTTCGAGATCAGCTGATTGACCAGCGGATTGTCGGTCTCAACGGCACCCGTCTGTTTCATATCGGAATGGATGACACAGCCCTGTACACCGCGGATCTCAACGTCGGCGTCGGCGATCAGTTCAAGATAACGGAAACCGTAATAGGTATGTGTTGGCTCGTAAGACTCGGTTCCGCGTCCCGCTGCGATATAGGTCATGCGGGAGAGCGCGCGGCGGTAGTTCTCGACGTACATACTGCCGGCAGGGCCGTCGTTGCCGCGGGAACGCTCACCGCTGTCGTTGAGCATCTCGGCAAACACCCCCGTGATCTGTGTCCCCGACGCCGCGCCGGAGATGGTAATTCTGGGGCGACCGACCATATTTTGCCCCATATCCAAAAGCAGATGCTGCCCTGCCTTGAGCATCATGGCCTCGCAGCCGCGACCGACACCGCGGGAGATGACGTGGATCTTGCCGAACTCGCTGCCGTCCTCATCCACCCCTTCATGCAGCACCGCGCTGATCGGCGTGCGGGTCAGCGCCCGATTGACGCGCAGCGGGTCACCGACATACGGCATCACCACACCGCTGTAGCCCTCATAGGCCACCGCCTCACTCCAATCGTATGCTTCGGGGCAAAGGGTTGGATCGGGAATACGGGCATCGTAATATTCGCCATCCCAGAGATCGGCAGCGCGGATGCAGCCACCGATGGCACATTGCCAGCCCGGCGCACTGGCATACAATACGCTCTTGCCGTCCGCGCCCGTGACCTCGATCTCACCGCAGAAGGCGACCGTGCCGTTCTCTGTATAATATCGGCAGGACATCTGCCCCGCCCACCAGCCGGGCGAAACGACCGCCAGCAGCGTGTTGTGCGGTCTGCCGCCGCAAAGGGGTAAAAGGTCGTATTCATAAGAGAAAACGCGGTGCTTATAATCCGTCCACTCAGGCTTGAGCTCGTCATAACGCATTCCTTCCTCGGTCATGCTGCCGACGCGTGCACCGTTGACAAAAAGATCAAACACCCCCAGTGCCGTGGCGCGTACCACTGCCGCCCGCACTCCCTCGGGCAGATCAAATTCACAACGGAAAAGCATCAGCCCGTCTCCTGTCTTTGCCGCCTGCTCGCGGGTGTTAAACGGCGTATCCTGTTTCCACGGATGCACGTATGCCGAGGTCTTGGTCTGTGCGTTGGTGATAAAAACTGCCTTTTTCATAATCATAACACCTCTTTCGGTATCGGTTCTCTGCGCGTGCACGGGCACATCACGCCCTGTCGCGCACTGCACTCATCATACCACATTTTTCCCCGCTTGGCAATCGGCAGCTTGCACAATATTCAAAGCAAATATTTGTGCAAAATCACAATGCCCTATATCAACGCCGTGCAGGTGACGTTGCTTTCAGAGCGCTCACTCCCCTCCCGATCTCTCTTTGCACAATTTTATCAAAATACATTGACAAAGCTTATCATTTGGAGTACAATATAAGAAGTACAATATAAAAAGAAAAGAGAAAGGAAGAATCATTCGATGATCCGTTTTGAAAACGACTACGGCGAAGGCGCGCATCCCGCCGTATTGAACGCTCTGATCAAGAGCAATACCGAGCAGACCCCCGGTTACGGTGTGGACGCTTACTGTGACCGCGCCCGTGCCACCATCCGCAAGCTGTGCGAGCGGGAGGATATCGATGTTCACTTTCTGGTTGGCGGCACCCAGACCAACACCATTGCCATTTGCGCCGCACTTCGCCCGCATCAGGGAGTCATTGCGGCAACGACGGGGCACATTGCCGTACACGAATCGGGTGCCATCGAGGCAACGGGACACAAGGTGTTGACCCTTCCCTCAAAGGACGGAAAAATCACCGCCGATCAGGTTGCCGCGCTCGTCAAGGCACATCGCGAGGATGTCACCTGCGAGCACACGGTACAGCCCGCCATGGTCTACATCTCTCAGCCGACTGAAAACGGCACGGTCTACACCCTCTCCGAGCTGGACGCGCTGTGGCACCGCTGTCAGGCACTGGGGCTGTTCCTCTACGTTGACGGTGCGCGTCTCGGTTACGCGCTGACCGCCCCCGCAGCAGATATGTCGTTGCCCGCGCTCTCTGCCCGTTGCGACGCTTTCTACATCGGCGGCACGAAAATGGGCGCATTGTTCGGAGAGGCACTGGTGATTGCAAACAGCGAAATGAAAAAAGATTTCCGCTACATTCTTAAACAGCACGGCGGCATGCTGGCCAAAGGACGCCTGCTCGGCGTGCAATTCGACGCGCTGCTTTGTGACGGGCTGTATTTCGAGATCGGAGCGCGTGCCAATGCACAGGCACAGCGCCTGCGTGCAGCATTGGAGGCGCTTGGCATCCCGCTGCGTTATGACTCTCCAACCAACCAGCAGTTTCCCATCCTTCCCGACACAGTGCTGCAAAAGCTCTCCGAAAAATACGCCTTTTCGTTCTGGGAGCGCATCGACGACAGCCATGCAGCCGTCCGCTTTTGTATCAGCTGGGCAACCGAGGACGCAAATATCGATGCTTTGATCGAGGATCTCCGAAGATGGATGTCTCCGACGGCTCAAGAACCTTTTTGAAAAAAAGGTTCTTGAGAATCTCCCAAAACCCTTAACCAAATACAATTGAACCTACCGTTCAAAACCAACACAAAGTTTTAAGATCCCGGGCTCGGAGCAGTGCCCGACGCTCGTCTCTGACGGCTCAAGAACCTTTTTGAAAAAAAGGTTCTTGAGAATCTCCCAAAACCCTTGACCAAAAGCAATTGAACCTTCCGTTCAAAACCAACACAAAGTTTTAAGATCCCGGGCTCGGAGCAGCGCCCGACGCTCGTCTCC
>JAFTJZ010000040.1 GCA_017456145.1 Clostridia bacterium
AGGGTCAAATGCTTTCCTCTTTTTTCATTCATGTGTGAGTTCTCCTTTCTAGATTTCTCACACTAAATTCTACCACAAATTCCTTCTCATAGTAACTTCTACCCTAAATTCCACTGTGGAACTTACTTTGAGAATTTACTAAGAATCGTATTCTGCTTCTGACGCGCGGTTGAGCACCGTGTGCGGTTGACAAAATCCTCTTTCTATGGTATAATATATTTTATATCAGTAATGTATGGAGGAAACACGGATGTCAGCGATGCGAGTTAAGAAAAAAGCAAGCCGTGCCGCGCGTCGACATCGATGGGCGGTCGGGCTTGTCGCCTGCATGGCGACAATGCTGTTGGTTGCCGTGTTATTTTTGATGTACGTTTCGCCGTATGCGATATGGTCGCGCACGTATGCGGTGCTGCATGAGGCGGGCGAGCAGGGGTATATTCCCGTATCCGCGCAGCCGCTTGACATAGCGGTCGATGCACCGCAAGCGTTTGTATATGATATGTCCGCGGGCGAGATCCTATGGCAAAAGGGGGAGGAGCGGGTGGTTTATCCTGCCAGCATCACCAAGCTATGGAGCATTCTGACGGCGTTGGAATATTTATCTCCCGAGGAGATTATTACGGTGGGAGATGAGGTGTCGCTCATTGACCCCGCGTCCTCCCGTGCTTACGTTTCGGCGGGGCAGCGGTTGACGGTCGAGATGCTGATTGAGGGAATGTTACTTCCGTCGGGCAACGATGCGGCGTATGCATTGGCGGCGGCAGCGGGGCGTGTGATTGACCCCGAGGCGGCGACGGCGAGCGATCAGATCGCGGCATTTGTCGGCAAGATGAACGAGCGGGCTGCGGCGAGCGGATTATGCGGATCGGTTTTTCTGACACCGGACGGGCTTGCCGGCGAGGAGCATTACACCACGGTGGAAGACATGATATTGATCTGTCGCATGGCGATGGAGGAGCCCGTGATCGCACGCTATGCGTCGCTTGCGTCGGATGACGTGGTATATGAGAGCGGAGAGGTGATCACCTGGGTGAACACCAATCGTTTATTACATTCTGATGATGTATATTACCGCGAGGGCGTGATCGGATTGAAAACCGGCTCTCTGGAGCATAATTACTGTGTGATTGCAGCATATGAGTGTGAGGAGAAGATATATCTGATCGGAATTTTCGGTGCATGGGACAAGAATATGAGGTTTGAGGATGCCTGTGTGGTGATCGATGCGTTGGGGGATGATTAGGCACGTGCAAACATCTCTTTCTTTTGGTAAATATGAAAAGTGTTGGCGGAAGAATCATGGATTATTAAGGCGCATAATATTTGTTTGAAATTCTTTGGAGATTCTTAAGAACCTTTCTTTTAAGAAAGGTTCTTAAGCCCGCGGAGCGAACACGGCTCGCGGAGCGAACACAGCCCGCGGAGCGGGCGCGAGCGTTGCGAAAGGAGGCACGTGCATGGAACGAGAGATGAACAACAAGCCGCGCGTGCTGGCAGTGGTTGGTGCGACGGCGTCGGGGAAAACCGCATTATCCATTTCCTTGGCACAGGCGTTCGGGGGTGAGGTGATCTCCTTTGACTCCATGCAGGTATATCGCGGCATGGACATCGGAACGGCGACCCCGACGCGGGAGGAGCTGGCGGCGGTGCCGCATCATTTTATCAACATCAAGGAGCCGTGGGAGAGCTATTCCTGCGCGGATTTTGTTACAATGGCGCGCGTGGAGATCGACGCGCTGACCTCGCGCGGTGTTTTGCCTGTGCTGTGCGGCGGAACGGGGCTGTATCTGGACGGGCTTTTGTGCGGTGGTGCGTATGAAAGTGCGCCACCGTCCGATGCTGCGTTGCGTGAGCGTCTGCTCACCGAGGCATCCGAGGAGGGAGGCGCGTTTCGTCTGTGGGAGCGGCTGCGGCAGATCGACCCCGAAAGTGCTGCGGCGACCCATCCGAACAATATCAAGCGCGTCGTCCGTGCGCTGGAAATCTATGCTTGCTGTGGAAAGACCAAAAGCGAGCTGGATCGGGAAAGTCGCGACGGTGAGCTTTGTTACGATGCGACCGTCATCGGCTTGCAGTATCAAAACAGAGATCTCCTCTACGCGCGGATCGATCACCGTGTGGAGATGATGATGGCGCAGGGGTTGCTTGACGAGGTTCGCACGCTGGAGGCGGAGGGGCTGTTTGCGCGTAGTCCGACGGCGGCGCAAGCCATTGGATATAAGGAGCTGCTCGGGTATTTGCGCGGCGAGGGCTCGTTGGAGTGCGCCGTGCAGGACATCAAGCTTGCCACAAGGCATTATGCCAAGCGGCAGATGACATGGTTCCGCGGGCGCTCGTACGTTCGTTGGATCCGTGCGGATGGGGAGGATGGTACGATGCGCCCCTTTGGCGATATTCTCTCCGATGCCATTGCACTGTGTCGTGGGGAGGTGACGCAATGAACGCACCGCTCAGCCCCCGTCGCGAGGCATGGCAGCGTCTGGTCGGCGGCATCTTTTTTCGGATATTCATTCTGCTTTTGATCTTATATACGGTTTATCACTGTGTGATCGCGGCGACGCCCCGCATGACCACTGCGGTGGTCAATCTCGGGGAGGAGAGCATCGTGACGGAGGGCACGGCGACCATCTTCCGCGACGAGACTGTGTTAAGCACGCCGATGCTCCGTACCGACGGGCAGGAGGTGCTGATCTCCTATCCGCTGGAGAATGGGGCAAAGGTCAGTGCCAATTCGACACTGGTCACGCTCTACACCACGACGCTGGATGCCCAATCGCTTGCCCTGCTGCAAACGCAGCTGCACACGCTGGACCGCGCGATCGTTGCCTCTGCCCGCGCCGAACGGCAGTATCCGTACACCACCGCGGCATTGACCACGGCCTCTTTGGGGCGTGTTCATGACGATATCCGCAGTCATATCCTCTCACTCACGCGCGCGGCAAGCGAGGGGGCGATGTATACCGAGCTTGTTTCGCTCCAATCCGAGCTTGCACTGTCTCTGAACGTATATGCCACACTGACCGCGGCGAATACGGGGAAGGTCACCCCGACCGAGGCGCTGGAGGCGCAGCGCAGCGCGTTGCTTGCCACGGTAGCGCGCAGTGCGCGGACGCTGACCCTGCAAGAGCTGATGACGGGGGAGAATGGTGGCGAGGGCATGACCTCCTTCAGCGGATATTTTTATCACGCTGACGCCGTAGATGGATTTGAGCGCGTGTTTTCGCGCGAGAGTCTGGTAACAATGAATATTGTGGATTATGATGCCATGCTGGCAACACCCCGAAACGAATATGCCGCCGGTGTGCTGCTTGGCAAAGCGGTCGGCAGCTATACCTGGAGTATCACGCTGCCCGTGGCGTTTGATCTTGCGGACACCTTGACGATCGGCGATACGTATTCCGTTCGCTTTCCCGAGGAGGATGTAACCTTGACCATGACGCTGGATCGTGTCATCCGCTCGGTGGGGGATGGTCGTGCCGTGCTGGTCCTGTCCGCGGATGTCATGCCCACAACCTTCCGCTTTACCCGCCATCAGACGGCGCAGCTGGTGACCCGTACGGTACAGGGCTACCGTATTCCCGATACGGCACTGCAGACGGTAGAGGGAGAAGAGTGTGTCTATGTGCTGCAGGACGGCAGCGTACAGCTGCGCGAGATCACGGTTCTTTTGCGCGGGAATGGCTACGTGATCGTCGCCATCCCCGGGGAGGACGAGGCGCGGGGATTATCGCTGCACGACGTGGTCATTACCTCGGGCGAGAATTTGTATGATGGAAAGTATATTGACTGAAAGAGGGTTGGATTTGCATGATAACAGAACAGACGCGCGCGCTGATGACGCGCGTGGAGGATATTCGTGCCCGTATGCGGGCTGCGGGAGACCGAGGGCAGGTGACGCTGCTTGCCGCCGTCAAGTATGCCACCGCAGAGCAGATCGATGCGCTGATCGAGCATGGAGGGGTGTGTGACATCGGCGAAAATCGCGTACAGCAGCTGCTGGAGCATTATGAGGCCATGCACCACAGGGATCGCGCGCGCATCCATTTCATCGGCTCTTTACAGACCAATAAGGTCAAATATATCGCCGACAAGGTGTGCATGATCCATTCGCTGGACTCCTACCGGCTCGGGCAGGAGATCGAAAAGCAGTGCGCCAAAATCGGCAAAACCATGGACGTGCTGGCGGAGATCAACAGCGGTCGTGAGCAAAACAAGGGCGGTCTTCTTCCCGAGGAGGCGGCAGAATTTTGTCTGTCCTTGCGCGATTTTCCTCATTTGAGGCTGCGCGGATTCATGACAATGGCGCCAAAATGCGAAAAATTTGAAGAATATCGAAAATTTTTTGCAGAAACTTATCAAAACGGTCTTGACATTTGGCGAAAAAAATTAGATAATATAGGGGGGGCTCCGATCATGTCCATGGGAATGTCCGATAGCTTTGAGGCAGCGATCATGGAGGGAGCGACCATCGTGCGTGTCGGCGGAGCTTTGTTTCGCGATTGACGCACACAATGATACAGTAAAAACATACTATACAAATAAAGGAAAGTGAGTAAGATCCATGAGCATCAAAAATTTGTTCCAGAAAATTCTCGACGGTTATGAGGACACCGTTCCTACGGATGACTTCGACGACGAGCCCATCTACACGCCCAAGAGCGGCAGTGACGATGAGCTGGTAGAGGTCAACAAGGGAGGCGTTCGTCCCGTACGCCGTCCCGCTGCGGCAGCCCAGAAGGCACCCGCCACAGCAGCGCCTGCTCCCGCGGCAAAGGAGGCACCCGTTGAGGAGAAAAAGCCTCGTTTCAAGAAGGTCGGTGCGACGCGCATCCAGTCCGGTGAGCAGATCATCAGCCTTGCCAAGGAGGGCTACGTTGTTGTGGTTGACACCTCGGCCATGGCTCCTGCCGTGCTCCCCAAGCTCCGTTATTATCTGGCAGGTGCGATGTATGCACTGGATGCACATATCTCTCCTGTGGATGAGAATGTGTTTATTTTCTCGATCGAGGAATTTGACGTCAAGGCTTTTGTCAGCAGCCATTCGTAAAAAACTACCCGTTTCCGCCTATGCGGGACGTGGGTGATATTCGGCGCGTGCCGCGGTGACCTTGCCGTATAAAGGAAAGCGTTCCCCCGGTTGATTTTGTGACACCGTTGCGAAAAACAGAATCGGGCGATCGTCTTTTCTTTGCGCCCATTTTCGGAGGAGATTGCCTTGAATACCCAAGTTTTATATTTTATTTTTTACTTTGTCCGCACCATTCTGATCATATTGGAGATCGCCATGATGGCGCGCGCCATCCTTTCGTGGATCGTGATGCTCTCGGAAGGCGCAATGAGTCGCATTTACGGCTTTTTGGCGCTGATCACCGAGCCGGTGGTCCTGCCGTTTCGCAAGCTGTTCGACCATTTCGGATGGGGGGAGGACTGGCCGATCGATCTGCCCTTTACGCTCGCGTTTTTCTTTGTCATGTTCCTCAGCTCCTTTACCATGGTTCTGTGACGCGATGGGGCGAATCATGACTGACACGACAGATCGCGTATTGCTCTCGCACGTGCAGGATTTATGCGCGCGCGCCGCAAAGGGGACGATGTGCGCTACATCCTTTCTGACCCCGGGACAACAAAGAGATATCATCGAGCTGCTGCAGCACACGGGGCACATGGCACGTGCCCGTGTGTGGGGCGGCTTTTTCGGCGCGGAGCGCGGCTGTATTTTGCTGTTCCCCGATTATGCCGTCGAGCTGTGTGATCCGTCACTGCAGGGAGCGGCTGCGGTGGAAGAGCTGCTTACGCTTTGCGGAGAGGAGGATCCTGTTTGCGCCCTGCACATCCGCGGGAGCGGCTTTTGTAAATTGACCCACCGTGATTATCTGGGCTCGTTGCTCTCACTCGGGCTTGAGCGAGAGGTGCTTGGCGATATCGAATTGCTTGACGAGCACAGTGCCTATCTGTTTTGCCGCACTGTCATGGCATCCTATATTCAGGAGAGTCTTTTGCGCGTGGGGGGAGACAAGGTGACGGTACAAACGGTGCACGTCGGTGCGGATTTTGCCTCGCAGCGCAAGGTACAGCTCATCCATGATACGGTCGCCTCGGCGCGATTGGATTGTGTGGTAGCATCTCTTGCCAATCTGTCGCGGGAGGATGCGCAGCAGATCATCCGCGACGGGCGGGTCGAGCTGGAATATCGTGCCGAGGAGCACGTGGATCGCCCCGTACAGCCTCCCGCATCCCTATCGATCCGCGGGATTGGAAAATTTCGCGTGTTATCCATCGCCACACAAACAAAAAAAGGCAGATTCCGTATGTCTGCCGAAAGATTTGTGTAATGATAGGTGCTGCGTGTGGAGACCTTGCGTGATACCGATCGATGACCACCGATACACAAACTAATAAAAAGAGGACACCACAATGCTGTGAGCGTCCTCTTTTTACTTGTTACTTGGCTCTGCTGCGAATGGTCAAGTCGTTTTATGCCACCATGTACAACACCAACACTGCAATGACGAACAGAGTGGACACGATAATGGTTGCAATGGACAAGTTGCGATCCATGGTCGAGGACTTGGATTTGCCGAGGAAGGTTTCCATACCGCCGGCAATGGCTCCGGACAGCTTGTTGTCCTTACCCGACTGCATCAGTACCAGTAAAGCAAGTCCCAGCGCCAGCAGCAAAACGACGATGCTCAATGCGATAACAATAGGTTCCATAATGATCTCCTCCAAATTTTTATCTTGGAAACGTCATCCGATACGAGATCGGATAACGCATGACGCTACAATTCAACGTCAAGCATACAATTCCCGATGCGATATTCCCGAAAATGCCTTGGTTATACGGAATATCGGTCAAACACCGTATATTATAGCATAGTTTTTTTCAAATTGCAAGATGTTTTAGAAAAAAGTTTCGAAAAAAGTTAGAAAAATGCAGGAAAAGCTGCCGGTGATCGGCGATGCGTCAGCAAAAGCCGCGAGATTCCTTGCGTTCCATGTTCTTTTCCATCATGTCGGCATCATTTAAGCACGTGAGCGACGCAGTGAAGAATCTCGGGTAAAAATCTTGATTGCCTTTTACTATTTATTAGCTGCTCATACGCTGAATTTTTTTATCGTATGAGCATCGCGTCGCCGAAACTGAAGAATCGATATTCCTCCCGAACGGCGGTGCGATAGGCCTCAAGAATGTCGTCGCGGTTATAAAACGCGCTGACCAGCATGAGCAGCGTGGACTCGGGAAGGTGGAAATTGGTGATCAGGGCGTCGACCGCCTTGAAACGATAGCCGGGATAAATGAAAATGCCGGTGTCGCCGCTGATGGGGTGGATGATGCCGTTCTCGTCGGCGGCGCTCTCCAGCGTGCGGCAGGAGGTGGTGCCGACGGCGATGATCCTGCCGCCTGCGGCGCGGCGAGCATTGATCAGTGCCGCACTTTCCTCGCTGACGCTGATATACTCGGTGTGCATGATGTGTTGGTCAATGCGCTCTGCCTTGACGGGGCGGAAGGTGCCGAGCCCGACGTGCAGCATGACAGGGGCGATGGCGACCCCCATGCCTTGGATCTTCTCCAACAGCTCGGGCGTGAAATGCAGCCCCGCGGTCGGTGCTGCGGCACTGCCTTCTTTGCGCGCGTAGACTGTCTGATAGCGGCTGTTGTCCTCCAGACGCTCGGTAATGTAGGGGGGCAGGGGCATCAGTCCGATGATGTGCAGGATCTCATAAATATTGGTATATTTCTCTCGGTCGTAGGTGAACTGCAAAAGGCGGTTGCCTTCATCGACGATATCTGTCACCTCGCCCGTCAATATCCCCTCGCCAAAGACGATGCGCATCCCGACTCTGGCACGCTTGCCGGGCTTGACCAGCACCTCCCAGGTGTCGGTGGTGCGGGCACGGAGCAAAAGGATCTCCACGGCGGCATCCTCCCGTCCCTCGACGTGCCCGTAAAGGCGGGCGGGAATGACCTTGGAGTCGTTGATGACCAGCACGTCACCCTCGCGCAAATAGGCGAGAATATCATAAAAATGCTTATGCTCCAGCGTGTGTGCGGCACGATCAAGCACCATCAGGCGGCTGTGGTCGCGTTTCTCCAGCGGGTGCTGGGCAATGCGCTCCTCGGGAAGATCATAATAAAAATCCGCTGTTCGCAGATCGGTGGGGGCTTTGGGGTTGATGATTACACTCATGACGTGATCCTTTCGCGGGAAGAAATACGCGATTATTATACACTATTTTCGGAATAATTTCAATAGTCTGCGGTGAAATATTACTCAGTTGCCCGCATTTTGCGGGAGAAGTGGAGGAAATTTACAACATATTTACAATATCTGCCCGTTTTTTGGAGGAAAGGGATTGATTTTTGACACGTTTTCCGTTATAATATTAACAATGGGGTAGTCTGCCCAATTCCGGGAAAGGAGGGATACACATGGCTAAGGTTTCACCGATCGCGTTTTTTCGCAGCTTAATTGAAAAAATACGCAGAGCTTGGCGTCGCCGTTGTGTGGCGATCGATATGGGTGCGTCCACTGTCCGTGTGTATCTGGAGGATCGCGGCGTGATCGTGGACGAGCCTTGTGTCGTGGCACTGGACCGCGCTGCGGATCGCATCGTTGCTGTGGGGAAGGAGGCGTACGATCTGATCGGACGCACGCCCGCCGACACCGTCATTCTCCGTCCCACCAAGGAGGGGAGCCTGACTCACTATGAGGTAACAAGAAAATTGTTGCAGTATTACATCCGCACCGCGACCAAATCGCTGCTGCGCCCGCCGCGCCTGATCATCAGCCTGCCTGAGGATGCCGATGAGCAGGACGAGCAGATGCTGCTCAACGCCGCCCGCGAGGCGGGAGCGGGCAAGGTCTATTTTATGGAGTCGGCGCTTGCCTGCGCTTACGGCACGGGGAGAGATCTGTCCCGCCCCGTCGGACGCATGGTGGTGGATATCGGCGGCGGCTGTACCACGGCGGCGGTCATCTCCATGGGCGGTGTGGTCGTCTGTAAGACCATTCGCATCGGCGGGGATGCATTGGATGCCTCCATCGTCGCTTACGTTCGCGACCGCTACGGTGTGATCATTGGTGAGCGGGCGGGCGAGACCATCAAAAAACGCATTGGCGCGCTGTATTTGCATCGCATGGTGCGCAGCGTTGAGATCAAGGGGCGCAATGCCGAGACGGGATTGCCCGAGAAGGCGATCATCACCTCCAAGGAAATGATCGAGGCAATGGCAGAGCCTGCCGCAGCCATCATGGACGTTATCGGAGACGTGCTGTCGGCAACTCCTGAGGCGCTGCTCTCGGATGTCATGCGGGACGGAATGATGCTGTGCGGTGGCGGAAGCCTGGTTTATGGTTTCGGACGCCTGATCGCCAAGATTACAGGTGTCCCCGTGCGGACACTCAAGGATCCCGCCTACACCTGCGTTTGCGGTGCGGCAAGAGCGCTGCAGATGCACAAGACCATTGAATTGACCCCCGGCATGATCCATCTTGCCAAGCAGCAAAAGCGCAGAAACGGAGACCCCGAGCCCGAGGAGGAGCTCCCGGAGGAGTGACCGTTTCTCATGTTTCTGTCATAAATCCACATTTTTCTCTGCTTATAAAGGAGATCGAATTATGAATACCACCGAGAAGAATCTGACCCTTGCCGCAACGCTGCAGCCGCGGCGGGTCATGCAATATTTCGCTAAAATTTCCAACATTCCCCGCGGCTCGGGCAACGAGTGCGCTGTGGCAGATTATCTGGTCGCCTTTGCTTGTAAATATGGGCTGGCGTATCATCGTGACGATGCGAACAACGTGCTCATCAAAAGTCCTGCCACGCGTGGGAAAGAAGGTGCTCCCGCGCTGCTGCTCCAAGGACATACCGATATGGTTTGCGAAAAGAACGGTGACGTTTCGCACGATTTTACCGCCGACCCCATCTGCTTGTGCCTTGACGGGGATTTTCTTACTGCGCAGGGCACAACTCTTGGCGGCGATGACGGCATAGCCGTCGCGATGATGCTGGCGTTGCTTGAGAGCGACGATCTCCCTCATCCCGCGCTGGAATGTCTGTTTACCGCGGGCGAGGAGGTCGGCATGGACGGTGCGATTGCCTTTGATTACCGATTGTTGGCGGCGCGCCATATGATCAACCTTGACAGCGAGGACGAGGGGCAGATCACCGTCGGCTGTGCGGGTGGTGTGCGTACCGATCTTGCCATTCCCGTTACACGCCGTGATCCGGAAGAGAAAGAGGAATATATGCGCGTGACGCTGCGCGGTCTTTGCGGCGGACACAGCGGTGAGGATATCAACCGCGGCAGAACCGGA
This sequence comes from Clostridia bacterium, assembly GCA_017456145.1. Taxonomy (GTDB): domain Bacteria; phylum Bacillota; class Clostridia; order Oscillospirales; family CAG-272; genus SIG644. Next base: position 10,320 of record JAFTJZ010000040.1, read on the forward strand.
GCGAATGCGCTGCTTGCGCGGCTGCTCTCAACGCTCTGTCGCACCGTGCCGTTTTCCCTTGTCCGCATTGACGGCGGCTCCAAGGACAACGCCATCCCCCGCGAGTGTGAGGCGGTCGTCTGCCTGCCGCAGGTGCAGGGCGCAACGCTTGCCATGACGCTGATGCAGCTCGCCGACACGCTGGGAGAGGAGCTGTCCCCCGAGGACCACGGCTGTACCATGACCTGCGAGCGGACAGAGCGTGATGGAGCGCTCGCACCCATGGATGCGGAATCGACCCGACGGGTGCTTTGTGCGCTGCATACGGTACCGCACGGTGTGCTGAAAATGAGCTTGGATATAGAAGGCTTGGTCGAATATTCCCGCAACGCCGGGGTGCTGCGGACGCGGGAGGACGCGGTCGAGCTGACACTGACCTCCCGCTCCTGCCGCGAGAGTCTCATCGACCATGCCCAGACGTCGTTGGATGATTTTGCCGCGCTGTGCGGCGGAACGGTGACGCATCGCAACCGTTACCCGGGGTGGGAATTTGCTCCCGTCTCTGCGGTGCGCGATGCCTACATCGCTGCACACACTGCGCTGCACGGTGTTACCCCCTCCGTCGCCGCCATTCATGCGGGGCTGGAGTGCGGCTATATCAAGCTGCAGTGTCCCGATATGGACATTATCTCGGTCGGCCCCGATATGAAGGACATCCATTCTCCCGACGAAAAGCTCTCCCTTTCCTCCGTTGCCCGCGTCTGGCAGACGCTTTGTCGTGTGCTGCGGGATTGGGCGTGAGCCTGTTTTGCATAAGATCATTGATCGATCTGTATTTTCAAGAATGCCGCACGACATCGCACATCCAAACGATGTCTGCGCTGTAATATGTTTGATAGCATCGGAGGATAACCATGAACGATAATCGCAACCGTAAATCCACATATTCTCGTGGAAAATATGAAAAAAATGATAAATTTCGCAAATTTTCCGACACCCCTGCGCATAAGGAGCCCTCTTGTCGGAGCGATGACGAAATCACCCGAGCCTATGCCAGCCCCTCAGGGCAGGAGTCGGTCGGCAACGGTGCCGTCATCGGGCGCAACGCCGTCCGTGAGCTGCTCCATAGCGAGCGTACCATCGATAAGATCCTTGTCCGTCGCGGAGATCGCGAGGGATCGATCGTCGCACTGATCGCCGAGGCCAAGGAGAAGGGGATCCCCGTCATCGAGGTCGATCGTACCAAGCTCGATGAAATGGCGGGAGCCTCCCCCCACCAAGGAATCATTGCGCTCGCTGCCGAGAAGGATTACGTTGAGCCCGAGGAGATCCTCCGTATTGCCGAGGAGCGTGGGGAGCCGCCCCTGATCGCCATTGCCGACGGTATCACCGACCCTTATAACCTTGGTGCGTTGATTCGCTGTGCCGAAGGACTTGGTGCCCATGGGCTGATCATTCCCAAGCGACGCGCCGTCGGTCTGACGCCGCTGGTCACCAAAGCCAGTGCGGGTGCCATCGAGCATCTTGCCGTGGCCAAGGTCACCAACCTTGCCCAGACGGTGCGGATGCTGCAGGAGAGGGGCGTTTGGGTCTATGCCGCCGAGGCGGGTGGCTCGGATTATGACAAGACCAATTTCCGCGGCCCCTGCGCTCTCATCTTCGGCAGCGAGGGCGATGGAGTCTCCGCACTGCTCAAGGAGAGATGTGACGGCATCGTTTCCATTCCCATGAAGGGAAAGGTCAATTCCTTCAACGTTTCCACGGCGGCGGCCATCCTGCTGGCCGAGGCGGCAAGACAGCACCGCGAGGCGGAAATCGGGACAAAATAAGCCCGCCATCGCAAAGGAGCAACCCGTTAATTGCCCGAGAATGAGGACGGAGGTACTTGATGGAGAAAAAAGAGAAAAAAACAGCCGCCGCACAGGGCGAGAGCAGCGCACAAGAGCTGCTGCGCCAGTTGCGTGCGCGATACGATACCGAGGAGGACACCCCGGATGATGTCTTTGACGAGAAGACGTATGCCTCTGACGAGGGGGCAGATGACGATCAGGGACGGGATGAAGAGCTGACTCGCCGCATCATGGAGATGTTTGCCACCTCCGGGCGACAGGATGTCGAGGAGACCAACGAGGCGGAGGAGATCCCTCCCGAGGTGCTGCTCCCCTCTGACGAGGAGGAGATCGAGGTGGAGGTGGAGGCCGAGCAAGAGATCGAGCAAGAGATCGAGGCAGAGGCCGAATCTGCCGCGCCCATCTCCGAAAAGATGCTTGACGAGATGTCCGAAGAGAACGTGGACGAGCTTGCCGATCTGCCCGAGGAGGAAACCTCTCAGGATACCGATGCAGCGCCCGTCGATCAGGCACATGAGGAGATGCCAAAGGCAGACGATGACACCATCCCCGATGATTATGAGGGGGAGGTTTTTGACACCACGCTGCCTGATATTGATGACACTCTGGAGGACGACGAGCCTACATTGGCAGAGTCGATCATATTGAGCGCCCAAAGGGAGCGCGAGGCTGCCACCGACAAGGTCGATGCCGAGGAACAAACGGACGAGGGCGCGGAGGATGACGAGGACGCTTTTGAGAACCATCCCGATACCAAGGAGGATGCCCCCGCTGTGACAGAGGAGCCCGAGTCGGGCGCGGCTTTTTCCGAGGATGCGCCAAAGGAGGCCGCTGCGGCAGTGCAGGGGGACACCCCCCCTGCGCCCGTTGGGGCGATGCAGGAGTCTGATACCGCGCAAGATCCCCCTCTCCACGCCGCAGCACTGCCGATCAGTGAGAGCGGAGCGGGAGATCTGCCGCCGCAATCGGACGGGCAGGACACGACGGATGCGACCGTTGTGCAGCAGGAGATCGGCGCGTCAACAAAAGCCGCGCCGACGGCGGTGGGCGAGGCGTCAAACGGAGCGCCGCAGCAAGAGCAGCCGCAAGCCCCCGTGGCTTTGCGGGAGGACGAGGTGCTGCTGGATGAATATGACGAGCTCCCCGCCCGCCCCGTGCCCGAGGAAGAAAGGCAAGAGGCTGCCGCACCACCTGCACCCAAGTCGGCACCCGAGCAACGGGACACCGAAAACAGACCCAAGCAGGTGACACCGCGCCCCTCGCCGCTGGACGCGGCCTTGTCGGCGCAAAGAAAAAAGCACGAATCCGAGGGTGGCCGCCACTCCGCAGAGCTGCGGGCGGCGGAGACGCTGTCCGAGGAGGATATGGTGCTTTTGCTGCGATTGGGATATGAAAATGAGCTGCGCAATAAGCAGCCCCCCGAGTCGCTCCACCGTGCACAGCGGGAGAGTGTACCGCCCGTGCGTACGGATCGTCAGAAATTCCATATTGCATACGGTTGGCGCGAGAGCGAGGGGCAAGAGGTGCTCAAGGACGCGCAGATCAAGGAAAATTACCGAAAAAATGCCACGGGCATGGTCTGGCGGCTGCTTTTGAGCGCGGTGTTTGCCGTGATGCTCCTTGCCTTGGATCTCAGCCCGCTTTACACTGCTCTGCTGCCTGAACGCTGGGCGGCGCTTGCCGTGCATCCGTCGGCACACCTGCTGGCGCTGCAGCTGTTGGTGCTTTGTGCCATTCCCTCGGCAAGCCGTCTGGTCTACGGACTGCGGCAGCTGCTGCGGCTCACTCCCGAGCCATGCTCGGTGGTGCTGCCCGTGCTGCTTTGCAATCTGGCGTATGATGTGATCATGGCCTTGCAGCCGACATCGTACGTGTTGCTGAATTTTCCGACGGCACTGCTGCTTTTGATGACGGTGATCGCCGATGGCTGGGATCTGCGTCGGGAGCGGATCGCCTTTTCGGTGGTCAGTACCGGTGAGAGTAAGGTCGTACTAAGTGAAACCAAGCCCCGCAAGAAAAAGGTGGTGCGTGGCGGGCGAATCGTTAAAATTATCAACGATGATGCCGATCGCACCCATTACAGTGTCGACAGAGCCGAGCGAGTGGACGGCTATTTCCGCCGTACCAATGAACCCACCGTTCGCTATCGTGCCATACTGCCACTGCTGGCACTGCAGCTGCTGCTCTCGCTTGGTGTGACGGGAATCTGCACGTTGAAGACGGGGATCACGCCCGACGCACTGACGGTGCTGATGCTGTCTTTGCAGCTGAGTGCTCCCGCCGCTTGTCTGGTTTATTATGCATATGCGCTGCTTATTGCCTGCCGCCGTCTGCAGGGGAAGGGTGCGACCATTATCGGGCAGAGTACGGTGGATGAGATGGCACAGAGCAAGCTTTTGATCTTTTCCGACACCGAGATGCTGCAAGCCAAGAGCTCGACGGAAATTACCGTCAAGGGCAGCGGAGATCCCAAGAGATACGTCCGTTATGCCCGTCGCTTGTTTTATGCACTGGGAGGGACGCTGGGTAAGATCAACACCTCTGATCTCTCCGAGGATCGCATGGACGGCCTGGTGGAGATCCTGCGCGTATATCCCGAGGGCGTGGAGGCGCGGCTGGACGGTCGCGTGCACGTGCTTGCGGGCAGCTCCGATTTTATGATGAAAAATAACCTCCGCGTCCCCCATACCAACGCGGAAATGCTGGCAAGACGCAACGAGGAGAGCAGCATTTTGTATCTCGCCTTCGGCGGGCAGATCCGTCTGGGCTATGAGATCAATTATCGCATCCACGGCAGCTTTGAGCAGATGGTGAGCACATTGGCGCAGGGACGGACGGCAGTGGCGGTGCGGTCGTATGACCCGAACATTACCGAGGAATATCTCGTCGCCAGCCGTGCAAAGAAGAAGGTTCCCGTCCGCGTCATCAAGCCCGTGCGCCATGAGGTGCGGAGTGTGCTTGACAGCGTGGACAGCGGCATTGTCGCCACACGGGGTGTGCGCGGCGTCGCTTGGGCGATACGGATGTGTGAGCGGATGCTCGAAAATGACCGTTTGATCCGCCGTGTGCAATGGATCATGACCTTCGCAGGTGCTCTTGGTGCGGCTGCTTTGACCTATGCGGGGCTGATCGATGCCACGGTGAGCGTCATCGCCGCGCTGCTGATCGTCATTTTCTGCCTGCCGTCGCTGATGCTGGCCGGCCGGAATTTATGGATCGACGCGGTGTCACAATCAAACACGACGACAGTGGAGAGAGTTTCAAAGACACTCCGTGATACCAAAGCAAAGTAAGAGAAAGGCAATAACATGATACCAAACCAAAACAACTCCTGCCCCTACAGCAGCACCGTACTCAAATCGGTGCAAAAGCCGGGCAGATACAGCGGTGGAGAATTTGGGCAGATCGTCAAGGATAAAAGCCGGATCAAGGCGCGATTTGCCTTCTGTTTCCCCGACAGTTATGAGATTGGTATGTCCAATCTCGGCATCCGTATTCTTTACGGTGTGCTCAACGAGCAGCCCGACGTCTGGTGCGAGCGCGCCTACACGCCGTGGGTCGATATGCAGCAGCAGATGGTGGAGCACGATCTCCCCTTGTGTGCGCATGAGAGCGGCGACCCGCTGGGCGACTTTGATTTTGTCGGCTTTACGCTGCAATATGAGATGTGTTATACCAACGTGCTCAATATGCTCTCGCTGGCGCATATCCCGCTGCGGGCATCTGATCGCGGGGAGGACGATCCGCTGATCATCGGCGGCGGTCCCTGCTCCTACAATGCGGAGCCGGTCGCTCCCTTTTTCGATCTGTTCAGTATTGGCGAGGGCGAGGACGCTCTGGTCGAGCTGATGCGGCTGTATATTGACATGAAGGAGAGCGGCAAGTATACCCGTGAGGGCTTTTTGCATGAGGCAGCGCGCTCTGTTGAAGGCATCTACGTTCCTTCTCTGTATACGGTTACCTACAAGGATGACGGTACCATTGCCGCCTATACCCCTGTCTGCGACGACATTCCAAAGCGCGTTCGCAAGCGCATCATCAAGGATATGGATCGGGCATATTTTCCGAAAAATCTGGTCATGCCCTATATCGAAACGGTGCAGGATCGTATCACTCTGGAGGTCTATCGCGGCTGCATCCGCGGCTGCCGTTTCTGTCAGGCGGGCATGATCTACCGCCCCGTGCGGGAAAAGACGCCTGAGGTGCTGGACGCGCAGGCCAAGTGTCTGTTTGAGTCGACGGGCTATGAGGAGATGACGCTCTCCTCACTCTCCATCAGTGATTATACGAGGCTGGAGGAATTGACCGACCGTCTGCTGTCCTGGACCGACGAAAATATGATCAGCATCAATCTGCCCTCGCTGCGCGTGGACAGCTTTACCAAATCACTCATGGATAAGATCTCGACCGTTCGTACAGGCTCATTGACCTTTGCCCCCGAGGCGGGAACCCAGAGACTGCGCGACGTCATCAATAAAAATGTCGTGGAGGAAGATCTGATGCGTGCCGTCGGTGTAGCGTTTGAGGCGGGCAAGAGTCAGGTCAAGCTTTATTTCATGAACGGTCTGCCCACTGAGACCGACGAGGACATTGAGGGCATTGCCACGCTGGCAAAGCATGTCATCGACAAATTCTACGCTACACCCGGCAGACCCAAAAAGGCCCCCTCGGTCACGGTCAGCGTTTCCTGCTTTATTCCCAAGCCCTTCACCCCCTTCCAATGGGAGGCGCAGGTCAGCATGGAGGAGCTGGAGAGAAAGCAGCGTGTGCTTGCCGAGAAGATCACCGACCGTAAGATCCGCTACGCTTATCACGATGCCCGTGTCAGCCACGTTGAGGCTGTGCTGGCAAGAGGGGATCGACGACTTGCCGACGCGCTGGAGCTTGCTTGCCGTGAAGGCTTTAAGTTTGACGCATGGGACGAATATTTCGATTATGATCGCTGGATGTCGGTATTTTCGCGCACCGGCATTGACCCTGCCTTTTATGCCAACCGTGTCTGGGACGAGGATGAGGTGCTGCCGTGGGATATCATCGATTGCGGCGTCAGCAAATCCTTCTTCAAGCGCGAGCGTGCCCGTGCATATGCGGGCAAGACCACGCCCAATTGCCGTGAGAGCTGCAGCGGCTGCGGCGCAAATTCTTTGGGAGGTGAACGCACGTGTTGTCCGAAAGCCAAAACACAAGAGTGAGCCGCGCTCCAAGGTCGGCGTATGCACCGCTGGAGAATTATCGCATCGTACGTCTGAAGTTTTCCAAGACGGGGAGTATGCAGTACATTTCGCATCTTGATCTGCAGCGTAACATTGCACGTGTGCTGACCCGCGCGGGGATCCCCATGTGGTATACCAAGGGATTCAACCCTCATGCTAAAATTGTATTTGCCCTGCCGTTGAGTGTCGGGGCGCAGAGCGTGTGTGAATTTATCGATTTACGCATTGACCGAGATATGCCTTGTGAGGAGATCATGACCCGTCTCAATGCCGAGATGACGGAGGAAATGCAGATCAGCGAGGCATATATTCCCGCTCCGGGAACCGAATTTGCCAATATCACATGGGCGCAGTACGATATCCGCATCCGCTGCCGGGGGCTGGTCGATGCACTGCCCGCCGCTGTGACGGCATACCTGACCACCTCGCCGCTGATGATCGAAAAGCGTTCTAAATCAGGACTGCGGGAGATCGATATGGTCCCTTTGATCCGCAGCCTTGACGCCGCATATGAGGAGGAGGGGGGCGAGCGTGTGCTTTGCATCCGCTGTCTGCTCTCGGCGTGCGGCGCGGAGTATCTCAACCCCGAGTACATCATTCGCGCGCTGACGGATCAATTCGGCTTGATGCAGGGCGACCCGACACGGGAGGAGTATTCCATCCTGCGCCGTGCGGTCTACCTTGCCGACGGCGTGACCGCGTTCCACTGATTGGAGATTGAAAAGGAGAGTTGTGATGTCTATTGATCGAGTGAAAGCCTATTTTGCACAACAGGGCATGGCGGATCGTGTGCGGGAATTCGAGGTCTCCAGCGCAACGGTCGAGCTTGCCGCAGCAGCTCTGGGCTGTGAGGAGTGTCGCATTGCCAAGACACTGTCTTTTCTGGTGGGAGATCGCCCCATCCTGATCGTTACCGCGGGCGATGCCAAGGTTGACAATTCGCGCTATAAGGGATATTTTGGCACCAAGGCAAAGATGCTGACCCCTGAGCAGCTGGTTCTGCTGGTGGGACACGCGGTCGGCGGTGTCTGCCCGTTTGCTGTCAACGCGGGCGTGACGGTCTATCTGGATGCGTCTCTCAAGCGGTTTGAAACCGTCTTTCCCGCCTGCGGCAGCAGCAACAGTGCCATCGAGCTGACGATCGATGAGCTTGAGAAATATTCCGGCTATGAGGACTGGATCGACGTCTGCAAGGGCTGGCGCGAGCAAGAAGAAGGATAAAAGATCAAAGGGGTGAGTCAAATGCAAAAAATGCGTTTGAAACTCGCCCCGCTTTTTACTTTGCGGCTAAACGCCCCGATTCTACTTGCTTTGCAGCCAAAAAAGCAAATGCCGCGCGGTGAAAAGGCCTATCGTCGGCTTTTTTTTTACGCTTGTTCTACGGCGCGCTCCTTGCGCATATGCTGTACCAGTGATGTGGACAGACATTTCGGGAGAGTGGAGGGTAAGCGTGAGAGCAAGTGTGACGGTCATCAGAAAAAACGAGACGACGGAAAAATGGTCGCTGCCGCCGATCCTTGCGCGTATTCTGCCGTGGGAGCTGCAAGCGGTGCTGCGGGCGGTCAAGTGTCGGCGCGTGGAGGAGATTCACCTGCGAGTCGGCTCGCTGTGCTCGGTGACTGACGAAAAGGGCAGAAATCTACCGCTGGATATTGCTTGGAGTCGCGCCATGATGGATGATCTGGTGCGCGCGCTGTGCGATGGTTCACGCTACACCCTATCCCATTGCATTGACCGCGGCTACATTTGCCCCGGCGGTGGCGTGCGTGTAGGTCTTTGCGGTCTGGCGGGCAGCCGAATGGGGGAAGGTGAGGAGATGTGTGTGAAGCGCATTGATACCGTCTGCATTCGCCTACCGGGTCATTTTTCCGCTGTGGGACAGGGAATTGTGGAGAGGGTCCGCGGCTGTCTTCCGCGGGGGGTGCTGTTTTTTTCGCCGCCCGGTGTGGGGAAAACAACGCTGATCCGTGCTCTTGCCACCATGCTTTCCTCGGGGGACAGCCCCCTGCGCACCGTGCTGGTGGACACACGGCGAGAGCTGGACGACGGTTCGTTTACCGCTTGCCGTTGCCTGGATATTCTTTCGGGCTATCCCAAGGGGGAGGGAATTGAGATCGCCGTGCGCTCTTTGGGGGCGCAGGTCATTCTCTGTGACGAACTGGGGGCTGCCGAGACGCGGGCCGTGCTCTCGGCGACGCTGTACGGCGTACCGCTGATCGCCACTGCCCATGCTCTGCACGTCCGACAACTGCTTTGTCGCCCCGAGATCAAGCTGCTGCGCAGCGCAGGGACGTTTGCTGCCTATATCGGACTTGCCCGTGCGGGAATGGGAGAGGATTATCTGTATACCGTCACCGAGGAGACGGGCGCGGAGGGAATGTGATGCTTGCACTCAAGCTGACGGGGGCGGTGCTCCTGATCGGGAGCATGGTGGCTCTGGCGTTGTCTTATCGCCGACAGCTTGTCGCGACCCTCTCTCTCATACGTGCATGGCGTGCCTTTTTACGCCGTATGTGTCATGCGGTGCGGAGCACGGGTGTGGAGCTTGGTGAGATCATGCGCGGTGTGGAGCGTGATCTGCCGCTGCGAAGATCGCTCCTTGGTGAGAATGTGGCATTCGAAACACCGATGACCTCGGCGGATGAGGCGTTTGGCGAAATATGCCGCGGGGCCGCCCGGCACCTTCCGTCGGATGCCCCTGCCACAGCGCAGCTGGCGGCTCTGGATGAGGCTCTTGCCGCAGCGGTCAGCACCGCACAGGTGGAGGAGCTCTTGGACGCTCTGGACGCTAAATTGGAGCTGCTGGAGCGGGAGAGTGCGCGAAGACTGGATCAATCCTGGCGCGCCGTTTTTGCACTGTGCGTCTGCGGCGCACTGGGGCTTGTGCTGGTGCTTTGGTAATAAAAGAAAAGGAGAAACGAATGGATGTAGCAATGATCATCAAGGTCGCAGGCATCGGTGTTCTGGTCGCGGTGGCAACGCAGGTGCTTGCCAAGTCCGGGCGAGACGAGCAGGTCATGATGGTGACGGTCACGGGGATTTTGGTCGCGCTCGGCTTTATCATCGGAAAGCTGGGTGAGCTTTTCTCCGAGATCGCACAAATTTTCGGATTGTGATGGATACATGGCTGCGGATCTGCGGCGGAGCGCTGTTGTGTGTCGTGGCAATTGTCGTGCTGCGTCAGTTGGGGCGGGACGGTGCGCTGTCTCTGCAGTGGACGGGCATCGTGCTGCTCGCGGGAGCGGGGCTTATTATGCTGCAGCCGCTGCTGTCCTTTGCGGGGGAGCTTGCCGCATCCAGCGGCATAGGAGAAACGGCATCGCTGCTGCTGCGCGCGCTGGGCGTGGCGATGTTAACGCAGCTTTGCGCCGATCTTTGCCGACAGAGCGGTGAGGGCACCATTGCAACGGGGGTAGAGACAGCGGGGAGGGCGCAGCTGCTGCTTATGGCGCTGCCAAAGCTGCAGGAGCTGCTCGCCGCGGCGAAGACGCTGATCGGAATGGTTTAACTTCTCCGACGTCTTTTCAGGCAGGAAACGCTAGTAAAATTCCGATTTGCTTTGCAGATCGTGTTATGTTGATGAGAAATAGGAATGTTATGTGGAAATGATGTGTTTACGGGGCGTCATATCATGCGGCGGGTCGTGGCAGGGGCGGTGATGATGCTTTTGCTGATCTTGGGGGTACTGCCCGTGTCCGCGACGCAGACGGCGGGGCAGGAGGACGCTTTTTTTGCCCTCCCCGAGGAATACGGAGAGATGCTGTCGTCCCTCCCCGACGCAATTCACGACTCGCTGCCTGAGGATCTGTTTGCCGTCGATCCCGCGCAGCAGGAAGAGGCACTGGAGCACTTCCTGACCCCTGCTGCGTGTATGGGATATCTTGCCGAGCTGCTTTTGGGAGATGTGAGCGTACCGCTGTCACTGCTGGTCAGTGTGTGCGGAGTGCTGCTGCTCCGAGCAGTGATGGACAATATATCTGCGGGTCTTGGCGGCGGCGTGTCCTCAGCGTTCTCCCTTTTGTGTCGCTTATGCTTTTGCATCGTTTTGGTGCAGCAGACCTTTGGGGTTGTGGAGAGCGTGAGAGCGTATTTTGAGGCGCTGCGGCAGCTGACGGGCGCATATCTGCCCTTAATGGGGGCGATGTATCTTGCGGGTGGCAATGTCGCGGTGGCGACGGTCAATCAGGGGACGCTGGTGTTTGCGACCTCGCTGGTTGACGTGCTTGGCGGGGAGAGCGTTGTTCCGATGTTTGCCATATGTCTTGCTCTGACGCTGGTGGGAATGCTGGACAGCGGGGTGGGCGCTCGTATGGCGCACATTGGCGGCAAAATCAAAAAATGGTATACCACGGCGCTGGCATTGACCATGCTGCTACTCGGCGCAGTCTTGGCTGCCCGAACCACGCTTGCCGCACGCGCGGACAGCCTGGGGTTCAAGACGGTGCGTTTTGTGGTCTCCTCCAACATTCCGTTTGTGGGCGGTGGCGTGGCGGAGATGCTGCGCAGTGCTGCATCGGGGGTGTCGTGGCTGCGTTCGTTGGTGGGAGTTGGCGGTGTGGTCATGCTGCTTGCGCTTCTTTTGCCCACGGTGGGGCAGGTACTGTTTTCGCGGTGGGTGTGTATGCTCGGCGCGGATGCAGCTGCGTGGTTCGGATGCGGCGAGGAGGGGCGGCTGCTCTCGGAGATCGGCAGCCTTTACGGTTATCTTCTTGCCGTCGTGTCGTTGAGCTGTATGACCTTCTTTTTCTCGCTTATTTTGCTGCTGCAATGTGCCGCAGCATTCTGACATTTTACCGGGGGAGCGTGTAGATGAAAGATTATCTGTGGCAGCTGCTTGCCTTTGCGGCGGTGTGCGGTGTGGGTGGGCACTTGCTCCCCGGGGGAGAGAGCGGTGGCTTTGGCAAGCAATGGCGGCTGCTGTGCGGGGTCTGTATGACACTGCTCTTGGTCAATCCGATCCTCACGCTGGCAAACAACGGACGGACGCTTTCCGATACCGTTCGCGATTTTTTGACCTCCCTGGAGGAGGATGCCGCGTCGTACGACGCACCGCTCGGGCAGGAGCAAAGCTCCTTACAGCTGGATGCCAATCTCGCGGCGTACAGCATCGAGCAAGGATTGTGCGCAGCCTTTTCTATCAAGGCAGAGGAGATCACCGTTGGCGTGCGTCTGCAAGAGACGGGTGTGACGATCGAGGCGGTCAGCGTGGGGCTCTCGGGCAGCGCGGTCTGGAAGGATGCCCACGCGATCGAAGAATGGATCGTTACTTATGTGGGATGCGATGCGATGGTATATATTAAATAAGGCAGAGCAAAGGAGGATGGAGCATGGGAAAAGAAACAGGCAAGGAAGGTGGAGGCACTTTTACGGGAGGCAAAAGGTATCTGCTCCTTGCGCTGGCAGTGTTGGGGATGGTGCTTTTAATGTTTGGTAATCGGATCCCCACATGGCTTTCAAGCGAGAAACAGAGCGAGAGCGAGCAGGATGAGGTGTCAGCGGGGGATGAGCTGTCACAATACGCCAAGGCCTTGACGCGGGAGATCGAGCAGCTTTGCGCCTCGGTCGAAGGAGCGGGAACGGTACACGCGGTGGTCAGTCTGGATGGCGGATTTACCTATCTCTACGCCGCGGACCGTGAGCAAAAGAGCGATGCCTCGGGTGGTGCGCAGAGCAGCGAGAGCTATATCACCGTCGGCAGCGGCTCGGGAGAGAGTGCCGTGCTCCTGACCAAGATTCCGCCTGCCATTGCCGGGATAGGGATCGTATGCAGTGGTGGCGACCGTGCGACGGTGCGCGCCGAGATCATATCGCTGCTCGATGCCGCTTACGGGGTGGGGACGAATCGGATCTACGTCACACGGGGAAACTGAAATAAAAAAAGACACGCAGCCAAAAGTGGTTCCGTGTCCTTTTTTATTGGGGGTTCGGGCGTATATCACTGCAAGAAACCGTCTGCCTTGGGGCTCGCATACACCAAAGCCTTGCGACGGCAGGCAGCAGACCCGACACCTTTGCGGTCAAAGGATCAAAAGTATACGGGAGAGCCGCCTGAACTCGCAGCACTTTTTACACAGATCAACTGCACATTGTCGGCTGCTTTGCCCGATGCCACCGCGCAAATGTACGTGCCACTTGCCATCCGCCGCCGACTCGCACTCGGGGAGGATGTCGCATGACTGTTGCATTTGTGCCGTAACACCGCGCCATCAAGCAGGAGCTCCAACGCCGCCGCAGTGTACTGTATAAAAATCAAAGAGAATGACGCGCGATCTTTTCGCGAAGAAAGTCAACTGCCATGGCGATGTCTGCCTCGGGATTGTCGCCAACCTCGCGCTCAATGGTTAAAAATCCGTCAAAGCCCGCAGCCTTCAGCGCAGGCAGATATATATCAAAATCAACGCCACCCTTGCCGAGCGGGAGCTCCAGATAGGAGTGTCCCATTTTGGCAAGCTCTGCGTGATGCAGCGCCTCCTCGCCGACAATAACCTCGCCCTGGGCAGGAACATGCAGCTTGATGCCGTCCTTGGCGTGGGTATGTACGACGTACGGGCCAAGATATTTCAATGCATTCTCGGGACGGTCACCCGCCACCATGACCAGATTCGCAGGGTCAAAGTTGACGCGCACACCGGTGGTGTCCAGGCTGCCAAGAAAGGCACCCAGCACCGAGCCGAACTCGGGACCGGTTTCCAGCGCGAATTTTGCCTCCATCGAGTCGGCGTATTTGCCAAGCTCGGTGCAAGCGGCACGAAGGATTTCCTTCTGTGCACATTCTTCCTCGGGAACGCGGTGGATATGCGTGGTCACGATGTCACATTCCAGCTGCTTTGCCAGATCAATGACGCGTTTGGATTTTTCGATCATCTCGGGGTTGCGCGCGGGATCGTCAAAGCCATAACCGAAGTCACCGCAGATTGCCGAGAACACAAGTCCGTTCGATTTTACAATGTCCAACAGCTCCTTGGCACGTGCGGGAGTGACTTGATCCGCTGCGAGCTCGCCGCCTGTAGCATATGCCTGAATGCCGTGTGCACCGAGTGCAGCTGCTCTTTCCACGCCTTGGCGAAAACCAAGCCGAAAGCTTTCAACCATAACTCCGATCTTCATTTTAGGTGTTCCTCCGAGATGATGTCAAAGAGAGTTTTTTCTGTGAAAAACCCATTTTGAGCAATTCTAATTACTTACCCTATATCTAACCACAAAATCATGAACACACAATGAACAAATTGTGAACAAAGTGTTATATCGTAAAGAATTTTTAATTTTTTGTTCTTTTTGCATCGGAAAGGTTGACTTTTTGCGTAAAAAAGCGTAAAATATATACTGGATAATTTTGAGCATGAAAGGAAGATAAAACCATGACTAAAATTGATATTTTTTCCGGCTTTCTCGGCGCGGGAAAGACGACGCTGATTCGCAAGATGCTGACGGATGCTTATGCCGGCGAGAAATTGGTGCTGATCGAGAATGAATTCGGGCAGATCGGCATTGACGGTGGATTTTTGCGCGAGGCGGGCATCGAGATCACCGAGATGAACTCGGGCTGCATCTGCTGCTCGCTGGTCGGAGACTTCCGCACGGCGCTGGGGCAGGTGATCGAGCAATTTCACCCCGACCGTATTCTGATCGAGCCCTCCGGTGTCGGCAAGCTGTCCGATGTCATTCGTGCGGTGCAGGGAGCCGATGCCGCGGGCGCGGTGCTCGGTGGCTTTACCACGGTGGTCGATGCTAAGAAGGCCAAGATGTATATGCGCAACTTCGGTGAATTTTTTAACGATCAGGTCGCAAACGCGGGCTGCATCGTGCTCAGCCATACACAGCAGATGTCCGATGAGAAGATCGCCGCCTGTGTGGCATTGCTGCGTGAAAAGAATCCCACCGCCGTCATCGTAACGACCCCGTGGGACGAGCTGGACGGTAAGCAGCTGCTCGCCGCCATGGAGCGCCGTGATACCATCGAGGAGGAGCTTGCCAGATTGCAGGCTGCCGCCGAGGAGGAGCATCGCCACCATCATCATCACGATCACGATGAGGACGAGTGTGACGATCCCGATTGCTGCTGCCACCATCACGACGATGACGATGAGCATGAGCACCACCATCACCACCACCATCATCACGATCACGATGAGGACGAGTGTGACGATCCCGATTGCTGCTGCCACCATCACGACGATGACGATGAGCTCGAGCATC
>JAFTJZ010000041.1 GCA_017456145.1 Clostridia bacterium
CTACCTTGTGTATGCCGTTGAGCCGAATGAAGATATGCGAAAAAAAGCAGAGGAAAAGCTTTCCGAAAACAAAAACTTTACCTCTATTCATGGAGCGGATAGCAATACGAGTCTTCTCGATGAAAGCATTGATTTTATTACTGCTGCACAGGCATTTCATTGGTTTGATGCCGATGCTTTCAAGAAAGAATGCAACCGGATCTTAAAGCCAAACGGTAAGGTTATCATTGTCTATAACTCCCGTGATGAGAGTGCCGCTCCCACAAAAGCTCTTGCCGATCTGCGCCGTAAGTATAATCCCGAATTTCACGGATTTTCAAATGGTATCAGTGATGAAAAATGTTGGGCTTTCTTTGACGGCAACTGCGAGCTCTTCCGAGCAGACAACAGTCAAAGCTATGACAGACAAGGGTATATCAACCGTGTGCTATCATCCTCGTACTCTTTGCGTGATAGTGACGAAAGGTATGAGGAGTATTTGAAAGAGATCAATTCCATCTTTGATGAATTTGCAGTTGACGGTTTGCTGACTGTGCCAACATATACAGTGGCGTATATTGGTACTGTGTAACAAATTCCAATTTGTCGAGATGAAAGGTTCGATTTAGCTTGACATTGGCTCACCAACACAAAAGGCATCACCGAAGGTGGTGCCTTTTGTGTTGCCGATTCTAACCGAATTGTGCCCCGCAAATGCGTAAGCATTTGCTGTTTTGCGCTACGCCGAAGTAGGAGCGCTGATTTTCTTTCGGCGCAAAACGGGGTTCAGATTTCCGTACGGGTTAAAACGAGAGCATCGCTCGGTGTACCTGCCATAAAGTAAATTTATTCAAAAAAGACACGTTCAAATATAAGCGTGCCTTTTTTATTGCAATTGTTCAAGCGTTATTTGCGTTTTTCAAGCGATATTTGAGGCAACTCAATGTTGCAGTTATTGACTTTCTATGCTATTGATGCTATTATATTATCAGAAGGTGCGCACCTCTAACAAACATTTGGGAGGATTATTATGGCTGAATTAAAAATTGCGGAAGTGATTCTCCGCGAAAGAAGAAAGTTAAAGCTAACGCAAGAAGAGTTAGCCAATGCGCTGACGGTTTCTCCTCAAGCTGTTTCCAACTGGGAACGCGGAGGATATCCCGATATTACTCTTTTGCCTCGAATCGCAAATTATTTTAAGATAACGGTTGACGAGCTCATCGGCAACGATGAAACCAGCCGTCAAGCGGATGTTGAATTTTTTATGTCAAAATTCGACCATTCGCTTCCGGTGGAACAACTGGTTTTGGCAAAAGAATACTACAAAAAGTACCCCTCGAATTTCGCAATTTGCGAGTGTTTGGCTATGGCAATTTTGCGTAATAGAGAATGTTGGCAAAGCGATTATCCGTTGCTAAAAGAAGTATGCGAGAAAATTATTTCAGAGTGCACTTGGGAATATACCCGTCAAAACGCACTGGAATGCATGAGCATCGTATGTCCCGATGATGAATGGAAAAATTGGCAATATAAAAGCGAACAATTTTATTCGTCTTGTCAAAATGAACGTATCGAAGAGCGGTTTTGGAAAAGGGGAAAACAAGCAGAATATCAAAAGCAAAATACTGCAAATATTCTCTTGAATTTAATGCATTTTTTAGGAAGAGAGTATATGCGGTATTATGAAAAAGACAACGGTATGCTCTTTGAAAATCCACAAAAGACGGCTGCTCTTATGAAATATAGAATGAGAATTCTTGAATGTATTTCAGATGATGGAGGCATCCCCGAAGCATGGAGCGGTTGTTATGCCGATTTGTGCTTAAAGGCCGCAGGAGCATTGATCGGTGCGGGCGAAACTGATGAGGGCTTTATATATCTTGAAAAGGCTTTTACATTGTATGATGCGTGGTTACAAATACCCGAAGGCAAGAAAATGGAGACGGGTGCCCCGACACTGTTTGAAAATGCAAAGATCTCCAAAACGGACAAGAACTACGTAGTGAATATATTCTTTGAAGATGGTACAACCGTTTGGACACCATACTTGTGGTTGTTTTGGCAAATCAAGGGCGACATATTTGATGCGATGACGAAGTGGCCTTGGTTTGATGCTGTGCATGAAGATGAGCGCTATATAAATCTACTTGCAAAAGCAAAAGAAATGGCTGAATCAAAATAAATTGTATTCTTCTTATTGCCCCGCCATCGCGGGGCTCCGCTTTTGAGGACACAAAAGCCGTGCTTGTCAGGAAAAGCGGATGGACTTTGGGGGATGCACAAATCAAATGCTCCCTTGCGTAAAGGGGCTTATCACCGCCCGACAATACACCGAAGAGGTGTAACACTCTATACCTGCAAGGCGTGTGAAAAGGAGTACGAACAAAATATCCGTACTCCTTTTGTTTTCGGTAGGTAAAACCTGCTTTATGGAAGACACCACTTATGCGGTGCTCTTTTTGGGTATTTCGCGTGATTAAGCGAAAGCACCGAAACGTCTACATAGGAAGAGCATATTTGGCGGTGAACATACGTTCCTTCAAAAAGTTCACATCATTTATGACGCTCTTTCCCTTGATGCTTTTTATCCCACGATCTCCCCCACGCGGCTCCCCTCATCCACCAGCTCCCCGCTTTCGCATTGGAGCAACAGAATGTCGCGGGCGCTGTAGAGATCAACCTTGCCCTCTTCGACGCGAACCAACTCAGACAGCCGCTTTGCCAGCACGCGATTGATCACAAGCATCCCGATCTCCGCTTGCGGCAGGGTGCGCAAAAGTCTGCCACTTGGCGTCACATCGCCGCCGCGAATGATATCCACATCGCGGATCATGAGGTTTTCCACCGGCTGCTTGACAAGAATGAAATCATTCTCTGCTGTCGCATTGTCGTACTCCTCTACGTGCATTCCGTCGATGAGCAGCGTGCCGATGCGCGGCTTGTGCGCCTCGTCCCACGCATACGCCATATCATAGAAGGGATACCCCACGCGGAACAGATTGTAACGGTACTCAGGCAGATGGTGACGGATATTCTTGACCGTCAGCGACTCGATATTACCGCCGATCTGGAAAAGAAAGGGCGTATCGGGATTATAGGTCGGCTTTTTGGGGCGCAGATCGATATTTTCCATAAAAATATTGCCGAAATAGCCGTAGGAGGGAGGAGGCAGCTCGCCGCCCTTATAGTTAAACCGGGGCGGGAACCAGTTGTTGATATAAAACCCGATGCCGTGATAGGTGCCCGTAAAGTTGCGAACAGTCACGCGATCCAGTTTCCCCGTACCGCGCGTCAGCATACGGATCGCCTGATCCGCCTCGTCCAGCGTCACACCGTCGATCAGCACGTCGGTGATGTCCGACTTGCAGTCATGCTCGTCCGGGCCGAGATTCATAAAGTCGTCGCCCACGCAACCGCCGACGTCGCGGATGGTCAGGAACTGACCGGGTCCCCAGAAGTGGAACCCGTCTTGATTCTGCGCGAACATTTTCTCAGGCAGATCGAACCAGCAGCCCTCAATGGTCACGTGCTTAAAGTTGCAGGCAAGGAACCCCCAGGAGCGGTGGTTGCGGATGACCACGTCGCGCAGCAACAGATGCTCGATACCGTAAAATTCCATGCCGATAACCAACGCATTTCCGGGAATATCCAGATTGGGATTGAATGGCCCACCAAACTCGTACAGCGGATCATCCACGGGAACGTGATGCTGCTGCCCTGCCGCGTTGTGGTTATACGTACCGCCGATGAGCGAAATATTGTGGGTTTTGCGTTCAAAATAATCGCGGTCGGCGTTCTGAATGACCGAACAGTTGGAGCCGTCGGCAAGGAAAAATCCGCAGTCGCAGTTGAGGCACTCGATCGTGGTATTGGAGCGGATCTTGAGTCCGCGGATGAGCGCCGCGCCGTCCATGATGATATGCAGATGCCCTCTCTCGGGCGCACTGTCCAGCAATGCTTGCAGAGCCTTGGTGTCATCCGTACCGCCGCCGGTATAGACGTTACTATCAAGCACGGCATATTCGCTTGCATATACGATGTGTTTCATACGATAATCTCCTTTTTTATAAAAAATCATCCTGCAGCAAAGGTCTGTATCGCGGCTTGCTCCGCCCGCTGCTTTTTCATCATTTTCCCAAGAACGGTCAGCGTATATCCAAGGAAGATCAACCCCGTCAGCGCCCAGGAAATGGGTAGGCAGACATAGATCGATGCGAGCGTCTGCACGGCACGAAACACCGTAGACACCCAGACGATGCGGAAGACGCAAGCGCCGATCAGCGAGATAACGGTGGAGGAGATAGCTTTTCCGAGTCCACGCACCATGCCGCAGCCGACCTCCATCAGCGAGATCAGCGCATATGGCAGAAAAACGCACAGCATCCGCGTCATGGCGGCATCATATGCCCCCTGCTCCAGCGACCCCGCAGCCCCCGCAGTAACTCCGTAAAGAGCAAGCAGCGGCGCGCGGAAGAAGAAGATGGACAGCGAAACGGTAAGCGAGATCAAAAATCCGAGCAGATAACAGCAGCCCATGATGCGCTTGATGCGATCAAGCTTTTTCGCACCGACATTCTGGCTGGTAAAGGTGATGGCCGCCTGATAGACCGAGTTCTGGGCGGTATAGATAAAGCCTTCCAGATTCGCCGCGGCGGCGTTGCCCGTCACAACGGGCGAAAATTCACTGTCGATGGGATACAGCATATTGTTGACCTGTAGGATAGAGGATTGAATGATCATATTGGACAAAGAGAACAATGATCCCTGAATCCCCGCCGGCAGACCGACGTACAGAATATCCCGGAATGCTTTGCCGTCCAGGCAAAGCTGCTTGAAGGAAAAACGACAAGCCCCCTCGTCCGCAGACAATCGGACGGCAAGCAAAACAGCTGAGACCGCATTGGCGATCAGCGTCGCCAGCGCAACACCCTCAACGGAAAGCCCGACGACCAGCACGAAAAACAGATTGAGCACCACGTTGACCAGCCCCGATGCCGACAATATGTACAGGGGGGTTCGGGTGTCTCCCTTGGCACGGAAGATAGCGATGAGATAATTGGTCAGAGAGATGAAGGGCACACCGCAAAAATAGATGACGGTATACGTCGTGGCAAGATCGAGCAGCTTTCCCTGAGCCCCCATCAGCGTGAGCACGGGGCGGGAGATAAACAGGCCGAGAATGCCGCTGGCAAACCCGAAGATCAGGCTCATGACCAGCGCCGTGTGGGTGGCGCGGGAGGCACGTGCCTCCTCCTTTGCCCCCAGATGGCGCGCCACAATGACGTTTGCCCCCGTGGCAAAGCCGACGAAAACATTCACGACCAGATTGATAAACGAACCCGTCGTACCGATCGCGGCGACCGCATCCGGCTCACTTGAGAGTGAAACGACCACCATGTCGGCGGCGTTGTAAAGCACCTGCAGCAGATTGGTCACCATCAGCGGCAGGATAAATACCAGAATTTTGGTGAACAGCGGCCCCTCTGTCATCTCAATGACTTTTGCCGAGGAATGGGAGTGGCGGTAGGTGCTGGAATTTTTATGTGTGCTGGTATGTAAAAACGTTCTTCTGTAAGGCATAAATATGATAAAATCCTTTCTTTCCGCAGAGCATTATCACCCGCCGCAAAGCTCATCCGAATCGGGCATAAAGGCGGGCATCAGCGCCAGCTTAAAAAGATTTGCGGCGTGCTTTTGATCGATCAGCGCCTTTTTCTCCAAGTCCTCGATCTCTCCCGTGCGAATATACCGATCCAGCTCGGCATATGTGAACCCGAGATTATCTTCGTCGGTCTTGCCGCACAGCCCGTCGATGGGGGGTTTATCGACCAGCTCACGCGGCAGTCCCAAAGCGTAGCCGATCTGCTTGACCTCGGCCACGGTCAGATGGGACAGCGGGCTGAAATCACCAACAGAATCTCCGTAGCGGGTGGAATAACCCACCCAATCCTCCGAGAGATTGCAGGTATTGGCAACGCGCCCGTTACAGCTCTGTGAAACAGCGTACAGTGTCGTCATGCGGATGCGGGGGGCGATGTTGTTCCTTGTCTGCTCGGTCAGAGTAAGGTCTGCGGGCAGATGATCCATGACGCCCTGCACAGCATCCTTGATGTTAACAACGTAGTGACGGATCCCCAGATGATCGACCAGCGCATGGGCGCAATCGATATCGTGCTGCTCTCCGCAGGGCATCAGTACGCCGATCACGCGCTCCCGTCCCAGCGCCTCTGCACACAACGCCGCGACGACTGAGCTGTCTTTGCCGCCCGAAATGCCGACGACGGCATTACAGCCCTTTCCGTTCTGCTCAAAAAAATCTCGGATCCAGCGGATGCAATCGTTTTTGACCTTTTCGACGTGAAACATAGCGTTCTCCTGTTATACGGAATTTTGCGCCACACCGGGGCATTTTTCTGCGATTATTATACACCACTTCTCCGCGTTTGTCAATAAACAATGGACAATTCTCGCCGACGATTTCACCCCGCGCATCCGATCCCTGCCCGGAGCAAGAAATTTCTTCTGCAACTCGCGACTCTCTTGGACAAAGCACCGCGTCCATGCGCTTTTTCAACAAAAATATCAAGCATGTCCGCGGAAATAGTATTGACATATATAAATTTTTATGTTATAATATGGGTGAAGATATATATGTTGCTGCTTTCAAAGCAGAGAAATGGGGTGAGCACCGTGCGCAAGGCCAATGTTTTCAGGCATACTTGTGCTGCGCCGTGTTGCCCCTTGGCATCGAGCTTTGGAAAGGGAAACTAACATATAGCGATTGGCGCGTACAAGTCTGAAAAAAGTCGGGACTTGTACGCGCTGCTTTTTACGACTTTGAACAGCGCCCCTCGCGCCCCATGAAACAAACGAATTTGATACCGCAAAAATGCGGAGGTGCCGCATTATATAGAAACTTTAGACAAAGCCAACAACCTATATTATCGAGGTGTAATTGATGGTAGCATTCGTACAGATACAGTACATAACGAAACATCGAGAAATGTGTTTGATGCTTAAATACATATTATTATTTATATGTGCGTGTCTTTTATTCACTGCCTGTACGCCGATTTCAAACAATCCCTCTGCCCCCCCTTCTGAGGTCAATACCGTCTCGCCGTCCCCTGAAAGCACTTCAAGAAATATGACCCCTGCAAGTTATACACATGTTATATGGAATGGTACTGCTTTTACCAAAGAAGGTATTGTTGTTGATCTAACGACCGGTGAATCGTTTTCTGCGTGCAACGATCCCTTGTGTACCAATCATACAGACAGCACTTGTGCCGTTAATATCTTAAAAAGTGTCAGTGATTTTGCGGTTTCCCCTTCTTCGACGCAGAGTGATCTGATCATGTATATCGCACGTGTGCAACACGTCGTAACCGGCAACGAAAAAGATCAGGAGTATCAGGCAATGGCCAATCACCAAATTCTTCGGTATCATTATTACACAGGTGCGCTTGAGATACTGCGAGAAAATTTACTGAGGACTGTCGGCAGCTTTGCGATAGATCCTCTGACCGAGGATATCTATTATACAACATATGTTGTTGATAAAAACGGAGATCAGCAACTGGCGTTCTGTATTTTGAACGGTATTACCGGTAAAAACCGCATCGTCACAACGACATCTCATGAATACAGTCCAATGTATGCGAGAGAAAATATTTTGTATTGCCGTGGGGTCGATATGTTTTATCGCATTGATCTTTCAAAAGCAGAACCGGTTTTTGAGCCAACGGGGTATCAGGGTAATCGCATTGTTGACGGATATTTATATTATATGGAGAACATCGGCAGCGAGCGAGTTTATGCGCCTGACAATATCATCGCAGTTTCCGAAGAATACGGTGTACCTGCATATGCAGATTATGATTTTTTCAATCTATATCGCAAGGACATAACCAAAGAAGATGCACAGCCCGAATTGATTGCAGAGCACGTAGCAAGCGGCTCTGCCGCGAGCAATTGCATTTGGTATTTGGAGGCCGAGCCGCGATATCATACCAGCTTTTTCTGGAGCGATTCGAGAAACAGCACAGGCGGACAAAATGCCTATTCGCTCGATGATCCCAATGTCCCCGTGGGAGCAAGACTGCTCCACGCATTCTCCGAACATGACAGCACACTTCATGTTTTGGATGCCAATACATTGGAACCCATTACTGTCATCGATCTGGAACAATATTACCTCTTTGGAATAATTCCGAGTTTGCAAAGCGAAGGCATTGTTGCACAATTTTATGGTCATTCCTTGGAAGATTATTTGGACGGCAAGGGATTTCCCAAATCATTTACCGGATTTATCCCTTTCAGTAAGAATATCCTCACCGATGAAGATATTATCCCCATGACGCCGGATTGATGCTGCGCCCGTTCGCCACGCATCTCGGACACGTCGATGTCAATATTAAAAATGTGAAGGAGGAATATAAGTGTCAAAATACAAGCTGCCGATTCTGTTTATTCTGATCTGCCTGCTCTTTTCCTCCTGTACGCCGATTTCGAACAGCATTTCGGATTCTCCCGCCCCGTCAGTCCCGACAGAAGAAACAAGTGATGAAAGCCCAAGCAATCACAACAGAAATATGATACACGCATCGCGTTTACAATATGTATGGAACGGCATGGCCTTTAGCAAAAGCGGAACGGTGACCTCACTGAGCACGGGGGAAGTCTTTTCCATGTGTAATGACCCCTTTTGCACCGACCACAGTAAGGAAACCTGTGCGGTCCGTCTTATGCAAGACGCAAGTTATTTTGTGGTATCGCCATCTTCAACTACAGAGGATATGGTTATCTATATGTCTCTGTCCGAGACACAGATCGATACTGTCAACATGGTTGCTTTGGCAAATCATCAGCTGATTCGTTATCATTATTTCACAGGGGAGAAAGAAGTCATTCGGGAGAACATGCTGCGTCCTGCGGGTGTCTGGACACTTGACCCCTTGACTGAGGATATTTACTACATGGCATATATCGTCAACGAGGATGATGAAACAGAACAGGTATTATGCGTCGTGAACGGCATTACCGATGAGAATCGGGTGATTCTTTCCTCGCTCGACGAGCTTAAAATCCTATATGCGGAAGGTGACGTTTTGTACGGATATGGAAAATATATATACCGTATCGATCTTTCGGCAAAGGAGCCTGTTCCGGAAAATACCGGATATCAGGGATATAATATACTCAACGGGTACCTATATTATCAAGAGGCTGTCAGCACCGAACGACTCTATGTTCCCGATGATCTGATCAAACTTTCGGAACAATATGGCATAGCTCCTTATCAGGATTTTACTATTTACGATTTTTATCGACTGGACATTACCAAGGAAGACGGAGAGCCCGAATTGGTTGCATCGCGTATTGCGTCCGGTTTCGCAGCAGGAGATTATATCTCCTACATTGCATCTGCTCCGCAATATCATTGCAGCGTGCTATATGAAAATGCGATCAATTACGCATTAGATGACCCCAATGTTTCATCCGATGCGAAATTGATGCATAAATTCACTGCACACGACAGTACGATTTACATATTGGATGATGAAACGCTGGAAACCGTGACCGTCATCGATTTGACACAATATCAGACGTTGAATATTGATTTGCAGACTTCAAGCGAAGGCGTATTTGCCCAATTTTACAACTACGCACCCGAGGATTACCTCGGAATAAATGCGCCAAGCTATTTCAGCGGGTTTATTCCCTACGACAAGCCATTTCTGACCGACGAGGATATTATCCCCTTGACGCCGGATTGATGCTGCGCCCGTTCGCCACGCATCTCGGACACATCGATGTCAACAGAAAAATGAAGGAGGAATATAAATGTCAAAATACAAGCTGCCGATTCTGTTTATTCTGATCTGCCTGCTCTTTTCTTCCTGTACGCCGATTTCAGATGAGATTCCCGACATATCATCTATCAACACGAACGATGCTGACCAAAGCGAGGAAGATGGATACAGAGATCTCATTCATGCAAATAATTATGCAGTATGGAACGGTATGGTGTTCACCCAGGCAGGCATGATCATCAATTTGGAAACCGGAGAGATATTCTCAGCGTGCAACGACCCCCTGTGCGATCACACGAGTGAACACTGCGCGGAGAACATTCTCAAACGGGCTACCCTGATCGCAGTCTCTCCCTCTTCGACAAAGGAGGATTTGGTGTTTTACATTTCCCGCAACTTGTATGAAGTTACCGGTGACGGGACACCGGAACAGCTGCGGGAAGGAATAAGCAACCACCAGATCATTCGGTACCATTACTTTTCCGGTAAGGTCGAAATTTTATGTGAAAAGCTTTTGCGCTTTCCCGGAACCATAAGCATTGATCCCAAAACCGAGGAAATATACTTCCCATGCTACATCCTCAACGAGAATGAGGAAACGGAGGTCGCACTCTATATACTGGACACTCAAACCAAACAGCTGCGTACCGTCGGCTCTTACAAAAAGACCATCTCACCGCGGTACGCGATTGGTGATACCCTATATTGTATGGCGTCGCCAAGCGACGGTATCGTATACAGTCTCGACCTCTCACGTGAGCGACTGACCTTGGAGCAAACCATGTCGACCTATACGAACGTCCACGGCGGATATGCCTACTATAAGGAAAAGGTCGGCGAAGAACGTCTCTATGTATCCGACGATGTCATTGCTCTTTGCGAGCAGTACGGGCAGACATACAAGGATTTTGAGATATATGATTTCTATCGTGTAGATATCACCGAGGAGCAAGCCGAGCCGGAGCTGATCGCAGAGCGGATCACTGAAGGCGGTTGCATGGGAAATTACGTGTACTATTACGAAGACGCTCCCGAATACGCCTACAGCTATCTGACGCTCACCAGCGGCCCGGCAATCGCCGCGGCGATCAGAAACGGACAAAGTGGAGAATATCGGCTTGACGCTCCGAACATTCCAAAAGACGTCGTGCTGTTCAACGTGTTTTCTCAATACAGGGTCGCGATGCATATTTTAGATGCCGTAACCCTGGAGCCTGTCACCGTGTTGGATTCCGAGACGTACGAATTTTCCCCGTCGGGAGTGTATGTTGCCGACGACGGCGCATTTATCAGTATTTATGAAAGTGAGAGCGAATTTTCCGAACAGGATGATAATACAAGGTTGTCAAAATCCGGCTATCTTCGCTTTGACAAGCCATTTCTGACCGACGAAGATATTATCCCCTTGACGCTGAATTGAATCTTACCCTCCCCGCCCGTGCGGGGAGGAATTTTCTTTCAAAAACGCAAGAAAACAGCAGAAAAAATGTAAAAATCTATTGACAATTGTTCGAAAATATGATATAATATGTTTTCGATACGGGTGTCATTGATGCCCGTCTCCTTACCGTGCGCAAAATTTTATGTGCTGTGCGCACGGTCTCAATGTCCATAGGGAGGTGTAAAATATGGAAAAAAAGTTGACTTCTTATGAGGCTATGTTCATCGTGAGCGTTGCAAACGGTGACGAGGCCGCAAAGACGACCGTTTCCAAGTTTGTGGATATGATCGCCGCAAACGGTGAGATCGTTGAAACCGCGGAATGGGGCAGACGCCGTCTGGCTTATCCCATCCAGGATATGAACGAGGGCTACTACACGGTCGTTACCTTTAAGTCCGAGGGTGCATTCCCCGCGGAGCTGCTGCGTATCGCCAACATCGACGAGGCTGTCATCCGTTCTCTGGTCGTAAAGCTGGAGTACGATGCCGCTGTCCACGCCGAGAAGAAGAAGGCTGAGGCTGCCGCTCGCGCTGCTGAGGCTGCTGCCGCCAAGGCTGCCGCTGAGGCTGCTGCCGCAGAGGCTGCCGCTGCCGAGGCTGCTGTCGAGGTTGCCGAAGAGGCTCCCGTCGACTCTGCTGCCGACGCAGAGTAATGCCCCGCGCATATCCCCAAGATAAGGAGGCATAACCGATCATGTCAAGTCTGAATTTGAACAAAGTAATCCTTTGCGGCCGCCTTTGCGCCGAGCCCGAGCTCAAGCAGACCCCCAGCGGTGTTTCTGTCTTGTCCTTCAGCCTGGCAGTCAATCGCCGCTATCAGTCCAAGAGCGCCGATGGGCAACCGCAAGCACAGCAAGCCGATTTTATCAGCGTTGTGGCATGGCGCCAGACCGCCGAGTTCATCGCTCGCTATTTCCACAAGGGCTCCGCGCTTTGCGTGACGGGCTCGCTGCAGACCCGCACCTGGCAGGATCAGAACGGGCAAAAGCGTTACGCGACTGAGGTCGTGGTAGACGAGGCAATGTTTGTGGACAGCAAGAACGAGGGCAGCTCTGCTCAGACCTACACGCCGGATGCCTACACAACGCCGTCTTACGCATCTGCTCCATCAGCTGCGGCTCCCAAGTTCGAGGAGATCAAGACGGATGACGATCTGCCCTTTTAATTTCTGATCGGGCGATCGCATCGAACACATCATACTGAAAATAGGAGGATATCAAAATGGATAATAAGGTAGAAACCAAGGTTGAAACCGCTGCAGCTGCTCCCGCAGCTCGTGCTCCCCGTCCTGCAGTAAGAAGAAGAAGAAAGGTTTGCGTTTTCTGCGCAGACAAGGTTGATTTCATCGACTACAAGGACACCGGCAGACTCAGAAAGTGCATCAGCGAGCGCGGCAAGATCCTGCCCCGCCGTGTTACCGGCACCTGCGCTAAGCACCAGAGAGAGCTGAATACCGCAATCAAGCGTGCTCGTCAGGTAGCACTGCTGCCTTACGTTTGCGACTGATCCGCGACGTAGAGTCAATTCAAACACACTCCCGTCCGGGGCATCACCTCGGGCGGGTTTTGTTCATTTCAAGGAGGTCACATGACGTATCAGGTACTCATTGACCGGCTTGCTGCCGCCGGCATCGACAACGCCGCCGGGGAGGCACGGTTATTGGCTGCGCATTTTGCAGGCCTTGATGAAAACGTGCTGCGCATTCACCCCGATCATTCCATCCCCGATCCCGAAGGCGTACTCCTTCGTGCGTTGGAGCGTCGCGAGATGCGAGAGCCGCTGCAATATATTCTTGGTACGTGGTCCTTCTGGCGGCAGGAATACGAGGTCAGCCCCGATTGTCTGGTTCCCCGCCCCGACACTGAATGCTTGGTCGAGGAGGCACTGCGCCATCTGCCGCGCGGGGGACGTATTCTCGATCTTTGCACAGGCAGCGGCTGTATCGCCATCTCTCTGCTCTGCGAGAGAGCAGACGCATCCTGCGTGGCACTGGAGCTCTCCGAGCCCACGCTTGCACTGGCAAAAAGAAACGCCGCGCGCAACGGCGTAGGCAACGACCGCCTGACTCTTTTGTGCGGTGACGTGCTTATTCCCGACTTTCTCCCCACACTGGGGAAATTTGATATTATCATCTCCAATCCGCCATACATTCCCACCGCGGATCTTGCTGCCCTTCCACCCGAGACGCAAAGAGAACCTCGCATGGCGCTGGACGGCGGCGAGGATGGTCTGCGGTTCTATCGCCGCATCCTTGCCCCCGATTATCGTACCGCACTCAAGGCAGGCGGTTGCTTTCTCTTCGAGATCGGCTACGATCAAGGAGAGGCGTTGCGTACGCTTGCAGCAAGCATCGGCGCCGATTGTCGCATCACCCGCGATTACGGCGGCAACGACCGCGTCGCGTGGGTAACATGGGATGTTGGGGCGCTGCCCCAAACCCCGGTTAAGAAACTTTTTTGAAAAAAAGTTTCTTAACAATCTTCAAAAAACTTCGATCGTTACCATTGCGTTTTGTACACGAAACAACGCAAGGGGAAGTGAATGACACGCCGGTGGCGTATCGTGACCGAGCCGCAGCGAGGCGAGTCCATGGATAACAAAGTCGCGCGGGCAAAACAGAACCGTAACGATTGATCAATATTATTCGAACGCTCTTTGAAGTCCGGAAATTTTCTTTCAAGATAGTTTTTGGTGGGTGCAGGGCAGCGCCCTGCCATCTACACCACTCCCCTCATATACTATAGCAAACACCATCCAAAAAGGAGATCACATATGAACATTGTCGTACTTGCGGGCGGATATTCGCCCGAACGTGACGTTTCTCTGACATCGGGGTCGCTGATCGCCAATGCTTTGATCCGCCGCGGGCACCGCGTACTGCTGCTCGATCCGTATCTTGGCACAACGCTCCCCGCCGACCCGACAGCCCTTTTCCAAACCACACCCTACCCCACGCACAGCGTCAAGACCGCCGAGCCCGATCTCGCCGCACTGCGGGAAACCGCCGACCAAGGCGACGCGCTGGTGGGGAAGAACGTCGCTGCGCTTTGCCGCAGTGCCGATGTCGTCTACAACGCACTCCACGGAGATGCGGGCGAGGACGGGCGGCTGCAGGGGTATCTCGATTGCCTCGGCATCCGCTATACGGGTACGGGAGCTTTGGGCGCCATGCTGTCCATGGATAAGGATATTGCAAAAAAGCTGCTCACTGCCGCAGGGATCCCCACGCCGAAGGGCATCGTCTTTGATCCTAACGACGAGGGGGCATATCAAAGGATTTTGTCCGAGATCGGTCTGCCCTGCGTGATCAAGCCCTGCTCCTGCGGCTCCAGCGTCGGTGTCTCCATCGTTGAGAACGACAAGCAGCTCCGGGACGCCATTGCGCTCGGCGCAAAATATGAGCAGCGGCTGCTTGCCGAGGTCAGAATCGTCGGCCGCGAGCTGACCGTCGGTTATCTGCAGGGTGTGACGCTCCCCCCCATGGAGATCATTCCCAAGGAGGGCTTTTACGATTATAAAAACAAATACCAAGCGGGCTTGACCGAGGAGCTGTGTCCTGCCCCGCTGACCGAGGCAGAGTGTGCCTACGTCACCGAGCTGACCGCCCGCAGCTTTGCTGCACTGCAGCTGAACTGCTACGCCCGCTTTGACTACATTCTCGATGCCGCCGGCGTTGCCTACTGTCTGGAGGCCAATGCCCTGCCCGGCATGACTCCCACCAGCCTCTTACCCCAAATGGCTGCACACGCAGCCTTGTGCTACGAAGATCTGTGTGAATATATCGTGCAGCTTGCTCTGCAAAAATAAATCATTGGAGGCTTATATGAAAATCGAACAACTTCCCATTTATCCTGCCGCAGAGCATTGCGGTCTGACCCTCTACCGACATCAGGAAAATATCCCGGGCGTACCCCCCCGCCGCGCTGTGATCGTTTGTCCCGGCGGCGGCTACCTCAATCTGTCCGGGCGCGAGGATGAGATCGTCGCACTGCAGTACCTTGCCGCAGGCTTTCAGGTATTCATCCTGCACTACGGTGTCGGAGCCAACGCCGCAAATTATACCCCCCTCATTCAAGCCTGTTGTGCCATCCGCTATATCCGTGAGCACGCAGCGGCACTGAATGTCCGACCCGATCGCATTTTCATCACCGGCTTTTCTGCGGGCGGTCACTGCGCATCTGCCGCCGCCACCATGTATAAGCACAACGCCGTCAAGCAGGCATTTGTTGAGCACTTCGGCGACGATGACGTTCGCCTCGGTCGTCCCGACGGCGCCATTCTCTGCTATCCCGTCATTTCGTCAGGCGAATATGGACACCGCGGCTCGTTTTCGACCTTGTGCGGTGACCCCAACGCCTCCGACGAAGCTCTGCGCGAGTTTTCCACTGATCTTTGGGTAGACAACGACACACCACCCGCCTTTCTTTGGCATACCGCAGACGACCCCGTCGTACCCGTGCAAAATTCACTTCTGTATACCATGGCACTGTCGGCCTGCAAGATCCCCTTTGAGTGTCATATCTATCCTCACGGGGAACACGGGCTCTCCCTTTGTGATGAGCGGACGTGGGTCGGTAATCCTGCGCTCCTGTCCCCGGTTGCAGCCCCATGGATCGATCACGCCATTCGATGGGCGCAGCAGCTCTGACATACCAAGAGGAGGATATTATGACTACCTATATTTCGAATTACGTCAACCAAGCTCCCGAGCTGATCGGCCTGCTGATCAAGCTCGCACTCTCGATGCTCTCCGGCAGCCTCATCGGCTTTGAGCGCGGACGTCACGGCCGCTCTGCAGGTCTGCGTACGCACATTCTCGTCTGCCTTGGCGCCACCATGGCTGCCATGACCGACCTGCATCTCAATACCATGATCGGCTCGGATGGCACCCGTATCGCCGCCAACGTACTCACCGGCGTGGGCTTTCTGGGCGCAGGTGTCATTCTCATCAAGCGCGATTTTACCGTCAAGGGTCTGACCACTGCCGCCGGGCTGTGGGCGACCAGTATCATCGGTCTTTGCTACGGCTACGGATTTTGTGAAATCCCCTTGATCACCACCGGCGTGCTGCTGCTCATCTTTGCTCTGCTCCCCTACATGGAGTCAACGCAAAAGGCCGAGGTCAATATATACTTGGAGATCGACCAGCTGACCGCCGTCAACACCGTCATGGGCGCTCTGCACGACACCTGCCCGCTGATGCTCAACATTGAGGTGACCGCGCCGCTGAGCGGCGACAGTACCCACATCGGCATCCGCTTGCGTACCATCGGTAGAAATGCCCGCAAGATCAAGGACCCCTTTGCCCTTTTGACCGAGATCCGCAAGATCGAGCACGTCGTCTTCGCAGTGATGGATTAAGAATTAAGAAAAGAAGAAGTTGGGGCGCTGCCCCAACCCCCGCTAAAGAAACTTTTTTGAAAAAAGTTTCTTTAGAATCTTCAAAAAACTCAAATCATTTTCCCCACATGAGTTTTCGCTATGCTCATATAGAACAGAACCGCTGGAGCCTTTGCCAAAAAATTGATACAAAGTTTTTTGAAGGGGGGACGGGGGAAACTTTTTTCCCAAAAAAGTTTCCCCCGTATCACTTTACCCTTGACATTTGTGTGCGAACGCGGTATAATATAAGAAGATAAAAAAAGCAAGGAGTACCACCATGCAAACAAGCTACACCCGCGAGCAGCTGGCAACCATCGCCAACAACATTCGCATTGATATTATCGAAGAGACACACGCCGCTAAATCCGGACATCCCGGAGGCTCCCTGTCCATCGCAGAGATCATGACGTATCTCTATTTCGTACATATGAATATTGATCCCCAAAATCCCGCATGGGAGGATCGCGACCGCTTGGTTCTCTCCAAGGGGCACGCCGCCCCCGTGCTCTACGCCGCACTTGCCGAGAGAGGTTATTTCCCCCGAGAGGACCTGATAACGCTGCGCAAGATTGACTCTCATCTGCAGGGTCACCCCAGCATGAAGAACACCCCCGGTGTCGATATGACGACCGGCTCACTCGGTCAGGGCATCTCTGCCGCTTGCGGTATGGCGCTTGCCGCCAAGATCGCGGGTAAGAATTACCGCACCTACACCATCGTGGGCGACGGCGAAAGTCAGGAGGGACAGGTCTGGGAGGCTTGTATGTTTGCCGCCCACAGAAAGCTGGACAATCTTTGCATCATTCTGGACTGGAACGGTCTGCAGATCGACGGAGACATCACCGAGGTCATGAATCCCACCCCTTACGCTGAGAAGTTTGAGGCGTTCGGATTCCACGTTATCTCCATCGATGCACACGATTTCGATCAGATCGAATCGGCGCTCAAGGAGGCTGACGCAACCAAGGGACAGCCCACTGTCATCATCGCTCGCTCCGTCAAGGGTAAGGGCGTCTCTTTCATGGAAAATAAGGCATCCTGGCACGGCAGCGCGCCGAACGACGCACAATACGAGCAAGCACTTTCGGAGCTGAAGAAGTAATCGCTATACAGGAAAACGGGGAGACTTTTTTAGAAAAATTTGCCCGCCCCATCAAAAAGCTTGGAATAAAAAGGATAAGCATGAGTCGTTACGATTCACACTTATCCTTTTTTATCAATATCCTCTCCGCAGCAGCCACCCGTCTGCGGGGGTGAAAACGACGATCTCGCTCTCAGTAAACAGCAGCCGATATCCATAAACCGCAAGCATCGCCGCCACAAAAAGTCCTGCAAGCACGATGAGTGCTTTCTTTTTTTGCTTGGCGTAGAAAAACAGCGCTGCAAAAGCGACGGGCAGCAGCGTCACCCATAACGGATGATACGTAAACGCCGCGTCAAAATCCAGCCGTAATGCGGCAAGACACGCCCGCGTCATTCCGCAGCCGGGACAGGATATCCCCGTAACGTACTTGATCGGGCAGCCGATCCCCAGCGCAAACAGCACAAGATAGACCGCTGCCACCATGACACAGCAGAGAAAAAGCTGTTTATATCTTGCCCACAGCGCGCGCAAGCGGGTCATCGGTCCACCTCCCCGAAAATCGATTGATCTTATCTGCGTCAGGTGTAAATATCGCCCTCACAGTTGTTGATGACGTCTACGCTGCCGCAATCGATGTCACCCTCGCAGTTGCTGATCACGTCCACGTCACCGCAATCAATGTCACCCTCGCAGCTGACAATCTGCCCGACCGCGCCGCAGGAAATGTCACCCTCGCAGACGTTGATGCTCTGCACGTCTCTGCAATCCATATCGCCCTCACACATTTCAACGGTCTCTACGTTGCCGCAGGAAATGTCGCCCTCGCAGCTGTCGATGTGCCCGACGTTACCGCAGGAAATATCACCCTCGCACGCTCTGATCTCTCCGATATTGCCACCGGAAATATTGCCCTCGCAGCGCAGCACGCCCACAATATTCCCGCAGGAGATATTGCCGCAGACCTCGCCTTCAAAATGCGCATTGCCGTCAATGATTACATTGATCACATTTTGAGCCGTATGATCGATGCGCAGCGGAATATACACCTCGGGATCCATCTCGTCCTGCTGCAGCAGCCTTTTTCCTTTGAACTGCAGCACACGCAGCACACCGTCATCGGGGAGCTTGTCAAAAACGCTCACGCGAGCGGACGCCCCCTCTGCTTCACGGTAGATCACCTCGGGGTCACGATCCAGCAGCAGCTTGTCGATGGTAATACCAAACAGCTCGCTGAGCGCAACGATGGCATCAATATCCGGGATGGACTGCATACACTCCCACTTGCTCACCGCCTGCGAGCTCAAGCCCAGCCGCTCTGCCAGCGCCTCTTGGCTCAGACCCATTTCCTTTCGATATTTCTTCAGGTTGTTTGATACGTTTTCTTGAATGTTCATGTTGCCTCCTCTGTTGTGTTTTAATAACCGGTTATCTTGCCCTCATTATAACACAACGGCGGGCAAAAAACAACATACTGTCCGTTGGATGACGGCAAATCGGCCAAAAATTTCTACAACTGTCGGTTGTATCTGCCGTTTCTTCGCACAGCATCTCGCCTCGGGTACGACATTTTACCATAAAATTCCTACAACCGCCGGTTGCGGTTTCATTTTCCCACACAAAAATGTGCAAAGATCTCATTGACGATGTCCTCGTCCACCGCTCTGCCGTCCAATTCCGAGAGCGCAGACATTGCCCCCTCAATATCAACACAGCACAGATCAAGCGCCACGCCTGCCTGCAGCCCTGACAAGGCACTGCGCAGGGAGGACAATGCCCGCAGGCAAGCCGCATGCTGCCGCGCCGTAGCAATGACCGCATCGTTGCGCATATCGATCTGTCCATCGATAAACAGCGCACGGATCCGCTCCGTCAGATCCTCCAGTCCCGAGCCCGTGGCAGCAGACAGCAGGATCGGCTCTCCCAAGGTGCGCAGCAGCGCAACATCGGTTGCCATGGTCAGATCACTCTTGTTGCAAACGGTCAAAACAGCCTGTCCGCCCTGTGCGCGGCGGGAAAGGTCGGAAACCAATGCTTTCTCGTCCTCGCTTAAGTCCCGACTACCGTCAAACACGGCAAGGATCAGCTCCGCACGATCCATGGCGGCGTGAGCGCGATCGATGCCGATCTTCTCCACCGTATCACTTGCCTGCCGCAGTCCCGCCGTGTCCTGCAAAAGCAGCGTCACCTCGCCGCCGACCGTGACTCTCTCCTGTAAAATATCCCGCGTTGTCCCCGCAATTTCGGTAACAATGGCGGCATCCCGCCCCACCAGACGATTGTACAGCGAGCTTTTGCCGACGTTGGTCTGACCGCAAATGACGGTGGGGATCCCTTCAGCCACGGCGTGACCCGTACGATAAGTTCCGGCAAGCGACTCCAGCGCCCCTGCGCAACAGGTGATGCGATCATACATCTCTTCGCGCCCCATGTCGGCAAGATCCTCCTCGGGGAAATCGATGCAGACCAGCACCTGACTCATCACAGCCCGCAAATCCTCATAAATTGCGCGTGTTTTTTTCTCCACTGTCTCATGGATCCCCGCATGAGCCAGCGTCAGCTGGGCACGGTTTTCCGCCTCCAGCAGCGCCCCCAGAGACTGTGCGGCACTCAGCCCCATCTTGCCGTTCAAATAGGCGCGACGGGTAAATTCTCCCGCCTCTGCTGCTCGCGCACCGGCAGCAAGCAACGCTTGCAGGACGGTTTGCGTCATGAGAATACCGCCGTGGCAACAGATTTCAACGGTATCTTCACCGGTAAAGGAGGCGGGAGCACGATAGATGGTAGCGATGCCGTCATCCACGGCGACCCATGATGCGGCAGGGTCTGCATCGGGGGCAAGGATCTGCCCATAGGCGGCATGGCGGGGTGGGAGCGCATCAAGGGCTTGCCCCGACGCGGGTCGGAATACGTGCGCCGCAACACGGATCGCCCCCTCGCCGCTGATGCGCAGCATGGCAACGCCGCCCTTTCCATGGGGAGTAGAGATGGCGGCAATCGTATCTAAAAGTTGCATGATAACCTCCGTATGGTTAATGGATGACGGGGAAACTTTTTTAGAAAAAATCCCCGTCCCCTTCAAAAAACCTTGTATCCATTTGTCGGCTGAATTTTCAGCAATACCGTTCTAAGCACACCAAACATTTCTTCAAGTTTTTTGGGTTTCCAAAGGGACTTTTTTTCAAAAAAGTCCCTTTGGCGGGGCTTGGGGCAG
>JAFTJZ010000067.1 GCA_017456145.1 Clostridia bacterium
GGGGCTTTGCCCCAAACCCCACTTAAGGTGCTTTTTCGAGAAAAAGCACCTTAAGAATCCTTAAAAAGCTTTTTCAAAAGGATCATTTTATGGGTTTTCGCCCCACCGTGTTGGGTGGAGAATGCTTTGGTCTACAGTCTGAGGCTGCGCAAAGGAGCCAATGTCAGGCTTTTTGCCGCACGGATATTGCATTTTCACCTGCATAACAGGCAAAAATGGCGGTGTTCAGCCGCAAAGCAAAACGGCGGGGTGAGTTTTCATGCATTTTTGCATTAGACTCACCCCTTAAAAATAGTGGTTTAAGTTTCAAGAGCCTCAGGACAGCTCATCGACAAACGTATTGATCTCATCAAAATTCTGTTCAACGGCACTCTCCCATTTTGCCCAGATGGAGGCAATGTTGGTATTTTTGGTGTCTGCCAGGCGCAGATATCCCTCTCCACCGTGCAGACCGCTGCCGAGATCCCAATACTGACCGGGATCAAAGGAACGGGTCTGGAACACGATTTCCAGCATATCACGGGACTGCTCGTCACGCGTGGAGCGTCCCATAAGCACGGTGTCATAGAACACGGGATAAACCTCGTAGTAGGACAGATAGCTCAAATACTCCAGAATAACGGAAACCATTTCCTTATCGCCAACCGCAGAGGGAATGCCCAGTGCACAGTCATGGTGAACCCAGACAAGGGAGGAATAATCCTTTTGATATTTGTCGTATTTCGGGGTAGGCAGAATACCGTAGTTGGTGGTCATATCACGCAAGCCCAGCACACCCTTGATACAATTAAACGAAAACAACGCCAGATCTCCCTTAAATATCTCGTCCGTCTTTGAATCATCCGTTCTGTGGATGGTATGACCGTACCATTCCGCATAGATGATATTGTTAAAAATTTCATCCATGATGTTAATGGATTCTTCATCTCCGAAGTCGTATTCAATGTAACCGTCGTCGTCAATGTGCGCAAACTTCAAGCCCGCGCCGTTGAACAAATAGTACACAGGGTCGTCCTGTCCAAGACAGCCCCAAAGATCCTCACCGCTATCAAGGATGTCATTGCCGTCAAGAGAAGTCGCTATCCCCTCACTGATCGTAATCAGTTGATCGAACGTCCACTCGCCGTCGTAAACCAACTGATAAAGGTCGGGAACGATGCTGGAGTTATCCTCGGCAACCTTCTGGTTGAAGAACATCGCAGCGGTGCCGCCCTTATCACGCAGCAGCATCTCGGGCGCCGCCCAGAAAAGCGTTTCGCCCAAGGTAAAGGAGCGCACACTGTCTTGGTTCCACCAAGGCATATCGGTATGTAAATACTCCAGCTCGTACATATTGGTCATCAGATTCTCCATGACCAAGGTCGAAATACCGCCCGTGCGCAGCGTAATCATCTGATACGCATCGTCACCGGAGGAGTTATTGTTACGAACGCTGGTGGTATAGGTCGGAGATCCGTCTACGCTGACGTACTCCTTGCTGATCACAACGTCATATGTCTCCTCGGTCAGACGGTTTCTGTCGTAGATTGCACTGTTGATCGCATCACCGTCGTAATCGTCTACGTCACACTCCTCCCACGGAATCCAACCCGAGCCGACATCTGTCTGACCGTTGGCAGACCACTCCAGAAAATGCACCTGCGCGCCGCCGTAGCTCTTGTCGGTCGGCAGATAATCAATAGGCAGGCGCGGCTCCTCTTCCTCGCCGGGATTTTCCGGCTGCTCGCTGTTCTCCGTGCCGGCGGGGTCCTCCCCTTCCTGCGATTCATCGGCGCAGGATACAAGAGCAAGTGTGCCCAAGCACAGCACCATTGCCAGCAAAAAAGCTAATATCCGTCTACAAGTATCACTCATGTATCAAACCTCCTGTAAAAAGTCTGCATTGCAGTATATTATGATATATTTTACCATAAAAAAAGCTCCTGTGTCAATCTACACATTGTACAAATAAATTCACCGAATTTGTGCATTATGACGAAAACAAGATTGGCAGACCGCTCTGCCTTCGCAAAGCGATCTGCCAAATATGTATGACGGATCAACCGATATCGTCGATCATCTCATTGAATTCCTCAACTGCCGACTCGGTCATGGTGGTCAGAGATGCCCACAGAGAGGAAATGTTGGTCTTTCCATTCTCAAAGATGGTCAAGAAACCGCTGCCGCCATGCAGCTCGGCGGTCAGCCAATACTGACCGGGGTCAAAGGAACGGGTCTGGAAGATCAGCTCCAGCATTTCCTTGGACTGCTCGTCGCGTGCAGACTTACCGAGGATAATGGTATCGTAGAAGATGGGATATACGTCATAATAAGAGATATAGCTCATGTGCTCAAGCACGGTAGAGACCACGTCCAGATTGGTCACGCTGCCGGGGATGGAGAGCACGGAGTCGTGGTGCATCCAGACGAGGGAGGAGTAGTTATCCTGATATTCGTCATACTTCGGCACAGGCAGAACGCCGTACATAGACTCCATATTACGCAGATCCAGAACGTCCTTCACCATGTCAATACGGAACAGACAGCCGTCGGAGACGAACAGGTCAAAGCCCTCGGGCATCTCCACACCCTTCATTGCATTATTGCTGTAGAAATCGGTGTAGACAACCAAGTCCAGAATATCCTGCCATACCATAATGGTCTCATCATTACCGATGTTGAGCTGCAGATAACCCTCGTCGTCGATCTCGGCAAACTTCAGGCCCGCACCTGCAAACAGGTGGTACAGCATATCACGACCATTACCCCACAGACCGAACTGGTCCTCAATGGAGTTGGCAATATCGTCACCATTCATATCAATGGTAACCTTTTCTGCATACTCGATCATGATATCCATGGTCCAATCACCGTTCTCGGCAAGCTCATACAGATCGGTGATCTCATGATCCGTTGCGATCTTCTGGTTGTAGAACATTGCAGCCGTTGCACCCTTATCACGCAGCAGCATCTCGGGGGCTGCACAATAAAGAGCACTGCCCATGGTGTAGGAGCGAACACTGTCCTGGTTCCACCAAGGCATATCGGTGTGCAGATTTTCCAGCTCGTACATATTGGTCATCAGACCCTCCTGAACGAGAGGCGCGATGGTGGTGGTACGCAGCGTGATCATCTGATACGCCTGGTCACCGGAAGACTCGTTGGCGCGGAAGGCGGTCACGTACTGGGGGCTGCCGTCGACGCTCAGATATTCCTTCGTGATCTCCACATCGTAGGTCTCCTCGACCACACCGTTACGGTCATAAATGGCGTTGTTGATGGGGTCACCGTCACCGGCATCCACATCGATCTCCTCCCACGGAACCCAAGCCATACCGGGGGTCTGACCGGCAACAGTCCACTCCAGAATGTTGACCGTCTCACCGCCGTAGGTCGTGGTAGGCAGATAATCCAGCGGGATTCTGGGCTCTTCGTCTTCTACAGGATCGTTCCCCTCATCGCCACTGTTCTCGGTACCGGGCTGCTTATCGCCGTCAGTATCCTCGCTGTCATCCGCACAGGAAGTCAAGGCAAGTGTGCCAAACACCATCATCAGTGCCAGCAGCATTGCCATAATTCGCAAAAATTTGCTTTGCATTATTTTTTCCTCCTTATTTATATCGAAGTCTTTCACCTCGACATATTCAATAGTTCTCCATATTATAACACAATTTTCCAAAATCGTCAAGGCGCATAATAAACAAAATTATCACTGCTGTTTTGTACATAATTCCCAAAGCGCGAAAAGGAAAGAAAAAGGGGGGCGGACTTATATACACAGCTCCGCCCCGATATGATTAGCTTAATTCATCGATCTTTTGATTATATTCGTCAAGCTGCGCTGCAACCTGCGTTTCGATCGATCCCCAAAGTGATGCGGGATTATTATTCTTGAGGATGAATGCATTCAAGAAGGTGGCATCGAACGCCCCAAGATAAACCTGCCCCGGGTCAATCATACGCGTTTTGAATGCCAGCTCCAGCATCTGCTTGGATTGCTCGTCACGCGCAGATTTTCCCAAAATAATGGTGTCATAAAAAATCGGATACACGTTTTGATAAGAAAGATAACTCATATATTCCAAGACCACGGAGACCATATCGGCATTTGTGCAGCTGCCGGGAATGCCCAGCACGGAATCGTAATGCATCCAAACCAGAGAGCTGTAATCGTCCTGATACTTGTCATACTTCGGGATGGGGAGCACACCGTAATCCGACTCCATGTTCCGCAAGGAGAGCACACTTTTGACCATATCTGCCTTGAACAGCGCACGATCCATACGAAAGATAGAGTACCCATCGGAAAGAGTCGTTTTGTCTACATTATTATAAAAGTAAAAATCCGTGTACATGACGGAATCCATGATCTCCTGCCATGTGGTAATGGATACATCATCGCCAAAATTCAGCTGCAGGTAGCCGTCGGCATCGATATCGGCAAATTTCATGCCCGTACCCGAATACAGAAGATACAGCAGATCTCGCTCTCCACCCTCAAGGCCATACATATCCTCGATCGAGTTGATCTCGTCATCTCCGTTCATATCGGCGACAACGCTTTGGGCAAGCTCGATCATCAGCTCCCAAGTCCACTCGCCATCCTCAGCGATCGTGTACAGATCCTCAATATTTTCATCAGCGGCGATCTTCTGGTTGAAGAACATGACCGCCGTCGCGCCCTTGTCGCGCAGCAGCATCTCGGGCGCAGCAAAGAACAGGGCGTCTCCCATCGTATAGGAATGTACGCTGTCCTGACTCCACCACGGCATATCGGTATGCAGATACTCCAGCGTATTCATATCCATCATCAGATTTTCCATGCACAGCGTCGGAATGTTGAACGTACGCAACGTGATCATCTGATATGCCTGGTCGCCCGAGGATTCGTTGGTTCGCACCGTCGTGGTATACAGATCGTCATTCACGTCACGATATTCCTTCGTGATGACGACGTCGTACGTCTCCTCCACCAGACCATTGCGGTCGTAGATGGCATTGTTCAACGGATCTCCGTCCCCCTCGTCCACATCGATCTCTTCCCACGGGATCCAAGTTGAACCGATCTCGGCTTGATTTGCCGACCATTCCAAAATGTGAACCTCCGCTCCGTCATACGTGGTCAGAGGCAGATAGGACGGCGGTTTGCTGCTGCCCTCTTGTCCGTCGTCACCACTTTGATCACCGTTTCCCTCGTCGGGGGACGATTCGCCGTCGGAAGGGTCATTGGTTTGATCGGCGCAGGAAATGAGCGCTGCGCAGGAGCACAGCAGCAGTGCCAACAGCATGGCAATGATACGTAAGGATAAGGTTTTTTTCATGGTAAACCTCCTGACTCGGTGGATACACCGAATTTGTTCATGTTTCGAACTTATTATAGCATATTCCAACTTCCATGTCAATTGTCATGTTTCACAAAATACCACACCTTATTTTGTGCAACATCACAAGTGCAATGGCAAGGCGCACCGCATAAAAAATCGCAGCAGTAAGTTTGTGCGCATAGACAAAACCGAGCGAGTCACCTCCACTTGCGTGAGGTAACTCGCTCGGTGTATTGCCGTCGGACGCGCGGCTTATCGCAGCTCGTCGACCTTTTCGTTAAATTCCTCCAGTGCCGTCTCTGTCTGGATCGTCACCGACGCCCAGACTGACGAGATGTTCTTCTGTCCCTTTTCAAACAAGGTCAGCAGTGTACTGCCGAGTACGGAATCCAGCCAGTACTGTCCCGGGTCAAAGGAGCGCGTGCGGAAGATCAGCTCCAGCATCTCCTTGGATTGTGCGTCGCGCGCGGATTTCCCGAGAATGATGGTGTCGTAAAAGACGGGATATACGTCATAATACGAAATGTAGCTCATATGCTCCAGCACCACCGAGATGACGTCGGTATTGGTACAGCTTGCGGGGATCCCCAGCACGCAGTCGTGGTGCATCCAGACCAAAGAGGCGTATTCGTCCTGATACTCATCGTACTTTGGCAAAGGAAGAACGCCGTAATTGGATTCCATGTTCCGCAGCCTCATCGCCGTCTTGACCATATCAATGTAGAACAGTGCGTGATCGGAGGTGAAGAAATTGAAATCCGAGGGGATCAGTGCAGAGTCCTTCATATTCTCCGTATAATAATCGGAATACATCACGTAATCCAGCATATCCTGCCACATCATGATGCTCTCATCGTCACCGAAGTTCAGCTCAAGATATCCCTCGTCGTTGATCTGCGCCAGCTTGTTCCCCGTTCCCGCATACATATGGAAGGGAATGCTGCGCTTACTGCCGGCCAAGCCGTACATATCTTCCGCGGAGCTGACCAGATCGTCTCCGTCCATATCGGCAGTGACGTTCTCGGAAAGCTCAATCATAACCTCCTGTGTCCACTCACCCGCCGCCACCAGCGCATACAGATCCTCGATTCCCTCGTTATCGGCAATCACTTGGTTATAGTACATCGCCGCCGTTGCACCTTTATCGCGCAGCAGCATCTCGGGCGCAGCAAAGAACAGGGCATCGCCCATGGTATAAGAGACCACACTGTCGGCGTTCCACCAAGGCATATCGGTATGCAAGTTGGGCAGCTCAAACATATTTGTCATCAGATTTTCCATACAAAGACTTAAAATATTGGTCGTACGCAGCGTGATCATCTGGTACGCCTGATCTCCCGTCGTCTCATTGGCGCGGAATGCCGTTGTATAGGCAGGAGAGCCGTTGATGCTCAGATATTCCTTGGTAATCACCACATCATAAGTCTCCTCGACCACACCGTTGCGGTCATAAATGACGTTATTGATCGGATCCCCGTCGCCCAAGTCCACGTCGATCTCCTCCCACGGCACCCATGTATCTCCGGGCACGTGATCGTCCACCGTCCATTCCAGAATATTGATCTGCTCCCCGCCGTAGGTGTCGGTAGGCAGATAATCCAGCGGGATGCGCGGATCCTCCTCTATCGCTCCGTCATCCGGGGGCTGTTGCTCCGGCGTCTCGTCCTCGGGGGGCTGCTCGGTCGCATCCCCACAGGAAACAAGCGCCAACGTACCGGCGAGCATCAGAAGAGCCAGCAGCAGCGCGACAAGACGCGTCATATTCGTACGCATAGAATATCATCCTCCTTGCTAAAAAGCAGCCGGCAAAAGCAGCCGACAATTTGTTACCATATTATACCATTACTTGTATCACCATGTCAATGAGCACATTGAACAAATGGAAGGGGCCATATTTGTGCAACTTCTCCAAAGAGAAAGAGTCACCCCACCAACATGAGATGACTCTTTGGAATGTATGCTTAAGGATTTATCGCAGCTCGTCGATCTTCTCGTTGAACTCCTCGATCGCTGTCTCAACCTTACCCTGCATACCTGCCCACATGGAGGCGATATTCTTGGTATTGGTCTCAACCAGCGTCAAAAAGCTGTTGCTGCCGTGCATGGAGGTCTCCAGCCAATACTGACCGGGGTCAAAGGAACGGGTCTGGAAGACCAGCTCCAGCATCTCCTTCGACTGCTCATCACGGGCAGACTTGCCGAGAATGATGGTATCGTAGAAGATGGGATATACTTCATAATAAGAAATGTAGCTCATGTGCTCCAGCACCGTGGAGATCACATCGGTGTTGGTGCAGCTGCCGGGGATACCCAGAACAGAGTCGTGGTGCATCCAGACCAAAGATGCGTAGTTGTCCTGATATTCGTCATACTTCGGAATGGGCAGTACGCCGTACAAGGACTGCATATTGCGCAGACCCAGAACGCTCTTAACCATACCCATGGAGAACAGTGCATGGTCGGAGGTGAAGGCGTTGTAATCCTCGGGAATCAGGTTCTTATCCGAGTTGGTGCCGTAATAAAAATCGGAATACATCACGTTGTCCAGAATATCCTGCCAGATATTTACGCTCAGATCGTCGCCGTAAAGCAGCTCAAGGTAACCCTCGTCGTTGATGTGGGCGAACTTGCTGCCCGAGCCGATGAACAGGAAATAGGGGATGTCGCGTCCGCCGCCGGCAAGGCCGTACATATCCTCACCGGAGCTGACCAGATCGTCACCGTCCATATCGCCTGCTACGTCTTCGGAAAACTCGATCATCAGGTCCATCGTCCACTCGCCATCCTGCGCAAGCGCATACAGATCCTCGATGCCTTCGTCGTCAGCG
Organism: Clostridia bacterium; assembly: GCA_017456145.1. GTDB lineage: Bacteria > Bacillota > Clostridia > Oscillospirales > CAG-272 > SIG644. The sequence goes on from JAFTJZ010000067.1 coordinate 8,132, forward strand.
ATCTTCTGGTTGAAGAACATGACCGCCGTCGCGCCCTTATCACGCAGCAGCATCTCGGGCGCTGCGAAGAACAGCGCATCTCCCATGGTGTAAGATTTTACGGAATCCTGGCTCCACCAAGGCATATCGGTGTGCAGATTGGACAGCGTATTCAAATCGGTCATCAGACCCTCAAGACAGAACGCGGAGATACCCGTGGTACGCATAGTGATCATCTGGTACGCCTGATCTCCCGTCTGCTCGTTGGCGCGGAAGTGTGCCGCATACTGAGGATTGCCGTTGATGCTGACGTATTCCTTAGTGATGATAACATCATAGGTTTCTTCAATTACGCCGTTACGGTCGTAGATGGCATTGTTGATGGGGTCACCATCACCGGCATCCACGTCGATCTCCTCCCACGGAACCCAGTTCTCGGAGTCGCCCGGCTTGTTGTCGTTCACCGTCCATTCCATGATGTTGATGGTCTCACCACCATACGTCGTGGTAGGCAGATAATCCAGCGGGAGTCTGTCATCCTCCTTTGGTTCATCGGGCTGATCGGTACCGGAGTTCCCCGTATCGCCCTTATTTTCTTTTCCCTCGTCAACCTCATTGCCGCAGGAAACCATGGCAAATGCGGTCAAAACCATCATCAGTGCCAAAAGCACCGCAATGATGCGCTTGAATGTACTCTTCATCATAATCCTCCTTTAATGAAATCAATATCGCATGGACACAGAAAAAACGCTCCATGTTTTTTTATTATTATAGCACATTCTTCGCTTTTCGTCAATTGTCATCAATGCACAAAATCCCCTTGCATAAATTGTGCAGCATTACCAAAACGGGCCGCCCCGCACGGGGCAGCCCGAAATCAAATTCAGTTCAGCTCGTCAACCAGATTGTTATACGCTTCCACACCGGTGGTAAACGCCGTTTCCACGCTTGCCCAAACGGAGGAAACATTCTTATGACCGTTGCTGTAGATAAACAAGAAATGCTCGGTCTCCTTGGGGATCCAGTACTGACCCGGGTCAAAGGAGCGGGTACGGAAGATCAGCTCCAGCATCTCCTTGGACTGCTCGTCGCGCGCGGACTTGCCGAGAATGATGGTATCGTAAAAAATCGGATACACATCATAATAAGAAATGTAGCTCATGTGCTCCAGCACCGCAGAGACAGCATCGACCGTGGTCTGGTTGGTGGTGCAGCTTGCGGGGATACCCAGCACACAATCGTGATGCATCCACACCAGCGAGGAGTAGTCATCCTGATACTCATCGTACTTCGGAACGGGCAGCACTCCATAATCGGACTCCATGTTTCTCAGGTTCAGAACCTCCTTGACCATGTGGGCATAAAACAACGTATGGTCCGAGGTAAAGACGTTGTAGTCGGTCGGCAGCAGTGTGGTATCTACCTTGTTGAAATAGTAGAAATCCGTGTACATGACCATATCCAGAATATCCTGCCAGATGGTGATGTCCTCGTCGTCGCCAAAGGTCAATCTCAGGTAGCCGTACTCATCCACCTCGGCAAACTTCTGTGCAGCACCCGTATAAAGGAAGAACGGCAAATCTCCCGTACCACCGTACAGGCCGTACATATCCTCGCCCGAGCTGATCAGATCGTCGCCATCCATATCGGCACTCACGTCCTGCGAATGGCCGATCATGGCCTCCATGGTCCAATCTCCGCTCTCGACCAGCGCATACAGATCCTCGATCCCCTCGTCGCTTGCCACCTTCTGATTGTAAAACATGGCTGCCGTTGCTCCCTTGTCGCGCAGCAGCATCTCGGGCGCGGCAAAGTAAAGAGCATTCCCCACGGTGTAGGAGCGCACGCTGTCCTGATTCCACCAGGGCATATCTGTGTGCAGATTTTCCATCTCAAACATATTTGCCATCAGGCCCTCCATGCAAAGAGCCTTGATGCCGAAGGTGCGCGTAGTGATCATCTGGTACGCCAGATCGCCCGTCGCCTCGTTGTTGCGCACGGCGGTTGTCAAAAGATCGTCATTGACGTCGATGTATTCCTTGGTGATCACGACGTCATAGGTCTCCTCGACCACACCGTTTCGGTCATAAATGGCGTTACTGATGGGGTCGCCGTCACCCGAGTCCACGTCAATATCCTCCCACGGAACCCAGCTTTGACCGGGGCGCTGCCCCGAAACCGACCATTCCAGTACATTGATCTCAAGACCGCCGTAGGTCGCCTGCGGCAGATAATCCAACGGGATGCGGGTATCCTCCCCCGCCTCATCGGAGCCGTCGGACGTGCCGGGATCCTCGGGCGTGTCGGGGTCCTGCGGTTCGTCGTCGGCACATGAGGTCAATGCGATGCTGCCAAGCAGCATCAGAGCTGTCATGAGCCACGCCATCGCACGCAGGTAAAAACGCTTGTTCATATCGTAATTCCTCCTCGCTATGTATCATTTTTCGCCTCCGCGGTATCGGTATTATTATTGTAACACACCCATCTTTCCCTTGTCCATGGAGAAATGTGACACTTTTATGTCATTATGTCACCATGTTTTGCCGATTCATCCTAAAAACAATTCTTTTTTTCGCTTGCGTCTCTTGTGTCTCTGTCAGCATGTAAAAAAAAGATCGGCGCCGTCGGCAGCCGATCCTTTGTACTGTGTATGGAGCACGCTTATTCCGTGCGAAGTGCGGAGAGAACCTTCTGGAGCGCCTCTGCGGGAACGACACCGTCCAGCTCGGCGGACTCCTTGATGATCGCCACGGTAATCTTCTTGGCGATTTCTTCATCGACCTTGACACCGCGAACCTTCATGATCGCTGCATCGTTGGTACGAGCTGCAACCTCGGTGACGCTCTCACCCTGCAGGGCTGCGACGACCTTCTGGACCATTTCCTCGGGATCCACGCCCTCAAGCTGCTCTGCCTCGGTAATGACGGCAACGGCGATCTTGCGTACGATCTCCGCGCTGACCTTGACGCCTCTGTGATGGACGACCTCTGCAATGCCGCAGTAGGGACGCGCCTCTTCTCCGTTCAAATATGACGCAACAGAGCGCAGCATTTCCTCGGGCTGTACGCCATCAAGCTCCGCGCACTCGGAGATGACCGCTCGTGCGATTTGTTTCATGGTTTCTTCATTGATCATGATAATCTTCCTTGGCCTTTCTATAAATTGATCCGCTCCGCACAGTGCGCGGTCGGGTTATATTACATCTATTTTATTATACTACTTTTTTCTTCAATTGTCAATCACTCTTTTGTAAAATTGCGCACGAAGGGAAATTTTTTTGAAAATTCTGTTGCGCAAAGACAAGTTTTGTGGTATACTTATGGCATCATATCCCCTCGTTTTGTACGAAGGGCACGCATCAGGAGGATTCCCGCTATGAAATATTCTATCGGAGTATGCGCGCAGCTGGATCGCGCGACATCGGTTGCCAAAATCGGCGCTGACCACATTGAGCCGGGCTTTGCCCTGACGGCAGGGCTGGAGGAGGAAAAGTTCCGTCTTGGCCTCAGCTGTCTGAAGGACAGCGGACTTACGGCCGATTCCATGAACAGCATGCTGCCCGGCACGGCTGTGCTCTATGGCAGCGAGCAGGACAGCGAGCACGTACTGGAGCTGGTTCGCCGCGGCATGGATCGCGCCGCACAGATCGGCTGTAAAAACGTGGTTTTCGGCAGCGGCACCGCCCGCAACATCCCCGAGGGAATGGAGAAATCTCAGGCACAGAACCGCCTCACCGCACTGCTGGAGCGTTTTTGCGACATCGCCCGCCCGTATGGCATCCGCATCGCCATCGAGCCGCTGCGCGCCTTTGAGACCAACTACATCCATCTGGTCAGCGAGGCAAATGAGATCGCCGCGCTGCTGCCCCACTGCGAAAATCTCGGCGTCAATCCCGACATTTATCATATGCTGGAGGGGAACGAGCCCTTCGATACGATGGGCAAGATCGGCGACCGCTTGTTCCACGTCCATATCTGCGCCCCCGACCGTCATTATCCCCGCCACGATCGCCCCGAGAGTGACGTGGATATCTACCGCGACTTCTTCCGCGCGCTGAACGCCGCCAACTATCAGGGTACGGTCAGCATTGAGGGCATTACAAGCGATATGATCGTCGATCTCCCCACGGCGCTGACGATCATCCGCGCCGCCCGCGACAGCATCTGACCGCTTTTCTCGCCCAAAACAAAACAAATTATAAAGAAATTTTGAACAAATTCACGATTTTTACATAATTTCTTCATTTTTCGCTTGATTTCTCGCCTTCTTTGTGGTAAAATATAGATACCGCAAGGTAGAAATGTAAAGGAGGCGAGAGTCATGCCGTTTTTGTTGCGCACGCAGACAAGCGAATTATCCCGTGTCGCGGTATCCCTGTGGCAGCGTTTTTTGTCGCTCTTTCCTCCCCCCGACGCCTCTTTGTCCTTTGATCGCACACTCTGGAACGTCAGCCGCCTGCTCTCCGCCGCCATCTACGTGGCACTTGCCGCTGCTGTGGTGTTTATTTGTTATATGATCTTTCGGCATCGAAAAAAATGATGTCACTTGCCGACGCACCCCCGATGCCTCATCCTCGATCATGCATGAATTCCGACACGACAAGCACCGCAAAATTCCATCGCGGTGCTTGCTTTATTTTCCTACTTTTCCGATTTGAAAGGAGCCACTTATGAAATTGATGATCGCCTCCGACCTGCACGGCGATGCGGCGTGCACTCGCACACTGCTTGATCGCTTTGATGAGAGCGGCGCCCTCCGCCTTTTGCTGCTGGGTGACCTGCTCTATCATGGCCCCCGCAATGACCTGCCCGCAGGATATGCACCCAAGGAGGTCATAGCTCTATTGAACGCACGGCGCGACGCACTGCTTTGCGTGCGCGGCAACTGCGACACCGAGGTCGACCAGATGGTGCTGAATTTTCCCATTCTCTCGGAATTTGCGCTGGTGGACAGTGGGCGGCACGTTTTCTGCCTGACCCACGGGCACAAGAACGGCGAAGGCAACCCGCCCCCGCTGCGCCCGGGCGACATTCTGCTCTGCGGACACACTCATGTTCCCGCCTGCCGCCCCGTGGGCGATCTCGAAAACCGCAATTTTTATGTCAATCCCGGCTCAGTTTCCATTCCCAAGGACGGCTCACCCAAGAGCTATATCCTCTATGACAGCACGGACGGCAGCCTTTCGTTCCGAACGCTCGGCGGGGACGAATACCAGCGGGAATATTTAGGGTAATACAACTCGGGGGGAGTTAAATGCAAAAAGCATTTGAAACTCACCCCCTCGTTTTTGTGCAGGGGCAACGGAAATTTCTACCACCTGCACAAAAACGCGCATTACAAATTATGCAGATGCAACAAAAAATCTCCGCTCATCTTTCTATTCTGCTCTTTTTGCAAGTTTCCACACAAAAAACTGCATAATTTTCCAAATAATTTACAAATCGTTCACCCGAAACTCTTGCAAAATCAAGAAAAAAATGGTATACTATATAAAACTGAAAATGCAAGTAATTGAAAATATAAATTCGAGGTAATCCATGAACTATTCCGAAATCACCCCCTACATTGAATCTCTCGCCGCGCTGTGCAACGGCGGCAACGGCATCCGCACCGAGATGTACGCACAGCACGACGTCAAGCGGGGGCTGCGCGACCTGGACGGTCGCGGCGTCGTTGCCGGACTGACCGAGGTTTCCAACATCAAATCCAAGAACATTCGCCCCGACGGCACGGTTGAGCCCTGCCACGGCGAGCTTTCCTATCGCGGCTATGACATTCATGCACTGGTCGACGGTTTCACCGAGGGCGGCTATCCCGGCTTTGAGGAGACGGTCTACCTGCTGCTGTTTTCCAAGCTGCCGACCGCTGCCGAGCTGAAGGAATTTACACAGCAGCTCAGCATCTACCGCTCACTGCCGCCTTCCTTTGTCCGCGACATGATCCTCAAAGCGCCCGGCAAGGATATGATGAACATTCTCTCCCGCAGTGTGCTGGCACTTTACGCCTATGACGAGAATCCCGACGATATTTCCATCCCCAACGTACTGCGCCAGTGTCTGCAGCTGATCGCACAGTTCCCGCTGCTCTCGGTCTACGGTTATCATTCGTATCAGCACTATCACAACGGCAACAGCCTGTTCATCCACTACCCCAAAGCGGAGCTGCGCACAGCAGAAAATCTGCTCTACATCCTGCGCGAAAACGGTGAATACTCGCCGCTGGAGGCACAAATTCTCGACCTTGCTCTGGTGCTCCACGCCGAGCACGGCGGCGGCAACAACTCCACCTTCACAACACACGTAGTCACCTCCTCGGGCACCGACACCTACTCCGCCGTTTCCGCAGCTCTCGGCTCGCTCAAAGGGCCTCGCCACGGTGGCGCAAACATCAAGGTCGCACGAATGTTTGACGACCTCAAGGAGAACGTCAACGTCCGTGATCAAGGTGCTGTCAAGGATTATCTGGTACGACTGCTTAACAAGGAAGCGTTTGACGGTGCCGGCTTGATCTACGGCATGGGACACGCGGTTTATTCCATCTCCGATCCCCGCGCCGAAATATTGCGCAAGTCTGCCTTCCGCCTCTCAATCGAGAAGGGCATGGAGGACGAGTTTGAGCTCTACCGCACCGTGGAAGAGCTCGCCCCCGAGATCATTGCCGAAAAGCGCAAGATCTATAAGGGCGTCAGCGCCAACGTCGATTTCTACTCGGGTATGGTTTACAGAATGCTGCGGCTGCCTTATGAGCTGTATACGCCCCTCTTCGCCGTCGCTCGCATCGCCGGCTGGAGCGCCCATCGCCTCGAAGAAATCCAGACCTCGGGGAAGATCATCCGCCCCGCCTACGTTAACGTCAAGGAGCCGCGGAAGTACGTACCGATCAGAAAGAGATAAGGCAAGGAATACAAGACAAGGGGCATTACCCCTTTGAAAGCCTAAAAATCTTTATGAATTTTCGGGCTGCATTTTTCTGCGGCATCACGCTCAACGAACGGATCGTGCCCCATGTGGGGGCTCTGCCCTTCATAAAGGGAAAGTCATAATGGAGAAAGCAAAGGGAGTCCGCAAAGACTCCCTTTTGTTTATTTGATCCAATATTTTTGATTGTAACGCAATTCGCGCATCAGCTCGTCGCTGTTTTGATTGGCTTTTTCAAGTAAAGCTCCGTTCAAGCGTTCTGCATCGATCAGCGATTGCGTCTGCCGCGCCATAATATCTCCCTGCGCCTGCACCTGTCTTGTCAGATCGCCAATGCGTTCGCCAAGGTCTGCCATAGTAGCGTTATGCTGGTCGATGCTTGATAGGATTTTCCGATGATTTTGATCGATCCGTGCACCAAGATCACGAAAGCCGCTATAAAGAGCCGCGCCCAAGCGCATGCTTGCCGTATGCACAGCACTTGCAATATGCTGGGTTGCCACGCCAGCGACCTCGACAATTTGATCGGTCTGCCGCTGCTGATCGACAAGCAAAAGCGCCTCCTTTAAGGAATCCGCACGTCCCGTCTCCAGATAGAAGATCAAAAGATCCACATTCTGCCAATCTGCCTCGGTGACCAAGTGGTCAAACTGCTGATGCATCGCCGCCGTGATTTGCTTGACGTTGCCTGTTCGCATCGGCAAAACCTGCGTGTCGCGCTTGATCTCCAAAGCTTGAAGCTCGGCCATCAATTGCTTTTTCTTCGTGGTGATTTCGGTCAGTTCAGATTGCTTTTGTGAAAGTTCACGCTTGGCAGCATCAACATTTTCCTTCTGTTCATCTACTTGCCGCATACATTCATTTACCCATTCAGCATTTTTACGGTATTTTTCATCTAAATAATTGATTTTTAGTCGATGACTCTTGCACGCCTTTATTATACCTAATACCAAAAGTAATCCTAATCCCCCTGCAAATATCATTAATCCATCTTCAATAGAACCTTCAACAATTACGGCTATTCCCGTGCATACCCATGATATGCAACAAAAGATTATAACCCATGAGAAACAGCCAATATTTGCTTTTATACCTTTCACTTCAGACTTATGTCTTTTTATGGCACCAACTTCAATATAGCTATCACGTTCTTCTCTTGCACGATCCACAAATTTTTGAGCCAACCGAAGCTTACTTTCTTCTTGCCAAACTGTTTGCTGAATTGAGTCAATTTCTTCTTCTGTTTCATCCTCTATGTCTTCTATTCGTCCACCTACTGCTCCTTTTGTTTCATAAATTTTTTCTTCAATCTCGTGAATCTCCTGCGTCTCCTGTGCAATCGCAGAAAGTCCGGCGCGCAGCGCATAAAACTGACCGATCAATTCGTCCTTTTCGGTGTATTCTCTTGCCTCAATTGCCATGTTTCCATCCCCTATTTCAATTTATTTTTGCCTTGCACCTATATAGGTGCATTTTTATTATATCACACGATTATAATAATGTCAATACCTTTGCACTAAAATAAGTGCAAAAGAACGGATAAGAGGATTGACATGAACGCAGAAATTGAAAAACGAATCGGACAAAACATCCGTCGCTTGCGCGAGGAAAGAAATATGACGCAGGAAACGCTGGCAGCCAGACTGCAGCTTGGCGGCTGCGATATTACCCGCAGCGCCGTGGCAAAAATCGAGGTTGGACAACGACACCTGTATCCTGACGAAATCATCCTCATCAAAACGATCCTTGAAACAACCTATGACGAAATTTTCCAATAAAAATCTTTATAAATCTCCACGGGCCGCATTTTGTGAAAAATTAAACCATTCTATTTACATTTCGCCATCTTTGTGATATAATTGATTTATCAGCTGAGTCCCTTATTTGGGGCAGTACCCCCAAAGGGACGTTGCAATTTATGCCGAAAGGACAAAAACGCTTAAAATCAAGCCTCAACATTCGAGAAAGGTTTTTGGAGATTCTAAAGAACCTTTTTTCAAAAAGGTTCTTTAGCCGCCAAAGGCACACACAAAGGAGAACATCATGGAACTGCAAGGAAAAAAGATCAATTTTTTAGGTGACAGCATCACCGAGGGTGCGGGAGTCGCCGATCCCGCCAACATCTTCCACGCGAGAATGGCGCGCGAGTGCGGTCTGGCTGCGGCACGCAACTGGGGTGTCGGAGGCACACGCATCGCCCGTCAGCAGACACCCTCCAATCCTGTGTGGGACGAGACGTTTGCCACCCGCGCCACAACGATGGAAGAGGATGCGGATGTCGTCGTGGTTTTCGGCGGCACCAACGATTTCGGCCACGGTGACGCACCGCTTGGCACGTTTGAGGACAGAACGGTCGACACCTTCTACGGCGCGCTGCATTGCCTGTGCTGCGATCTGATCACCAAATACCCGACCGCTCTCATCGTCTTCATGACCCCCTTACATCGCGGCAATGAGGACAATCCCCGCGGCGACGGCAACAAACCTCCCTACGGCACACTCGCTGATTATGTTGCAATCATCAAGGAGGTCACCGCCTTCTATTCCCTGCCCACACTCGATCTGTGGTCATGCAGCGGCATTCAGCCCCGTGTGGATATCATCCGCGAGCGTTATTGCCCCGATGCTCTCCACCCCAACGATGCCGGTCATGCCATCATTGCCAACCGCCTGATCGGGTTTTTGAAAGCGCTTTGAAGCAAGGGGCGTTGCCCCTTGCACCCCACCAAGAACCTTTCTTGAGAAGAAAATGATTCCAAACAATCATCGAGTTTGTCTTGACGGCTAAACGCCGTCATTGCGCAAGCGCAACCGACAAACTCGGGTTCTTGGAACTCTAAAGAACTTGATCCAATTTCTGTTGGACATCTTTTAATTAAAGTTTTTGAAGATTCTCAAGAAACTTTTTCCAAAAAGTTTCTTGAGCCGCCGGAGGCTATCCATGTTTGATTTTCATATGCATTCTTCCATATCGTTTGACTCCGAAACGAGCAGCATCGATATGGCGCAGGCAGCCCTGCAGGCAGGATTGCGCGAGATATGCTTTACTGACCACTACGATTGCCATTGGGAGAAAGAAGATACACACGACTTCTTCACGCTTGACGACTATCGTGCCGCCTATGAAGGATTGTCTGTACCCGGTTTGATTATCCGCCGCGGCGTGGAGATGGGACTGACTCACTGGAACCGCGGTATCGCAGAGGCACTCACCCACGCCTATCCGTTTGATTTCGTCATCGGATCGCTGCACTATGTCGACGGTTATGACCCTTATGAGCCACAGTATTGGGACGGTAAAACCATGCACCGCGCGTATGAGCGATATCTGGAGGAGACGCTGCGCTGCGTCCGCATCCATGACGATTTCGATGTGCTGGGACACCTGACCTATGTCTGCAAATCCCCGCACAATCCCTATCACCTGCCCGTTTTCTACGAGGATTTTGCTGATTTGACGGATGATATTCTGCGCGAGCTGGTAAAAAAAGGCAAGGGCATGGAGATCAACACCAGCGGCATTGACCGCGTAGGCGATTTTCTCCCAACCGCGCGCCATCTGCAGCGCTTTTACGAGCTGGGCGGGCGCATTGTCACCGTCGGTTCGGACACTCACAACACCAACCGCGTAGGACAATATACCGACCGCGCACTTGACGTGCTCAAGGATATTTTCGGACACGTCTGTACCTTTGCGCAGCGAACCCCCACCTTCCATCGGTTGTAAATAAAAAATTTTAATTTTTTTCAAAAAAGGGCTTGACAATCGGTTTACAATATGGTATAATATCGGAGCGTCAAGCGAGCGACCCTTGCGGACGTGCATATGTGGCGGGATAGCTCAGTTGGCTAGAGCAATCGGTTCATACCCGATAGGTCATGGGTTCAAGTCCAATTCCCGCTACCAGTTATCCGCCAATACATTTGGCGGATAATTTTTAAGGCCCGTTGGTCAAGCGGCTAAGACACGGCCCTTTCACGGCTGTAACATGGGTTCGATTCCCGTACGGGTCACCAACACAAAAGGCATCACCGAGGGTGGTGCCTTTTGTGTTGCCGATTCTAACCGAATTGTGCCCCGCAAATGCGTAAGCATTTGCTGTTTTGCGCTACGCCGAAGTAGGAGCGCTGATTTTCTTTCGGCGCAAAACGAGGTTCAGATTCCCGTACGGGTCATCGCAACGGCTTGTATCA
>JAFTJZ010000042.1 GCA_017456145.1 Clostridia bacterium
ATTTCAAAGAACTTTTGGTAAATATATTTATTTGAATTTTCTACAAAGTGCGCTGAGTTGATGTGAGTGCGCTGTCCCCGTGGGTCCCTGCCCACTGGGTTTGGCGCAAAGTTACTTTGCGTTGAACTTGTGGGGTAGGGGCCCCACATGGCATATTGCTGTGCTGCGGTAGAACAGAACCGCTGAAAGTTATGCCAAGAATTATTCCAAAGTTTTTTGGAGTTCCAAGAACCTTTTTGCAAAAAGGTTCTTGGCGGGGTGTGGGGCGGCGCCCCACATAGCCGCTCCTTCTTACTCCTTCCCATTCCAGCAGTAGGTGCACAGCTTGCATGGCTCGATGCCGATGGCCTTGATGACGCCCTCAAGAGTTTGAAATTCGAGGGATTTGAATCCGAATTTCTCGCACATGGCTTGGCGCAGCGCGCGACCGCGTTCGGTCTCGCCGTCACTGTATTCCTCAATGTGCGCAAACCCCGCCTCGCCTTCCAGCTCCATGATGACACGGCGCGCGATCAGCTCCATATCATTCTTGGCGCGGGAGAAATTGAGGTATTTGCAGTTGTACATGATGGGGGGACAGCCCGAGCGCATATGCACGGACTTGGCGCCGTTGTCGTAGAGGAAATCCACCGTTCCTTTGAGCTGTGTGCCGCGGACGATCGAGTCGTCCACAAACAGTAGATTTTTATCCTGAATCAGCTCATGTACGGGAACCTGTTTCATCTTGGCGACCTTGGCGCGCTCGGATTGATGGGTGGGAGTAAAGCTGCGCGACCATGTGGGCGTGTATTTGATAAAGGCGCGGGCGTAGGGAATGTGGCTCTCGTTGGCATACCCGATGGCGTGTGGTGTGCCGGAGTCGGGGAGCCCGCCGACGTAATTTACGCCGTCGGCTCTGCCAAGGCGTGCGTCGTCCTGTGCCATGATGGCACCATTGCGGTAGCGCATGACCTCGACATTGACGCCCTCATACGTTGAGCCGGAATAGCCGTAATAGCTCCACAAGAAGGAACACATCCGCATCTCCTTGCCCGGTGCGGCAAGCTGCTCATATCCGTCTGCCCGGATCTCGACGATCTCACCCGGGCCCAGCTCATGTATGACCTCATAATCCAGCTTTAAGCAGGCGAACGGCTCAAAGGAAACGCAATAGCCGTCCTCGGCCTTTCCGACCACGATGGGCAAGCGCCCCATGGTGTCGCGGGCGGCAATGATATGCCCGTCGTCCTTGAGCAGCAGAATGGTTGCGGAGCCGTCGATGCTCTTTTGCGCCAGACGGATGCCCGAGACAAAATCCTCTCCGCGGTTGATCAGGGCTGCGACCAGCTCGGTGGAGTTGACCATGCCGCCCGTCATGGCGCTGAAGTGCCCCTCGGTGTCCGAGAGATATTTTTCGATCAACTGCTCGGCGTTATTGATCGCGCCGACAAAGCAGATGGCGAATGCTCCCCAGCGGGAACGCATGAGCAGTGGCTGCGGGTCGTAATCGCTGATGACGCCCATCGCGCTCTTGCCGCACATCTCGTCGAAAACGTGCTCGAACTTGGTGCGAAAGGGTGCGTTCTGAATGTTGTGAATGTCGCGCTGCAGGCCGATCTCCTCGTCGTATGAGGCGATCCCTGCGCGGCGCGTACCAAGGTGCGAATGGTAATCGGTTCCGAAGAAAACATCGGAGATGGCGTCACGATGGCTGGTGACGCCGAAGTATCCTCCCATATGGTGGCCTCCTGTAGGTGAATGTATATAGCGTATAAAACAATTCTCTCGCGCCGAAACGCAACCGAGAAGATAAATTATAAATCAGAAGTTGAATTTTTCGGCAACAGCTGCGTCCTTGGCGAGAACCTTTTCAGCACCTTGGCGCCGCGCGTCCTCTAACTTTTGGGCAAGCGTCGCATCCTCGATGGCAAGCATCTGAATAGCAAGCAGCGCAGCGTTTGCCGCACCGTCCACGGCAACGGTAGCCACGGGCATACCCGAGGGCATCTGCACGGTGGACAGCAGTGCGTCCAGACCGTCAAAATTGGCAGATTTGACGGGAATCCCGATCACGGGCAGCGTGGTGTTGGCGGCAAATGCACCCGCCAGATGCGCTGCCATGCCTGCGGCGGCGATGATAGCACCAAAGCCGCTTTGACGTGCGCCCTTGGCGAAATCCCGTGCCTGCTCCGGCGTGCGGTGGGCAGAATAGACGTGAACCTCATAGGGAACCTCATATTCCTTGAGCGTACGGATCGCCTTTTCCACCACGGGCAGGTCGCTGTCACTTCCCATTATTACTGCGATTTTTTTCATGTGGGTGAACCTTCCTTTTGTCGTGTTTCTTGCGGGATGACGAGATGAAACGCGCCGAAAAACAGAAAAAGGCAAACCTATTCCGCTTGTGTGAAAAATAGGATTGCCCAGACGGTCGACTCCACCCGCGCGCCCGCGTGAGTGGTTCGTTATCACTTTTCGTTCCACGGTGGTGACCCACCTTGTCCCGAGCGTCCGGGATTGCCGTCAGTTGCGAAAAGCCTCGGTTATCGTTTCGTGTCGGCGCCGGATCGCGCCAAACCCGCTTGCAAGTTTGTACATCTATTTTACTTCTTTTTTGTCGATTTGTCAAGAGACAATTTTGACGAAGTTGCTCGACTTGTGTACTCCCAGATGATGAACTTGAACAAAAGACGACCCGGTACGCGAAAAAACGCTTGGGAACCCCGTATTTTCTTGACGGGCGCAGGGGAGAGGCTTTACAAATAGTTATCTTGGCGGAGGTTATGTCGGTGCGGTGGAGATCGGATGCGACCCGGCAAAGTTTAAGCCGACAATTGAAACCAACAAGACAAAATATAAACCAACGGTGGAATATCGCGATATTTGACATTTTTGGAGCGGCTGCATATAATGATAGCGAGCCGCACAGCGGCTCATGAGTATAAGAATTTTAAGAAAGGAGAAACAATATGGCACAATTGATTACGAATCAGGCAAGCGTTGCTTATGAATATAACGGGCAGAGTGCCTCGGTGCTTTCCAATATTGCAACGGCGACATTAAATGAGCCGCTGAGTGTGGAAAAGGTGTCGCTTGAGAGCGTGTATCGCTTTGGGGATGAGATCACGTATTCCGTCAGCTTTGTCAACAGCAGCAATGCCGCGTTGACGGGAATTACCGTGACAGACGATCTGGGCACGTATACGACGGGTGTCCCCGGGACGAGCGTTACGCCGCTGACCTATGTCGGAACGGCGATATTGTTCTTGGATGGGGTATACAGCGGAGCGATTACGCCAACCGTGGCGGACAACAGTGTTACCTTTTCGCTGCCGACGCTGGCGGCGGGGGCGCGTGCGCAGATCCTCTATAAGGCGTTCGTCAACAACGCCGCCCCCTTGACAGAGGGCGCGACCATTACCAACACGGCTCTGGTGAACGCGACGGGCATCACTACCCCTGCACAGGACAGCAACACCGTGAGTGCGGATCGGTATGCGGAGGTGACGGTTACCAAGAGTATGAGCCCCGCCAACGTGGTGGACGGAGATGCACTGACCTACACCTTTGTCATCAACAATTATGGTAATGCACCTGCGGATAATATCGTACTGAGGGATGCCTTTGATCCTGCGCCCGAAAACATTACGTTGCAGCTCGGTGGCGTCACGCAGCCGGCCAATTCCTACACGTATGAGGGCGGCATTCTGACGTTTCCCGCGGCGGGCGGGAGCGAGGCGTTATCGCTGCCCGCGGCGACCATTGTACAGGACGGCACCACGGGAATTGTCACCGTTACGCCCTCGTCGCTGACCATTACCGTGACGGGGATCCTCTGATACACCTGAGTGGGTGGCGCACAAAGCAGTCCAAGCAAAAGGCCTCCCCGATGGCAAGGCAATGCCGTTTGGCTCGGTTATAAGACCGCGCCGGAGCGCTTTTCGTGCCTCCGGTGGCGTTTCGTTGCTTAAAACCCTACAACGATGAAAAACAAGGGGCTGTGTCACCGGCGCAGCCCCTATACCAAAAGCCGACGGCAGGCTTTTTATCGCGCGGAATTTATCGCGCGGAATTCGCGTTTTTTGCCTGCAAAGCAGGCAAAAATGGCGGTGTTTGGTTTAGCCGCAAAGCAAAACTCTCCCCGGTGCTCATCATCCCGATGTTACACGGTTGAATTGTGCAACATCGAAACGAATGGTTTATAAAATGAACTGCAGATTTGCAAATCGCGTCGGTTCGGTCAAAGACATCCTTCCTTTGTTTGTGTCTCGCATACACAGCGCACAAGGGAGATGGGAACGGCGGATTTACATACTCGGCTTGTATTCCTCTCCGTCGCGCCACAGATGCGTGCCCTCATAGATGATGCGGGCGGGGGCAGGGTGCTGCGGCATGAGGAGTGAGAGATTGGCTGCCGTGGCCCGCAGGCTGCCACAATCGGTTGCCTCGCAGCATACCGCGGGCGGCATCGGTGCGTCGGCGGGGGCGATGTCGATCAACGTGACGACCATCGCCTGATCAAGAGCGGCGAAATTGAGCTCTTTTTCCTCGCCGTGGTGAATGATGGCGTCGATCCCCAGCTTTGCGCCCTCCCATGTGGTGGCGTATTCCACGGGGGTATCGCCAAAGACGGCGTAGGGGAAATCGATCGTGACCCGCAGCCCGTTGCGGCGATCGGTGACGGTGAAGGTATGTGCCCCCACCTGCACCGCGTCAAGGTGCTTGGTAGCACCCTCAAGCAAGCAGCGGATGCGGAAGTCGCGCGCGCGGATGGTGGCATTTTTGACCATATCCAGACATACGTGGGTATCGCCGCCGTCGGTGGAAAAGCCCATAGCCGTCAGCGTACGGCCCTTGTCCTGAATGGTTGCCATCAGCCCCGAGCAGTAATCCCAGCCGTCGTGCAGACACTTGAGATTGAGCGCGACAGGCTCGGCGACCGTTCCGAAATACCCAAGGACGTTGCGGTGCTGGTTCCACGCACATTCACGGTGCAAGGAGCCCAGCGTGTAGGTGTCGGTTATATAGGTGTAAGCCATGCGCCCGGGGGCGAAGGTCTGGTCGATGATGCGCTCGCTCTCCCCCTCGGGATAGACGTTCCCGAGGAAGTAGGGCAGATATTTCTCGGGGCAGCGCAGCGGAATGCTGAAATGCTTGGCGCCGATGTTTTGGGTGTTGAATACGCCGTAATCCTCGATCAGGCGGATTTTGTAGTCCAGTGCCCGTTCGATCGAGAGCTTGGTGCTGTCAGCCAGAAGGAAGGCGTAGGCGCGGTCGTGAGGGCCTGCCAGCTGCCCGGAGGCGGGATGGTAATGCAGTGCAACCGTTTCCCACGCAAGATCCGACAGCTCGTGTGCCAGCAGCTTACACTCCGCATCCTGAATGTCCGCTTCCAGATGGGAGAGGTCTTCCAGGCAAACAAAGGTGTATGTCGGGCTGTTGAACTCGGAAAAACTGCCGTGAGAGATGTTGTACTGATGTAATTTTTGTAATCTTTTCTTCCCGTAGTCGAAAAAATCAACCATACCGAACATTTCTCCGGCGTACAGTGTCACGTACGCACCCATGACGGAGATGTTGGTGTAATTGGGCTGCACATCGCGCTTGATGATGGCGCGGCAGGCGTGGCAGACGCTGTCCTTCATGCGCATCTTGATGTCATCGGTCAGCTTGTCGCCATGCTCGGCGAGCATCTGCAGAATATTTTTACCGTTGAAATCCGCCCAGTTCCAATCCGGAGGATTCATTTCCTCCAGATCCTCCTCCAAAAAATATTGCCATATGCCGTAGGTCGGACGGGAAGGGTTGATGTCCTGCAGCGGCAAAACGCGGTAAAGAAGGTCGTGCGCGCGGGCGCGGTCGCCCTCGCCGTCGCGGTTCAGAAGTGCGTAAGCGTATTCAAAGGCATCGCGGATGGGGTGCACCGTACACTCGGACAGGCGGCTGTGATAACCGTTCTTGCCGCGCCAAGCACGGCACATACGAACCTCGGCATCGTATCGCTCGTCCATAGATTGTACTTCCAGCGCGAACAGTCGTTTTTCAAGATCGTTTCTCAGCTCTAACATGCGTCGAATCACGCTCCTTACTTTCTAAAATCTATGTTTGGTAGAAAAATACAACCAATCCGTCAATTCCAAGGCTGAACCTCGATGCCCTTGAGCGCGAGAACGCCAACGGCGCAGGCTCCCTCATACAGCTCGTGGAAGGTCAATCTGTCGCCACTGAAATTGTACTGCGGGTGGGGATGGCAGGGATGCTGCCAGGTGGTAGCAGCCTGAATGGGCATATCCTCCTCACCTGTTTCCAGATCGATCAGGCAGACGCCGGAAAACGTGCGGCTCTGGGTATCCGAGGCAAGCTTTTTACCGCAAGGCGAGCAGGAAACGTGCCAGTAGGGATATTTGGAGAAGAGCAGCTTGGCCTGCCCGGAGATGGCATCGACGTAGCAGACCCCGCGAGGAGGCTCGGGGGAGCAGGAATACTTGACGAAATACAGCCCCTTTCCGTCGGGCGCCCAGCACTCGTGCCCGTAGCAATCGCCAAGGTCACCATCGGCGTTGAGCTTCTGCTTGGCGATGTTGTAAGGCTGCTCGCCGCGGCGCATCATCCAAAGGCGGTTGGACACGTACAGAGTGATGCCCTCATGGCAGAAGAAGATCATGTTGGGATCAGTCGGGCTGATCATGACATGACCGATATCAGGGAAGGGATGACCGAATCTTTTGTCGATCAGCAGCTCGTGATGCTTGGTTTCGACATCAAAGAAGGAGGCGGTCATGCGCTTGTTGTGGTAAACCATCCAGCAGAAATAGCGACCGTCATCGGTGGCGTGAGGGAAGGTCATGCCTTCCTCATGGAACAAGGGCTCAATCTGAGCGTCCGCTTTGCTCATGTCATAACGGAAAAAGGTGTCGTCCATGATGCCGTAGAGCAGCTCGCCGTGAACGTGATAGGAGGAGGAGCTGTGCAGCACAACGGGCAGCAGCGACCATTCCTCGGTATCAAGGTTCAGGCGAAGGCATTCCCAGCGGGCACTGTCGTCGCCTTTTTTGCGACGGGTGAGGATCAGCTCGCGGTCGTTGATCCACATATTGTTGCTGTAGTAGCCGAAGGTGTAGTCGTACTCGGGGTCATAAATGCGGAGGTAGGGCTTGCCGGTAGCGGCATCGGTGGTTTTCATGAGTTTCATCGTGGTGGCTCCTTTCAATATTAAAGCATTGGTTGAAAAATCAAACCGAGAGGATAAAGCCGCGCTTGCGATGGGCGTTTTTATGGCTGCAACATTGTACGCCTCTCGGGCTTATCCCAAAGGGGCGATGCATAAGGCTCCCAAGCGCTTGGAAGGATCAAAGGAAACTATTTCAAAAGCATGCTTTGCGGGATTTGGGGCGGCGCCCCTCGTTTCCTTACGTTCCCGCAATATCTACCGCTGCCATTTGTGCGCGGATGGTCAACTCGATGGCATCAAGATCCAGCTGCAGGGCGTGTGGATCCGCGTATCCCTCAAGGCTCTCGCGGATAAAACGGGGGAAGTAGGTCTTTTGAATTTTGCCCGAGACGTTTTCGTAAAATTCGCCTTGGCGGTTGACGATATAGATGTGATTGCCGCCCTTGGATCGGGCGATGTCGCAGTTCTTTCGCAGCTCAATGCAGCCGTCCTCGCCCGAGAGGATCATGCGAGAGTCACCCCAGGTGGACAATCCCTCCGGGGAGTTCCAGTCCACGCGGAAATAGCCGCTGACGCCGCATGCGGCGGTGTACATGGTGTCCCCGAAGTCCTGCAGCTCGCCAAGCTCGCTGTGGAAGAGGTTCCCGACACGCGAGGCGACGGGCACGACGTCCGTAGGGAGTCCCTGAGCGTCCAGGAAGGCGAGAAATTGATGCAGCTGATGGCACACAAGATCGGTCAGAATCCCGCCGGTCTTGGCAAATTGGAAGAACCATGCGGGGCGACTCGGAGCGTTGAGGCGGTGGGGCGCAAAGCCGTCCACATGGCACAGCTTGCCGATCACACCGCGGGAGAGTAGGTCACGAGCAAAGAGTGCCGCCTCGTTGTCGATGCTCTCACCGTAGTAAACGGAATATTTGCGTCCCGTTTTCGCGATGGTCGCCTTGAGTGCGGCGAGCTGCTCCAGTGAGATCAGCGGGGCTTTATCCACCATACAGTCCTTGCCTGCCTCCATGGCGGCTATGGCAATGCCCGCGCGATCGGAGGGGACGGCGGCCGAGGCGATCAGGCGCACCGCGGGGTCGCATAGGATCTGTTCGGGGCTTTGTACAACCTTGGTATCGGGAAAATGACGCAGGAAAACGGCAAGCGCGGCGGGATCGGGGTCATAGACCGCGGCGAGCTTGGCACCCGCGGCAAGAAGTCCTTGCGACATTCCGATGATGTGGGTGTGTGCCGTACCGATCACACCGAAGAGGTATTCCTGCCGCAGGGGAGAGAAATTTTGTGCGGTCGGGAAGGTAAAAATTTCCTCATGGGTCATCTCACTGTACCATCCTTTGCCACAGATCGGTCTCTTTTGGCAAAATTTCCTTTTCATAGCATTCCGTCAGCAGCGCATCCAGCCCGCGTAAATGAAGGAAGGTCGTGCCGTCGGGGCGGATATTCTTGTCGATCTGATCCTCGCGGCCGATTTTGACGGGGCACTGTGCCAGCATCTCGACGGCGCGGACCTGCGGTGCTGCCGTTCTCACGCCGCAGGGCGGTGTATATGGCTGTTCGCTTTTTGCCGCCTCGATGGCGATGTAGATCTTCTCGTTGACGTCGCAAAAGGGGTTGCCGTAGTCGATCTCGCGTCCGTCATCGGTCCTGCCGACAATTCGCTTTTCCTCGTCGCGGTAGCTGACCGTTCCGTGCTCAAAGCGATAATCAAACATGGGTTCGACGGCGCGCGCCGTGGCGTGTGAGGCGATGTAGAGTCCCTTGGCACCGTTGTCAAGCGTGAAACGGATGGCGGCGGTGTCGTAGGTCTCGATGGCGTTGATGCGAGAGAGATCGCAGGCAAGCTCGGTGATCTCGGCGGCTTTTCCCTCGGCGCCGCCCGTGACATAGAGCATATTGTGCAGATAGTGCGCCGTTGCGTTGGAGACGACGCTGTCGTTGAGCACCTCACCGTCGGGGGTGAATTTCTTGCCGCCCCAGCCGCTGCCGCGGGTGTAATACGAGGTCGGGCGGGGCCAGAGTACCATGCTCTTGAGAAATACGGGCTTTCCGTACACCCCTTGCATGACATCCCGCTTGAGGGCGAGAATGGCGTCGGAATAGCTCCACTGGTAGCCGATCATGACGAATTTGCCCGCGCGATCGGCAGCGTCGGCGAGGATGTTTTCATCTTCAGAGACGCCCGAGAGCGGCTTTTCGCACATGACGTGGCTGCCGTGGGAGAGGGCACAGAGGATCTGACGGGTGTGCAGATAGGTGGGGGTGGTGATGATGGCGAGATCGGCTGTGTTCTTCTCATAGAATTCCTCCATCGTCGTGTACAACGGAACACCCATGTCGGACAGCACCCCGTACATCGGGCAGTGCGCGGGCATGATCTCGACCATGCCGACAAGCTCCACGTCATCGCGCGGATGCTCCTGCAGCAGCGCCTTCAGATAGATGGTCGCATAGCCGCCGATGCCGACGCAGAGAATACGAACCTTCGATTTCAAGGGATTCTCCTCCTTTTTTTATGAAATTTTTCAAAAGAGTCTTTACATATCGCGCTCTTTGTGTTATCATAAGTATACCACACAAAAATCGACAATACTTTCCGCTTTATTGGCGAAAAATGTTCAAATTATCAGGGGTATATGGATGATTATTAACAAATACAATATCGGTGTCAGCACGGCAGAGCCCATCTATTTCAGCCACGTGATCGATTACCCGCAGCCGTCACACCATCATATCCATCTGCACGATTACATCGAGCTGTTTTTCTATATTTCGGGTGATGCGGATTTTATCCTCAACGATACCTATCTGCATCTGCGCCCGGGGGATGTCATCGTTGCGCCGGAGAACGTCTTGCATCGACCGATCATCAAAAGCGAGGCGAGATACGAGAGATATTATATCGGGCTGTCCCGCACGACGTTTTCCTATATGAACCGCGTGGCGGATCCGCTCGCCTTCACGCTCGCCGGGCAGATGATCATTCGTCCCGAGGAAGAGGTGCGGGCGATGATCCTGCGGCATCTGAGCAAGATCGGCGAGATGATCGAATCGGAGCAGATCGCCAAGGCAGAGGATGATGGCGGCGTACGCATTTATGCGGAGCTTTTGCGGCTGCTCTCGCTGCTGGGACGGGGCGCTGATCAGGCGGAGCTGCAGCTGGAGAGGGAAGGGGATCCGCGCCTGCCTTCGCTGATCGCCCGCGCGCTGCCTTACCTGGATCGCCACATCAGCGAGATCAACAGCGTGGAGGAGCTCTCCTCGGTGCTGCAGGTCACGCCCAGTTATCTGTCCGATCTGTTCTCCCGCAGCATGAAGCTACCGCTCAAGCAGTACATCACCGCCAAAAAGATCGCGCTTGCCAAGACACGGCTGCAGGAGGGGGACAGCGTGACCGATACCGCGTTTGCCTGCGGCTTTTGTACCGTTTCGCACTTTATCGTCGTGTTCAAGCGGGTGACGGGAGTGACGCCCAGCGAGTACCGTAAGCGCGTCGCGGGGAGAGAATGAAAGGGTGGCCGCCTTGGATTTGGATATGTGGTGGCGACGGCTGCTTGGTATGTGCAGATAGCGCTTGTTTCGAGCAAAAATACGGGTGCTGACGCGAACGCCGATTAAAATGCATAAGAGATATCCCCGCGGGGCTGTTCTATGGATCACGTATGGCAGCTCCGCCATTCTTTTATAAATACAGCACGAAAAACGTATGTTTTGTATCATCTGAGGGATTTTGTATCATATCGAGAGGGGACGCAACCGATAGGAGAGAAGGCGTGCGCGATGCGGCGGGGGTAAGAAGTTATGTACGGCGGAAAATTCGGTGAACAGCTTGGCATGAAGGGCGATGACCGACGGACAGCGCGCCGACCGAGATCAACGCTTGAAAGATCAACGCTCGAAAGCGCAACGCCCAAAAATATCACTCTATACAGGCATCAATGCGGCGACGGTCATCGTTTACTTGCTGATATGCGTACTTGCCGTTTCTGCGAATTTTCGATGAGTGGTTCGGGGAGTCTATCGTAAAATCATGCAGTGAGGGCGCCGAAAACGAACAGGCACCGAAGAGCAAGGGCAAAGGTCAAGGTGGACATCGGGCGCCGCTGCGTCATTGGCACAGCCCCTGTGAAAAAGCGGCGGTAGGCTTTTAGCCGCGCGGAATTTGCGTTTTTTACGCATAGCAGGTTAAAATTGCGGTATTTAGTTTCGCCGCAAAGCAAAAACGACGGGGTGAGGTTCAAATGCATTTTTTGCATTTGACGACTCATCCCGCTCGTCGTGTGAGTCCGCCCGACCGCCGCATGAGCGGTGCGGGGGTGTATTTGATCGCAGTATATGTAATGATACAAAATTCAAGTTTTGTATCAAAAAGGGAGCGAAAATTACAATTTGGATACGTTTTTTATACGTTTTTTCCTGTGCAGCACCGTTTTTGTATGCGATTGGCGGATATGGAAGTGGACGGATGACCGCTTGATGAGCGCAGATCAGCTCCGGATATGCGTCGGACGTTGAAGGTTGGTCGTAAGACGTAAGACGAAAAACGAAGGCGAAAATTTTCGACCCAAAAAAGCCTGCCGTCGGCTTATTTGCCGTCCGCGTCCGGAATTTGCGTTTTTACCGCAAAGCAGGCAAAAATTGCGGTGTTCAGCCGTAAAGCAAAAAACGGCGGGGTGCGTTTTTCATGCATTTATGCATTAGACTCCCCCACGGACGACACCGATCGGGCGGATATACGGCACACAGAAGACGTGTCCATGGAGTGCAGATGCCCGCCCTATCGGTGGAGTTGTTTTATATTATGATACAAAATCCTACGATTGATACAAAACACATGTTTTTCTTGATGGTCAACCGTCAGAACATTTTTTTCTTTAGCTTTCCTCTGATTTCCTGCGATACTAAACTTATTGAAAAGAAAATCCCGTCCGAAAATATCAGACCAAGCTCGTTTTCCTCAGCACCAAATGACCGACCGCGCCCAGACCGGCGGCGAACAGCGCACCGCCTGCCAGACATAAAATGACGTTCATGATCCCCGCATCCAGCGGTGTCAGCATCGGAATCATGGTAAACAGCAGCATTCCTGCCCCGAGCGAGCCGAGGATCGAGAGCCATGTTCTCTGCTTGGCAGCAACGCTGATGACCAGATCGATCGCTACGAACACCGCGACCAGCAGCATCTTTGCGAGCATACACATCACAAGGCCCCCAACGCCTGCCGCACCGAGATCAAACGGCAGCGCGGATATAGCTCCACCGATCACCGTGCCGATAAAGAACAATAAGATCATCACCACGCCGCTCACAAAGCAGACCAGCGTTTTGGATATGATGTAATCGCTCTTTTTGGCGCGTACGGTAAACAGATTTTTGGCATATCCGCTTTTGAATTCCTCCGACACGAAGACACCGACGAGCACCGCGATGATGAAATACACCATGTTGATGTTGCACATTCCCGTCAACGTCATGTCCACCGAGCCTGAGGCATCGCTTGTTGTGGCAATGGCCTGCCATACGTTATCAAAGCCCTCCATGATCGTTTCCGCTCCCGTTTGCGGATTCACCGAGACGGTGCCGTCCATCATGGTCGTCATGACCAGAATCAGGATCGGAATGACCAGACAAACCCCGGCGATGATATAAAAGAGCGGAGCGGTAAACATCCGCCTGAAATCCACCGCGAGCATACTTTTTTGCCGTTTGCCAAAGCAGTATCGCTCAAAATTCCTTTCCATTTCCCTGACCTCCCTTCTCTTTCATCAGATCGATATAGTATTCCTCCAGCCCGATTTTTTCGACGCAAATTTCGCTGACCGTGATTCCCTTGTCATACAGATATACCACAACCTCCTCGGGTGTTTTCGCATCATACACGCGCAGATACCCGCGCTCGTCCTCTTCCACGCGCGCGTATTTGGACGAAAGAAGTGCGATACTCTCGCTCCTTTGATCGGTGGTGAGCGCGACGTAGGTGGGGCACCGCGCCTCCAGCTCCTCAGCAGTCATCTCGCACAGCATCCGACCGCCGCGGACGATCCCGTAATGTGTAGCGATCTTCTCCAGCTCGCCGAGAATGTGGGAGGAGATCACGACCGTGCAGCGTCCGTCCTTGACGATGTCCATCAGGATCTCCCGCATGATGCGCATCCCGTCCGCATCCAGACCATTGATCGGCTCGTCCAAAATCAGCAACGCGGGATCACCAAGCAATGCCATGGCAATGCCGATGCGTTGTTTCATACCAAGAGAACAGTTTTTATATTTATTGGAGGCGGCACCCTCCATTCTGACCGCCTTGAGCACCTTGACGACCTGATCCTCGGGGTTTTTGATGCCGAGATTGGCCGCCTGCAGCAGCATATTGTTCCATACGCTCAGCTGCGAAAAGCATCCGGGCGACTCGATCAGAACACCGACCTTTGCTCTCACATCCGCGTCGGTATACTCTCGTCCATACAGCTTGATCTGCCCTTTGCTCGGGTGCATCAGCCCACAGATCAGCTTTTCCGTGGTGGATTTCCCACTGCCGTTTTCTCCGATCAGCCCATAGATCGCCCCCGCGGGAACGGTCATGTCCAAGCCGACCAGCGCTTGCTTTGTACCGAAGCTTTTGCTCAATCCTTTGATTTCGATTGCATTCATGCTCTGCCTCCTTAATAAACGTCGCTGCGCGAGAGGATGCGCGTGCCAAGCACCGTGTAAATCAACGTCCATATTCCCGAGCAGGCAAGGCAGACAAGCACCGTCTGCGGCGTGGCACTCAGGCAGGCATACACCGATGCACCGTACAAAAAGACATTCAGTATCGGGGTGTTCCCAAGAATCGCCGCCGCGCCGATGATGAGAATGCCCGTTCCAAAGAAAAAGGACGCGGCGATGGAGACTCCAAAGAATTTACGGAAGATGATATTGAGGAAGGTATAAAGGCTTGCCCAGCCAAGGCTCATGATCATCTTGCCGAGAATGGCACAGATCAAAGAGGTGACGTTGACTGAAAAGGACATCCCGACCAACAGCCCCGCAACCACACCACCGAAAAAATAGGTGATGCACATACACGCCATGGCAAAGGCGCTCACAAGCGCTTTGGACATCATATAGTCCTGCTTTTTGGCATGGGTGGTAAAGAGCTGCTTGACGTATCCGCTCTTATAATCGTGCCCGATGAAGATCGAAACCATGATGCCGCCGAAAATAAATACCATGTTCATGTTGGCATAATCGGCGATATTGTTTACCACATACAGAGGAGTCTGCGCAGCGATGATCTGCCATGTGTTGGTGTACAGCGGCGCGCTGAGCGTTCCGTCGGGCGACGGCATACTCGTCATGCCCAATACCATCGCGGAGATCAGCGCGGAAATGAGTAAAAAGATATAAAACAGCGGCGTGTGGAACAGACGATAAAAATCCACGCCCAGCATTCCCTTCAGACGCCTTGTAAAGCGCGGGGATTCAAACTGCAATTGATGTACGGATTCCATCTTACGCCTCCTCCTTTGCACTTTGCTGTGACATCAGCTCCATATAATATTCCTCCAGACCGATCTTGTTGCGGCGGATCTCGCTGATCACGTGTCCGTTTTTCAGCAGATACTCCACAATCGCGCAGGTATCGTCTTCGTCATACACGCGAAGGTAACCATCCTCTTCTCTGACGTTGCCGTATTTTGCCCGCAGCACCGCCGCCGCGCCCGACATATCCTTTGTCTTCAACGATGCAAAGACCCGCGCGCGACCGTCCATATCCTTGGCGGAAATCTCGCAGATCATCTTGCCTTGGCGGATGATGCCGTAGTGCGTTGCGATCTTCTCCAGCTCCCCGAGAATGTGGGAAGAGATGAGCACGGTGCAGCCGTACTTTTGCGTGATCTCCACAAGGATCTCCCGCATCATGCGCATTCCGTCGGTATCAAGACCGTTGATCGGCTCGTCCAGAATCAAAAGTGCGGGATCGCCAAGCAGCGCCATGGCAATGCCGATACGCTGTTTCATGCCCAGAGAGCAGCTTTTGAACTTGATGCGGGCGCTGTCCTCCATGCGCACGATGGCCAGCACGCGGCGGATCTCTCCCGCGGGGTCGGAGAGCCCGAGATTGATCGCCTGCATCATCAGATTATCCCACACACTGGAATTGGGAAAGCAGCCTGCATTTTCAATCAATGCGCCGACCCGCACGCGTACCCCCGCATCGGTATAATCTCTCCCAAACAGCTTGATCTCCCCCTCATTGGGAACCAAATGTCCGCAGATCAGCTTTTCCGTGGTCGATTTACCCGAGCCGTTCTCGCCGATAAAGCCGTAGATTGCACCGACGGGAACGGTCATATTGAGGTGATCGACCGCATACATTCCACGAAAGCTTTTGGAAAGATTTCTGATTTCTATTGCGTTCATGTTATCGTTACGCCTCCTTTTTTTGGATAAAATCGAAAAAACGAGATAACGGTATACCCGCCTTGCGGCGGGCTACCGTCCTCTTTTTTACTTTATTCGTTTTCCTTTGCGGCACGGATGCGCTCCAGGGCATCCTCTTGTCTGGCGTTTGCCTGCGCAATTTGCGCATCGCGCTCCTTTTGCATCATCTTCTTGTGCGTCTCGGGGTTGCCCATGGCCTTGGCCTCCTCCCACTGCGCCTTGGATTCCGCCTTGACGGCATTAAGGTTTGCCTTGTCCACCTCATGCTGTGCCTTGGCGCTCTCCTTCATGTCCTTGAATGCCTTTTTGAAAAATTCTCCCATGATTTGTTTCTCCTTTTTATGTTTAATTTTTTATACATCACTTTTTTCCCGCTCTTGCCGCAAAATATCATCTGACAGCTGCAGGATCTGCGGGGTCAGCTGTTTTTTTGTGCGGGTGGCAATCCGCCTTGCGATGGGGTACGCGGGAATCATCACGCACACGCCCAAAAGTCCAAACAGGATGGACAGATAATCGGGACCGTGGAGCACGTCCAGACCAAAGCACATTCCGATCCCAAAGATCAGACAACCGACGATTCCGACGGTCAACCCTTGCAGCATTCCCGCCGATTGGACGCGGGCATCCAGTGCCTTGAGCTGCTCGAGCTTGCTTTTTTCTTCGATAATATATTTTTTTCGGATGTTCTCCACTTCTCTGGTCTGTGCCGCACAATAGCGGTAATGAAATGGTTTCTGTTCCATACGCTCCTGCCTTTTTTTATTCTTCATTTGTCACATGCTTGCCTTGATGACACTATTTTACACCATGTCGGTTTTTATTTTGTTGAGGAAATGTTTCCGTTTTGTTAATCTGAAAGATTTTTTAATTCAGCTCAAAGCATCGGCGCGAAAATTCGGACCACTGCGCGGACAAGACGCCCGAGCAAATGGGTGCGCGTCATATCGTCTGTGATCTCTATGCACCGATCCAGCGTTGCATCAATGTCCGCCTTGAGCTCCCCGATGGCAGAGCAACGATACATCCATACCCCGTTCTCAAAGTGATGCACCAGACTGCGGTAGTCCAGATTGATGGTGCCGATCATGGCGTACGCATCGTCGGCAATATAGCTCTTGGCGTGAATAAAGCCCGGTTCATATTCATAGATCCGCACCCCTGCGTCCATCAGGCGGCGGTAAAAGCTGCGTGTGATGCCAAAGACCAGCTTTTTGTCCGGGATGTGGGGCACGATGATCCGCACATCCACGCCGCGCAGGGCCGCGCTCTCAATGGCGCCGCACAGCTCGTTGTCAATGATCAGATACGGCGTGGTCATATACATATATCGCTGCGCACAGCCGAGCATATTCTGTATGACGCTTTTACCGACTCTGCGGCGATACAAAGGATTGGGGCCGTCGCCAAAGGGAATGAGATACCCCTGCTCGCCGCTGCCCTTCTGCGTCGGATAAGCGTCTTCGCGCACGGGTGGCAGGGATTTGACATTGATGCCGTAATCCGAGAGGAACAGATGCGTCAGCTCCCATACCGCCTCGCCGCAAAGACGGATGGCGGTGTCCTTCCAATGTCCGAAACGAACCGTCTCGTTAATATATTCGTCTGCGATGTTCACCCCGCCCGTATAGCCGATCCTGCCGTCGATGACTAAGATCTTGCGGTGACTGCGGTTGTTAAACTCACTGTCGGCATTGCCGCGCAGACGGGAAAACGGCGTCGCCTCGATGCCGTCGCGCTTGAGCGTTTTGGCATAATCACCGGGGAGCGTGCTCATGCAGCCGATGTCGTCGTAAAGCAGACGGACGCATACTCCGGCGGCAGCTTTTCTTTTGAGGATCTCGAGAATCGAGTCCCAGAATTTCCCCTGCTCGATGATAAAATATTCCATGAAAATAAACCGCTCCGCTGACGCAAGATCAACAAGCATCTGCGCAAACATATCCTCCCCCAGCGGAAAATACGTCTGCTCGGTGTCCGTAAACAGATGTGTATCCGCGATCTCACAAAGCATTTTGGCCTGCGATGCCGCCACGGGATTCTCTTGCCGCAGTGTGTCAAGCAGCGCAGCATCCTCCTTTTGGTACGCATACACCCTCAGCTCTCCCAGACGACGGACAAAGCGCTTTTCAAGCTTGCGGGAATAAAAGATGAAATACAGCATAAAGCCCGCGATCGGCAAAATCAGCACGAACAGCAGCCAAGGGACCTTGTAGTCAGGGTTGTCGTCCGAGGATATGATCTTGATGACGCAAAAGATCTCGGTGAGCCACGCCGCAACGTAAAAATACGGCACGAAATAACAAAGTGCCACCACGATAGCAAGAATGGCCAGCACCTCAAGCACCGTCACCAGCACGGCAATAATATAGCGCACGGGGATGTAATTATACTCCCGTTCGATGGTCTTCTCCCCTGCTTGATATTGGTATGTTTTCTTCATGTCCTGCCTCCGCAAACACCGGCAGTGCCGGCTCCCAACGATCGGGTGTCGTCACTACTGTTTTTTATTATCACACGATGGTGAAGTTTCATATCGCCATTTATACCGATGTTCCGATGATACACCCATAGCATACCGCACCGCTGTTAAGAAAAGATTTGAAAAATGTTTCCGTTTTGTTAAAAAAAGAGGCCGCGTCATTGGACGCAGCCCCAAGGCAAAAAGCCGATGACGGGCTTTTTGTCGCGCAAATATTTTTCGGAAAGCGATACGGCGGATCCCACACGCGCTACGCTGCAGCGACGCGCTCTCGACGGGTCGCAAGATAAAACAGAGCGCCCGTGATCGCGCAAAGGGTAAACAAGTACAATGTAACATCCCCTGCCCCCACACCTTCGATCTGCAAGAACGGCGTGAGTGTCCAGAAATTCAAAAAATCCAAGCAGCGCAACGCTCGCAGCCCCGTCAACGCAACGACGCGCAACAACAGCAGCAGCGCTCCCACACTCAACAGTGTGAACGCCTCCCTTCTGTACAGACAAGAGAGCAGACAGACCGACACGGCAAAAAGCACCATGCTGCCAAGCTGCAGCAGCATTCGCAGCACAACGTATGCTCCGATGGTCATATCGGGCGAGACGGAAAAAAGCGCCAGAGAGGACAGCGGCGCGGACGGCAGGATCCATTCCTCACGCCATATGAGGGGCAACAGGGCGCATAGCTGCGAGAGCAGCGTTAAAATCAATGCAACAACGGCCGCCAAGCCGCACTTGGCAAAGAGAACGTGCAGCCGTCCCTTTTTGGTGGAGGAGACCAAGGGGGCGATGGCGCCACCTGCGGTATGCCGATATTCGATGGGAAAGATCACCGACGATAAAAATACGACAAGAGCGATCAGCACAAGATCGGCATCTTTGTTCAAGAGACGCTGCCAGCCCGTGTCATAAAGCAGCCACGGAACACTTCCGCTCTCGTTGGCAGCGAGAACTCCCAAGCGCGCCACAACACGCGTAATTGCGCCCTGACGCTCGTAAGCCCGGGCATAATCGAGAACGTACGCCTGCCATTCCTCGGCGCTTATCGCGCCTTCACGGGCGGCAGAGAGCATGGCCTGGTATTGGTTGACGATGCCGTCGATCTCCTGCTTTTCCATGAGCAGGCATGCCGCGTTTTCCTCGGTGATCTCGCCCGCATACAGCGTGGTGTAGCGGCGATACTCCGTTTCGCTCCCGCTCACCTGCTCGATACCGACACCAATACACGAGCCGACCTCAAATAAGATAAATGCCGCAAGTAAAAGTACGCAAAGGCGAGAGGAAAGCAGCTTATATACCTCGCCGCCAAAAATCGATCTCCGCCGATGGCTTGGCAGAGCCCTGTGCCGCACCTTGTCCCTTTGCGGTTCCGCGGCCCTTGCAACACGCCCACGCCGCTGCCAAGTCAGCGCAACGGCACGTTTTTCCCGCAGGAAAACCAGAGCAACGCACAAAACAGCCAATGTCCCCCAGAGAAGAACGGACGCAGGCAGCTGTCCGATCGAGGTCAAGTCAAGCAAGGAATATCCGCGATACCGCTCGCCCACCGAGGCACCGATGGCCAGAGAAAGGAGGTTGCACTGTCCCCAAAAGCTGTCGGGCATAAAGCTCCCGATGCCGCACCCCCCCCCAGAGCAAAAGTCCGAAGAACAGCGACTGTCCCCCGCGCGCGGCAAGCGATGAGAAGGCACACGCCAGCATGGCAAGCGCAACAAAGGCAAACAGCTTAAGCCCCAGCGTCAAAAGATAATACTGCCCCACCGTCATCGTCCACGGACAATAACGCAGCGCATCGATCAGCTGCACGGGAGCGGCAGGGTCGGACAGCCCACCCGTCAGCGCTACGGCTGCCAGCGTTGTGAGTGCTACAACAAGCACCGCTGCGACCGCGCACAGCGCAGCCGCTGTCAGCTTGGCGGCAACGGTCTGCATCCGTCCGCGGCGGCAGACCCGCTGCATGGCATAAAAATTCTCGGACTTCTCCAGCGAAAACAGCGGGCAGATCAAAAGCAGCACGATCAACCCACAGATCAGATCGGGATAGACGCCAAGCATCGCACTGTCCCAACCGATCACACGGGAAAGTGGCAGCGACACCCGTTCTCCGATGTCGCGGTAGTGATTTATGTATTGATACTGCAGCTCAAGTGCCGCGCGGTTGATCGTGCCTGCCGAGAGATACGCCTGATATTTTCCGTAGGAGTCCTGCAGCAGCGCTTGGATCTCCTCCCCAAAGCGATCGCGCGAGTCCAGCATGGAAAGCAACACCGCATACAGATCGTCATCTGTCCACGCCTCGTCAGTGGCGTAAAGGTCGGGCAGCGATGGCTCGGGATAGGCTGCCGCCTCCTCGGCACTCATGCGGGCAATGGCATCCTTGTACGCCTGCCGAACCTGCTCTCGCTCTGCGTATTGGGTCATGACCGTCGCGCTGTCCTGCTCGTACGCCGCAAGCAGAGCGTCCAGCTCCCGCTGCGGGGGGCGGTCGGCGGCGGCTTGCAGCACGGTCGCCGCACTCAGCGCAAGGCTGACGGCAAGAAGGATCAGGCAAAGTCCTCTTTGCAGCGGCAAGGCAAATATCTTTTTCAGCTCATATCCGATCAGTTTCATGATCCACCCACATAGCACAACGCGCCGTCACTCATGTCGATGCGCATAAAGCCCGACAGCCCCAAGGTCATCTCCGCCTCGGTGTAGATGCCGTCCGCTTGTACCTCGCCGTAATGGCCGTACGGCAGGTAAATGTAATCTCCGCATACGAAAAATTCACGATTCAACTCGCAGGTCACATATTCCTCGGGCAAGCGCTCATACACCGATTCCACCTTGCCCGTTGCATACTCCAGAGAATAGAAGTTGGGATAATATAGCGTGATCTCGCCCGAGTTTGCCGGGTTATCGGCGATCAGCGTACCGAGCGTGAAGGATTTCTCAAGACGGAAATAGAGCGCCGTTTCCGTGTAGCAAATTGCCCCCTGCAGCACGCGCCCCTCAACCTCCCCGAGTGCACGGAGCGTCCCGTCACCGACCGTACAAGACCAGAAATGCGTCGTCACAGCCGCAGCATCGCTCTTGTCGGTGGTGGAAAAGATCATCGTGCCGTCGGGCAGGATGGCGGGCTGTCCCGACAGCGTCATGCCGCCAAGCGCATCCGATGCGACCAGCACCTCTCTTGTCGCACCGCCCTCAGACAGCGTGACCGCCTCGATCTGTTGCCCGCCTACCGTCATAATCAGCCGCTCGCCCGCCATGCCGACCAAATACCCCGAGCCGTCATAGGACAGCGAGAGCAGCGCAGTGTTCTCCCCCGTTTCGGTATGATAACGATTGAGCACGATGTCGCCCACAGTGAACGCCTCCGACTCCTCGGCGACCACGGTGTAATGGTACAGATACGGTGCACTGTAGAGCAGAGAGGGCACCATAACGGGTGCGGCCGCACGGGAATACAGGGGCGTCATCTTGGCGGTTTTGGTGTCGTACATCGTCATCACGTCTCCACCGTCCTCCCCTGCTTGCCAGAAAAACAGCTTGCCGTCGGCGGCGTAGACGTTCATCGGCATTCCCGAGACGAAAAATTCGCAATTACTATCGTGCGCGCAGAAGGGATCGGGGCACAGATACGCCGACTTCCCCGTGGCGGGATCGTAGGTCATGATATTCGCCCCGTGGACATAATAGACCGCATCTCCGACCATGGAATAACGGTTCATCGAATGAGAAATCGGGCGATTCTGCGCCGCACGGTAGCTAAATTCCGTCGGGATCAGAACGTCCTTGTCGGTGACGCTCTCCATCCCATTCAGATCCAGCTCTTGGTAATCACGGCAACCCGTAAAGCACAAAAGTACCGCGCAAAGCAGACAGATAATATGCCATTTTTTCATCGTGCTACCTCTTTTCGTGGTAAAGTTTATTTATTATATCATAGATATGTGATGAAATTGTTAACAAAATGAACATATGACAAAAAAACGTCAACATACAGCAAAAAATACGGGGAGTTAAATGCAAAAATGCACAAAAACTCCCCCGCCGTTTTACTTTACAGGCAGAAAACGCAAAATTCCGCACGGCAAAAAGCCTGCCGTCGGCTTTGGCACAGCCTCGTATGTTACATATTAAATGCCGCCCTATATTCGTCACTGAAATCCTTGAGCTGCACCAGATACGGCTCAAAGACGGCGTCGCACAGCATCCGCAGCAAAAGATCGAGCGAGCAGTGCTGCACCGATAGGTATTTCGGATCGTGTAAATGATCAAATATGTCATTGCACTTGACCGAGCCGGGCGCGCGATGATAATCGATCTGCCGCCGCAGCAGGGACAGCAGCGTCTCCAGAGTCTTGTCCGCCGCCTCCCTGTCTCCCGCCTCAAGATAGGCTCCCGTCAGCGCCGCGTAGCTCTCGAGCAGCGGAACCTCATACACCCCCGCATACCCCTCGCCAAGCATCGCTCGGTACATCTGCAGCGATCGCTGCCGCCAATCGACGCGCTGCTCGACAGACAAATTCTCCGGCATCAGATCACGAAAGGCGGTCTCGGCAATGCTCATCGCACGGTACAGAGTCTGCTGCGTCACCGTTTTCAGCGCATCCCCCTGCAACACATATCGCGCAAAGGGCTCCCTGCTCTCCTGCAGTGGCGGGATCTTACCGTAATATTCCAGCGCCTTTTCCCGATATCTTTGATCGGGGCAGGCGTGGCAGATCTGTATTATGAGACGGTACGCGCCCCACAGCTGCTCGCGGTTGTGGCAGGCGTTCTCCATCCAGCATACCAGCATGATCAGATGCTCCACCCGCTCCGGCGTACTCAGCTTGCGATACCACGTCATCTGCATCAATCGCAGATACAGCGAATAGTCCTCGGGGTGCGCCAAGATCTGATCTCGCAGCAGCGTCCAAGCCGCCTCCGCATTGTGCCGATACCCGTCGTCCAGCCGGCGTGCACGTTCCTCGATCTGCTGAACCCGTTCATAGCGCTGATCTTGTGTCAGCCCAAGGATCATGTCGGTGCTGGTATTGTACAGCGCCGACAGTCGGATCAGCGCCTGCAGATCCGGCTGCACCAGCCCCGTTTCCCGTACTTAAAGATATTGGTTATGTACGAGTGCCTACACCTACTTGCATAGGCACTCATATCCTTGTTTTTACTCAATTTTGCCGATAAAGCGGTAGTAGATGTCAATATCCTGCTCACGCATACCGTCCACG
>JAFTJZ010000068.1 GCA_017456145.1 Clostridia bacterium
TCGGAGCGATCGGCGGCAGTGCCGTGGATGTCTTTGGTACCTCCGAGGACACAATGATGACATATACCGTGAAGGTGGACAGTGCCGTCCCTTACCAGTTGAATATCAATTATTCCAATCCCAAGCAGCTCGCGCAGACGCTGGATCTGTACATCAACGGTGAGAAAAGTGAAATTTCCCTGCCCGGAACCATGAGCAAGCAGCTGTTCAAAACGCTGAATATGACGGTCTATCTGGAGGCGGGAGAGAACACCATTGCCATTGGCTGCGAAGGCGGCGATATGGTTTATGAGTGTGAGGTGGGTGGTCAATACACCGCCTGTAATACCAAGCTCAACGATGGTGGTGTGCATGAGCACTCGGGCGGTTTTTGTGTGGGTGCCACGGCGAACAACGGTGCTTTTACCTTTACCATGAATGGAATCGAGGTGCCAAAGGACGGAACATATACGCTGCGGGTCTATTGCGGCTCGGCAGATAACCGTACCTTCCGACTCAAGGTCAACGGGGAAGATACCGGCAAAAGATACACCGTCAATACGGGGCACTATCACAGCTTTAAGCCCACCGAGATCACGGTGGAACTGAAGGCGGGGAGCAACTCTCTGACCTTCTGGCAGGATACCACAGCAAAGGGCGACTCCCTTTGGGTTCCCAACTTTGACTTTGTTACGGTTGATGGTGTGGCACCCGGCGTGGACGTTTGCATCGGCTTGATCACGGTGCAATAAGAAAACGGTAAAAAACGCAGGGCGGTAGATGCCGTCCTGCGCAAAAAGAAAGGAAAAAATATAATGAAAAACAGTATGTGCAAGCGTCTGCTTGCGGCAATTCTCGCGCTGGTCATGATGCTTGGCGTGATGAGTCTGCTTTCCTGCGCGGATGATCAGCAGGAGGGAAATGGCGATACGCCTGCAGATGAGGGGACCACTCCCGATGAGGGTGGCGAGACGGATGAAGGAGCGCCGGAGGAGCGGCTGCCGCTGAATCTGCCCGAGGTCAACTACAACGGCGCGCAGATCCACGTCATGGAATGGTCTGCGGGCGGTCAGGTCGACACCGGTAAGGGTTGGATCCCGTGGGAGGAGATCGACGTGGATGATTATGACGGTGATCTTCTGACAGGTGCGATCTACGACAGAAACTCTCTGATCGAGGAAACTTACGGCGTAGTGATCACCAAGGAATACGTCAGTGTTGACCAGGGGTATGACACCAAGATCCGTAACAATCACAACTCGGGCGACGACGCGTATCAGGTCATGACACTGCGCTCGCTGGGCATCACGACCTTCATTCTGGAGAATCTGATGACCAATATGTATGATCTGGAGCACGTCGATACCGGCAAGATCTGGTGGAATCAGGACTCCGTGTCCTCTTACACACTGGGCTCGACGCTCTACTTTGCTGCCCCCGAGCTGCTGCTCCGCGATAAGGGCGCAACGGCTGCGATGTATTACAACTCCAAGGTTGCGGCCGACCATGAGATCACCGATCTGTACGATCTTGTTAAGAACGGCGATTGGACTTGGGAGACTTTCATTGATTACTGTGAGCGCGTCAGCACCAGCCTTGACGGCGACGATCTGATGAATTCGATCAACGACCAGTGGGGCATTGTCGGCTCCGACTCCGACGTGTTCCGTCTGTTCAGCGGTACGGGCATTAAGTTTGCGCACATTGACGAAGACGGATATCTCGCTTACGATTTCGGTGACGAGGATTCCATTCTGAAGATGCAGGAGGTCTTTGAGGAAATTATCTACAGCGATTTCTTCTGCCACAACGGTCTGGTTGCCTTTGAAGGCGCAGCAACGACGGCGCCCTTCCGCAGCGACAACGCACTGTTTACCATTGCAGGTGTCCGTGAGGTCAACACCATGCGCGCTATGACGACGGACTACGGCATTTTGCCCGTTCCGAAGTATGATAGCTATCAAGATGATTATTCCTCCTTGGTTTGGGTACATGATGACTCCGTTCTCGGTATTCCCAGTGCAGTGGAAGATGAAGAAATGGTCGGTCTTATTGTAGAGGCTATGAGCTACTACAGCTGGTACGACGTGTATCCCAAGTTCTACGACACCGTTATCATGGGTCGCTCCACGCGTGACGAGCAGTCCAAGGAAATGCTGGAGATCGTCTTCCGTACTCGTTTGTACGATCCCGGTCAGTTCTGGGACAGCGGCTCGGGCGCATCGGGCATTCAAAACAAGTATCTGCGTCTGCCTGTGACCAAAGAGTCCAACATCTCTTCGATTTGGAGCTCTTATGAGGAGGCAGTCGAGAAACGCTTTGAGGAGATCAATACCATCATCGACGAGAGTATGTGGTAATGCGATATTGGGGCTGCGTCATTGGCGCAGCCCCTGCGCAAAAATCCGACGGCAAGCTTTTTTGCCGCGCGAAATTTGCGTTTTTGCCTGTAAAGCAGGCAAAATTGCGCTATTGTAATGCACAGTGGTGTCCAATGAAAAGCGGCAAACTCCTGCTTTGGAGCTTGCCGCTTTTTTTATGCAGTCTCTTTGATCTGTGCACCGAAGGGGAGGAAAGCGAGCTTCATCATTTTGAAGGCTTGCAGTCCAAAGGGAATGCCGATCAGCGTGATGCAGCTGATCACACCCGAGACGAGGTAACCCAGCGCCATTTCCCAGCCAACGAGCAGAGCCCAGAGAATGTTGGCGATGGGGTGGGCATCAAATTTGACCGTTACCTCCTTGCCAAAGGGAGTAAAGGTGAGCGATGCCGCCTTAAAGCATTGCAGACCGAGCGGAATACCGACGACGGTGATGCACAGCAGCAGCCCCAGCAAGAACCAAGAAAGTCCGAGCCAGATGCCGCCCAATATAAACCAGAGGATGTTACCGATCAATCGCATAATCAAATCTCCTTTCGCATGGGAATGTGGTCGGTGATAATATTATACTATCACATTTGACCGGATTTGTCAAGAAATTTTTCTTGTTTTTTTGAATTATTTGTGCCGTTATTTTTTAACATGACCTTGACAAATGCGCGAGGATGTGATAAACTAAAGCAAATCAAGCGTAACTCCCGATCTCAATCAAATTATCACGAAAAGGAGAATGACATGAACACCAACAATTATCAAGCCACTCAAACCCCCGTCGTGGGCTGCGCGGTCGATCTGATTCCTTGGAGCTATCTTTGGAGACGAGACAGAGCTGTGCAGGAAAAGCCCGAGGCAGATCTGATCCTGCGTAGATTGCGCCGTTTGGACGCGGTTTACCGCACTGCGCTGCCCACGCTGGGCGCGGAAATGGCAAAAAGTCCGTTTTACAAGCAGGATGACATCCTCACCCCGCAACTGCCTCCGCCCAAGAACCCGATCTTGACCGGCGCCTTGTGGGTCGGCGGCATCAAGGACTACGGCGTAACACTGCGTTGGGAGGATGGCTGTGAGATCCCCGACCCCGCAGACGTCGAGGTGCGCACGTATCCTACCGCATGGGGCTGGTTTGGTTGGACGAACGATAAGATCCTTAAGGGACCGCAGATCTCTGCCGATGGCAGGGAATGGTTCTACCCCTGCCCCGAGGGCGCGACCATGGATTTTGCTTACAGCACACGCGTTCCCTCCGCAACCGAAATGATCGCTGTCTTCGCGCCCGAGGGCGTAGCCATTCCGCGCCTGCACCTGACCGGCGGCAGCCTTGGCAACTGGCGTGAGCTGGATGTGGTGGTCGAATGGGGACACGGCGTCACTTTTGCGGATGCCAAGCCTGCCATCAGTGGACATGTATGCGAGATCATCTCCTGCGAGATTGACGAAGACGCAAAACGGGCGCATGTCAAGTGCCTGTACAGTGAAGAAGGACGTTATGGTTTTGACAGCCGATTGACGCTGACACTGTGTAAGGACGAGGGCGAGGGTGCGACCGTGCTGCTTCGTGATCTTGCCAAGCAGCCGGTGTGGGTTGCCGAGGTGGGCATTTTGTTCTATCCCGCTTGTGAGGGCTTTTACCCGCAGACATACCTTGCCACCATCAAGGACAAGGAGCAAAATAGCATCCGTGCGCGTGTTCGCGCACACCGAGAGGGTGAGAGCTTCCGTGAGATTTTTGAGCGTGTCCGCCTGTGGCGTTGCCCCGAGGGCAGCGCACTGGGAGATTTCCCGGATGCACCGCCTGCCCAGTTTGAGCTGCACGTTCCCGATGCACATTGGGATCGCGTTTATCACCATGCCGTCGAGCAGCTCCGCGGTCCGAATATGTGGGGAATGCTCTCCTCCGAGGTTGGTCGTGTAACCATGGCAATGGAGCTCAACGGTCTATATGATGCTGCACAGAAAATATACGATTACTTCCTGCCCGCACCCGGCATCAAGTCGGACGGCGACTTCGCCGATCCGACGGGGTCCCTGGAATGGGCAAACGGTATGCGTTATGATATGGGCTATTTCCATGAGGGCACACACAGCTCAACGGGTAAGCTGCTGTTCTCGATGATGTATCGTTATTTTATGACAGGGGACGCCGATTGGTTGAAGAGTATGCTCCCTCGTCTCAAGCAGGCGGCGGCTTGGATCGTTCGTGAGCGTCGCGAATATTTGAAGGACATTCCCAACCGTGAGGATCTACATATTTATGGCTTGATGCCTGCCACGATGTTGGGCGACTATGCATTGCCCTCCTGCGACTGGCATTACTACTATACCGATGATGCTTATGCTCAGATGGGTCTTGATGCCATGGCAGAGGCCATGGAGCTGATCGATGATCCCGATGCGCGGGCGATGCGTGTCGAGGCGGACGCTTTCAAGGAGGATCTTCTCAAGGCCATCAAGAGAGAGGCACTGCTGGCTCCTGTCCGTCGCGGCCATGATGATGTCTGGCGCAGTTTTGTGCCGTATTCCGCCTACACGGGAGGACTTCTGCATTATGGGGAGGAAACCAATATTCCGCAGTATAACTTTGGTATTACCAATTTGTTTGACGGTGCCTTGGCGATTTGTGAAAAGGGATCGGTGTTATCCGCATATGACCGTCGCTCGGTCGGTATTGTCAATGCAATGGAGGTCGGCGGGATGAAGGTTTCTGTGGCGGCCCTGGAGAAATTGGATCATCCTGCAGCAACCGAGGAGGCAAGACGCGAGAACGAGCGACTGGCAAAGAACGCTCCCGCGAGTGCAAATAAGACCGAAGAAACACAAACCGAGAGTCCCGATCTGTGGTTCTGGAACACCTTTGCCGATCTACCCAAGGTTTCGCATAATGCCAATATTTATCTGCGCCATGACGATATCCCCAACTTCCTGCGATTTTTCTTCAATCACGCGGTGGTTATGGTCGGATCCAACGGCAAGATGTGGGAGCACGCTCACCCCGCCGTCATGGAATCCTGCGAGAACCCGGACAATGGTACGGCAGGTTGGTTTGTTGAAAATTTCCGCAATATGCTTTTGATGGAGGATGAGGGCGTTCTTTGGATCACCAAGGGTACGCCGCGCGCATGGCTGCGAGACGGCAATGAAATTCGTATCGGTGGTGCGCCCACCTACTACGGTGCGCTGTCGTATACCGTCACTTCAACGCTGGGGACGAACAATACCATCAAGGCGGAGATCACGGTGCCCGATCGTCGTGCTATGCCGCAGATCAAGCTCAGACTGCGTCATCCTGATGCCGCGCAGATCAAGAACATCAGCGTGGACGGTGCGTGTGCCGGTTTTGTCATCCTGCCCGACGGTGAAACGGTACTGATCGATGCACCTGTCATGGGTGGTAATTTGACCATCAAGGCTCAGTATTGAGAAATGGATCCCATGTATTGCTTTTTATAAGGAAGAATACAAAATGAAATGGAACACGCTGTTAGTATCGATATTGCTTGCGGGGCTGTTTCTTGTGGGATGTACCGTAAAGGATTCTTCACTGCACGGTGACAACCTTCCCGATAAAACAGAATGTGATCATGTTGCCGTAGCGGTTCCCGGTACACCTCCCACCTGCACTGAGGAGGGCACGGAGGGCAGAACCGTCTGCTCGCTTTGCGGTGAGAGTATGGAGACATCAGAAGTGCTGCCCGCCACGGGGCATAATTACAAGAACAACATTTGCACAGCGTGCGGTCTGTGGGGAGAGAGCGTCGGTCTGGCGTTTGCCTCCAATGGCGACGGAACGTGCACGCTGGTGGGAAGAGGGACTTGTACCGATGATAATATTTGTGTTCCTGCGATCTCTCCCGAGGGGGAATACGTAACGCACATCGGAGAGAATGTATTTCAAGGGCATAAAATTCCCGGGGTTTATCTTTCTGACGGCATCGAGGTGATTGAGAAGGGAGCGTTTTCCAACATGAAAAGGCTGACAGCTCTACGCCTGCCGGATACGCTCCTCAGCATCGGGGAGGGAGCTTTTCGCAACTGTGTGGAGTTGAAAAGTATTACCATTCCCGTCGGTGTCGATACGATTTCCGAAAATGCTTTTTACGATTGTGTAAAGCTTGAGCTTGCTGTCTTGCCCGACGGCTTGATCGAGATTGGAAATTACGCATTTCGCAATTGTTACGAGCTGGTGCGTGCCGATCTGCCTGACAGCGTGCGCCGCATCGGCGTGGGGGCCTTTGAGCAGTGCCGGGCGCTGGAGCGTATGGTGATCCCCGAGGGTGTGACCGTCATTGAGATGACTTCCTTTTACTACTGCATGGCACTCAAGGAGGTCGTGCTGCCGGAATCCCTTCAGGAAATTGGCTTTTGCGCCTTTGATTCCTGTATATCGCTGCAGCACGTCGATATTCCCGATGGTGTGCAGAAATTGGAGGTCCATGCTTTCAATGCATGTTCGGGACTGCAGAGCCTGGTGCTGCCAGACGACGTAACTACCCTTAAGTCCATCGGGTACTTCCGTTCCTTGGAGCGCGTGCATATTCCCGTCGGTGTAACTTCTATCATGTACGGTGTATTTGATGATTGCCCTACCTTGCGTCAGGTCTGCTACGGCGGAACGCAGGAGCAATGGCAAGCGGTCACGATTGATCGAAAAAATTCATCCAATCAAATATTGCTCGATATACAGATGATCTACAACTGTGATGGTAGTTGTGCGCCGTAAGTATAAAAATCCCTCGTGTCAAGGCTGTTTAGCCCGACACGGGGGATTTTATCTCTCACAGAAGAGCACTTTGCCGATAATTTTTGGTTTTCCTCTTGATATTTCTGTGAATTTATGGTACAATATACTGTTAATATGATTGAGAGGTATATGCCGATGTAATATCGTTCGCTTTTTTACGACTTACACATTATTCGGAAAGGATCAGAATCAATGAATACAGATATGACCATACAAGGCAAGGCGCCGAGCACGGCAGAGGAGATCGCCCGTCGCCGCACCTTTGCCATTATTTCCCACCCCGATGCGGGTAAGACGACGCTGACCGAGAAGTTTTTGCTTTACGGCGGTGCCATTCAGTCTGCGGGTTCGGTCAAGGGAAAGCAGAGTGACCGCCACGCCGTTTCCGACTGGATGGAGATGGAGAAAAAGCGCGGTATTTCCATTACGTCCTCGGTGATGCAATTTGAGTATGAGGGCTATTGCATCAATATTCTGGATACCCCCGGACACCAGGACTTTTCTGAGGACACCTACCGCACGCTGATGGCGGCAGACAGTGCCGTCATGGTGATTGACGCTGCCAAGGGTATCGAGCCGCAGACACGAAAGCTGTTCAAGGTCTGCGCGATGCGGCATATCCCAATT
This sequence comes from Clostridia bacterium, assembly GCA_017456145.1. Lineage (GTDB taxonomy): Bacteria > Bacillota > Clostridia > Oscillospirales > CAG-272 > SIG644. The sequence continues at coordinate 7,725 of JAFTJZ010000068.1, forward strand.
TTTACGTTTATCAATAAGCTGGATCGCGAGGCGAGAGATCCCTTTGATCTTTTGGATGAGCTGGAGAACGAATTTGGTATCGGTACCTATCCGATGAACTGGCCCATCGGCTGCGGTATCGGGTTCAAGGGCGTATATGAGCGCGACGCGCACCGCATTCTCGCCTTTGGCGACGCGCATCGCGGACGCGACCGCCTTGCCGCCATCGAATGTGATATCAGCGATACCGAAAAGCTGGATGCCCTGATCGGACAGACCGATCGCGAAACACTGACTGAGCAGGTGGAGCTGCTGGACGGCGCTTGCTTTGACTTTGATCTGGAGCAGGTGCGCTGCGGTAAGCTCAGCCCTGTTTTCTTCGGCTCGGCGCTCAACAACTTTGGCATTGAAACGTTTCTTGAGCATTTTCTCAAGATGACGACAGGCCCCATCCCGCGTCAAGCGGGGGATCGCATGATCGATCCGTTTGAGACCGAGGAATTTTCTGCCTTCGTGTTCAAAATTCAGGCGAACATGAACAAGGCGCACCGCGACCGCATTGCGTTCTTGCGCATTGTTTCGGGACGATTTGACCGCAACGAGGAATATATGCACGTCCAAGGCGGCAGAACGCTCAAGCTCTCGCAGCCTCAGCAAATGATGGCCGCCGAGCGAGCTGTCATCGACGAGGCGTTTGCGGGAGATATCATCGGCGTGTTTGACCCGGGGATTTTCTCCATCGGTGACACGGTTTGCGCGCCAAAAATGAAACTGGAATTTGAAGGCATTCCGAACTTTGCTCCCGAGCGTTTTGCCGTGGTTGAACAGATCGACTCCATGAAACGCAAGCAGTTTGCCAAGGGCATGAACCAGATCGCCCAGGAGGGTGCGATCCGCATCTTCATCGAGCCGGATTCGGGTATTGAGCGCGTTTTTGTCGGCGTGGTCGGTGAGCTGCAGTACGACGTGCTGGAGTCACGGATGCAAAACGAGTATAACGTCGAATACCGTCGCCATCCGCTGCCGTACACCGCCATCCGTCGCGTACCTGACGGGGTCGATCCCAAGAGCTTGCATCTTTATGATGTCAAGTGGGTACAGGACTTCCGCGGCAAGAACTATCTGCTGTTCAACAACGAATGGCACGTCGGCAACACACTGCAGAATAACGAAGGCTTGGTGCTCGAGGAGTACGGTCAGGAATACGATCAGGCGTGATGCTTATGTCATGGCGAGGGGAGCTTTTTGTACAAAAGTTCTCCTCGCGCTCCCTTCCAAAATCGGTCCCAAAGGTGGGGAGAGGATCGTGACGAATCTCCCGATAACAGTGAACGATGAAAAAATTAAAAAAATTTCGACTTTTTTCAAAAAAGGTATTGACAAACGGGTCGGAATGTGGTATAATATGCAAGTCATCGGCAAGAGCCGATGATGAGTCTGCCATTTTAACGCAAAGGGTCCACCTGTTCCCATTCCGAACACAGAAGTTAAGCTTTGCAGTGCCGACAATACTTGCTTGGAGACGAGCCGGGAAGATAGGTCATGGCGGACACAAAACCACCGCACAAGGCGGTGGAAATAGTCAGTGTTTTTAGCGCAGAGGGTCCACCTGTTCCCATTCCGAACACAGAAGTTAAGCTCTGCTGTGCCGACAATACTTGCTTGGAGACGAGCCGGGAAGATAGGTCAACGCTGACACACGCACCATCCATGACGGGTGGTGCTTTTCTTTTTCTATGCTCTTATATTGACTTACACGGCACTTTTGTGTTATAATGGGGAGAAAACGGACATTGCAACCCCAAAAACGGTAAATGCAACCGCCGATTGACAAATTGCAAGGCGGCGGTTGGTGGCGTTTGCGCGAAAATTATGGTATCATAAGGGCACATAAGCCGCCGATGTGCGGTGAGTAATGAAAGGCAGGAAGACAACATGATCTTTGCGGACAAATTGATCAAGCTGCGGAAAAAGAACGGCTGGTCGCAGGAGGAATTTGCAGAAAAAATGGGCGTGTCGCGTCAGGCGGTCTCCAAGTGGGAGGGCGCTCAGACAGTACCCGATCTGGAAAAAATATTACAGATGGCAAAGCTCTTTGGCGTGACGACCGATTATCTCTTAAAGGATGAGATCGAGCAGGAGGAGCACACGGGCGACGGAGATGCGCCGATGGTGAAAAAAATATCACTTGCTACCGCGCACGAATATCTTGCATGGCGGGCGGAGGCTGCGAAAAAAATTGCGCTCGGTGTGTTTTTGTGTATTATCTCCGTCTTACCGCTGCTTTTACTGGGTGGTGCGAGTGAGGCGTATGGACTTTCCGGGAACGTTGCGGGCGGCGTCGGATTGATCGTTCTGTTTCTTGTGATTGCGGGGGCGGTGGCGATATTCGTTCACTGCGGTTTTCAAAACGCACCGTATGAATTTATGGAAAAAGAACCGTACGAGAGCGAATACGGCGTGGACGGTATGGTCAAGGAAAAGCAAAAGGATTATCGCCCGATTTATGCCAAAACCAACATGATCGGCGTTTGTATGTGCGTTCTTTCACCGATTCCTCTCTTTATGGGGGCATTTATGCAATTGGATGATTTTTGGATGGTCACGCTTGTGTGCGTGATGTTCCTTGTCATCGCGGTGGCTGTGTATCTGTTTGTCCGTGTCGGTGTGCGCTGGGGCGCGATGCAACGGTTGCTGCATGAGGGAGAATTTAAGAATACGGGGAAGGTAACCGGTGCACTGAAAGAATCCGTTGAGGGTGCATACTGGTGCACGGTGACTGCAGGATATTTGCTTTGGAGCTTTCTTACCTCCGATTGGCATATTTCATGGGTGGTTTGGCCGGTTGCCGCTGTGCTGTTCGGTGCGATAGAGGCGGTGTTAACTTATCTGGAAAGCCGAAAAAAATAAAAAATCGGATATTTTTTGAAAAATCCCCTTGCGTCAGGGGTTGCTTGTGACGCCGCGTCATGTGGTATCATAAGAGCACAAGGAGGTGATAACGATGTCACAATACACAACAGGAGAGGTTGCAAAGCTGTGTGCGGTCAGCGTTCGCACAGTGCAATATTACGATGCGCGGGGTGTACTCTCGCCGACGGAACTGAGCGAGGGCGGGCGACGCTTGTACTCGGAGGATGACGTTCGAAAAATGCGGATCATCTGCTTTTTGCGAGGTCTCGGCTTTTCGTTAAACAACATCAGCACGCTGATGCAGGAAGAAAATTCGCAGCAGGTTATTTCGCTTTTAATGGAAGAGCAGGAGCACGCGCTGCAGCAGGAGATCGCACAAAAGCAATCTATGCTGGACGCACTCAAGGAGCTGCAGCAGGGTCTGACACGGATACCGAATCTCTCGGTTGAATCCATCGGTGACGTCGTGCATATCATGAACAGTAAAAAGCAACTCAAAAAAATTCGCTTGACTATGGTATTATCTGCCATACCGCTCGGTATTCTCCAGTGGGGGTCCATCATTCTGTGGATTGCCACGGGCATCTGGTGGCCGTTCGTGCTGTACGTTGCCTTGGGAATTCCATATGCGGCATGGATATCGATCTATTACTTCAAGCGCGTGGATTATATCTGCCCGCAGTGCCACGAGGTGTTCCACCCGACCTTCAAGGAATCGTTCTGGGCAAATCACACGCCAAGCACGCGCAAGCTGACTTGTCCCAAGTGCGGTGTTAAGAGCTTTTGTGTGGAAACAGCTGCGGAGCGTGAGAAAAAGGCAGAATGAAAAACGAAAATATCAGAAAAATTCTGATCTTCACGCTGTGTCTGATTCCCATCGCGGCGGTAGCAGGTGTCTTTGTTTGCTTGTATCAGTTGGATCTTTACGGAGAGGAGATGCTTGCCGAGGCAATTGCGATGCTGGGCAGCAAAGAGGTGCTGTTGGTAATTACAGCGGTACAGACGGTTGGCTATGCCGTGGTGTGCGGTCTGATCGGCGGCTTGATTGCCGATCAGCTGGGTCTGTGGCGTTCATTCAAGCTGCAAAAGAAATCGCTGCTGCTTACGCTTGCCCTCTCGTTGCCGCTTGGCGTGATGTTCTCTTTGGACTATTGGACGTTCGGTGCGGTATTTCCTGCCATTCAGGATGCAGCGTCGGCAGGACTGACGGTGCAGGGAAACATCGCCGCGGTGCTATACGGCGGTGTGATCGAGGAGGTCATGCTGCGACTGTTCGTCATGTCGCTGCTGGCTTTGATTCTATGGAAGGTGTTCGCGCGCAAGCAGGAAAGTGCACCTGCATGGACACTGGCGACTGCCAACGTGGTGGCTGCGGTGCTGTTTGCCGCAGGACACCTGCCTGCGACGGCGGTTACCTTTGGTTCGCTGTCGCCGCTGCTGCTGTTCCGCTGCTTTTTACTCAACGGCGGATTTGCGATGGTGTTCGGGTATCTCTACCGCAAGCACGGCATTCTCTACGCCATGATTTCTCACGCTGCGCTGCATATTGTCAGTCGGGTGATTTGGGTGATTTTTGCATAAAAAGAAGGGAATCTTCCATGCGGAGGATTCCCATTTTTGTGTTAATTTGTGTGTGTGCGAATAAAGGCGATCAACTGCAACCAGTCCTCGCGGGAAAAATAGTGGGTTCCCGCGCGCAGGTGGTAACCGATATGTCCCTTATGATAAGCATCGCCGATGGTGGGCAGACGATCCTCGCAGATAAAGCCGTCAAGTCCATATGCGCGGTACGCCTCGCTTGCGGCAACGCAGCAGAGAAATTCACCTGTGGGATCCGCCCAAATGTCGCCGGCGGCGCTTGCCACAGACACGTAACGTGGAGCGAGGCAGGCAAGCAGCGCATGCTGATCAAAGGGAAGGGCATCTTCTCGATCCACATAGCGCAAATAATTCTCGCAGAACCAATAGGGGAAATTGCGGCAGATATCCGCAATGCGCTCACCGCCACTACACTTACCACGAGCGAGTGATGCACCGCTGCAACCGGAGTTGTTGGAATGGGCAAAGGCAAAGCGTTCATCGGTGGCAGCTGCAAACAGTGCAGTTTTACCAAGGCGGGAGTGTCCGCACACGATGGCACAAGAGGTATCAAGGCGGCTGTCTGTTACGGCGTAGTCCATGACGCGCTGCGCTGCCCACGCCCAAAGAGCAATTTTTCCGGCATCGGTTGCGCCGCGTTTGCCGTCGGGATAAAACAGAGCGGCAAGACCGTTTGAAAAATCACCGTCGTCTGAGGTGACATCCTTATAGCAGAAGGAGAGAACGGCAAAGCCATGATCGATCAGTTCCTCACTCGGCATGTAACGATCGGGAATATCATCGCGGAAGTTGATATGCAAAAAGAACGGGTGCGGTCCGTTTGCGGTGGGGATTGCTGCATAAACAGGGAAGGTAAAGGTATTTGCTTTTACCGTTACGGTCAAGGAAAGCTTTTGCAGTGTTGCTTTGCCTGCGCAGAAGTTGGACAGTACGGTACTGTTTTCCCACGTCAGTGTATCGGGCAGGGATGGAAGGTAGCCGTATTCCTCTCGTTGTAAAAGATCGAGCATTTCTTCACGGGAGCGAAGCGGTGGAAGCTTTCTTTGATTCAATTGTTCCTGTAGCATGATATTCCTCCTTGGCATATATCTCAGATCTTGCTGACCTCAAATTCCACGGTATAGATACCTGCAGCGGGAATCGTCACGGTGACCGCGCCGCCACGGCTCAGGCTGAGCTCAGACAGGCGATCCTCGTTGAGATTGACGTGATAAGCGACGGTGGGCTTTACAAGCGGAGCGGTCAGGCGCAGTTTTCCCGTGACCTCCTTGTCGCCTCTGTTGTGAAGACGGACGATCAGGGTGTCGCGACGGTAGCCCTTTTTGATCGTGGTTACTTCAACGTGGTCAAACTGCTCCAGATTGACTGCGTTGCCACATTCGGGCAAGTCACACGCGGGCGAGACAAAGTCGGTCATGACAGAGATCTCGCTCTGGCGGTTGAGCATGACAATGGGGGGCTGCAGTGCGGCGGCGATGCGACCGTAGACAGGCTCCATATCCGCACCGTGGGGAATGAGCGCCATTTGGTAGGTAATGGGAGAGTCCAGCATGAGTGCCTTGCTCATCAGATAACGGGGAGAGGCAAAGCCACCAAGGTCGATAAAGTCGGTGGAGCGGAGCAGCGTCAGCGCCAGCGTACGAGAGGCATTGTCGGTACATTCGTACTCATAGATGCCCGCAGCTGCCACGGTCAAGCCGTAATCGCCGTCGGTGACGTCGCAGAAATCCTGCATGGGACAGGTGGCATAAGGCTGCTCGTACAGCTCGGGATCGAGCGCACGGGCGATGGGGCGCTCCACGGTGTCAAACGGCTGTCCGCTGCGGGAGACGGTCGCCCCCGCAAGGTGAGTGGGAAAGAGCACACGCAGGCGGTGATTGCGGGCGTGATTATTGACGGTGATGGTGATCTTGACGTCGCGCGCATCGGCACCAAGGAAGAGCTCGGTGCAAATGTCGATGCTGCCGGGAAGGTCTCCGCGGCGGGTGCGATTGTCCTTCAGACCATCTGGGATGCAAAGGGTCTGCTCGATCTGATATGCACAGCCCAGCGGCGTGTCGTACAGCTGACGCACCGAGGCGGCGGTGGCGGTGGAGAAATAAATGCGGCGGTCGTTGTAGGGCTGCTGATGGACGTAGCAATCGGCAGCATCGCCGCTGTCCTCAAAGAGCAGCTGCTGCGGGTAGGTGCGACCGCTGACCTTGTCGGTCAGATCGAAGGTGCCGTTTTGGTTGATGGCGACACGCAAATAGTCGTTCTCCATTACGGCGGGAGCGCAAGAATAATAGAATGGCTCCAGGTTGCGACAGGTGCGAGGAGAGGTCGTGCCTTTTTCCAGATTCAGGCGCATAAAGCCGTAGGCGGGGAGCTGGTCGATTTGAACAAGACCGCGGACGTGCTTGGCAGGGGTGCGGGTAGGATGCCCCATGCGGGGATTGTAGCGGACGTCGGTCAGGCTATCGACCTCAAGAATCTCCATGGGAACCATGTTTCCTTTGGCATCGGTCAGGTGGAAGTTGGCGTCTCCCATGCCGCGCGGGATGTCAAAGGCAAAGGGTACGGTGCCCGAGAGCGTGGAGGAGGTGCGGTTGAACAGATAAACGGCGTTGCCCTCCTTGCCGTGGTGCATCAGACCGCGCAAGCTTTCCTGCAGCGTTTGCTCCGCCAGCGAATAAGCACAACGATAACGGTTCATGACCTCCTCGTAAACCTCATCCACCGAGGTACAGCCAAGAGAGTCGTGCGCATGGTTTTCCAGCACGTATTTCCATGCGCGCTTGATCGCCCAATCCGGGTAGGTCTCGCCATGCAGCCATGCCAACGTGCAAAGCGGTTCGAGCGCGTGTTCCAAATAATTTTCGGTGTCGTAGTTGGCTTTTTTCTGCATGGGGTGGCAGGCGTGGGTGGATTCCAACACGCTCTCGCGGGTGTACATCAGCTCACCCTTGACTTCGGTCCAGGGCAAGGAGTGCTCGGCATAATCCCGTGCCAGTGCATCAACAAAGCCCTCGGGTGTGTCCTGACGGATATGCAGTTCGGGAGAGAGCGTCTGTGCCTTTTGCAGTACGGCAAGGATATCGGGCTGCGCAAAGGAATGGTCGATACCGTTGAGCCAGAGCAGGTGGGAGGTATCGGCGTTGCCCTCACGGTGTCGACGGAGTGCGGCAATACGATTGACCAATCCCGCTCGGGGGATGCTGTCACCGTCTATGATCTCGTTAAAATCGTCGCCGCAAAGGGGGAGGGCGGTGGCCTCTCCGTAACCGTCGTTGGAATAGCAAAGGATGACACTGCTGCCGTCGGGAGAAATCCATTTGACGGCACTGCGGCTGCCCTTGGGAAGTCCGCGCCAGGCGATCGCGCTGTGAATATCAAAGCCGCACAGGATCTGAGGCGTCTGTGAGGCATGACCGAACTCGTCAATTTCATAGCTGACACGCATGGCGGGGCCGAGCTTTTCGGTCCGGGCGATGCCAAGCTGCAAATTGCGGATCATTGCCTCTCCCGAGATCAAGGTTTCCAGCGGCTGTGTGTACCAAGGACCGACCTTGAGCCGCCCCTCTTTGATCAGATCGCTGACCTCATGCTCACGCTCAGGACGAATGGCAAGATAGTCCTCCAGCATGGCGAACTGGCCGTCCATGACAAAAATATATCGGGGCTGCTCCTCCATGATGCGAAGAAGACGATCCATCAGCGGCACAAGGCGTGCCAGATATTTTTCGTGCGACATATACCATTCACGATCCCAGTGAGAATTGGAAATGACATGAATATGGTAAATGGGTTTTGTGTTTTCCATATGAGTACCTTCCTTTTGCTGAATGCTTTTCTATATTGTAACAGAAAACGGTGAAAATTGCAATGGAGGACGGTAATTTTTTTCAAAGAATTATCAGAATTTTTCAAGAATATGCACGGATCGACAAAAATCGAACCATCCGGCGCGGCGTTGCATATGCTGTGCATATAAGGCAGCAGCCGAAATCGGAGGTGAAGGAGATGAAACGAGCACAAACGGTGACGCTGGATCGATTGCAGGAGGGACAGTGCGGATGGCTGGTCGGTCTTGACGAGGAACATCCGCTGAGGCGACGCCTGATGGATATGGGATGGTTTGAGGGCAGCGAGATCTTATGCGTGCGGCTCGGTCCTGCGGGGGATCCGATTGCATATCGCACGGCGGGCGTGACGGTCGCACTGCGGCGGCGTGATGCGCTGCGGATCGCAGTACGTGTGTGCGACGATTCGGAAAGAGGCGAGTCGGAGGAGTATGACTATATACCGCCCCAGGCAGATACATCATCGGCAACTGGGCGTTTTGAGGGGAATATGGTGGGAGGATCATGACAAGCAAGAGTAAAATGCAAAATAACGAGGCAGATACACACGACGTGACGGTTGCTTTGGTCGGTAACCCGAATGTCGGCAAGAGCACCATGTTTAATACTATGACGGGGATGCGCCGACACACGGGAAATTGGACGGGTAAGACCTTGGACTGTGCCGCGGGGATATGTCGTACGCAGCCATCCTTACATTTGGTAGATCTGCCGGGAATGTATGCGTGGCACGAGGGGGATGCCGTGCTGCCCGAGGAGGCGGAGGCAATTGCTTATCTGAAGAGTGGGCAGGCAGATGCAGTGGTGGTGGTTTGCGATGCAGGAGCATTACCGAGAAATTTGCTCTTGGTGTTGCAGTTGATGCAGCAGGTGCCGCTGCCGATGGCCGTGGTGCTCAATCTGTGTGCCGAGGCGAGATCGCGCGGAATCGAGGTGGACGGAGCCCTTCTGGAGCAGAAATTGGGGATTCCCGTGTATTGTGTGGAGGCACATGATAAAAAAGGACTCCGCGCACTCGCCGCCTCGCTGCAAGCGTTGGCAAGCACGTCGCAGCCGCGAAGGGATCTGTCTTTTTCGCAGGCGGGAGAAATTGCGGCTGAGGTGAGTCGTGGCTCCGACGAGGAACAAACGAACATGCACACCGCACCACCGAGTACACGGCGGCTGAGGTGGGATGCAATGCTGGAGCGTGTGCTGACGGGGCGGGTGAGCGGATATCTGATCATGCTGCTGCTCTTGGGAGTGCTGCTGTGGCTGACCATGGTGGGTGCCAACGTTTTCTCCGATGCACTGTCGGTGCTGCTTGGCGTCGTTGAGGGATGGCTGTGGCAGGCGGCGTCGATTTTGCCACCACTCCTTGCTGATTTTTTAATTTCGGGGGTAGTACGTACGGTTTTCTGGGTGATGGCGGTCATGCTGCCGCCGATGGCGATCTTCTTTCCGTTATTCAGTGCGTTGGAGGATCTGGGGTATCTGCCGCGCATGGCGTTTTTGCTTGACCGCCCGCTTGCACGGTGTCACTCCTGCGGCAAGCAAGCGCTGACCATGTGCATGGGCTTGGGCTGTAACAGCGTCGGAGTGACGGGATGTCGCATCATAGATTCTCCGCGCGAGCGCAAGCTGGCAATGCTGACCAACAGTCTCATCCCCTGCAACGGTCGTCTGCCGACGTTATCGATATTGATCTCCCTGTTTTTGGTTGCCGGTCGCGGTGCGGGCGGTGCTTTGCTTGGCGCTCTTTGGCTGCTGCTCGCCTTATTATTGGCGACGGGGATGACCTTTGCTTGCTCGGCGCTACTGTCAAAAACCGTTTTGCGCGGAGAAAAATCATCTTATCTGCTGGAGCTCCCTCCGTTTCGCCGCCCTCGTTGGGGGCAGCTGCTTGTGCGCTCGGTGCTGGATCGCACACTGAAAATATTGGGCAGAGCGGTATTGGTCTCTGCTCCTGCGGGAGCGTTGCTCTGGTTGCTGTCGCACCTTGTGCTGGGTGATATGACATTGCTTGCGCATATGGTTGCGGCCATGGAGGCACCTGCATCCTATTTGGGCATGGATGGTGTGATCCTGACAGCATTTGTGCTTTCCTTGCCTGCGAACGAGCTGTTTCTTCCTGTGGTGGTAATGCTGTACCAGGGTGGCAGCAGTATGGAGCAGATCGGCTCCTACGAGGCGGTATATGAGCTGCTGCAGTCCTCGGGATGGACGACGGTAACTGCGGTCTGTACGTTGATCTTCGTGCTGTTTCACTGGCCTTGTGCGACTACGCTTGCCACCATCCAAAAGGAGAGCCGTTCGTCGCTGATCACGCTGCTCTCTGCCATTCTTCCCACGCTGTGCGGCTGCGTTTTGTGCTTTTTGATCTGTATGGTTGCAAAACTCAACTTGTGGTGATGCCGAGATCGAATAAAAAAATCAAAAATCTTGTGTCGGACATATTGAAATTTTGCTTGATTTGTGGTATACTGTATAAGGATAAAAAAGTTAAGGAAGGACAGATTTGCTTATGAGAAACTACAGATTAAAACGGTATATGCCCATTGCGATTTTGGTTGCGGTGGCGGTGAGTCTGATTGCGGCGATATTGGTTTTTGTCGCCTCGGTGACGAGCGAGGCACCGTATCAGCAGGTGATCTATCGAATCATTGGCGTATTGCTTTTGGTGATGGTGGCATTGCTGATTTATCTGCTGTATGTCTCGCGCGATAACGATCCGCACTTCTTCCTTTATATCACCAGTACACAGAAGAATATGCCGCTGGAGCAGTTGACCTTCACGCAGGTCAACGAGCGTATGACCATGTTTTTAGAGCTGCTTTCCGATCAGCCGGGCATGATCTGGACAGACGGCTTTCTCGAGAATAATCATCGGTACCTGGCAAAGGAGGCATATCGTCCGCTGGTCGCGTATAAGATGCTGTACGATCTGACGGTGGAGAATACCGAGGAAGATTGGGCACAACTGGAGTACGCGTCAGAGGATACGGTGGAGCTGGTGGCATATGCATTACAGACGGCCGGCGAAACGGAGCTGCCCGAAACGCTGATGGAGCTGCACAAGAAGGCGACAGATCGTGACGGCTGCGAAAATTTGCGCGATTTCCTTTATACCAACCAGAAATACCTGCGCGGAAGAATGCTGCGCTATGTCAAGCAGAATTGGGAAGTTTTGTATTGATGCACAACGGGGCTGCGTCATTCGCGCAGCCCTTGCATAAAAGCCGACGGTAGGATTTTTTGCCGCGCGGAATTTGCGTTATTTCTGCAAAGCAGTCAAAAATTGCGGCGTTTAACCGCAAAGCAAAACGACGGGTTGAGTTTCAAATGCTTTATTTGCATTTGACTCAACCCGATTTTTGAAAAATTTTCGTCAGCTTTTCAAAGCACCACACGATATAAAAGAGAGGACGTTGAAACATATGGTAGACAGACAAAATACGCAACGCTTGTTTGAAAAATGGGTCAAGAAGCTGCGACTGGTTCCCGATTGGGATATTCGGCTGGAATGGGTGGAGGATTCCACATGGCGAAAAACAGGAGATTTCAAGGTGGATTGCAGTGACAAAAAGGCGATTGTGCTGCTCAATGCCGTCAACCCCAAGCAGGAAAATTTAGAAGAAGTTCTGGTGCATGAGCTGTTGCACCTCAAGCTGTATCCGCTGGATCAAGTGACCGAATCACTGATTCAAAGTAATTTTGAGGAGGGTAGCAACGGATACAATTTGGCATATTATGCCTTTTTTGAGACCTTGGAGCAAACGGTCGAGGAGCTTGCCAAGTGCTACCTTTTGGAATTTGGGGAGAATCGGGAGCTTTCCTTTGGACGCTGCCGCCTCCAAAAATCGTTTACCCAGATGTACGATGGACTCAAAAACATCGAATGAGGTGAGAATATGGACAAAAAATTGGTCGGACAATGGTATAAAGAAGAAATGGGTGAGACGCTCAACATTTTTGATGAGATGCCACTGCGGATGAAGATGTCGTTTTCTTCGTCCGGATATTATAATTTCGAGCCGAATTGTGTTTATGAGCAGGACGGGGATCTTTGCTTTGAGATCAATGACGAACAAAATCGTATGGTCTATCACGTCCATCTCGAAGGGGAAGCACTGGTCGGATATTACACCCGTTTCGGAGTGCAGATTCCCGTGCATTATGCACGGATGAGTGAGGTACCTGTGGACGAAGCGTTTTTCTATGAGCCGACCGAGATCTACGTGCCAAACAGCAAGATGACGCGGATTCAAGCGTTGCGAAAATTTGCTGCATATGATCCCGATATTCAGAAGGAGCCGCACACCGATACGTATGTTTTAGGCGGTTCGTTGCCCGACGTGCTGGTGCGATACGACTTTTATGCGGCAGTCAAACCCGACGGAACGGATGCGACCGTCTTTCGCACTCTGAATTTTGTTTGTGATCATTTTCATCACAATGGTTGCATTGGGTTGGCAAAGGAAAGAACGATCGAGGGGCTGATCGCATTTTGCGAGGCGCATGACGGCGCGACCAACTGTCGGGGCTTGGCGTTGCTGCTGGCAGCACTTCTGCGGCTGTGCGGCATCAAGGCACGGCATATCACCTGTATGCCGTACGAGGAGCCGTTCGATGATTGCCACGTTGTCGTGGATTGTTTGATGCCTTCGGGCAAGCGGATTATGCTCGACCCGACGCAGCGTCTTTATTATAAGGACGAGCAGGGTGAATACGTCTCGCTGCAGCAGCTGCGCAGGCTGCTGATCGACGGAGAGCCGATCTATCCCAATGCAGATGCCTCATATAACGGCGGTGCCTTTGATGCCGAGGATAATCGCAATTATATGACCAAGAACACCCTTCGATTTTCGCGCGGAACATACTTCAAGGATGGGTATGACGATCGCTCGGTACGGCGGCTGGCGCTGATCCCTGCGGGATATCCCATCGAACTATTTCCCGCACGGGAGCGGAACGAATTTATTTATGATGAGGCTGCGTTTTGGAGTATCGATGGGGAGGTGATCAAGGGATGAACACAGAAAAACCGATCAGAAATTCCGCCAAGGCACTGATCATCAAGGACGGAAAAATGCTTGCGATCAGGATGTGCGATGAAACGGGGGAATTTTATCTGATGCCCGGTGGAGGGCAGGAGAGTGAGGAGCTTTTGCCCGATACCGTCTGCCGTGAGGTTGCCGAAGAGCTTGGCGTACGCGTGGCGGTCAAAGACTTGGCTTTTGTCATTGAAGGTATGCGCGGCGAGCGCTGGCATCGTGTGGATCTGGTGTTTTTATGCGAATATCTTGGTGAGATTGAAAATGCATCGCTGCACGGAGATGTCAATCAGATCGGCGCTGCTTGGCTGGATATTGCTACGCTCAATCGTGCGGCTCTGTACCCCTCAAGGCTGCGCAGGCCGATCATGAATCTATATGGGGGACGGCCGTATTCCGTCTATCTTGGCAATGAGAGCATGGGCGATGCGGAGATCGTGGATTGAAATATGTAACCAACAGTAGAAAAACAGACAAAAAAGATACCCGATATAGCACCGAGGAGGTGCGATCGGGTATCTTTTTGTATAACGAAAACCACCAGCTAAGCTGGTGGTTCCAAAGAGGCTTTTGCCGTTGAGCAATCCCGCCGCAGCGGTAGGCTCCCCTGTGTAAGGGGAGCTGTCAGCGAAGCTGACTGAGGGGTTGTTTGAGAGTGCTTTTTACAATCCCTCCGTCACGGCTTACGCCGTGCCACCTCCCTTTACACAAGGGAGGCTAAGATAGTCGCCACATTTGTGGCGGTAGGGCTACTTTGTATATGTCGAACACTTCAGTGGGCTTTCAGCCCTGCCAGTAACATGCCCTTATAGGGCTGAGCAAGCCACCGGCTTAGCCGGTGGTTATGATTCGCACATAGTAATCCAAAATAAAGTCCTCCTATCTCATAACTGACTTATTAAATAATTATAATATCTATACCGATTGAGGCTTTTGGACCGCGGAGCGACGCTTATGCTTTTGCGTTCTGTTTCATTTGTGCGATGACTGCTGCCGCATCCGCCGCACGGAAGATGGCAGAGCCGGCAACCAGAGCGTTGGCACCGGCGGATGTGACCGTCTCGGTGTTGCCGACGCCGATGCCGCCGTCGACCTCCAGATCGACACTGCCAGAAAGCCCGCGCGCATTCAGTTCTGCGCGAATGGCGCGCACCTTGGGCATCATTTCCGCCATGAACTTCTGTCCGCCAAAGCCGGGGTAGACTGTCATGACCAGGATCAGATCGACCTGATCAAGATAGGGAAAGACAGCCTCGGCGGGGGTGTCGGGGCTGATGGCAAGACCCGCGCGGCAGCCCTTCGCACGAATGGCGGTCAGACAATTGCCGACATTTTGCGACGCCTCGGCGTGGATGGTGATCAGGTCGGCACCCGCCTTGAGAAAATCATCAAGGTAACGCTCGGGGTCAACGATCATCAGATGAACGTCAAAAAAGAGGGAGGTGTGATGGCGCAGTGCTCCGATCACAGGCGCACCAAAGCTGATGTTTGGAACAAAAATTCCATCCATAACATCCAGATGGAGCCAATCGGCACCGCCGTCCTCAACACGCTTGACCTCGGTGGCGAGAGTGGCGAAATCTGCGGCGAGAAGAGATGGAGAAATGTGAATCATAGGTGTATATCTCCGTTTCTTTTTGTGATAATTTATCTATATAGAGCTTGAGTTGCAAAACTAAACCGGCGGTTGCTATGTGGAGACCGGCGAAATTCGTCGAAATCGGTAACTTCGGTGCGCGTGATGCATACAATGGAATGTAGCCGATATTTTTGGCTACGGAAAATATCCGTCGCAGTCACGGTGGCTTGTGTAAGAGAAGGACGTGTGTGATAACGTAGCTGTGATGGGGCGGTGGCGGTGATGACGGCGGGAATGCCTGCCGCCGTCGCCGTTTTGCGCTGTCTTACGGCTTGTACACAAGGCAAACGGCGTGGGCTGCCATGCCCTGCAGCTCACCGGTGAAACCGAGCCCCTCCTCGGTTGTCGCTTTGACACTGACCTGCTCCACTGAAATGTCCATCGCATCAGCTAAATTCTGACACATGACACCGATGTGCGGGGCAAGCTTGGGCTTTTGCGCGAGGATGGTGGCATCAACATTTCCAATCTGATACCCCTTGGTACGAAGGAGCGTGGCTACGGCGGCGAGCAGCTTGAGGCTGTCGGCCCCCTTGTATTGCGGATCGGTGTCGGGAAAATGCTTGCCAATGTCCCCGAGTGCCAGCGCACCGAGCAGTGCGTCTGCGATGGCGTGTGCCAATACGTCGGCATCGGAATGACCGAGCAGCCCTGTGGTGTGCGGGATATGCACCCCGCCTAAAATCAGCTCGCGTCCCTCGGTCAAGCGATGAACGTCGTAGCCGTGTCCTATGCGGAAGTTATGCATTGGTTTGTTCTCCTTTGCTGTCGTGTTCCCTTGCGGAGAGAATGGCCTCCGCAATCAGAAGATCGACTGCCGTCGTGATCTTGATATTCTCACGACCGCAATCGACGAGCTTTACCTTGCGGTTGATAAATTCAACCAGTGAGTTGTCGTCCGTGGCGACAAAATCTTTTTCAAGTGCGTAATATGCGGCAGCATGATAGAGAGTGTAATCAAAGATCTGCGGCGTTTGTGCCAGCCAAAGTGTTTCTCTGTCGGGGGTGGAGGTGATATATCGGGTGGCATCTGCGATCTTTATGGTGTCCGTGGCGGGGGTGGCGGCAGTGGCGGCTCCCGTACGGTAAGCAGCGTGGCAGACACTTTCGATCTGCTGCGGCGTGATCAGGCAGCGTGCACCGTCGGCAATGGCGATGAATTTCGTTTTCTCGCTGACCTGACGCAGCCCGCAGAGCACGGATTCCTGACGGCTTGCACCGCCTTCGGTCAACACACGCAGCTTGTTGATGCCGTGCTTTTTTGCTAAATCTCGGTATGCGGGGAAATCCTCGACCTTACCGACCAACACGATCTCGTGAATGGTCTCTGCTTTTTCATAGGCGAGCAGTGTGTGGGCAAGAACGGGCATTCCGCGCAGTAGCATCAGCTGCTTGGAGGTCGTTCCCCCCATGCGGGTGGAATTGCCTGCAGCGGCAATAATGGCGGACGTGTAACGGCGCGGTGTCGGAATGCCGCGCGCAGTGTAGAGAACCTCGGCGACCTTTTTTGCAGTGTCATGCAGTGCAGCGGGCGATTGCTTGGTCATATCGTACTCCTTTTTTACAAATTGCGTTTTGTGCAATCCAAAGCATTGCGCTCGGGAACGATCAGAGTGCCGAAAACAAAGGGAGGGGTGCTTACCCTCTGTTTGCCTCGGCATCTTCAATGGCGGTGATCATATCCACACGCGTCTGATGCTTGCCGCCCATGTATGCCGCATCCAGGTAGGCATCGACCATATCCAGTGCCAACCCCTCGCCGACCACACGGGCTCCAAAGCAGAGGACATTAGCATCGTTATGCATACGGGTCATACGGGCACTGAAGGTATCGGCACAGACGGCAGCGCGGATGCCACGGTGCTTGTTGGCTGCGATGGACATACCGATGCCGGTTCCGCAGATCAGGATGCCAAGGGCGGCCTCGCCTTGCTGGATCTTGACGCAAGCGGCGTGGGCATAATCGGGATAATTGCAAGAGTCGGAGGTGTAGGTTCCGACGTCGGTAACAAGATAGCCTTTTTCCTCTAAGTGGGTGATCACCTTTGCCTTGAGATCACAGGCGGCGTGATCACAGCCGACAACAATGGTTTTGTTTGCAGTAGCGTTCATGATGAATTGTCCTTTCTGATCGAAAAATAAACCTTTGGTATATAAATGAAACTGTTAATAGAATCTTATGCTTGCGATTTCATTTTCTCATTCAGTTCGCGCTCAGCCTGGCAGGGGCGCAAATACACGGGAGTCAGCTCACGGTCGGAGCAAAAATCTCCTGCTGCAAATTTCTCACGCGCCAGCTGCGCGATGCAATAGGCGTTCTGATCGCGCAGCTGCATGGGCGTATACTGTATGCGTCCCGACGGGGCGGAGAGTTTGCGTTGGGCAATGCTGTAGCCGTCTCCCGTGAGGTAGATGGGCAGATTTCTCTCCTCGGGAGGGAGGGCCGTGGCAAGCACCTCGTCGAGTGCGGATTCGAGCTCGGCGACGGGGGTTATGCGATCCTCGCACAGACGGACAAGCTTGCCGTCTCGCACACGGAAAAGCGCGTAATATAGAAACTTTCTTGCGTTGATCACGGAGCACACGATGCCGTCAAAACCGATCAGATTGCAGGCAAGCGACTCCAACGAAGAGACGCCGACGCAGGGCTTTTCCGTGGCAAACGCCAGCCCCTTGAGCGTTGCTGCACCGATGCGGACTCCGGTAAAGGAACCGGGGCCTGCCGTGCAAGCAAACAGATCGATATCGGAAGGCGTAAAGGACAGTGTCCCGAGGACGGTTTGTATCATCGGAAGGAGTGTTTCGGAGTGTGTATTTCCGTTGTTGACGGTAAAGATGGCAAGAGGACGATCGTCCTCGCAAATGGCGACAGACGCCAGTGCGGCGGTGCTGTCAAGAGCAAGTATCAGCATGATAGGTATCCTTTATCAGAGAAAAATACAACGATTGGTTTGAAAATGAGCGTTGCGGTTTAATTGATGCGTTCCAGCGTAAGCTTTCTTTGGTCGGGAATGTCGGGCGAGGTTTTCTCAATCGTCAGACGAAGATAGTCGTCGGGGAGCGCGTACGGGATATTTTCGCTCCACTCCACGATGCAGATCCCGCGCTCCAGATAATCGTCATAACCGATGGAGTACAGGTCATCCTCATCGACGATACGATACATATCGAAGTGAAACACGGGGGTGTTTTTGATGCGGGGGCGATATTCATTCACCAGCGCAAAGGTGGGAGAACGCACGGCGGCATCCGGCGCAAGGAGAGAAACAAATCCACGTACGAACGCCGTTTTGCCAACACCGAGGTCGCCGCGCAGAGCGATGTACGGGGGAAGAGAGCATTCCGCGCTTTGGTAGATGCGAGCCAGCGCCGCGCCAAACTGCTCGGTTTGCGCGCAGCTTTCGGTGAACAGCGTTACGGTATTTGCCGTGTCCTTGCCATAAGCTTGCAGAATTTTGTCAAATCCGTTCATGGAACGAGTCTCCTTTGGCAGTCATTGATCTTCACTCTTGTTCTTGTTTTTATCGGCGAGCTTTTCTTCGCTGCCATCAGGATAGCGGACGACGGTGTTGTCCAGCTGTGCGCGGAAGGAGGCGCGAAATTCAAGAATGTATTCCTCGCGCAGCGCAGCTTGCTCCTTGCGTTCCTCCTCAGTCAGCGGGATGCCGCTTTTTTTCTTACGGGCCAGTTCGTTGATACGGTCCAATTTCTTTTGCTCCATGAGATCTTCATCGATTCCTTTCGGTAAACATACTTATTATTATTGTAACATAAACCGAGTCATAAGTCAAGATGTTTATTTCGTGTCGCGGATTTTGTCCCGACTTTTTTTGCTGAAAATAAAAACAAGCGAGATTTTTGCTTGAAATTTGGGAGCAAGGATGATTTAATCGAAAAAAGGACTTGCGCACAGCGAAAAAATATAGTATAATAAGGTGAATCATTTTGCGCGGCAAGCTATTCAGGATTGTTTTTCATTGGAGTAGCGCATGAAAGGATTGTTTTTGTTATGATTACCCATAAAAACAGCGAAAAAAATGCGAGCAGCCAAAATCACGGACGCGGCATATATAGCAGCATATATAAAAGAAGGCTTGCTTTCTTTTTTGCGGTGGTGCTGCTGATGGGCGCACTGTTCTCCTGTACGGAGGAGCCGATTGTTGCAAGTGACCTCAATTTTGTGAGTCCCGACGGCTACAGTATCTACAGCGTGGTGTATTCCGAGAGCACGGCGACCGAGGAGATCGTGACGGCGGCAAAAGAGCTGCGTGACACTCTGGAGATCATTCTCGGCTGTGAGGTTGCATTGACCGATGACCATGTCAGCCTGGGAACCGATTATGCTTATGAGATCTTAGTGGGTGACGTGCAAAGAACGGTCATTCCTACCGTGCTTGAGAATCTGGAGGAGGATGAATATACCGTTCGTGTGACAGGACATAAGATTATCCTTTTGGGTGAAGATAATCGGGCAACCATTGAGGCGATCGATTATTTTATGCAGGATGTGTTATCCTGCAGCGGTGTTGAGACGGCAAAGGAAAATCGATATCTTTCCATCTCTCAAAGCTATCGCTATAATGCCTTCCATACGCCGCCCCGAACCCATGTGCTCAAGACGGATACGGCGATTCCCGTTTCCCCTTATCTTCCCGTCGAGCTGCTTTTGGTTGATGTGCCGGGGAATACCGCCGATGCGCTGACGCTTGCGACACTGCAGGGCTTGGCTGCGGCAATGTCCGGCGAGCAGATCCTGCTTAATACCGAAACAGCACAAAGAGATGCCGCGCTTTTGACGGCGGCGCTGCCCGACGGCTATGACGCAACGCTGTACGAAACGGATGCTTACGGACAGGTGTGGACGCTGGAGAGTCTGCTGACCTATTTTGCACCGCGGCTGCAGGGCTATATTCTTTGTGATGATGATCTGGGCTCCGAGTCGGCGTCGGTTGCGATCAGCATGGCGAATCAGCTATGTGCGGTGGTGCTGACCGAAGAAAATCAGCAGCTTGCCAAGACCGCGGGACTCTCTTGTGTCTTTGATGCGACAAGTGCCGATATGACATGGTTTTATGATAGCCCGTATTTTACGCAAATCAATCGCACCGTAGCGATCGAGCAATCGGCGGCGCTGGCACCTCGCCTGATCGACTACGCCGTGATGACAGGCGCACTGTTTGCCAGTTACAATGGAGACGACGGCTACCTGCACGCACAGATGTTCCGATATCTGGATGACGGTGCCGTAGTTCTGGGAGAAAATGACGTGCTGGGAAAATATCGTACGGTGACGACGTTATCGGCGATCAACGCCACGTATATTCCTGCGCGGCAAGCGTGCAATCTTTCTACCTTGAGTGGGTTTGCACGCGATGGAATCACGCTTGAGGATGAGTTCACGGAGTCATCGTCGACACAGAATGCCGCCAACGAGACGGGAAAGCACACCGTCTGTCTGGTCATGACGGATGGCGAGAGCATGGAGTGGATGCTGGATGAATTTTCGACCTCATCTTCGTGGTATGGCTCGGCAAAACGCGGCAGCTTTGCCATGAACTGGGGAATTCCCGCAACGCTTGGAGAGCTTGCAAATCCCATTCTGACCTCGCTTGCCGCCACCCGTACCGCTGCCGATGGCTTTGTGATACAGCTTTCGGGACTTGGATATACCTTCCCCTCGCTTTGGAGGACGGACGCACTGACCCTGATGGCTCAAAAGCTGGGAGAGACCATGCAAGACATGGGGGTATCCTATCTGCAGGTGGCAGACGACGGTGCAATGAATTCCGAGGTGCTGCTCCCGCTGGCGTCCTTGGACGCAGTGAAGGGAATGATCTATACGGATTATAACTATGCTGATATGAACGGTTCGATCGTCTGGGTCGGAGATACGCCTGTGGTGACGGCAAGCTATCGCTTGTGGGCGGGATTGCATGAGGGCAGTATCGAATACGTTGCCGAGAGCGTCAACAGTGCCGCAACGGATCCGAGCGGGGAAAACGCCTATTCGATCATTATGGTACACGCCTGGTCCGGATTGGATGGAAGTGGGCGTCTGGTGAGCGGCGGCAATACCATGGACGCTGTAGCTGCGTTGGTCGCTGCCTTTGACGAGAGCGTTGAAGTGGTTGGTGTGGAGGAATTTTTCTCCCGCATCAGATCCAATCTCTCGCCCGATGCGTCGGTACAAGGCGATGGAAAATAAGATGTGATACGACACGCGGACACGCGTTTCGTGTTGATGTGAATGGGAATCAAGAGGGGGCGGAAAACCATGACAGAAAAAAATGGCGGGCACAAGAGCGTTGCCCGGAGCACACAGACGCAGAGGAATCCGTTCCCCTTTTCCGACAGCAACAAGCGATATCATACTTACGATTATTATCTGCGCCGTACCTTTGGCGGCAAATGCGCCAAGATCCCGTTGGATGCGGGATTTACTTGCCCGAATATTGACGGACGCTGCGGCGTGGGTGGCTGCATTTATTGCTCGGGGCGCGGGAGCGGAGATTTTGCCGAGGAGGCTTCCGTGCCGCTGCGGCAGCAGTATGAGATCGTGCGGACTGCGCTGTCCTCCAAGTGGAGTGTGGAGCGTTGCATCCCGTATTTTCAGGCACACACCAACACTTATGCACCGACCGAGGTGCTGCAACAGATCTTTGAGGAGGCACTGACCTATCCCGGTGCGGTCGGACTGAACATAGCCACCCGCGCGGATTGCCTGACCGAGCAGACGGTGCGCATGCTTTCCTCCCTTGCCGAGCGGACGGTGTTGACCGTCGAGCTTGGCTTGCAGTCGGTGCATGATCTTACCGCCGCTCGCATCAATCGCGGGCATACTTATGCACAGTTTCTTGACGGCTATGAGCGGCTGGGGCAGGCGAGTCGGCGGATCGGACGGTGTGTCCATTTGATCTTCGGGCTGCCCGGAGAGGATGACGATATGATGATGGAGTCGGTGCGTAGGGTCGCGGCACTGAAACCCGAGCAGGTCAAGCTGCACCTGTTACACGTGCTGCGGGGAACGGCACTGGGAGAAATGTATGAGCGTGGGGCATATACACCACTGACAAGAGAGCGATATATCTCCTTGGTGGCTCGTGCACTGACGCTGTTGCCGCCCGAGACGGTCATCGGTCGCTTGACGGGGGATGGCATGGGCACGGCTCTGTTGGCACCCGATTGGAGCCGACGCAAGGTGAGCGTGATCAATGATATCGATAAAACGCTGTATGAAAACGATTTGTGGCAAGGGTGTGCGCGTGAGTGCGCAGATGTTGTATAAAAAATTACAATATATTCACAACGAGTTCATAATGTTGCTATATACTATTATATTGGAAAGCAATATTGTTTCTCGCTCCTTTGGGGCGTTGGAAAGGATGATTACCAGTGAATAATCAAAATCAGAATAACGAAAATAATCGCGTCTGTGACCCCTGTGAGCAGACCGTGGTGTGCCGTAAAAAAACGTCGATCGGCGGTCAGGCACTCATGGAGGGCATTATGATGCGCGGCCCCAAGATGAGCGCCATGGCGGTGCGCAACCCTCAAGGGGAGATCGTCATTGAGCGTTGGGCGACGATGTCCAAGCCGCTGCCTGCCATTGCCCGCCTGCCGATCATTCGCGGTGTCGTGAATTTCATCTCCTCGATGTCGACGGGATATCGGTGCCTGATGCGCAGCGCCGAAATATCGGGGCTGGAGGAGCTTGAGGCCGAGATGGAGCGGGAAAAGCAGGAGAAAAAAGCCCGCAAGGCTGAAAAAAAGGCGGCAAAGAGTGAAAAAACGACCGACACGGTACAGAGTACCCACGCCGAGCAAGCCGAGCCGCAGGATGCACCGACGCAGAGCGACGCGGATGCCGCGGTTGCCAAGGATTCTACCCCCGAGAGCAGCAAGTCCGGAGAGAATAAAGGCAGCAGTGCGATGATGAATGCGATGATGGCGGTCGCCATGGTGCTGGGTGTCGGCCTGGCACTGTTGCTGTTTGTCTGGCTGCCGGGAAAAATCTATATGTGGCTGCCCGACAGTATCTTCAGCCCTGATAATCGCTATCTGCGCTCCGTGTTTGAGGGAGTGCTCAAAATTGCGCTGCTGGTCGGCTATATGGCATCGGTGTCACTGATGAAGGACATTCGCCGCACGTTTATGTTTCACGGTGCGGAGCATAAGACCATTTTCTGTTATGAGGCCGGGCTGGATCTGACGGTGGAGAACGTTCGCAAGATGCGTCGTTTTCATCCTCGTTGCGGTACCTCGTTTTTGATCATTATGCTGCTTGTCAGCATTTTCGTCGGCTTTTTTATCCCGCCGTCGCTGAATATGGTGCTGCGCACGGCGATCAAGCTGCTTTTGATCCCCATCATTATGGGAATCGGCTACGAATTGATTAAATTTGCGGGACGACACGACAATATTGTGACCCGTATCGTCTCAGCACCCGGTCTGTGGCTGCAGCGCATCACTGTGCTTGAGCCTGACGACGATATGATCGAGTGCGCGATCACGGCAGTCAAGGAGGTCATTCCCGAGGATGGCAGTGACCGTATCTGACGGTAGTTTTTTATCTGAAAAGGGAAATCATATGGAACAAATTAAAAATCAAGCAAGAGAGGCGCTGGCAGAGCTGGTCGCAGTGGCAAATTTGCGGGCAGGAGATATGCTGGTCGTGGGCTGTTCCTCCTCCGAGGTGATGGGGGAGAATATCGGCAAGGGATCTTCTCTTGAGGCAGCCGAGGCGATCTACGAGGCGATCTCACCGCTGCTTGCCGAGCGCGGCATTTATCTTGTGGCGCAGTGCTGTGAGCATTTGAACCGCGCTTTGATTATGGAGCGGGAGTGTGCGGAAAAGTACGGATATGAGATCGTGAACGTGATGCCGCAGCCGCACGCGGGTGGTTCGTTTGCAACGACTGTATACCAAAGAGCGGCGGATCCTGTGGCGGTGGAGCACGTGCGCGCCCATGCGGGAATTGACATTGGCGGAACGCTGATCGGAATGCACTTGCGCGATGTTGCCGTCCCCGTTCGGCTGCGGCAGCGCAGCATCGGACAAGCACCCATATTGTGCGCCCGTACCCGTCCGAAATTCATCGGCGGTATTCGCGCCCGTTATCCCGAGGGAGAGGTGCGCTGAGCTTTTTACCTCGTAATTATGACTTGATATATGAAGGATGGCGTAAATGAAGACATTGATTCGGTATTTCCATCAGCTTTGCACGGTTTATACGGTCGCGGTGCTTTTATTGATCCTGCTCAATGCGGCACTTGGTAGCTCCTTGAGCAATACTACGGTCAACACGGTGGCATTTTTGTGGCTGTTCGTTTTTGCTGCGATTTTTGCGGCGGCTAATCTTATGCTCGGCGCGCTAACGGCGATATCGTATCCGTGGCGTGTGGTCTTACACTGCTTTATGACGGTCGGCGGCGCGTTCGCACTGCTGTATCTGCCCAACAACGCAGGCTCGGCATCCTCAAGCAAGCTGATGATGCTCCTTTTGATGCTGCTGCTTTACTGGGTCGTGATGGCACTGTATCTGGTTTTTCGCTCCAAGCGTCAGACGACGGGAGCAGAGATAAAAAAGGAAGAGCAGAAGAAGAAAGCGGAGCCCCCGTACCATAGCATTTTCGGCAACAAGGGGACGGACTGAGTGGTAATTTTTCATCGGAATAGGAGTGCCTGCACACCTACATACTAATGTACAGAAATACCGCGCCGATGCGCGGAGGAAGGGAGAGATCAACATGGGAAAGGGAAGGCCCTCAAGGGAACGCGTTTTGATGCAATTTACACTGTGCGCGGCGGCTCTACTGCTGGTCATGTGCTTGTTGGCTCTTGCGGTGTTTGGTGTGGCGCGTGCGGTGCTGGAGGAAAAGGACAGCTCTCTATCCGGTGAAAATCCGGATGACGGTGATACGGAGCAGTCTGACGATGGGAACCAAAATCTTCCCGCGCAGAGCGGAGAGCCCACGGGCGATGAGCCGATCGGTGGCGACGGCACGACACCGGTGAATGCCTCGTCGGCGGTGCTTGGCGAGAGCGAAGACATGGGACAGAGCTATATCGACAGTATGGTGTTCTTTGGCGAGTCGACCACGGCGCATCTGCGTTCGCGCGGTGTGTTGACCGGAGGAACTGCGACGACTCAGGTCTGGGCGGATGCCTCCAATACCATGATGCTCTCGCTGGAAATTCTGAGAAATAAGATCATCTACCCCGAGACAGGGGAGCAGATGACCATAGAACAGGCAGTGGCACAAAAAAAGCCCAAGTATATGGTGCTGGCATTTGGTGTCAACGGACTTTCGGGCTTTGTCGGCAACGAGCGCCTGTATGCAGCGTCGTATGCCAAGCTGATCGGTGCCATCAAGGCGGCAAGCCCCGAGACGACGGTCATCCTGCAGACGGTCTACCCCGTGGGGCAGAGCTACAGTGATGCAGATGCCGTCAATCAAAAGATCCGACAGCTCAATGAGTGGCTGCCAAAGATCGCCGAGGACAATGGCGCGTATCTTGTGGACACGGCATCGTGTCTGAAGGATGCGGCGGGGACGCTGCGTGTGGAATTTGCCCAATCGGATGGATTGCATCTGACGGCGGCAGCATATCGGGAAATTCTTAATTATCTGCGCACACACGGCTGTCCGTGATTTGTGCAAATCTTGGAAACGGAGTGATAACGATGAATCTTAAATGGACCAATCGATGGTGGATGATGCTCATACTGCTGCTTGCCGTGATGATGACGGCGAGTGCTTGCAGCAGCGGTACCTATCGCAATGATGTCAGTGCACAGACGCTGACCGAGACGATGATTGATGTGCTCTCCGAGGAGGACGGTCAATATTATACGGCAAGCGGTGACGCCTATGCTGTCTACTTTGATGCCGACGAGGCTTATGATACGGTGCAGGATTGCTGCATAGCCTACCATATCACGAGCATCAACGTCGATCAGTTCGGGGTCTTCCGTGTCAAGAACGGGCAGAGCACCGAGTCAGTGCGCACGATGGTGCAGAAATATGTGGACGATCAGGTGGAATATCTCAACGCATTTGCAGCCAACTATAATCAGGACGAGCTTGCCAAGATTGAGAACGCCCGGGTCGAGGTGGTGGGACAGTACGTTTGCTTTACCATTCTCACCGCAAGCGATGAGGGTGTCGCTATTGATGCGCTCAAGGCTGCGATCAGCAAGGATTGATATAAATTTCCATATCGAAGAAGGATATCTGTACGGTGACATCGCGTCACACAGTACAGATATCTTTTTTTGCTTGGCTCGGAACTTTTCGGTATGTTTTTTTGCGCAAGGGTCAAACTAATACAGCACAACAATGAAGTATGAAGTATATGTATTAAAAAGAGGAGATGAGGTATGGATATGACGGAAACGACGGTAGCGGGCTTTCAGACCGTGCCGCTGATATTTACCGAGCAGTATGGAGAGAATGTGCGGCGTATGGATCGTACGTTCGCGGTGGCGGATAGCTTTGATCTGCTGAAAAAGGTGATTCGTGTCGGGCAGGATGAACTGACCTTTTATTATATAGATGGTTTTGTCAAGGACGGTACCATGACCAAGGTGATCATGCATCTGATGGGCCTGCAGGGGCTGGAAGGGATGAGCGCGAATGCATTTATGGAGCGCAATATGCCTTATGTCGAGAGCGAGGTCACAGACGACGGAGAGACGGTGACGCGCAGTCTGCTCTCGGGGGCAACAGTCGTTCTCGGTTCCACCTTCGGAGCCGAGGTTCTGGTGGTGGATGCGCGCTCGTATCCCGCCAGAGACACGGCTGAGCCGGAAGGGGATCTGGTCATGCGCGGGGCGCGAGACGGCTTTGTCGAGACAATGATCTTCAATACCGCCCTGATACGACGCAGAGTGCGACATCCCGCACTGACGATGACCTATTTTGCTATTGGAAAATATTCGCGCAGTGATGTGTGCTTGTGCTATATGAGGGACAGAGCCAACATGAAACGGGTACAGACGCTCAAGCAAAAGCTCTCCTCACTGCAGGTGGATGCGCTGACGATGGGACAGGAATCGCTGATGGAGGTGCTGATCAAGAGGCGGTGGTACAATCCCTTTCCCAAGATCCGTATGACCGAGCGACCCGATGCGGCGGCAGCACAGCTGCTGGAGGGGAGCATCCTTCTGATCTGCGACAACAGCCCGCAGGTCATGGTGCTGCCGACGAGTATTTTTGATTTTTTACAAGAGACCAACGACTTTTATTTTCCGCCACTGACGGGGAGCTATATCCGGTTGCTGCGTCTGGCGATCTTTTTTCTGGCACTGTTCTTTGTGCCTGCATGGTATTTGTTGGTGTGTCACGCCGAGCTTGTCCCCTCGTGGCTTACCTTTGCCATTCCGGAGCATACAGGGCGGATCCCGCTTCTGGCGCAGCTGCTGCTGGTGGAATTCATCATTGACGGCCTGCGCATGGCATCGCTCAACACCCCCTCCATGCTCTCCAACTCTCTTTCGGTGGTGGGTGGCTTGATCCTCGGTGATTTTGCGGTGGACATTGGGTGGTTGATACCCGAAGTCATTCTCTATATGGCGTTTGTTGCAATTGCGAATTACACCCAGAGATCGTATGAGTTGGGATATGCGGTAAAATTCTTGCGCATTTTGCTGTTGATATTGACGGCTCTGTTTGAATTGTGGGGCTTTGTGGCGGGCGTGATCGTCATCATTGCGCTGCTGGCGAGCAACACCACCGCCGATGAGGATCGTTCGTATCTTTATCCTCTGATTCCGTTTGACGGCAAAGCGCTCTTGTCCTTGATATTTCGTGTGCGCAAGCGCCCGGGGAGCGGGAAAAGTGATAAAAGCGTCCGACCGGGAAACAGTCCGAGTGGAGCCTGATCAAAAAACCAATGCCGATCTGAGAGGGCGGGGAAGGCTTGCTGCGCGTTGGCGCGCGCTTTTATGGGAGCTATCGCCGCGGGGAGCGCCGCAATCGGCACGAGAATTGTGTTTTTCAATCATAGCCCGCCTTTTTTCAAGATTTTTATACTTCAAAAATGGCAGAAAATAGAAAATATAGACCGAAATGGGAATGATGGAAATAGTGGAGGAGTATTTTGACGCATTTCGGCGAAATGTGACAGGAAAAATCATAATAACTGAAAAATTTCCAAAAAAATTCACGCCAACCTCTTGCGTAAATATCCATCTTTGTGTATAATAGTGGTGTCACGGTGGTGAAGAATGGAGCAAAAAAGAGCAAAATGGAGGAAATCGGCCTTGGAAACACGGCGAAAACACCTTCTGATGCGGAAAAACCTTCATTCCTTGGGCTTTTGCCCGACGTTTTACTGCACGGACGTTTCCTTATAATACGCACGATGCCGTAGCAGCGGCATATGAGTGAGAAGAAAGTCACCGTGCGGTGGATATTTTAAGCAAAGAGAGGTGAGCAGGCGTGTTGACGGGCGAATTCAGACCCACATTGGACCCGAAGAATCGTATATTTGTACCGTCAAAGCTGCGCGAGGAGCTGGGCGAGACGTTTATGATCGTTCGCGATACTCGCGTCAAATGCCTGAAAATGTACTCTTTGGAAGGATGGGCAGAGTTTATCAGACCCATCAAGGAAAAACGCGGCGAGAAGTCCGAAATGATCCTTCGTACTCTGCACAGCACAGCAGCGCAGGTGACGCCGGACAGCCAGGGGCGTGTGCTCATTCCCAACAAGCTGATCGAATTTGCCGGGCTTGAGAAGACCATTGTGGTGATCGGTTGTTACGATTATGCCGAGATTTGGTCTGAGAACGGGTATGACAGCATGGTGGCCTCTCAGGATGATGACGCACTTCGTGACGCTATGGAGGAGCTGGGATTGTGATGGACGTGACACGAAAAGGCATCAACTTTTCTCACCGCTCGGTGCTGCTGGATGAATGCATCGAGGGACTCGCCATCAAGGAAGACGGTATTTATGTGGATGGTACCACGGGCGGCGGCGGTCATTCGTACGAAATCGCGGCAAGGCTCAAGGGCGGCAGGCTGATCTGTCTGGATCAGGACGCCGACGCCATTGCGGCGGCGAGCGTAAGGCTTGCACCGTTTGCCGATCGCATCCGCTTTGTGCGGTGTAATTTCCGCGAGGTCGCAGCGGCTTGTGCAAGCGTCGGTGTGGAGCACATCGATGGAATGCTGCTTGATCTTGGTGTATCCTCATATCAGCTGGATACCGCCGAGCGCGGATTTTCCTATCAGAAGGATGCGCCGCTGGATATGCGCATGGATGAAAGAAATCCAAAGAGTGCGTATGAAGTGGTCAATCATTATTCAGAAAACGAGTTGAAACGAATCATATACGATTACGGCGAAGAGAGATTTGCACCAAGAATTGCTGCGGCCATCGTCCGCGCAAGGGAAGTCTCTCCCGTTCGTACCACGGGCGAGTTGGTAGCGCTGATCAAAAGCGCAATTCCCGCTGCCGCGCGCGAGGGCGGACATCATCCCGCCAAACGCACCTTTCAGGCAATCCGCATCGAGGTCAATGCCGAGCTGGATGTCATAAGACCCGCCATTGAGGCTGCGGTCGATATGCTCAATGTCGGTGGCAGAGTTGCTGTGATTACCTTCCATTCTCTGGAGGATCGCATGGTCAAGCAGACCTTCGCGACGCTTGCACAGGGATGCACCTGCCCCAGAGATCTTCCCGTCTGCGTGTGCGGGAAAACTCCGCGCATCCGCGTGGAGACACGTAAGCCGATCCTGCCGTGCCGCAGTGAGCTGGAGGAAAATCCCCGCTCACGAAGCGCCAAGCTGCGGATCGCAACAAAACTATAGGCATTACCCTTTGGTGCCTTGGAAAGGAGAGCTCGCATGAACAGTGCCATTGAATTGAAACCCGAGTATGCAACCGTGTCTCACGCTGTCCGCTTTGATGGGGATGACGGTATTGAAGATCAAAGACGCGCACTGCGAGCTTTGCTTTCCCGTTGTGGCAACAGAGGTTTGCAAGGAGCAGTAAAACAAGAAAAGAGGCACATTGACGCCATGGAGCGGGAATGCAGTATGTCCGCGCCCGAGATTTATTCTGCGAGCGTTTCGGGTGTACAAGGTCGGGGGGACCGGTTCCGCCATGGAGAATTTCATGGTCAAGCGTACATGACAGTGAATGATTTTGCCGCGTATTATTCACAGTGCCGCCAGAGCAAGCCAACTGCGAGAGGTGAGCGGACGGTGGCGAAGACTGTGACTGCGAAGGATTGCATGGACAGCGGTGTGATCCTTTGCAGCCCCCAAGGGGAGAGAAAGAGCGATCGTATTCAAAAGATCGAAAAAAATAAAAAGAAAGCCGGGGAGCACGCCCTGGTTGCCCGCGCCGAGAGAATGGCGCGCGAATGGTTTGAGCCTGACGACCGTGTGCTGCGCCGCCGTGAGAAGGGGAAGGCCTTTCCGCTTTCCATGGTTGCGTGTTTCGTTATCATCGCCGTCTCGTTGATGATGCTGGTATCCGGCACGGTCATGGTGGCAGGAGCGACGCAAGAGGTCAGTGCACTCAGAAGTGAGGTTGCCGCTCTGTCCGAGGAGGCTGTGCTGCTGGAGAATCGATTGGAATCCGAGATCAACTATCTGGAGGTCTATCGTATCGCCACCGAGGAGTACGGTATGGTGGATGCGGATTTTGTCAAGGGCTCCTATCTTGGGACGGATGCCGAAAACTATATTGAGGTCTACGAAAAAGAAGACGACACCACGGCAGGACTTGCCACGCTGCTTGCCGCCATCGGTATTCACATCGGGGAGTAGTCATAAACCCACCCGCCCGCGCATAGGATAATGCGAACGAAACGTCGGCGGGAGATTTCCCGAAAAGAGAGGTTGTCACGCTTGAAGGAATCCATGATACATCTGCGTGTGCTGCGGCGAGCGCGCGTAGTCAGTTTACTGGTCATTGTTGCCGTTGCTCTGCTGCTCGTCCGTATTTTATGGATTCAGACGGTGCAGTATGACACCTATCAGGCGAAGGTCATCGAGCAGATGACGACCGAGAGTACCGTCAGCGCCGACAGAGGTAGTATTTATGACACCAACGGCATATTGATTGCCACCAATATTACCACATATCGCATTTTTATCGCTCCCCGTACCATTGCCGAGGAGCAAAGTGAGGCAGACGAGGAGGGTGTACAGGTCGATTACAACACCGTGATCGCGCAAGGACTTTCTTCCCTACTTGGTGAGGGCTACGGCATCACCGAGGAGTTTGTCCGCAAGCAATTGGAATATACCTATTATCTTGACCGAACCATTGCCCGTCAGGTTGACGAGGAGACCGCGGATGCCGTGCTTGCTTTTATTGATGAGAACGAGCTGGAGCGCATGGTCTACATGGAGGCAACGGGAACGCGATATTATCCGTACCAGACGCTGGCTGCGCATTTGCTGGGCTTTACTGGCAGCGACGGCACGGGGCTGTACGGGCTGGAATACAGCTATGATACGCTGCTCTCGGGGACTGCGGGCAAATATATTGTCGCGCGAGATGCGCAGGGCAACGAAATGCCCTATGAATATGAGGAGTACATCGAGGCTGTGGACGGCTACAATCTGACCACGACCATTGATGTTTTTATCCAAGCTGCACTTGAGGAACAGTTGAAGGTTGCTTATGAAGAGTCGGGTGGACAGAACCGCGCTTGCGGTATCGTCATGGATCCCAATACAGGAGCCATTCTTGCTATGGCGACGTATCCCACCTTCGATCTTAATGATCCGTGGACGCTGAACAGTTATGACACCGCAACACTTCTTAACTCGGGATTACAAGCGGGGAGCGAGGAATATTCCGAGATGAAGAGTGCTCTTTTGCTCTCGGGCTGGTCAAACAAGGCGTTGACCGAGGCGTACATCCCCGGATCGACCTTTAAGATCATCACCGCAGCGATGGCGCTGGAGCAGGGCGTTGTCAAAACGACAGATCATTTCACCTGCACAGGCGTCTACAGCGTCAACGGTATCAAGATCCACTGTCACAAACTGGTGGGACACGGTGCGCTGAATTTCACAGGCGGTATTCAGCAATCCTGCAACCCCGTCCTGATGACGGTGGGACTGCGCATAGGCCTTACCACCTTTTACGATTATTTCAACGCCTTCGGTTATCTTGGCAAGACGGGGATCGATCTTGCGGGAGAAGGCAACAGTGTTTTTCATAATCCTGAAAAATTCGCGGTGCTCGATCTTGCAACGGCGTCCTTCGGACAGAACTTCAAGATCACACCCATTCAGCATATTCGCGCCATCTCCGCTGTGGCCAACGGCGGTTACCTTGTCACGCCATACGTGGTACAGACGGTGACCGATGACAGCGGAAACGTCATTGAATCTGCATCGACAGAGCAAACGAGGCAGGTCGTCAGCACCGAGGTGTGTGACACCATCTCCAAGATTTTGGAGGAGGGAGTTTCGGTCAGCGGCGGAGCGAGAAATGCCTATGTCGCAGGCTACCGCATCGCGGCGAAGACGGGTACCTCCGAGAAGATCGGAGACAATGACGATGCCTATATCTGCTCTTGTGTGGCATATGCACCCGCAGAATCTCCTGTGGTGTGTGCGTTGATCATGGTCGACGAGCCGACAAAGGGAACGCTCTACGGCAGCACTGTCGCAGCCCCTTATGTCGCCAAGCTGATGGAGACCATTCTGCCGCACATGGGGGTGGAGGCGGTTTATACGGAGGATGAGCTTGCCAAGCTGGCGGTCACAGTACCGAATCTGCGGTATTACAGCCTGAATCAGGCGCAAAAGAGCGCGGAGCGGGTCGGACTTACCCTTAAGGTGGTCGGCGACGGCGAATACGTCATGTCGCAAAGTCCTGCGGGAGGTAGCGAGATCGAAAAGGAAAACGGCGTGATCGTTGTATATACGGGTGACGCCGTGGCAGAGAATACCCTGAGTGTTCCCGATGTGAGCGGAATGAGCGCATTGTCTGCCAACCGTCATCTGGTCAACAGCGGACTCAATATTCGCATTGAGGGAACGCAAAGCTATACCAGCGGCACGGGAGCCGTCGCGGTTTCTCAAAGTCCCGCTGCGGGTGAGCTTGTCGCACCCGGTACGGTCGTGACGGTAAGTTTCCGTTACCTGAACGAGACCGATTGATAATTTTTTGTAAACAGGAAATTGAAAATAGAGGCAGCCAAGACGGGTGCTGTCCCCGGATGTAAAACGAAAAACAACAACATCCAAGGGGGAGGGCAGCTGTATGAGGCTGGAAACATTATGCTTTCTGTCGGGCTTGGAACCCCCGACAGACTCGGATGACGGAGCGATGGAAATCACCGCCGTCGTCTGCAACTCGCGCGCTTGCGTGCCCGGGTGCATCTATGTGTGCATCTCGGGTACGCGGGCGGACGGTCACGCATTTATCGAGGAGGCTCTGGCAAGGGGCGCTGCGGCGGTAGTGACAGAGCGAAATCATCCAATGGCGGATGGCTTTGTCGAAAAACGGAGCAGCGCGATTTTTTTGTCTTCGAGCAATACGCGTATCACGGCAGCGCGGCTGTATAACGCATGGTACGCCAATCCTGCCGAGGAAATGCGCTTGATTGCGGTTACGGGAACCAATGGCAAAACCACCGTATCAAGCATGCTTTGTGCCATGCTGGAGGCGGCAGGGGTGGAGACGGGGCTGATCGGGACGGTCGGCTGTCGCTGCCGTGGGCGAATGTTGGATATCCGTGCGGCAGATCTCTGCGCCAATATGACCACACCGGACCCGGAGCAGCTGTACCATATTTTAGCGGTCATGGCCCGTGAGGGTGTTCGCGTTGTCGTGATGGAGACGACCTCCCACGCACTTGCTCTTCACAAATTGGAGCCCTTGCGCTTTGATACGGCGATCTTTACGAATTTTACCGAGGATCATCTGGATTTTCATGGCAGCATGGAGGCGTATTTTGAGGCGAAGGCATCTCTTCTTCCGAAGGCCTCTCGGGTCATTCTGAATCTGGATGATGCGGCAATCGCATCGCTCAAGGAACGGGCAAGCGGTCTTACGGTCACAGTCTCCACCATGGGAGCTGATGCCGATTATCTTGCCGAGGATATTGCTTATCAAGGTACGGAGGGGGTACAATACACCTTGCGTGAGCGGGATGGACTGTGCGAGCCTCTGTTCTGTGCTGTGCCCGGTGCGTTCAGCGTTTCGAATACACTGCTTGCCGCAGCCTGTGCACGTCAGATGGGAGTATCTTGTGCGGATATTTCCAAGGCCCTGCGCGATTTTCGCGGTGTCCCTGGGAGAATGGAGCGGGTCGATTGCGGGGATAAGCTGCCGTTTCGTGCTTTTATCGATTATGCGCATACACCGGATGCGTTGGAAAAGCTGTTGCTTTGTGCGCGTGATTTTCGGCAGGATGGGCAGAGAATCGTACTTTTGTTCGGCTGCGGTGGCGATCGGGATCGTGCAAAGCGACCAATCATGGCGAAAATTGCAGCGCGATATGCAGACGTGATATATCTGACGAGCGATAACAGTCGGAGCGAGGATCCTGAGGATATTTTAGATGATATTTCGCGTGGGATTCCCGACGGTGTGGAATACATTCGCATCGTGGATCGCGCGGTTGCCATTACGCACGCCATGATGCACGCCATGCCGGGGGACATTATACTTCTGGCGGGTAAGGGACATGAGCGTTATGAGATCGACCGCACGGGACGACATCCCTTTGACGAACGAGCCATCGCCCGCGCAGCTGTGGCGGGGTGTTCGTCCGAAAATCCCGGAAGAATGAATTTTGAGAATTAGGCGATACAGGGAAGGCTATTAACATGAGAATTACGGTTGGAAGAGAGCATATGACGTTGTCAGATGTGGCACGCGCCTGCGGGGGAATATTGGTCGGCAAGGATCGCACACTGTGCGCTCTTTGTACCGATTCTCGCGAGGCAGATGACAAGACGGTTTTCGTTGCCCTGCGCGGAGAGCGTACGGACGGACATCAATATATCCCCGCCGCGGTCGAGAAGGGCTGCAGTGCGGTGCTGTGTGAGAGCTGGCTCCCGTGCGGAGAGGCATCTGCCGTCATCGTCAAGAATACCGAGCACGCACTTTCCCGTCTGGCGGGTGCATACCTGCAGCAGCACCGTATTCCTTGCGTTGCCGTCACGGGCAGCGTGGGCAAGACCACGACCAAGGAGTTTGTTGCCTCAGTGCTCTCTGCGCGCTTTTCCACCTACAAGACGGCGGGAAATTATAACAGTACCGTCGGAATGCCGCTGTCAGCAATGGAGATCAGCGCCGAGCATCATGCGGCGGTATTTGAAATGGGCATGAGCGGGCAGGGGGAAATTCGTCGTATGTCGCGTGCCGCCAAGCCGGATATTGCCATTATCACCAACATCGGCTCCTCTCATTTGGAGTATCTGGAGACCAGAGAAAATATCGCCAAAGCCAAGCTGGAGATTACCGAAGGGCTGCGCGAGGGCGGATTGCTGCTGGTTAACGGTGATGAACCGCTGCTGCGAGGAATCTTCTCCAAGAATTTTCGTGTGAGAAGTGTCTCCTTGGAGGGGGAGGGCGATTATCGCGGGACAAATATTGTGCTGCATCCGACAAAGGAAAGCACGACCTTTGATCTGCATACGCCTGAGGGGATTCTGTGCGGATTTGAGATCCCTGCTGTGGGAAAGCATATGGTTTATGATGCTATTTTCGCTTACGTTGCAGGCAAGGAGCTGGGGCTGACCGAGGACGAGATCCGTCGCGGCTTGTCGACGTATCGCTCCGGCGGTTTGCGGCAGCGCTTGCTCCCGATGGGAGATATTACGGTGCTTGAGGATTGCTATAACGCAGCGCCCGAATCCATGCGTGCGGCACTGTACGTTTTGGGCAGCTTTGCCCGCGAGCGCCACTGCCGCTCGGTTGCTGTGCTCGGAGACATGCGTGAGCTGGGCGTGGAGTCCCGTTATCTGCACGAGCAGGTCGGTGTTTATGCGGTAGAGCAGGGAATCTCCGTGCTTATGACGCTGGGAGATCTGGGGGCCAGCATTGCCGAGGGGGCCATGGGAGCAGGACTGCCCGATGAGTGTGTACTGATGCACCGCGATCTGTCCGATCTTGCGCACGCTGCGCGGCTTTTACAAAAGCAGCTGTGCCCCGGCGATATCGTTCTGGTAAAAGCCAGCCGCGGTGTGGCAGCCGAGAGGCTGATCGAGGCGTTGCGGCGTGATATCGGGGAGTGAATCGCGGCAGCTTGCTTGATCTACTCCAAAGTTTTTTCAAATGTGTAAGAGAAAGAAGAAGGATCCATGGATATCAGAGATTTGATCTTGTTGTTTATGATGGCGATGCCGGCTGCGACGCTGCTTTGTGCACTGGGGTGTCGGATCATGATCCCCGTGTTGCGCCGCCACCATATCGGACAGCACATCTATACCGAATACGGGCCTGCGTGGCACGCGGGAAAGCAGGGAACTCCCACTATGGGTGGTGTTTGCTTTATCATTCCGATGCTGCTGTGTGTGCTGCCGTATGTGATTGTCGAGGCGTTGCAGGCATCCAAGGACTCCTTGAACGCAGACACGAACCTGATCCCGTTGGCACTTTGCGTGGCACTCGGCGTGGGAAACGCCATGATTGGCTTTGTCGATGATTATGCCAAGCTGCTGCACAAGAAAAATCAGGGCTTGACCTCATGGCAAAAGCTGCTGCTGCAAGCGGTGGTTGCGGGGGGATATGTGTTCGGTATGGCAGCGACGGGGCATATGTCCACGGTGGTCGAGATCCATTTTCTTTCCTTGGAATTTGATTTGGGTGTGCTTTATTATGCACTTGCCGTGTTGATGATCCTTGCCATGGTCAACAGCACCAATCTGACCGACGGTGTGGACGGTTTGGCGTCTTCCGTTGCGCTCGCTGCGGCGCTCTGCTCGACGATCATTGCATTTGTGTACACCGATGCTGCCTCTGTGCTGCTGTGTGCCGTTATGATCGGCAGTATGATCGGATTTCTGATGTTCAATTATCACCCCGCCAAGGTGTTTATGGGAGATACGGGCTCACTGTATCTCGGCGGCATTTTTATGGGCATGGGCTTTATGCTGGGCGAGCCGCTTTTGATGATTTTGATCTGCGGTGTTTTTGTGCTGGATATGCTCTCCAGCTTTGCACAGATCATCAGCTACAAGCTGTTCAAAAAGCGTATATTCAAGATGGCCCCCGTGCATCATCATTTTGAAAAGATGGGGTGGAGTGAGGAAAAGATTGTGTATGTGTTTGCAGGTGTCGGACTCTTTTTGGGAGGCATCGGCGTGCTGCTGGCAGTGCTTTGATTTGATAAAACTTTGACGGGGAGGTTGTGATATGCCGCAGGATAAACGGATGGATGCGAGCGCAGGACGCACTGCCGCTGACGGTGAGAGCCGCGAGCGGAGCTCGTCGCATTCTCTGCATCTCGGTCACAGCAGAACCCGAAGAGATCCCATCTTTGAGGAAAAGATCGATATGAGCGAGCAAAAGCAGCAGAGTGTCAAACCGCTGCGTTGCGGCAGCATTGATATGACCTTCCTTTTGATCGTACTGGGGCTGCTGCTGTTTGGTGTGATTATGGCGTACAGTGCCAGCTCGATCTACAGCGAGCAGTATGTCGGTGAGAGTACGTATTACATTAAAAGGCATCTGATGTTCATTATGCTTGCGTTGGCATTAACGATTCCCTTTGTGCTGCGGGCAAGACCGTGGTTTTGGCGCTTTTTCGCCATATGCGCCTACGGTGGGTCGATCCTTTTATTGGTCGCGGTCCTTTTCATCGGGCAAAGTGAGGGCGATGCACAGCGATGGATCCAGGTGGGTCCCATTACCATTCAGCCCTCTGAAATCGCAAAAACTGCAGTGGTCATGACCATGGCGCTGCTGATGACCAAATACGAAAAGCAGATCATGTCTGATCATAAATTCGGTGGAAATTTCAAATACGGCGTTCTCGTTCCGGGTATGTGTATGGGGCTGATCGTTCTGCTGGTCGCCGCGGAGAGGCATATCTCGGGCGTTATGATCATCTGTATGATCGGTGCGGTGGTCATGCTGCTGGGTGGAACGCGGATGCGGTGGATCATGCTGCTGGGAGGCGCCGTGGTCGTCATGGGTACGCTGCTTATCACCTTTTCCAGCTACGCCGATACCCGTATGGATATCTGGCTGCACATTGAGG
Organism: Clostridia bacterium; assembly: GCA_017456145.1. GTDB lineage: Bacteria > Bacillota > Clostridia > Oscillospirales > CAG-272 > SIG644. Next base: position 45,924 of record JAFTJZ010000068.1, read on the forward strand.
ATATGGATCCTTTGGGCGAGGCCTGGCAGACATTGCAGGGACTTTACGCCATCGGCTCGGGGGGGCTGTTCGGTCTCGGACTTGGCAATAGCCGACAAAAATTCGGCTATGTTTCCCAGCCGCAAAACGACTTCATTTTTACCATCATCTGTGAAGAGCTTGGCTTTTTCGGTGCGGCAGCAGTGCTGATCCTCTTTGGACTTTTGCTCTGGCGCGGCTTTAAGATCGCGGCAGCGGCACCGGATAAATTCTGTGCGCTGACGGTCTACGGTCTGGTCTTTAAAACGGTGCTGCAGGCATTACTCAATATCGCCGTGGTCACCAACTCCATGCCAAACACAGGTATCTCCCTTCCGTTTTTCAGCTCGGGAGGAACTGCACTTGCCATCCAGATCTTTGAGATGGGGATCGTGCTTAACATTTCACGTTTTTCGCACGTCGATAAATAATACCGACAGAAAGGAAAAAAGTATGCTCCGAGTTCTCATGACGGGCGGCGGCTCGGGTGGGCACGTCAATCCTGCCATTGCCATCGCCGATACCATCCGATTAAATTGTCCCGATGCCAAGATCGCCTTTGTCGGAACGGAAACGGGGAAGGAAAACGATCTTGTTCCGCGTGCGGGGTATCCTTTGTATTACGTTGACAGTATGGGGCTGCAGCGCTCGCTCACCCCTTCCAACATCAAGGCGGCTTTTTTAGCCGTCACCTCACCTCATTCCAAAAAGACGTTGGATATACTGGATGAATTTCAGCCGGATCTGGTGGTAGGAACGGGGGGCTACGTCTGCTGGCCCTTGATCCGTGCTGCAGCAAGACGAAAAATTCCTACAGTGCTGCACGAATCCAATTGTTATGCGGGTCTTACCGTACGTATGCTGCAGAGCTCGGTCAGCCGCTTACTGCTCAATTTTGAGGAGACGGTGCAGCAGCTCCACGCCAAGAAAAAATGCTGCGTTGTTGGAAATCCGCTGCTTGGCGGATTTGGTGCACTGCCGCAGAATGTGGCAAGAGAAAAGCTCGGCCTTGCTGCGGGAGAGCAGATGGTTCTGTTTTGTGCGGGGAGTCTGGGTTCGCAAACGGTCAACCACGCCGTGTTGGAATTTCTGCGGTGTACGGCGGCAAAGCGCCCGCAGGTACGCTTTGTGTTAGCAACGGGAAAGAGGCATTACAAAAACTGTTTGGCCATGGCGCAGGAAATCGGACTTGATGAGCTGCCCAACGTACAGCTCAAGGATTATATCTACGATATGCCCGTGCAGATGTCTGCAGCGGACGTGGTTGTCTCCCGCGCCGGTGCTATGACGTTGTCCGAGCTTGCCATGATGGGCAAGGCGTGTGTCATTATCCCCTCGCCCTACGTCGCGGATGATCATCAACTGAAAAACGCACAAGCACTTGCCAATCGCGGTGCGGCTCTGCTGGTCGAGGAAAAGGATTTTGCCAAGAACAGCCTGCAGTATGCCATTCTCTCGCTGCTGGACGATCGTGATCTTTCGGATAATCTACGGCGGGAAATCGGCAATTTTGCCACACCGGATGCCAATCGCGTCATCTACGATATTCTGATGTCACTGGTCAAAGAGGACAGGGAGCGCAAGGCAAACGCCGGGCGCGGACGCCGCAAAAACGGTGATCGTCATGCATGATACCGCTCGTGAGATCGCTGCTGCGACACTTTCAAAAAAAGCATACGACCGCCGTATGCGGCGACTGCAGAGGATACGGTTGATTCGTGCGGTGGTGTTGATTTGTTTCTTCCTGAGCGTGCTTTTGCTGATGGCATCCATACAGGTCAACCGTATCAAGATCGAGAGTGTTGTGTTTGATGGCAACCTGCATTACAGCGATGATGCGCTCAAAGAGGCACTGACACTTCAGGTTGGTGATAAAATGTATCGTTTTGACACGCAGACAGTGGCGGATGCCCTGCTTGCTGCGTGTCCATATTTGCAGACTGCGCAGATTCAGACATCACTTTCGGGGACGCTGCGCGTTCATGTCAGCGAGCGGACGGCACTCTGGGCACTACAATACACGGATGCACAGGGACAAGCCGCTTATGTTCTGCTTGACGGGGAGCTGTTTGCGCTGGAATATACGAAAAGTGCTGCGGAATCCTGCGTGGTGGTGGTCGGAGGAATCGCACTGCCTGCGGTAGGAGAAACATTGACCGAGGCGGCAAAGCGAGCCGAGCGGGAATACGCTGCATGGCTGGAGGCACAGGAGGCGGAGGATACCCACACGGTTCCTTCGTATCTCGCTGCGGCGGACAAGCTGGGCTCGATGCTATACACCCTGCGGGATAGCTACGAGGACATGGCAGCCGCGGATGCTCCGACACTCCTGTCTCTGACACAGGATTTTGATAAAACAATGACGCTGCGGGATGGCACCATTTATCTGCTCGGCGGTGCGGAGCAGTTGAGCCGGCAGATCGCATATGCCAAGGCTGCGGTGGAAAAATATCGCCGAGAAGGTGCGACCCCATCCATCAACAGCCCACTTGAGGTGGACTTGAGAGATCTTTCGCGGGTTTTTGTCCGCCAAATCCCCTCCATTGAATGAAAAAATGACGGATTTTGAAGTTTTTGAACTTTTTTTCAACTTTTTTTCAAAAACCTATTGCAAAATCTCAAAAAATTTAGTACAATATAAGGGAGAATATATTCATGTACGAAAAAGGGTGTTTTTTCGCGCTCTTTTTCGGACGGATACAGAAAATAACTCTTTGGAGGAGGTTTATTCACATGACGTTTGAACACGACGAGTGCAACGACAGCGGCGTTAGCATAAAGGTAATCGGTGTCGGTGGCGGCGGTAACAACGCGGTCAACCGCATGATCTCTACCAACATTTGCGGCGTTGAATTCGTTGCCATCAACACAGACAGACAAGCTATCCGCAGAAGCGATGCTGCAACCCAGCTGATCATCGGTGAGAAGATCACCAAGGGCTTTGGCGCAGGCTCCAATCCCGAGATCGGTCAGTCCGCAGCAGAGGAATCGTTGGACGAGCTGAAGAAACTGCTGCAGGATACCGACATGGTATTTGTCACCGCAGGTATGGGTGGCGGTACCGGTACGGGTGCAGCTCCCGTTGTTGCTCGCGTAGCACAGGAGATGGGAATTTTGACCGTTGGTATCGTTACCAAGCCCTTCGCTTTCGAGGGTGCAAAGCGCGCACAGCAGGCAGAGCGCGGTATTGCCGAGCTCAGCAAGTACGTGGACTCTCTTCTGGTTATCCCCAATGAAAAACTTAAGCAGGTTTCGGAAACCCGTATCACGCTGGCGAACGCATTTGAGGTTGCAGACGATGTTTTGCGTCGCGGCGTACAGTCCATTTCCGATCTGATCAATGTGCCCGGCTTTATCAACTTGGACTTTGCTGACGTTACATCCGTAATGAAGGACGCAGGCTATGCACACATGGGCGTTGGTTCTGCTACCGGTAAGGATAAGGCAGAGGCAGCAGCGCGTGCTGCCATCTTCAGTCCGCTGCTTGAGAGCTCCATCTCGGGTGCACGCGGTATTCTGATCAATATTTCCGTATCTCCCGACGTCGGTCTGGAGGAGGTCAATCAGGCATCCAGCATGATCGCAGAGGAAGCCAGCCCCGACGCAAGCATTATCTGGGGTGTTGCATTTGATCCCGAGCTTGACGACGAGATGAAGATCACCATCATTGCCACCGGCTTTGCTGATTTCAAGGGCGAGACGGCTCCCCAGACCACGCTCAAGAGTGAGGTCAAGAAGGAGACGGCAGAGGTGAAGACTGCTCCCAAGGCAGGTGTAAAGCCTCCTGTTACCAAGAAGGCACCTGTTTCTCCCGCGCCCGCTCCTGCTGCAGCAGCAGAGGTCGTAGAAGATCTGGACGACGACGATATCATGTCGCTGTTCGGGGGAGGCGCCACCAAAAGCAACGGCTGAAACGCATGAGAATGACCCCAAGTCGGGTCGCAGGGCTGCTGATGCTGAACTGACCGAGGAAGAGCTCCGTGCATACGGTGTGTCCTCCGGGAGTGCGTCTGCGCAGAAGAAAAGCTCGGCGTTTGCTGAGAAAAGCTCGGCGTTCGCCGAGAAGAAGAACTCGGCGTTTTGGTCCAAAGCGGCAATGCGTATTCTGACGGACAGACAGCCCGAGGAGGCGTTTCTTGCCGAGGATGACGATGCCTTTGACGCATGATGAGGCGCGTGATCAAAATAATAAATACGGGGCTGCGTTATTGACGCAGCCCTTATGCAAAGAAGCCACGGTAGGCTTTTTTGCTGCGCGGAATTTGCGTTTTATGCCCGCAAAGCAGGCATAAATTGCGGTATTTAGCCGCAAAGCAAAAACAGCGGGGTGAGTTTCAAATGCATTTTTGCATTTGACTCACCTCTTTTTTTATGTAAAGTGCTTTTGCATAGATTGTGAATGCTTGAGAAATACTATGTGGCAGATGATGTTGAAAATCCTGAATTGGTAGAATATGCGTTTGAAAAGCGGATCGTTTTTCAGACGGAAGCTTTGTGACCGCATATCGCAGGGGAGAATTTGCCGCTGATAAGCGCACAAGACTTCTTAGATTCATAGAAAGGCATGGTTATAATATGAGCATTGATTTTCGTTTGGACGATCTCTGCCGAAAGAGATACGGTTTGCCGCTGTCTGATTGCAGTGACAGACAGATTTATGAATTACTTGTTGACATGGTGCGTAGATTGTGCGCACAGCAAAGGACCACCTTGGCGCAAGCGACACCGAGGCGGCGGTTGTACTATTTGTGCGCGGAATTTTTATTGGGCAGATTGCTTACCGACCATATGATCCACCTCGGTATTTATGAGCAGGTGAGGGAACAGCTATATGCGGCGGGGCGATCTCCCGAGCTGATTGAGGCACAGGAGCACGAGCCTTCGCTCGGGAACGGTGGGCTTGGCCGTCTTGCTGCTTGCTTTTTGGATAGCATTGCGACCTTGGGATTGCCGGGAGACGGCGTGGGGCTCTTGTATCGATTTGGGCTGTTTCGCCAGAAATTTTCGGATCTGCAGCAATGCGAGCTGCCGGATCCTTGGGTAGAAGACGCGACGCTGTTTCGCAAGACCGATTTTTCTTTGACGGTGCACTGCATGGGACAAGCACTGACAGCACGTATGGTCGATATGGATATCCTTGGCGACGGGATGTGTATGAATACTCTGCATCTGTTTGAGCCCGAGAGCACTGACGAGGGCGAGATCGGCACGCAGCAGGGCATATCCTTTGATATGCACGATATTTCTCATAACCTGACGTTGTTTCTTTATCCAGATGACAGCACTCCCGAGGGACGACGGCTGCGATTGTGCCAGCAGTTCTTTCTCGCCAGCTGCGCAGCCAGACTGATCCTGGACGATTGCCGTAAGCGTGGATGGGCAGTCGGGCATGCTGCACTTTCAGACTACGCGGTCATTCAGATCAATGACACCCATCCGGCACTGATCATTCCCGTTTTGATCCGAGCCTTGTGTGAGGAGGGGATCAATGAAGAGGATGCTATCCGTCAGGTGGAAAACTCCTGTGCTTACACCAACCACACCGTCATGAGCGAGGCTCTTGAAATGTGGCAGCTGCAAGATGTGGAGACCGTTGCCCCTGCCTTGATGCCTCTGCTCGGTCGCATGAATGAAATGGCTCGGCAAAGAGCGCAGGCAGGTGGCGTGAATGCGGAGCGGGTCGCTTTATTTTGCGATGGAAAGCTTGCCATGGCGCATCTGGCGGTGCATTTTTCCAAGCACGTCAACGGTGTGGCAGCATTGCATACGGCATTGCTGAAAACGCGGGTGCTTGCAGATTTTTATCAACTCTATCCAGATCGCTTTTCCAACAAGACCAATGGTATTACGCACCGCCGCTGGCTGCTCGCCTGTAACCGTCCGTTGACACGCTGGATCGCACGACGGATCGGAGAGGATTTCAAAAAAGATGCGACGCATCTGGAAAAATTAGAGGCGTATATTGATGATACGGCCGCTCTTGGCGAGCTGCTCCTGATCAAGAAACAGAACAAGGAACGACTTTGTGCTTATCTTGCCCGTACGCGCGGGATTCCATTGCTCTGTGACGGTGTGTTTGATGTTCAGATCAAGCGCTTGCATGAATATAAGCGGCAGCAGCTCTCGGCACTGTATCTGATCGACAAGCTGCTGTCATTGAGGGAGGGAGAGCGTCTTTCGGTACCGTTGGTATCCATCTTCGGTGCAAAGGCCGCCCCCTCGTATGAGCTGGCGAAGGATATCTTGCATCTTCTGCTTTGCCTTGAGGTGCTTGTCAGCAAGGATGCCGCCTGTCGCGATCAGCTGCAGGTCGTTGTAGTTGAAAATTATAACGTCAGTGCGGCGGAATACCTGATGCCTGCTGCCGAAATCTCGGAGCAGATCTCACTTGCCTCCAAGGAGGCGAGCGGAACGGGGAACATGAAGATGATGATGAACGGCGCACTGACTTTGGGGACGGCAGACGGCGCGAACATCGAGATCATGCAGCGCGTGGGGAAGGAAAATATGTATCTGTTCGGGCTGTCGGGTGAGGAGGTGGTGGCGCTGGAGAGCAGCGGCACCTATCATCCTCAAAGCTATTATGATAAGGATGAACGCCTTCGCCGTGCGGTGGACTATATTGTGAGTGAGGAGCTGTGTGCCGTGGGCAATCGTGAGCGCTTGACGCGGCTGCATGATGCGCTGCTGTATTACGATCGTTTTATGACCCTTGCGGATTTTATGTCGTATCGCGCTTGTCGTGATCGCGCGCTGCAGGAGTACTCGGATCGGGAAAATTGGGCAAAGAAGATGCTGATCAATATCAGCCGCTCGGGCTATTTTTCCGCCGATCGGACGATATTGGAATATAATCGTGACATTTGGCATTTGCAAAGCGGTGCACAGAGGAAGGGAGAGTGAACCGAATGGGTGAAAATAATAAGCAAAGTGCACAGCGGATCTGTGCCATACACGCGGTGGCAACGGGAGAGGCGGTTCCGCTCTCTCGCGTACCCGATGCAGTTTTTTCGGAGAAAATCCTCGGTGACGGTGTGGCTGTGCTGCCGCGAGAGGGGAAGATCGTCAGCCCGGTTTCCGGGCGGGTGATCTCGGTGGCATCGACCAAGCACGCCGTCGGTATTCGGAGTGATGACGGTGTTGAAATTTTTATTCACGTGGGATTGGATACCGTGTCACTGCGAGGGGAGGGCTTTTCCCTCTACGTTGCGGTGGGAGATCCGGTCAAGATCGGCACACCACTGCTCGATGTGGATGTGGAGCTGCTGCAAAAGAAGGGGATCAATCCCATGACCCCCGTTCTTGTCACGACGGAGGCACAGGATGTGGAGCTGATCGAGCCGATCGCAGGAGCAGTCAAGGCGGGGGACAGCATTCTTTATCGCGCACGGGTGAGTGCTGCCGCACCGCAGGTGACCACTTCTTCTGCACAGAATGCGCCCGCAGAGAGGGAAGAGAACGCACACACCGTTTCTGTTGAGGCAAAGGGTAAGGCCGGTGGCAAAAAGAAGGTACGTGGGCCTCTCAATTTTGATGCGCTGCAAAAGTTGGGCAAGGTGCTGATGGTGGTCATTGCGGTCATGCCCGCAGCGGGCTTGATGATCAGCCTTGGTAAGCTGGTCGCCATGGCGGGGACAGATACCCCCATCATCGCCACGATTGCCTCGCTTATGGAGGGCATTGGTTGGGCGATCATCGGGAACCTGCACATTCTCTTTGCGGTCGCCATCGGCGGCTCCTGGGCGAAGGATCGCGCAGGCGGCGCGTTCGCAGCATTGCTCTCTTTTATTCTGATCAACCGACTGACGGGAGCATTGTTTGGTGTGACGACGGAAATGCTTGCCGATCCTACGGCAATCGCGCATACCTTTTTTGGGCAGGAGATGGCGGTGGATGGTTATTTCACCGACATTTTAGGAGCACCCGCCTTGAATATGGGTGTCTTTGTCGGTATCATTGCGGGGTTTGTGGGCGGCATCGTTTACAACAAGTTTTATAATTTCCGTAAGCTCCCCAGTGCGCTTTCCTTCTTCAATGGCAAGCGGTTTGTTCCTTTGGTCGTCATTGCCGTATCGGTGGTGGTGTCCTTGGTTTTGTCCTTGGTCTGGCCTGTTGTGCAGCTGGGGATCAACACCTTCGGTATCTGGATCGCCGACTCGGCGGACACCTCTCCCATGCTTGCCCCCTTCATCTACGGTACGCTGGAGCGTCTGCTTTTGCCGTTTGGTCTGCATCATATGCTGACCATTCCCATGAATTACACCTCCTTTGGCGGCACCTACGTGATTCGTACGGGGATCGATGCGGGAAAAACGGTATTCGGGCAGGATCCTCTCTGGCTCGCTTGGGTGACCGATCTGATCGCACTCAAAAATGCGGGAGATACTGCGGCTTATGAGGAGCTGCTGGCGACGGTCGTTCCGGCGCGCTTTAAGGTCGGACAGATGATCGGAGCGACGGGACTACTGCTTGGTGTGGCATTGGCAATGTATCGCCGTATTCCTGCTGAAAAGCGAAAAAAGTATCGCTCGATGTTCATTTCTACGGCACTGGCGGTCTTTTTGACGGGTGTGACCGAGCCGATCGAGTTTATGTTCATGTTCTGTGCGATTCCTCTGTATATTGTTTATGCCGTGCTGCAGGGAATTGCATTCTCAATGGCGGGCGTGTTTGATCTGCGTCTGCACTCCTTTGGTAATCTGGAGCTTGCCACCCGCGTTCCCATGTCGCTCAGTGCGGGGCTTGGCGGAGATCTGATCAACTTTATTTTGTGTGTCGGCATCTTTTTCTTCCTTGGTTATCTGGTTGCCTACGCCATGATCGGAAAATTCAATTACGCCACGCCCGGCAGAGGAAACGATGAGACCGAAGGCTTGGAGGACGGTGTCGTCATGGCGACGGCAGGTGGTGGCAGTGTTATGTCGACAGATAGTGAGCCCGCGCGCATTATAGAATTGCTGGGCGGACGAGATAACGTCGTGCTGGTGGATGCTTGCATGACGCGGCTGCGGGTGACGGTCAAGGATCCGTCGCGCGTGGCGGATGCTTCCGCATGGAAGGCGGCGGGGGCAATGGGCTTTTTTAAGCGGGACACAGGCATCCAGGCAGTTTATGGGCCGCGCGCCGATGTGCTGAAATCCGACATCAACGATCTGCTCGGCGGAGGTGTGTCGTGAAACTTTTGACCCTCAATACCCATAGTCGCCCCGAGACCGCGGCGGAATGTGTGATGCCGTTGGCTGCTTTGATTTTGGCAGAACAGCTCGACGTGATCGCCTTGCAGGAGGTCAATCAAAGTCGCAATGCGTCGGTTGCACAGGACACGACGCTTTCCCTGACGGGCTATCACAGCCCGCAGGGGGCGACGCTGCCAATCGGTACGGACAATTTCGCACTGGTGCTGGCTCAGGAGCTGGCGGCGCGGGGCGCGGCGTACCACTGGTGCTATTTGCCCGTGAAACGAGGGTATGATGTTTATGATGAAGGTCTGGCACTGCTTTGGCGTGGAGAGGTCGAAAATATGTGCGCCCTACAGCTCTCGACCACACGGGACTACGATAACTGGCGACGACGCGCTGCGCTTGGGGTACAGATCGATCAGACATGGTTTTACTCACTGCACACCTCGCGCTGGGATGATGGGGAGGAGCCCTTTGTCCTGCAGTGGCGACGTCTTTGCGAGTCGCTGCGTGGGGCGGGGCGCGTGTTTTTAATGGGAGATTTCAACTGTCCTGCCGACCGCACAGGGGAGGGCTACGATCGTATGATCGCCGACGGCTGGCGAGATACCTTTACATCGGCCTTACGAACCAAAGGGTATCGCACGGCGCAGGGTGTGATCGATGGATGGAAGGATGTCAGTCACCCTTACCCGCAGCGCATCGATTATATTATGACCAATGATTCGCACTTGCGGGTGCTGCACGCCCGAACCGTATTCGACGCAGAGCGTGGTGAATGTGCGATCTCGGATCATTGTGGGGTGCTCTGTGAGATGGCATTGTGTGAGGAAGGTGGGGAGGATCAGCATGGGGGAGCGTGAAAATGAGAAAAGCCGCGCGGCGGGAATCCTTTTGCCCATCACATCGCTCCCCTCGCGGTACGGAATCGGTTGCCTGTCGGCACAGGCGTATTCCTTTGTCGATCTTCTGGCGCGAGCGGGGCAGCGGTATTGGCAGATCCTTCCCGTTGGCCCGACGGGGTACGGGGACTCTCCCTATCAGTCCTTTTCAACCTTTGCGGGAAATCCGTACCTGATCGATCTTGAACCGCTGATCGAGGCAGGGCTGCTCTCACAACGGGAATGTGATATGGCGCTAGGAGGCGGGCAGGAGAGTACAGTAGATTATGCCTTGCAATACCATGTGCGCTTGCCGCTGTTACGGCGTGCATATCATGCGTTTTGCCGCACGGCAAGCAGTGCGCAGCGGATGGATTTTGCCGCATTTTGCAGCGAAAAGGCAGATTGGTTGACGGATTATGCACATTTTATGGCGCTTAAGGATGCACATGGCGGCAAGCCCTGCTGTGAGTGGGATCGGTCTCTTTTGGGGCGGGAGCGCACGGCCATGGAGCAATCTCGCAGAATGCTTGCCGACGGGATCAATTTTTATTGTTATTTGCAATATCTGTTCTTTTCCCAATGGGACGCTCTCCATCAATATGCATCGAGCCGTGGGGTGAAGATCATCGGTGATCTGCCGATCTACGTCAGCGCGGACAGCGCGGATGTATGGGCGAATCCCGAGCTGTTTTGTCTGGATGCACAGCTGCGCCCGCTCGCAGTGGCAGGATGCCCGCCCGATGGTTTTTCCGCCAAGGGGCAGCTTTGGGGAAATCCTCTTTACCGCTGGGAAGAGCACGCAGCAACGGGATACGCGTGGTGGACAGAGCGGCTGCGACACTGTTTTTCTCTGTACGACGTGCTGCGCATCGATCATTTTCGCGGATTTGAGGCTTATTATTCCATCCCTTACGGTGCACCGGATGCAAGAGAGGGAGAATGGAAAAAGGGACCGGGGGCGACGCTGTTTCGTGCGGCACGGCAACGGATCGGGGAGCGGGCGATCATTGCCGAGGATCTCGGTTATATGACCGAGGGGGTACGGCAATTGCTGGCAGATTGTGCCTTCCCGGGAATGAAGGTGCTGCAATTTGCCTTTGATGGACGCGACGACGGCAGCAAAAACGATCATTTGCCGCACAATTTTCCGTACAACTGCGTGGCGTATACGGGAACGCACGACAATCAGACGCTTGGGGGCTGGCTGCGATCGATCTCTATGCAGGAGATGCGGGCGCTGCGGGAGTATCTTTGCGATTACGACACCCCCACCGCCCGACTTTGCAAGCCCCTGATCGCGCTTTTGATGCGAAGTCAGGCGCAGCTTTGCATCATTCCGCTGCAGGACTATCTTTCCCTTGGGGACGAGGCACGGATCAACACTCCCTCGACTCTTGGGAACAACTGGTGCTGGCGGGTGCGCGCCGAGATGCTGAATGACACATTGGTGCGCGACGTGGCAGAGATGACACAGCGTTATGGGCGATAACGGATTTTCATGAAAAATGGGGCTGCGTGATTGGCGCAGCCCCTCTTAAAGATGGGCAGGCTTTTGCGTTTCCACTGTCAATTTGCTTGAGCTTGGTTTGAGATGCCCCGGAATGTTCAACATCAACCAAAACCGTATTCGATCCGGTAGCAATATCCCGCGTAGCCGGGTGTTGAATCTTATCGATTGCCCATTGAGAGCCGTTTCATGGTGTTGAGTGTGGAGATTTGTGCAAAAGAGCAAAAAAGCAACGAGCCGATATTCCGTATGCCGGATAAGACTCGTTGCTCTGTTTATAATTGGATTGAGGTACTTGGCGCAGATCAGAGAAGTGTTGCGCGCAGCGTCTCGCCACTTGCGGGGTGGAGATAGGCGGGCGGAATATCCAAAACTGTTTTACAGCCGTTTTGTCCCTCTTTGGAAAGACGATATGCGGCGCGGGCATATGCGACCAAAACGGAGGAGGTGAACTCGGGGTTGGATTCAAGCGTCAGGCCAAACTCCATGACGTGTTTGGTTTGTCCGTCAAGGCCGGTTGCACCGCAGCGGAACACCTTACCGCCGTGGGGAATGCCCTTGTGGTCGCGATCCAGCTCCTCCCGGGTGATAAAATGCACCGTCGTGTCGTAGTCGGCAAAGTAATTGGGCATGGTGACGATCTCACGCTCGATGGCGGCAAGGTCCGCGCCTTCCTTGGCGACGACAAAGCATTCTCTGGTGTGCTTTTCACGGGTGGTCAGCGTGGGATTTTCGCCATTCCGTACCCGCTGCAGTGCGCTTTCCACGGGAATTGTGTACTGTCTGGCATCTGCTACGCCGTCAATGCGGCGAATGGCATCCGAATGTCCCTGGCTGACGCCCTTGCCCCAGAAGGTGTAGTCTGCGCCGTCCGGCAAAATGGCCTGCCCAAGGCAGCGCATCAAAGAAAACAAACCGGGATCCCAACCCACCGAAATAATACCGAGAGTGCCGCTTTGCTTGCAGACCTCGTCCACCTTGGCGTAGTGCTCGGGAATTTTGGCGTGTGTATCAAAGCTGTCAATGACATTGAAGTATTTTGCCATGTCGGGTGTTTGTGTGGGAAGATCATTGGCACTTCCGCCGCAAAGGATCATGACGTCCACCCGACCGACAAGCGATGCCGCGGCATCCATGCCGTAGGTAGGAATGCCGGTTGCCGTTTGAATGGTGGCAGGGTCGCGACGGGTCAGAAGAGCCACAAGCTCCATGTCAGAGGAGCGGGTGACGGCGCTTTCCACACCGCGGCCGAGATTTCCGTAACCGACGATGCCGATTTTGATTTTGTTGTTCATAAATATATCATCCCTTTCGGATAGAATTAACGGGGGGGTTATTCCTCACCACCGAGGTGGTCAAACAGATGCATCTGCTCACTTGGGGTGGGCTTTTGGTGGTAAGGGAGGTTCAGATGCTCGTACGCCAAGCGAGTCACGCAGCGCCCGCGGGGGGTGCGGGAGAGGAACCCGATCTGCATCAGATAAGGCTCGTAAACATCCTCCAGTGTGACCGCCTCCTCGCCGACGGTCGCAGCCAGTGTTTCCAATCCCACAGGACCTCCGTCATAAAATTTAATAATGGTCTCAAGCATCCGACGGTCAAGATTGTCCAGACCGAGCGCGTCGATCTCAAGGCGCGAGAGCGCGTAATTGGCGATCTGTGAGGTGATGGTATCCGAGCCTTGTACCTGCGCAAAGTCGCGTACGCGCTTGAGCAGACGGTTGGCAATTCGCGGTGTACCGCGAGAACGGGAGGCAAGCTCATAAGCACCGTCCTCGGTGATCTCAATGCCCAGTATACCTGCACTGCGTTGAACGATGCAAGCGAGCTGCTCGGGGGTGTAGAGCTCTAATTTGAGCAGCACGCCGAAACGATCGCGCAGCGGCGTGGTCAACTGTCCTGCGCGGGTGGTCGCACCGATCAGTGTGAATTTGGGTAAATCGATGCGGATGCTCCGTGCGGAAGGTCCTTTACCGATGACAAAGTCGACGACATAATCCTCCATAGCGGGGTAGAGATATTCTTCTGCCGTGCGGGGAATACGGTGAATCTCGTCGATGAATAAAACGTCTCCGGATTCCAGATTGGTGAGCAGAGCCAGCAGATCGCCCGGCTTTTCAATCGCGGGGCCTGAGGTCACGCGGATGTTGACGCCCATCTCGGCGGCGATGATGTTCGACAGCGTGGTCTTACCAAGCCCGGGAGGGCCGTAAAGCAGCACGTGATCCAGGGAATCGCCGCGCATTTTTGCGGCGTCGATATATACCTTCAGATTTTCCTTGGCCTTATCCTGCCCGATATAATCCTGCAGGCGTTGCGGCCGTAAGGAGTCCTCGCGATCGTCAAGATTGCTTGAAAAATCCGCATCCAGCATACGGTTGTCAAATTCCAATTCTCCTGCGTCCATGTGTGGGATTCCTTTCTGCAAATATTTTTATTATTTCATCAATTTTTTCAGTGCTGCGCGGATCAAGTCCTCCAGCTCCATGGAAGAGACGTCCAAGCCCTGCAGCGCAGAGAGCGCCTCGGCGCGGGAATACCCGAGCACCATCAAAGCGTCCTGCGCCTCGCTCATACGTCCTTGTGAGGTGCCTTGCTGTGTGATGGCGACGGCGATCGATTCGTTCGCCTTTTGGGGCGGTGTTTCCTTCATTAACTTGTCCTTGAGCTCCAGAATGATGCGGGCTGCAGTCTTGGGGCCGATGCCGTTTGCTTTGGAGATGGTCTTCTGATCCTCGGTGCAGACGGCAAGAGCGAATTTTTCGGGCGTGAGCAGCGAGAGGATCGAGATGGCCGCCTTGGGGCCGACGCCTGAGACGGTGAGCAGCATTTTGAAGGAGGAAAGCTCGGTTTCCGAGGCGAATCCGAACAGCTCCAGATCGTCCTCGCGGATGGCCATGTAGGTGTACAGACGCACCTCCTTCTGCGCGTCGGCAGCGGAGCGGGGGAGGGAATCATAGGTATTCTGGCTGATGGTCAGGCGATAACCGACACCACCCGCATCGAGCACGGCAAAGCCGGGCTGCAGCAGCGCGAGCTTGCCGCTGATATAATAAAACATAACGTATCTCCTTATTCTTGAGATTGTGCGGTGTCATCTGCGGGGGCGGAATGGACACGCCGAATGGCGCGCTCCAGTTTGATACGGTCAAGAACCATATCCCGTCCGCAGCCCGTGCAGCGTACACGAACCTGCGCACCGACGCGGAGTACCTCAAAGTGCTTATCGCCGCAGGGATGCGACTTTTTCATTTCCAGCGTGTCGCCGACATAAAAGCGTACGATCTGCATATATAATTCCTCCGCATACGCACCGAAAGCAGTGCAAAAAAATCTTTACACTATATCATACCACATTTTTTTTGATCTGTAAATGGGTATGAGAAAATTTTTTTGAAAAAATGAAAATATCGTGGTCGGAATCGGTTTCGGACACAAGATGTTTGAAAAAATTTGAAAAAAGTCGAAAAAGTTATTGACAAAGCGGATGAAAGGAAGTATAATAATGGTATAATCGGGGAGAATGGTTTTTTTCAAGATATTTTGCAAAAATCACCCGATACGGAATCTTTTTGGAGGGGTATTATGGACAAAAATTCAACGGTCGGAAATGTTAAGATCCGTTCGCTTTTTGATGCGGGAACCTTTGTTGAAATCGGCGCCTATGTGAAAAAGAACGATACGGATGAGTACGACGGCATGATCTGCGGCTACGGTTCGATCTCGGGCAAGCTGACCTTTGCGTTTGCACAGGATATGGATCGCATGAAGGGTGCTTTTGGTGCGGCAGGTGCGTCCAAGCTGCGTACACTGTATCATATGGCACTGAAAAACGGCGCGCCCGTGATCGGTATTTTCGAGAGTGCGGGTGCGATCATTTATGACGGCAGTGCAGCACTTGCCGCTTACGGCAGCTGGCTTAAATGCATCTCCGATGCCTCGGGCATCGTTCCCCAGATCGCACTTTGCAGCGGTGTTTGTGCGGGGACGGCCGCCATTGCCGCATCGATGTTTGATTTTATTCTGACAGTCAAGGATCAGACACAGATGTACGTTACCACACCGGAAACGGCTGGCGCACCCTGCGCTGCGATCGTTTGCGACAGCGAAGGGGATGCCGTTCTCAAGGCGAGAGCGCTGGTGGAGTTTCTTCCCCAGAACAACCGCGATGTCTCCAATGCAGCAGCAGATGACGTCAATCGTCAGATCGTCGCAGCGGACATTACCACGCTGTCTGATTATGGCAGAGTGCTCTCTCTGTATGATGACTGTGCGCCCGAGGTGCAGACGGCACTGGGATATATGGGCGGCGAGCTGGTGGCATTTGTCAGCTTGAAAGGAAATCTGACCGCTTGCGCGGCAAAAAAGGCGGCTAAGGTTGTAAGCTTTGCCGACAGTTTCCGTATTCCCGTCGTAACTCTGATCGACAGTGAAGGTCTTCCCGTCGGTGAGGAGAGCGCGTGTGCGACCGCATACGCTAAGCTGGCCTCCGCATATACCATGGCAGCTACCTCCCGCATTACGGCCATTGTCGGCAATGCATACGGCGCTGCATTTACTCTGATGGGCTCCCGCGCACTGGGTGCGGACCTGGTTCTTGCAACGCCCGATGCCCGTATCGGTGCCATGACGCCCGAGAAAGCCGTTGCTTTCCTCTGGAACGACAAGATCACTGCGGATAAGAGCCGTGAGGAGGTCGAGGCAGAGTGGGTGGCAGAGTACGCCGTTCCCGAGAAGGCTGCTGCCTCCGGTGATATCGATGACATCGTTCCCGTCGGAGAGCTGCGCATGAGGATCTGCTCTGCGATCTATATGCTGGTCGGTGCGACGGAGGAGGCTCCCTCGCGTCGTCACACCACACTTCCTCTTTGATTAAGGAGGATTGATGATGAATATAATGCTTACTGCGCTTAGTGCTGCCGCTACCAATACCAATTCGGATAATCTGATCGTGCTGGTGCCGATCGTCGGTATGCTGATGGTATTCGCCGTTTTGGCTTTGCTTTGGGCTGTGCTGGCCTTGTCTCGGGTGGTGCTATACGATCTGCCGAAAAAGCGCGCGCAGGCGAACGAGTCGCAGCCCAAGGAGAGTGCGGCTGTCTCTGTTCCCGCTGCTCCGGCCGCTCCGGCCGCTCCGGCCGCTCTCGCATCGGCTCCTGTCGCTCCCGCTGACGATGCGGCTCTGGTGGCTGCCATTACAGCCGCGATCGCCGCTACCTTGGCTGACGAAGGCTATCAGGGCGGTTTCCGCGTTGTTTCCTTCCGCAGAGCAGATAACTCTCGCGCATGGAATCGTAAATAATTAAATGAAAGGTTGGATATAACAATGAAAAATTATAACGTAACCGTAAACGGTGTTCTTTATCAGGTAACTGTCGAGGAGGTCGGCGCTGCCGCTCCCGTAGCCGCAGCACCCGTTGCAGCCCCCACACCCGTAGCTGCTGCCCCTGCACCTGCTGCAGCTCCCGCTGCTGCTCCCGCGCCCGCTGCTGCTCCCGCCCCCGCTGCTGCCGGTACTGCCGGTGCTAATGTCGTCAAGGCTCCCATGCCCGGTACTATCATGAAGATCAACGTCGCTGTCGGCGCTGCCGTCAAGAGAGGTGACGTCATCTGCGTTTTGGAGGCAATGAAGATGGAGAACGATATCGTCGCTCCGGTGGATGGCACCATCGCCTCCGTCAACGTGACCAAGGGCGCATCCGTCAACACGGATGAGGTCGTTGCGACCATCAATTGATCCGTTTCTTTCACGTATATAATGATTACGAAAGGAACTGTGAATCATGTCTGAAATTCTCGATAGCTTAAAAACATTCCTACAGGGAACCGGCATTGCACAGTTGTTTGCTGAGGAGCAATGGTATTTGACCTTGGTGATGTATCTGATCGTCGCCGTGCTGGTTTACCTTGCTATTGTCAAGCAGTTTGAACCGCTGCTGCTGTTGCCTATCGCCATCGGAATGCTTTTGACCAACATCCCCGGTGCAAATATCTATCACTTCGATTTCTTTATGACGGAGCCGGGAGAGGAGATAAATTTTTCAAAGATCCTGCTTGAGGGCGGATTCCTTGATCTGCTTTATCTGGGTGTCAAGCTCGGTATTTACCCTTGTCTGATCTTTATCGGTATCGGTGCGATGACCGATTTCGGTCCGCTGATCGCCAACCCCAAGAGTCTGCTCATTGGTGCGGGCGCACAGCTCGGTGTGTTCGTTGCCTTTGCCGGTGCGCTGCTGCTCGGCTTTGCGCCCGAAGAGGCAGCTGCCATTGGTATCATCGGTGGCGCGGACGGCCCGACGGCAATTACCGTGACCAAGGAGCTTGCGGCGCATTTGTTGCCCGCCATCGCAATCGCTGCTTACAGCTACATGGCGCTGATCCCCATGATCCAGCCGCCCTTTATGAAACTCCTGACTACCAAAAAGGAACGTGCCATCCGTATGACCACGCTGCGCGAGGTTTCCAAGGTTGAGAAGATCGTTTTCCCCGTGCTGGTTACCTTAGTTGTCGGTCTGATCGTTCCCGATGCGCTGGTGTTGATCGGTTGTCTGATGTTCGGTAACCTGCTTACCGTCTGCGGCGTGACCGACCGTCTTTCCAAAACTGCGCAAAACGAGCTGATGAACATTGTTACTATCATGCTGGGTATTTCTGTTGGTGCGACGGCAACGGCAGAGAACTTCCTGAGCTGGGAAACGCTGATGATCATTGCTCTCGGTCTGGCTGCCTTCTCGGTCTCTACCATTGGCGGTCTGCTCACGGCAAAGATCATGAATGTTTTCTCCGGCGGTACGATCAATCCTCTGATCGGCTCTGCGGGCGTGTCTGCCGTTCCGATGGCGGCGCGTGTGTCGCAGAAGGTCGGCTCGCGTGAGGATCCCACCAACTTCCTTTTGATGCACGCCATGGGTCCCAACGTTGCGGGCGTAATTGGCTCCGCTGTGGCGGCCGGCGTGTTCCTGTCCTGGTTCAAATGATAAGAAAGGTTGAATGATTATGTCAAAACAGATAAAAATTACCGAAACCGTTCTTCGCGACGGACCGCAGTCGCTGATCGCGACCCGTATGACGACGGACGAGATGCTGCCGATTTTAGAGACCATGGACTCCATCGGCTACCACTCCCTGGAGGCTTGGGGCGGTGCGACCTTTGACGCCTGCCTGCGTTTTTTGAACGAGGATCCTTGGGTCAGACTCCGCAAGATCCGCGAGAAGGTCAAGAACACCAAGCTGCAGATGCTGTTCCGCGGGCAGAATATTCTCGGTTATCGTCACTATTCCGATGACGTTGTCGCGTACTTCGTCCAGAAATCGATTGCCAACGGTATTGATATTCTGCGTATTTTCGACGCTCTGAACGATCCCCGCAATCTTCAGACTGCGATCAACGCGACCAAGAAGGAGGGCGGTCACGTACAGGCTGCCATCAGCTACACCACCGGCCCTGTATACGATCTGAACTACTACACCAAGTACGGCAAGCAGCTCGAGGAGATGGGTGCTGACTCCATTTGCATTAAGGATATGGCAGGTCTGCTGCTGCCCTATGAGGCGTACGACCTGGTCAAGGCACTCAAGGAAACGGTTAAGATTCCGATCCAGCTGCACACCCACTATACCGCGGGTACGGCGTCTATGACCACACTGAAGGCCATCGAGGCGGGCGTGGACGTGGTGGATACCGCCATCTCTCCCATGGCGCAGGGTACGTCGCACATGCCTACCGAGTCGCTGGTCGCAGCGCTTGCCGGCACCGAATATGACACCGGTATCGATCTGACCAAGCTGAATGAAGTTACCAAGTATTTCACCCCTCTGCGCGAGAAGTATCTGCAGAGCGGTCTGATGGATCCCAAGGTCATGAAGGTCAACGTCAATGCGCTGATCAACCAAGTGCCCGGTGGTATGCTTTCCAACCTCGTTTCCCAGCTCAAGCAGGCAGGCAAGTCCGATCTGTTGGATGCTGTTTTGGAGGAGGTTCCGCGCGTACGTGCCGATGCCGGTTATCCGCCTCTGGTCACGCCGACCTCCCAGATCGTTGGTACGCAGGCAGTGTTCAACGTGCTGATGGGCGAGAGATACAAGACGGTTACCAAGGAGTTCAAGGCTATGGTGCGCGGTGAGTACGGCAGAACGCCCATGCCCACCGACCCCGAGTTTATCAAGAAGATCATCGGTGATGAGGAGCAGATTACCTGCCGTCCTGCAGATCTGCTGAGCCCCGAGCTTGACGAGCTGCGCGAGAAGATCCCGCAGTATATGGAGCAGGACGAGGACGTTCTCTCCTATGCGCTCTTTGAGCAGGTCGCGCTCAAGTTCTTCGAGCACCGCAAGGCGCAAAAGTACGGCATCGACGAAAAGAACGCCGACGCACAGAAGGGTATTCACGCTGTATAAGTAACGATATCGGGGAAAACTTCTTGAAAGAAGTTTTCCCCGAACCCTTTTCAAGAACTTTATCGCTTTACTTTTATATGATTTTATGATACAATATCACTGACAGATAAATTTGCATTTGTGAGGTGACCGTGTTGAAGGTTTTAAGCTTAACAGAGCCGTATGCTACGCTGATAAGAATCGGAATCAAAAAAGTGGAAACGAGAAGTTGGAAAACGAATTACAGAGGAAAGCTATACATTCATGCAAGCTCTACAAAAATATCAAAGGAAGACAGAAACAACGCGGCGTTGATGTCGCTGGTAGATACAAATGAATTGAATTATGGGAATATCATCTGTTCTTGCGAGTTGGTAGACTGTGTGGAAATGACCGATGCATTTATAGAAGAAATCAAGCGAAATAAGAATGAATATATATCCGGCTTGTACGAAGTAGGAAGGTACGCATGGATTCTGAAAAACGTAGAGATTTTGGATCAACCAATAAAAGCGAAAGGTCGTTTGGGGATTTGGAGCTTTGATGAAAAGAGACATTGACAGTGCCGATCGTGTTGTCATATCCGGTTCTCTTGTGGATTGGGGAGATACCTTAATCCCGTACTTTACGTTGGTGATCAGAATCGAAATGGAACAAAAACTTCGCATTGAACGGTTAAAGCAGCGGGAGAAAGACCGATTTGGCTCCCGCATTGAACAGGGCGGAGATATGTACCGGCAGCACCTTGAATTTATTGAATGGGCAAAAGCCTACGACACCGGTGGGATGAACATGAGAAGTAAAGCCAAGCACGACGAGTGGCAAAAGCTGCTTTCCTGTGAATTCTGCATCTGGACGGTGCCAATACGGTAGAGGATCATTTTGCAAGGGCCAAGCAATTTCTCCATCAGCGATAACTTGTACGTAAAAAAAACGCCGCTCCGTGGTTATCACGGGGCGGCGGTGCTATTTACTTTATGGGCGGATAACTGCGCAGGCGACGTTCTATGCGCCAATTCTGAATTCGCTGCTTAAGCGTTACGATGGCAAGCTTTTGACCATACGCAAGGAAGACGTCGATCTCGTAATGAAAGTGCTCGCCCGCGCGAAAACCCGCCGTTCCCCATGGATAGTGGCGGCAAGTCTGAAATTGCCGATGCTTGCGAAGCCAGGCCTTGGTTTCCCGGCAAACGATGTCCCAGTTTTCAAGAAGGTAAGTCTGTTGCATGGGGTCTTTGTTGCATACGTATTCGTGATAGGTATGCTTGATACCGATGGGGATGATAACGCAGTCATACAACTTTTCTCCGTGGAAGCATACGGTCAGGTGCGCGATTCCGTCCTGCGACAGATCGCCCGTGTAGTGATAATGGTAGTAGCCGTTATTTGTTTCCCGTATCAACTCGGCATGACCGTTCGCGAGAAAGCTCTTTTTGCGTGTCCATCGGTTCAAAACAAAGCCGTCGGGAAAGACGATCGTGCCTTTTTTGATATTGACCATAATAACCTCATTTGAGTGGTTTTTTCAAAAAGGGGACTCTCCATACAAAAAGCCCCCGATCGTTAATTTATTTTGTCATCGCATCCAGCGTTGCCTTATAGCCGTCAAGCTTTAATTTGCAGTCGGCCTCATCCGCGCCGCGCAAGAGATAGTAGAACTTGATCTTTGGCTCGGTGCCCGAGGGACGAGCGACGATGACGTCGTCGTTTTCAAGCTTGTAGTACAGCACGTTGGAGGAGGGAAGTCCCGTCTCGCTCGTCTCGCCGCTGGCGCAGTCGGTGATGACACCGGTCTTGTAATCGCGCAGCTCGGTGACACTCACGCCACCAAATTCTGCGGGCGGATTGTTACGCAGACCGTCCATCAGTGCTGCCATGCGGGCAGCGCCGTCCAGACCCTCCATATAGATCTCGACGTTGGTCTCATAGCTGAAACCGTAACGGGCAAACAAGGCGGTCAGCGCGTCGGAGAGGGTCATGTTTTGTGCCTTGTAATAAGCGGTCATTTCGGCAATCAGCATGGAGGCGACCACAGCGTCCTTGTCGCGGGCGTAGGTGCCCTTGAGATAGCCGTAGCTTTCTTCAAAACCGAACAGATAGGTACCGTAACCGGCAGCCTCGTAATTCTTGATGACCTCACCGATGAACTTAAAGCCGGTCAAGACGTTATGCATTTTGACACCGTGCTCGGTGCAGATCTTGGCAGCCAGCTCAGAGGTGACGATGGTCTTGACGGCAAAGGGATAATCGGGCATGGTTCCCGTCTTTTCATACGCGGTGATGATATAGTCCATCAAAAGCGCACCCATCTGGTTACCCGTGATGGTGGCAAAGGAGCCGTCGGGCGTGCGGGTAACAACGCCAACGCGGTCGGCGTCGGGGTCGGTAGCGATGATCAGGTCGCTGCCCACGCGGTTGGCGATGTCAATGCCGAGCTTGAAGACCTCGGGGTATTCGGGGTTGGGCTTGGCGACGGTCGGAAAACCGCCGTCGATGACCATCTGCTCCTCCACTGTATAAATGTTTTTGATACCGAGACGACGCAGTACTTCGGGAACCAGGCGGTGGCCCGTGCCGTGCAGGGGCGTGTAGACGATTTTGAGATCGTCCGCAACGGCACTGACCGCAGCGGGATTGATGGCTTGTGCAAGAACAGCGGCGAGATATTTCTCGTCCATTTCCTCGCCAAGCAGCGTGATCAGACCCTTTTCCAGTGCCTCGTCGTAATCCATCAGCTTGACGTCATCAAAGATATCCAGCGATTCCATGCTGGCAGCAACGGTGTCCGCGTGCTCGGGGGGGAGCTGCGCGCCGTCCTCCCAATATGCCTTGTAGCCGTTATATTGCTTGGGATTGTGGGAGGCGGTGATATTGATACCGGCGACACAACCAAGCTCACGCAGCGCAAAAGACAGCTCGGGTGTGGGGCGCAGCGCGTCGAAGAGATAAACGCGGATACCTGCAGCGGCAAGCACACAAGCGGCAACGCGCGCGAATTTTGCAGAATTGTAGCGACTGTCATAAGCGATGGCAACACCGTCGGCGGCGCGGTTCTCATCCAAGATCAGCTTTGCCAAGCCCTGTGTGGCATATGCGACGGTATGGTCGTTCATGGCATTCATGCCTGTTTTCATGGTGCCGCGCAGACCTGCTGTACCGAAGGAAAGGTAGCAGGAAAAGCGTTGCTTGATTTCATCGTCATCCTCGCAAATGGCGGCAAGCTCTGCGCGCTCATCCTCGGTCAGTGCGTCGGAATGGAGCCAACGCTTGTAATTGTCCATGTAGTTCATATGTGTCACTCTCCTGTATGATTTTTTTATATTCAAGATGGGGAAGATGGTCAGGCGCTGTGCTCGACAAATTCCTTCAGGGCACAGGCGAGCTGGTCAGGGCAGGACGTATGCTTGCTACCGCAGCGTATGCCCTCCAGACGCTTGATTGCCTCATTCACGTTCATGCCGATCAGCAGAGCGGTGACGCCTTTGGTATTTCCCGAGCAGCCGCCCGTGAAGGTTGCAGCGGTGATGATGCCGTTTTCTACGTCAATGTCAATTTGTCTTGCGCATACGCCGTGGGGCGTGTAGGTGATGTGTTGCATGATAACTACCTCGTTATTCTTTTGAATTTTATGATTACAGATGGTGATATATGCCCAGTGGCAGGCAGAAAGGCGCATCCAGTGCGAGAAAGAGCAGAAACGTGCGCAGATCGCCGTTTTCGATATCCAGTGAAATATTGAAGGGATATCCCGCGCCAACCATGATCTCATCATCCGAGCGCGGCAAGCAATCCGCGCGGATCAGACGCAGAGAACACGCCTGCGCGGCGGCGAGAACATCTCCAAGTCCCGGATAGTCATCGCTGTCCTGCCAGAAGATAAATTCAAAGCAGGCATTGCGGCGTATGCCGTAGAGCAGGGGCATGGGGATCTGCAAGGAGCGCTTGCATAATCCGAACGTCGTCAGATGGCGCTTGTCAGATGCGGTGACATCGCAGGTCAGCACGATCTTCAATTCATATTTCTGGATCAAGCCGTAAAAGCGGAGCAGCTTTCCGTCCTGCGAATTTTCAAGCGGAAGAATGCAATATTCACACAGCCCGTTGTATACCTGCTCACAAACGCCCGCAAAGCTACCGAAATATGCGGCCTTGGGGGCTTGAATGTGCGGAGAAAAATGTAAAAATGCTTCGTCGGCAAAAATATTGCGTTGATAAGCGACTTTGCCTGCAGCTTCCAGATCGACGGGCTCGGTATGACCGAACAATTCCTGTACCAGTGACGGAATGGTCTGCGGAATCGCAGGCTGGCCGGAAAGTGTGCGACAAAAGGCAAGACGCTCTGCCGTGCCCAGTGTGCGGTAGAGCATCGAGATCGATCCGCGATGCTCCGCTAACGGAGAGAAAGGGAGATCGCCGTTCTCCATGCGACGTTCGAGGAACAGAGAATGCAGGTCTCCCATATCGGTATGATGTGTTTCACCGAAGTCTTCCGCAAAAACATCTGTTCTCTGCGCGTTGTCATCGGATGGGTGGGGATACAACAATTGCCCGGTCAGCTCCTCACTGTGGAGCAGGGCACATTCAAACAATCGGCACAATCGGTGGTGCGTTGAGGCGATGTTTTCGCCGATGATACGTGCGGGATTCTCATCAGTTGGTCTCATCGGTTATTCCCTCGCATCGGCTTGATCATGTCCGTTGGCGTAGTCATTGTTGCTCTCGGTATTGGCGGGGGTATTGTTGGCATCTTGCGCGTCACACGGCGTGTGGGTGTCCTTGCTCTCGGGAGATGCCTTGCTGCGTACGGGAATATAATCCTCCTTACGCGGTGCTGCAATGCGGCGCTTTTTGTTTTTGTTTTTATTGCTCTCCAAACGATACTTCATTATGGCAACTCCGTATTTCGTGTAAGCGATTGCATAGGTTACAGTGGTGCGGAGCAGAGAAAGCAAGGAATGCATGATGCCTTTTTTGTGTGGCTCTTCGGGTGTCTCGGGCTCGTCTACGTAATAATCGTCGATATCGGTCGATAGGTTCTTTTTAGACAGACGCGCATCCGCTGCCTGACGGATCAGGGTGACGATGACAGCGAAGACGGGGACACCGACAACCATACCGAAGATGCCCCAGATGCCGCCCATGATGGCAAGGGAGACAATGACGCACAGCGAGCTGATGCCCGTGGATTGTCCGAGAATCTTGGGGGCGATAATATTGCCGTCAATTTGTTGCATAATGAGGATGGCGATGATAAAGGGGATCGCCTTGCTCGGGTCAATAATAAAGATAATGAACGCCGAGGGAACAGCACCGAGGAAGGGACCGAAAACGGGAATGATATTGGTTATGGCAACGATAAAGGCGATCATCAGTGCAGAGGGGATCTTCAGAATACTGAATACGATCAGACCTACGACGAAAATGATCATGGCATCCAGAATAACGCCTTGGAAATAACGACCGAAGGTGTTATGCATCATGCTTGCCGTTTCAAAGGTGAACTTTGAAATCTTTTCGTTACAGAAAGCGGTGACGATCTTACGGATCTGTGCCAGACGCAATTCCTTGGAGCTGAGAAGGTAAAAGGAGATGAAGACCGCAAGGATCACATCCGTCACACCGGAAATCAGCTGCGATGCGTAGGTGGTAAGATAATTGAAGATTACATCGAACAAATTACCCGCTTGACTGATCAGTGTCGACGCTGCAGTGATAATTCTATCAGCGGATAAAAATTCTTCTTCAGATTCCAATGCGTCTGCGGGGAGATGCTCCATGACGGTGGTGAGAAGATTGTTGATATAGGTGACGGCGTTGGCGATATAATTCTCGAAGTTACTGATCAGATCCTGGACACTGTTGGTCAGCGAGGGCACCAGAATCAGGCCGAACACGGCGACGACCAGGATCACGAACAAATACGTTAAAATGATGCCCAGCATCCGCTTGACGTGGAAGGATCGAACCTTAAAGAGCACCCGTCTCTCCCAGAACCGTAGGATGGGGTTACACAGATATGCGATCAACGCGCCCCAGAGAATGGGATTGAGCAGTCCGATGATGATGTTGAGAAAGTTGGAAAACGCAGGAAGGTTCCCGATCAGATAAAACACCAGCGCAACGGCGATCATGATCAGCGCCGAGGTGGACATGATAACAGCGGTGCGCTTTTTGCCTTTGGCAGACGACACATCGGTTTGCTGCGGCTCTTGCGGCGATTCTTGCGGCAATTCTTGCGGCAAGCTTTGCCCGGATTCTTGCAGCATATCGTCGGGCTTTCGGTTCTGATTTTGATCCACAGCTTGTACCTCCTTGTCATCGAGTTTTTGTAAAATATATATTCAAATATCTTACACACTATATTGTACCTCTTTTTTTCGATTTCGTCAAGCCCTATTCACGGATAAAACGGTAAACTTTTCTTAAATTTATATTAATTTTTGTTCATAAATGAAAAATTTACATATTTTTCCCCTTCAGCTCTTGCCAAAAGACGAATTTTGTGTTATATTGTGGGTAGAGTATTTTTTGACGGAGGGATAGGATGAAAACACCCCATTTACAAAACGCGACGATCACGCGTCGTGCATACGCCAAGATCAATACCTATCTGGAGGTGCTCAGGCAGCGCACGGACGGGTATCATGAGTTATGCTCACATATGCAGCTGATCTCGCTGCACGACACGCTGCAGTTATGTATGAAGGTGGAGGACGGAGAGGGCCTGTCGCTCTCGCTGACCTGCGACAATGCGATGTTGTCCTGCGGAGAAGATAATCTGATCCTGAAGGCTGCACGTGCTTATTTTTCACAGCTTACATTGCCGCAATGTAATCTCTCACTGCACATTGCCTTGCAGAAGAACATTCCCATGCAGGGGGGGCTTGCGGGAGGGAGTGCGGATGCCGCTGCGGCGCTCCTTGCAATCAATGAGCTGTGCGGCATGCCGATGTGCGAGCAGGAGCTGTGTGATCTGGGCGCACGGCTTGGGGCGGATATTCCGTTCTGCATCCGAGGGCTGCAGGGGGCGCAGACGGCGCGGGGAATCGGTGAACGCATGACGGCTGCTCCGGGGGTGAGCGAGGAGGTGACGCTGCTGGTCGTCTCTCCCGGTACGGCGGTTTCCACACCGGCCGCTTTCCGCTTGTTGGATGAGCGATATGGAGATGCCGATGCGAATGCACGCGAAATCGAAAATGAGCTGCGGTATACCAAGCATTTGCAGGCTCTGTGCGACGGCGAGCTCTCAAGGCTCGCACAGACCTCCTTTAACCGCTTTGAGGAGGCTGTATTTGCGCTGCAGCCTGAGACTGAGGCGGTATTCTCACTGGTTTCCTCGCTTGGCGCAGACATGACACGCATGAGCGGCAGCGGCCCGACCATCGTTGGATATTTTAGCGATGAAACAGCGGCGATACGGGCGCGTGATGCGCTTGCTCAAAGAAAAATTGCCGCATATATTTGCAAAACCATCCGATAAAACGCATATTTTTTCATCCTTAGGGTGATTACATCTTGACTTTTCTATAAAAAAATAGTATAATAATATATTATACTGGCGTATTGTGTGTATGCGCGCAAAGTTGCGTGATGCAGCGCCAAAATTCCCCGATCACGAAAGGAACTACCGCAATGGCTACAGCTACGAGAAGAGAATTGCGCGAGGCGGTCTTCACCCTCCTGTTTGAAACCGATTTTCATGCCGATGAGCAGCCGGCAGATATTTATGCGCTGGCGAAGGAGAACAGGGATCTATATGAGGACGAATATATTGATAATACCTACTTTGGCGTGATAGAAAAGCGCGAGGCGCTGGATGTGATGATCGGCAGATTTTCCAAGGATTGGAAGATCACCCGTCTCTCTCACGTCAGCCGTGCCGTGCTGCGCTTGGGTGTGTATGAGCTGATGTACAGCGACCTTCCCGTACAGATCGCGCTCAACGAGGCCATCGTGCTTGCTAAGAAATTTGATGATCCCAAGGCGCGTCCCTTTGTCAACGGTGTTCTGAACGCCATTAAAAACGAGATTGAGCAAAAGGGGAAGGAGAGCTGTGCTGCCGTGTGTGAGCAGGCCGCCAAGGAGGCGCAGGCGATTACCGCCGCCCCTTCGGAGGACGCAGCGACTACAGAGGACGCAGCGACACAGGCATGAGTACATCCTGCTATCTCGGTATCGATACCAGCAATTATACCACCTCGGTTGCCGTGGCGAGCGAGGCGGGGCAGATCCTTGCCAATCTCAAAGCACCCCTTCCCGTCAAGGATGGAGAGCGGGGGCTGCGTCAGAGCGACGCTTTGTTTGCGCATACCAAGAATCTGCCGTCCCTAATGGAGCAGCTGCGCACAATTTTGCATGAGGGAGAAATCCCTCTGCAGATTCGCGGCGTGGGATATTCTTCCCGACCGCGCAGCGTACAGGGCTCGTATATGCCTTGCTTTTTGGCAGGGGTGAGCACAGCCAAGGCCATCGTTGCCGCGACGGGGGCGCAGGAGGTGGAGCTTTCTCATCAGGATGGGCACATCATGGCGGCGATGTACTCGGCGGGAGCGATCGACACGTTATTGCGCGCGCCGTTTGCCGCGTTTCATGTCTCCGGCGGCACGACCGAGCTTTTATACGTGCAGCCCGAGGGGCGTGCCTTTACCGTCAGACTTCTGGGACAATCGCTGGATCTGCACGCAGGGCAGGCGGTTGATCGCATCGGTGTTGCTATGGGAATGCATTTCCCGTGCGGGCGGGCGATGGAGGCAGCTGCTGCGACCTGTGTCGGGAAGGTACCAAAGCCGCGCGTCAGCGTCAAGGGCTGCGACGCACATCTCTCGGGGCTGGAAAATCTTGCCCTGGATCTTTATCGGAAAACCAACGATATTCCGCTGACGGCGGCATATACGTTGGATTTTATCGCTGCAACGCTGCTGAAAATGTGCGACGGTGTTCGGGATGCCTATGGGGATTTACCTCTGCTCTTTGCGGGCGGTGTGATGAGTAACCGTCGGATACAGGGAATGATTGCCGCGCGGTATCCGTCGGCGCATTTTTCCGCGCCCGAATATTCCGCGGACAATGCGGCGGGCGTTGCACTGCTTTGTCGCAGAGCACTGCTTGCAGAATAACGTACAAAGAAGGGAGGCTTTGCCGTGAACGGACAGAGTGCCAATACCGTCTGGAGTATTACAGAGGTTAACGAATATATTCGCTTGGTTCTGGAGAGTCAGACACCACTGAACAACATCTGGCTGCGCGGAGAGATCTCCAATTTCAAAAATCATTATAAAACAGGCCATTATTATTTTACCGTCAAGGATGAAATGAGTGCTTTGCGGGCGGTCATGTTCCGCGGTGCCAATGCGTCGCTGACCTTTGTGCCGCAGGATGGTATGAAGGTGCTGCTGCGGGGGAAGATTGTATCTTATCCCCGCGACGGGCAGACGCAGATCGTCGTTGCCGAGATGGTGCCCGATGGCGCAGGGTCGCTGGCAATTGCGTTTGAGCAGCTGCGGCGGCGATTGGAGGCGGAGGGCTTGTTCGCCGCGGAACGAAAGAGACCGCTGCCTCGTTATCCGAAAAGCATCGGTATTGTAACCTCGCCGACGGGGGCCGCCATTCACGATATGATCCGCGTAGCGGGACGGCGTTATCCTGCGGCACGCTTGATCCTTTATCCTGCCTTGGTGCAGGGAGAGGGTGCACCGCTGTCTTTACGCACAGGCGTTGATTTTTTTAATTCGGTTGAGGATCTGGTCGACGTCATCATTCTTGGCCGCGGCGGAGGATCAATGGAGGATCTCTGGGCGTTTAACGACGAGGCGCTTGCCAGATGCGTCGCTGCCTCCCGTATTCCCGTGATCAGTGCGGTCGGGCATGAATCGGACGTTACCATATGTGACTTTGTTGCGGATTATCGCGCCTCAACCCCCTCTGCGGCGGCGGAGGCGGCGGTGCCCGATCGAACGGATTTACTCCAGATGCTTTCTCATTATGCCTCCGCGCTGCAGCGGCGGGTAGACGGTGAGCTGCGGGCGCGGGAGGATGCTTTGCGTGTCAGAGCCGAGAACCGTATGCTACGCGCACCCGAAGAGCTCTTCGATCTGCGCCGATTGCATCTGTGTCATCGCGAGGAACGCGTACAATCGCTGCTCAAGGCGGGATTGGAATCGAGTCGCGCTGCACTGGCAAGGACGGCGGCTGCATTGGATGGGCGAAATCCGCTGTCCATTCTCACCCGCGGTTATGCGATGGTGACCGATGCACAAGGGGCAACACGCACCAAGGCCGCAAGCTTTACGGCAGGAGAGCAAGCAGTGCTTTGCTTTGCCGACGGTACCGTAAAGACAACCGTGGATGCTACAATATTGAAATAAGAGGAATTTTACCATGGCAGACAGCAATAAGAAAGCAAGCTTTGAGCAAAATCTGAATCGTTTGGATGAGATCATCCGTCTACTTGAAAAGGACAGCGTACCGCTGGATGAGCTGATCGGGCTTTACGAGGAGGGCGTGGGACTTTTGCGTCTTTGCAATTCTCAATTGGATGAGGCGCAGCAAAAGGTCAAGATGCTGCAGATATCGCCCGACGGAACACGGGCAAAGCTGGTTGATTTTGAAGAAGAAAACGGAGGAGAGCCGTCATGAGCACGTCTTACATTACCGCGCAGGAGAGAGCCGCCGCCGAGGAGATGCTGCGTGAATATGCCGCCCTTCTTGGAGAAACGGTAACCAAGATACCCACGATGGCGCAGGGGCTGCGTGCCTTGTCCGAGGATGAGACACTGCGCACCCTTTGGGATGCCGAGCAATACAGCCTGACAGCGGGCGGCAAGCGTATCCGCGGGGCACTGGTCATGGAGACCTGTCGGATGCTGGGAGGACGGGACGAGCACGCGTTGCCGCTGGCTTGTGCCATTGAGATGATCCACACCTTCTCGCTGATCCACGATGATCTGCCGTGTATGGACAATGACGATCTGCGCCGCGGCAAGCCCACCAACCACAAGGTTTACGGGGAGGCAATTGCATTGCTGGCGGGTGACGGATTGATGGTCGATGCGATGACGCTGATCGCCCAGAGTGAGGCGTTGCCCATACAGATGCGGCTGGATGCCATCTCGACACTGGCGCAGGCAACAGGCAGTACGGGTATGGTCGGCGGTCAGCTGATCGACCTTGAGAGCGAGGGGAAAGACATTCCTCTGGAGCATTTGCAGCTGCTGCATCAAAGAAAGACGGGGGCATTATTCCGCGCGGCGTTGCTGCTGGGCGCGATCGCCGCGGGGAAGAGCGAGGAGAAGGATGCTGCGGTCTTTGCCGCATTGCGTGAATATGCAGCAGGCGTGGGACTCGCGTTTCAGGTATTGGACGACATTTTAGATGTGACTGCCGATCCTGCGTTGCTTGGCAAGACCAAGGGCAAGGATCGGGCAGAGGAGAAAAACAGCTTTTTGAAATATTATTCCATTTCCGAGGCGCAAGCCCTGGCAAACGATCTGACCGCACGCGCAGTAGAGGCACTCATGCCGTTGGCGGGTAGTGAGCGGATACGTGCACTGGCGAAATATCTGCAGAACAGAGCGTATTGATATGCGCAAGCCTATTGAATGGAAGAGAGGACGTTCATTTGTCTGTATTTTTTGATTTGATCGGGAATTACTGGCTGATCAGCGCGGTATGTGCGTGGTTTGTTGCGCAGCTGCTCAAAACTCTGACGGGGATGTTCCGTGAGCGGGATTTCAGCCTGGTTACCCTGATGTTTTCCACGGGCGGTATGCCCAGCTCGCATACGGCAAGCGTGGTGGCACTGACGACAGCCGCAGGGCTGACCTACGGGCTTGGTTCCTTTGCCTTTGCGGCATCGTTTATGTTTGCTATGGTGGTCATGATCGATGCTACGGGTGTGCGGCGTGAGACGGGCGAGCAAGCAAAGATTCTGAACCGTATGATGAAACAGCTGTTTGAGGCAAAGGACAGCGAGGAGTGGAACCGCACACTCAAGGAGCTGGTGGGACACACACCGATGCAGGTGTTTGCGGGAGCGGGAGTTGGCATCGTCGTGCCGCTGCTCATCCGATTCACCCCTTGGTTCTGATATGATGATGAAAGGAGCGGACGGCCATGCGAGCGGACGTATATCTGGTGCAATACGGCTATGCGCCCAGCCGAAGTCGTGCGGCGCGCATGATCACCGAGGGCTCGGTGCGTGTGGACGGTGTATTGCTCAAAAAAGTGAGTGACCCTGTGGATGAGAGCCTTTCCCATGCGGTGGAGCTGTCTGACAGTATTCCTTACGTCGGGCGGGGAGGCCTTAAGCTGGAAAAGGCGTTGGATGCTTTTCTTGTGACCTGCGACGGAAAGATCGCTTTGGATGTCGGTGCATCAACGGGGGGCTTTACCGACTGTATGCTGCAACGCGGCGCGGCGCACATATATGCCGTAGACACGGGTTCGGGGCAGCTGGCCCCCTCCTTGTGTGCGGACGCCCGCGTGACGAATATTGAAAATTGTAATGCGCGTTATCTCAATGCACGTGACTTGGGAGTGGACTTCCCGCAGGCGGGGGTCATGCTTGCTGTGATGGACGTTTCTTTTATCTCGCAGACCCTGATCCTGCCAAGTCTGTCGCTGCTTTTGCGTGAGGGCGCGGATCTGATCACCTTGGTCAAGCCTCAATTTGAGGTGGGGCGCTCGCAGATCGGAAAGGGAGGCATCGTCCGCACGGATGCGGCAAGACGCGATGCGATCCTGCGTGTGCTGGATTGCGTTTCGGCGCTCGGGTTATCCCCCCGCGCTCTGATTTCGTCTCCTATTTTAGGCGGGGACGGAAATAGTGAATATCTTTTACACTTGAAAAAAACAGCACAAGGGGAAGACGCGGTATCGGCGACGGTGCTGCTTTCCTCTGTCGGGCTTTGAATTTTGAATAGATATCAATTACGGTTCGATCCACATCGATCACGTTGATCGGAGGGCAATTTTTACATGAAAAAAATCGCGATTATCACAAACTTTAATATATCCGAGAAGGTCAATGCCGCCATGCTGGTGGCACAGCGGCTCAAGCAATACGGTGCCACCGTTATGACCGCTGTGTACAACCGCGATAAGATCGAGCGGCAGAGATACATCAAGAACAAGACCGATCTGGTGTACGTTTCGCAGGATGAGCTATATGCCGAGGCAGAGCTGCTCGTTGTCCTTGGCGGTGACGGCTCGATTCTGGAGGCATCGCGACGTGCGGCGATGCGCAGGATCCCGATCCTTGGCATCAATCTGGGACACCTTGGCTATATGGCAGAGCTGGAAATGGAAGAATTGGATCTGCTCTCGGGTCTGTTTGACGGGGGCTACACCATTGAAAATCGTTCTATGCTGAGTCTTGAGATCTCGGATGATACCCGCACACGCATCTCCTCCTTTGCACTCAATGAGATCGCCATTACCAACGGTTCCGGGGTCGCTCGCGTTGTGGATCTCGAGCTGTCGGAGGGAGGCGAGCTGATCACCTCCTATCGTGCCAACGGCTTGATTATCGCTACACCCACGGGCTCGACCGCGTATTCCATGTCGGCGGGGGGTACGGTTTGTGATCCGCGCATGAATTGCCTTTGCGTAACCCCGATCTGTCCGCATTCCTTGGCAACACGTCCCCTGATCTTTCCCGATGAGGCGGTGTTGGACGTTCGCAATACCAGTATGCGGGAAAAAATGCTGTATATCACAGCGGATGGGCGTATTACGTATGAGCTGTATCGCGGTAATGTGGCTCGTGTGACCCGTTCTCCCATGACGACGCAACTGATCAGGTTGAAAAAATACAATTTTTATTCCAAGCTGCGCGCCAAGATGAACCGCGATTGACCTTTTACCATTACATAGGGAAAGAGAGATACGAATATGATGAAAAAAAGCAGGCAGGATAAGATTTTAGAGCTTGTTGCGGCGTACTACATCGATACGCAGGATGAATTGATCGACCGTTTGCGTGAGAGCGGCTACGACGTGACGCAGGCAACCGTTTCCCGTGATATCCGTGCACTGAATCTGATCAAGGTGCAGACCGAGCAGGGAAAATATCGCTACGTGCAGCCCCGTCGCGAGGGACGTGCGGACACGACCGACGATAAAAAGGGCAGTAACAATACGGCAAATCACGCACATTCCATCACGCACGTTTGTTATGCGATGAACAATGTGGTGGTCAAGACTACGCCGGGAATGGCATCTGCCGTTGCGCTGTTTTTGGATTATACCTACCACAATATTATGCTGGGATCGGTTGCGGGCGATGATACGGTGATCGTCGTGACCCGCGGTGAGGAGGATTCTCGCAGACTCTGTGATTATCTGGCAAGCACGACGGAAAAATAACACCGATCACCGACTTTCGATCAACAAGAAACAGGAGATGATACCATGCTGCAGACGTTGCATATCGAAAATATCGCGGTCATCAAATGCGTGGATATTGAATTTGATACCGGACTGACTGTGCTGACGGGTGAGACGGGCGCGGGGAAATCCATTTTGATCGACAGCGTCAATCTGTTGCTGGGCGGTAAGTTCAATCGCGAGCTGATTCGTGCGGGACAGACAACTGCTCACGTCAGTGCGCTGTTTTCTGCGCTCGGAGAGGATGCCATGCAGGAGCTTTGTCAGGCAGATATCCCCATTGATCCCGAGGAGCGATGTGTGCGCATCAGCCGCAGTGTCAGTGCAGACGGGAAAAGTATCTTCCGTATTGAGGGCAGACCCGTTACGGCGGCCACCGTGCGCAAGATCGGACAGCTCTTGCTCAATATTCACGGTCAGAATGACAATCAGACATTATTACAGAAATCCGCGCATCTGCAGCTGTTGGATGCGATGGGCACCCCGGATGAGATGCGCGAGGAATATGCGAACGCTTATCGGGAGATGATGGCGTGTCGCGCAGAGCTGGAGCGCTTGACAAAATCGGATGCCGAAACCATGCGACGAAGTGAAATGCTGACCTATCAGATCAAGGACATCGCTTCCGCAAAGCTCAAGGCAGGGGAGGAAGAAGACCTGCTTGCCCGACGCGTCAAGCTGCAAAATGCCGAAAAGATCCGTAAGCAGGTCAATCTTGTCGTTACGGCTTTGGATGCCCGCGATAAGAACGGATCGGTCGCATATCTGCTCAACCGCAGCGCGGCGGCGTTGCGTCAGCTTGCGGTGGTCATCCCCGAGGCGCAGAGCCTCTCGGAGCAATTGGAAAGCATGATGTACGATGCGCGGGACGTTGCCGAACAGGTCATATCCTGGTGTGACGACGATGAATATGACGACCCCACTGCGGCGCTGGATGCCATTGAGGGACGTCTGGACGTTATCTCTCGTTTGAAACGTAAGTATGGAGAGAGCGTGCAGGCTGTGATAGCTTTTGCCGAAAATGCCAAGCGTGAGCTGGATGAATTGGAGGGCGCGAAGGATCGGATCGAGGAGCTGACGACACAGATGAAAGCGCTTCGTCAGCGTTGCCTCGACAGTGCCAAGCGGCTGACCGAGCAGCGTCTGACGCTTGCCCATGAGATTGCAGACCGCATCCATGAGGAGCTGGCGTTTCTCGATATGCCAAAGGTGCGCTTTTCCGTCTCTTTGCGGCCGACCGCCGATTTCACTGCCACAGGATGTGATGACGTGGAATTTTTGATCTCCACCAATCCCGGGCAAGAGCTGATGCCGTTGATCAAGATTGCATCGGGTGGCGAGCTGGCGCGCCTGATGCTGGCGATCAAGAGCGTGCTCAACGACCGCGACGGCGTGGGCTGCGTGGTGTTTGACGAGGTGGACACGGGAATTTCCGGAAAGACCTCACGCAAGGTGGGCATTCGTCTGCGACAGATGGCAAAGAATGTGCAGGTGGTATGTATTACCCATTCGGCGCAGATCGCATCGCTTGCCGACACCCATGCACGCATTTCCAAGCAGGAAGAGCACGGCATGATGGAAACCGACGTCACCGTACTTGATGAGGATGGGCGAATTGAGGAGATTGCTCGCATTCTCGGCGGCATCGAGATCACCGCAGCGCAGCGACAGGCTGCCAAGGAGATGATCGACGAGCGGCTGACGCTGTAAATAAAGACAAATATTGATAAGTTTTTTGAAGATTCCGAGGAAACTTTTCAAAAAGTTTCTTTGGTGGGGCAGGGCAAGGTCCTGCCTGCCGGAGGCAAACAAATGTCAAAAATAGAAAAAACGAACGCCATGCGTCGGTTGGACGCGGCGAAAATCGCATATCAGCCCTTGACCTACGAGGTGGACGAAAACGATTTGTCGGGTGTACACATTGCCGATCAGGTCGGACTGCCGTACGCACGTATGTTCAAGACGTTGGTCGCACACGGAGATAAGACGGGACCGCTGGTTTTTTGCTTGCCTGTGGACCGCGAGATCGATCTGCGACGGGCGGCGGCGCTGACAGGGAACAAAAGGATCGAAATGGTGGCGGTCAAGGATCTGCTGGCGCTGACCGGCTACGTTCGCGGCGGCTGCTCACCCATCGGAATGAAAAAGCGCTTTCCTACCTACCTTCATGCAAGCGCGCTGGATTTTGACGAGATTACCGTCAGCGCGGGCTGCAAGGGAATTCAATTGTTGCTTTCCCGAGAAAAGCTGATCGAGCATCTCGGAGCCCAAACGGCGTTTTTTGCCGCCAATGATCCGTAAATATGATGAAACCGTAACGAATGGACGGAATTTTCAAGAAAAACGTAAATTCTCAAAGTAAGTTCCACAGTAGGAAAGGAGTGGAAGTAAGCATGAGAAATAAGGAAAAAAAGGAACGATCCAACATTCAAAAGATGAAAAAAGAAGGAAAAAGCAGGCAAAATGAGGGGTAAATTCCCTAA
>JAFTJZ010000069.1 GCA_017456145.1 Clostridia bacterium
AAAGAACGAACCAAGAAACCGACTTAGGGACTCCGCCCCTAAGGACCCTGCCCTTCTCGCGTGCTAACGCGGTCTTGCGACCGCTGATACGCACGCGGTTATCGCGGTTCGGAAATTTTGCTTTTCGTCGTGGGAAAGCCACGACGAAAAACATGGTGATGCTGGCGGGAAGAAAGATAAAATCATGAATTTGAAATCTGTAAAAATTTATATTGAATTAAGATTGTGCGAACAGATCCACGCCATGCCTTCCCCAGCGGGGAAGGGGGACCGCGCAGCGGTGGATGAGGAGAGGGGCGATAGGCGAATTAAGGTTGTGCGAACAAACTTTTTCGGGGCACCGCGGCGGCGCCCCGTTGTGTCATTCTGAGCGGAGCGCAGCGGAGTCGGATCCGTAGGGAGGCATGGTGGGATCTCACAAAAGGGGGAGAGGTCAAAGGAGATTTTTTCAAAAGTTTCCTATGCGGGGTCAAGGGGCAAGGTCCCTTGCATCATCAAAGTTTCAAATATCCCTTATAAGCCAGCAGCTGCATAAAGAAACCGCCGACGACGGTGCGGCACTGGAACCCGCACTGGGTCGAGGTGACGGTATCAAACCAGTCGGAGAGCGGAACGCGGGAGGGCGAGCAGTGGTAAGCGTACCAGACGGGTGCGATCAGCGCCTCGAAATCATCGCGGCTCTTACCGAGTGCCGCAGCCCAGACGATCCAGTCGGTCTTGGTATAGGTGCGGCGGCTATCCAGCGGCACACCGTAGGCGTTGGTCTTGCGGATGTAGTTCTGCACCTCCGCCTCACTCACATAAGCGGGCATGATGTCCGTGCCGAAGATCTTATCCCAAATCAGGTTGTACTTGAGGCTGAAGGTGTCCTCGCGGTCAAATGCCAGACGGTAGGAGCCGTCGGTATTGCGGGCGCGGGCGATAAAGCTCTGCGCCTTTTCACGTGCGATGGCGAGATGCTTTTCGTATGCCGCCTCGTCGCCCATCAGGCGGTAGAGGATGCCCAGTGCCGCGATGCCCATGATCGCCTTGAGCGTCAGATTGCAGTTGTGGGAGAGATGTCCCGCAAAGTCGTCGGTGCAGAGCTGGTTGGCGGGGTCGTCACCGTTATCGATCAGATATTTGACCCATTGCTCCAGAAGATCGAGATTTTGCTTGGCGAAGTCGGCATTTCCCAGCGCCACGGCGGCAGATGCCTCCATCATCAGCATATTGCCACACTCCTCCACGGGCATCTGTCCGTTGTATTCCAGCACACCCGTCTGACGGTTGAGTGCATAGACCTGCCCGTTGACCAGCGGATACTGTCCCGCATCGTGGGGCGCAAAGTCAAACTTCCATGCGTCGCTGCGGGCGAAACGATAGATGGGGCGCATCATCGCCTGCACCAGCGCGGGGTTGTAAAGCAGATAAAGGGGGATGGAGGGATAGCTGACATCCACCGTAGCCGCACAGCCGTTGGAGAAATTCTCCTTGGAGATAAAGAGCAGCTCGCCGTTCTCGTCCAGCACCAGCTTGTGCGCACCGATACTCTGGCGCAGTGCCAGCAGCAAAAGCTCGGCATATTTTTCACCGCCCGCTCGCACGGCATCGGCAAACAGTGTATCTGAGAATATCTTGCATTTTTCCATCAGCGGCAGATAGTCGGCGTGTGCCTCGGCAATGGCCGCCTCAATGGTCGGGGTAACCGATTTCCAATAAGCCGACAGATTTTTACCGAAGTATTGAATGCTTTCAATATCGTCGTAAGCAAAGGTGAACAATACGCTCTCATCCAAGGGCGCTGTGGCCGTCACGTAAGCCATGCCGTCATCGCTTTGCTCACGGGAGAGCGAACAAACGGTGCCGCCCGCGACCGTCAAATAGAAATAACCCCAGTCGATGCGGCGGTCATCCCCGCTGCAATGCAGAACGGGCTGACTGGCACTGCCCATTTTCGCTGTAGGGAGCCCGCCGATCTCAAGCATCTCGGTCACGACGGCATCCTGGCCGGCCTCATGCAGGCAGATCTGCTCGGAGACGGCGACATTGACGACTACGCTGTGCTCCTCGCCGTCGATGGCGCGGCTGAGCACCTCCATATAGCTGACGGGGCGAGAGATCAGGTAATAATCGGTCGGAATGATGGGTGTGGTAAACAGTACGGTCAACTCAACCCCTGCGGCGCAGAAGACATAGGTCGTGGTCAGCGCCTCGACATCCAGCGAGAGCTGCTCCATGGCGGGGATGGTGTCGGCGTTTTTGTCGCCCATAAAGCGATAGGTGACGCCATCGATGGTGGCGGTGCCGTCGATCTGCATGGGACGGTTGGTCCAATGGCGGGTAGCGGTGTCGGTCAGGCGGTCGGCGGGCGACCATACGCTGAAGTACGGGTCGACCGTGATCAGCGGAACGGAGGGGGCTCTGAGTCTCATATCGGGTTCTCCTTTATATATAACTTCGATCTTTTCCCGCACAGGGCGGGGGTTGACATTATTATAGCAAGAAAGCGCAGGGATGTCAAGGGGCACGGGTGGATTTGTCCTGAATTTTCATGGCCAAGAAATCTCTTCCAAATTCCCATAATTTACATAAATTTATTTTAATGGAAACGGTTTACATTTTGCATCGATCGTGATATAATGGAACCATTCTCCACCGTATGCAAGACGTGCATGGAGAGAGAAATTCTGAAAAGAGAGGAACAAAAAATGATGAATCACAAACACAACCACAATATCAAGGGGCACAAGCTGCTGCGGCTCGGCTGCGGTGTGGCATCGGCTGCCATGCTGCTGGGCGGGGCACTCAGTACCTCGGCGCTGACCCCTACATACCGCACCATGAGTGATGCGTTTGACCA
The DNA here is from genome assembly GCA_017456145.1 of Clostridia bacterium. Taxonomy (GTDB): domain Bacteria; phylum Bacillota; class Clostridia; order Oscillospirales; family CAG-272; genus SIG644. Next base: position 2,843 of record JAFTJZ010000069.1, read on the forward strand.
CAGTCGGTATTACCTCAATCTGCAGTGCCTTTGCCTGACGGGCGATGCACGAACCGATATGGTGATGATCGCCATGAGCCAGTTGGGATATCACGAGGGAGATTGTGCGACGCAGACCAACGGCGAAAATAAGACGGGGGAGGGCAATTATGTGGAATACAACTATCTTAACGGCGCGGTCGATCAGTACGGTACGGGACAGCTGACCTACGGATATCCGTGGTGTGCATCGTTCGTGACCTATTGCGCCCGTATGGCGGGGATCGATGAGTGCACGGTGCCAAGTTCGGTCAACTGTGCGCGTTGGGTGCAGATGTTTCGCGCGCAGGGAACGTATCATGAGCGCGGGGACGGCTACATACCGCAAAAGGGCGATCTGATTTTCTTCCGCAGCGAGGGCTCGCCCAAGCTGTCGACGCACGTGGGGATCGTTCGCTATACTTGCAATGGCGTAGTCTACACCATCGAGGGAAATCTGCACGATGAGGTTTCCTTGGCGGCATACGGTCTGAATGACAGTTATATCATCGGTTATGCATCACCGAATTATCGCGAGAACACAGCGACAGCTTACACGTATTTGCTGGATGCCTACGGTGAGGGGAATTACATCATCGCGGCACAAAATCTGCCCGTCTACAGCGAAGTCGGCGGTGGAAAGCAAACCTTTATGCTGCATCGTGGCGACCTGATGCATATTTATGAGGCGCGCGGGATGTGGGGTCGTACCGACTACGGTTGGATCCATCTCCCTGATACGCAGCCGGTGGACGTGAGATGAGGGGAGGAGAAGAAACGATGAAGAGATGAATATAAGATGAATATAAATGGCGGGGGAAACTTTTTTGTAAAAAAGTTTCCCCCGCACCCCCTTCCAAAAACTTTGAATCAAAAGGATAGTATATTTTTTACAGGTCGGCAATGGTTGTCGGGAACAGGATCGCTTTATGATAAAGCTGTCGGAAAGAAAAATTTTTTCTATAAAAATGAAACAACATATTGACAAGCGCTCCCCTTGACGAACCGCCCAAAATCTGGTATACTATATTATATACAGAGAGAGGAAGGTGATCGGCATGATCGAAACGAGCGTTGGCGCTCTGTACGGCGTAGGGCCTGCACGGGTGCGGGCATTTGCCAAGCTGGGTGTGCATACCGTGGAGGAGCTGCTCCATCATTATCCGCGTGCGTATGAATTTCGCGGAGATGTAAAGCTGCTGCGAGATTGCGGCCCAGAGGGCAAGAGCGCGGTCATCTTGACCGTCGCCACCGCGCCGCGCGTCCATATGATCAAGCGGGGAATGTCGTTGCTGAAATTCCGTGCCACCGAGGAGGGGACGGGCGATGTCTGCGAGATCACCTACTTTAATCAGAATTATTTGAAGGATTCCTTTTCCCCCGGCTGCTCTTACCGTTTTTTCGGAAAAATCGAAAAAAAGGGAAAGGGATACGCCATGTCCTCCCCCGCCTTTGAAGAGGTCATCGAGGGGCATGAGGACGAGCTGCCGCCGTTGCTGCCCGTTTATCCCGCCACGGAGGGGCTGTCACAAAAGCAGATCTCCGCGGCGGTACAGCTTTCGCTGCGCATGGCGCTGACCGATGCCGACGCCATGGAGGATCCGCTCCCCGCCGCGCTGCGCCATGAGCGCGGGCTTTGTGCCTATTCTTATGCGCTGCGCAACATCCACCGCCCCACCGATCTTGAGGCACTTGCCGCTGCCAAAAAGCGTTTGGTCTATGACGAGCTGACGCTGTTTGCACTGGGGCTTGCCGCTACCCGCAGCCGTACCAAGGCGGCAAACGCGCCCGCCTGTGCCCAAGCCGATCTTGCACCACTGGAGGCGCTGCTGCCTTACCGCCTGACGGGCGCACAGCGGCGGGCGATTGAGGAGATCCGCGCCGAGATGAGCGGGAATGTCCCCATGAGCCGTATGCTGGTCGGTGATGTCGGCTGCGGAAAAACGGTCTGCGCGGCGGCTGCGATGCTGTTTGCAGTGCAGAGCGGCTATCAGGCGGCACTGATGGCACCGACCGAGATCTTGGCGCGGCAGCATTATGCGGAGCTGTCCGAGTTGTTTGGCAAACTGCATATATCCTGTGCTCTGCTGATCGGCGCGACCACGGCAGCCAAAAAGCGGGACGTGCGCGCCGCACTTGCCGACGGATCGCTGGACGTGGTCATCGGTACGCAGGCATTACTGACCGAGGGGGTGGCGTTTGCCAATCCCGCGCTGATGGTGACCGATGAGCAGCATCGTTTCGGCGTCGGACAGAGAGCAGCATTGTCGGAAAAAAATCGATATGCACATCTTTTGGTGATGAGTGCGACCCCGATTCCACGCTCCTTGGCACTGGGCCTGTATGGAGATCTGGATATTTCCCGTATCGACGAGATGCCCCCCGGGCGACAGGTGGTCGACACCTTCGTCGTGGATGAAAATTATCGGGCACGGCTCAATGCCTTCATCGAAAAGCAGGTCGCAGCGGGTGGGCAGGTCTACGTGGTATGTCCCGCCATTGAGGAGCGCGAGACGATCGACGCAGACGGTATGGATGCCGATCTCTACCTGGATGATATATCCCTTCGCGACGAGGTCGCGCAGACAATACATTCAGAGCAGCCCGCGATCAAGAGCGCACTTGCTCATGCACAGTATTTGAGCGAGACATTGCACGGTGTTCGTGTTGAATGTCTGCACGGAAAAATGAAGGCGGCGGAAAAGGATGCCATTATGCAATCCTTTGTCTGCGGTGAAACACAGGTGCTGGTCTCCACCACGGTCATTGAGGTCGGCGTCAACGTGCCAAACGCCACGTTGATGATCGTCGAGAACGCCGAGCGGTTCGGGCTTTCCCAGCTGCATCAGCTGCGCGGTCGCGTCGGTCGCGGATCAAGAAAAAGCTATTGTGTGCTGGTCGGAGGCGAACGCGTCGGCGAGGTGGCGCGGCAGCGATTGGAGGTCATGCGCACCCAGCATGACGGCTTTGAGATCGCACAGCGCGATTTACTTTTGCGTGGCCCCGGTGACTTTTTGCGGGGTGGTGCGGGCGATGGTATCCGTCAGAGCGGCGGTATCCGTTTTCGTCTTGCCGATACCTGCGATGACGCTGAGCTGCTGGAGCTTGCCATGCAGGATGCCCGCGCCCTGATTGAGCATGACCCCGACCTCGCATCCGCCCCCGCCCTCCGTCGCCGTATGGAGCGGATGTTTACCCCCGCCGAAGGTACCTTGAATTGACCCCGACCCTCCTCGTCCGAAACTTCGCCTCCTTTGTCGTTTGACAAAGAAATAAACAAAACAAATGAACGATAGAACACTATGTTCACACAACCTTAATTCACCTATCGTCTCTCTCCTCATCCACCGCTGCGCGGTCCCCCTTCCCCGCTGGGGAAGGCTTGTCGTTGGTTTGTTCGCACAACCTTAATTCAGTTAAAATTTTTCACAAATTTCAATTTCGACATTTTATCTGTCTTCCCGTCAGCACCTCCTTGTTTTTCGTCGTGGCTTTCCCACGACGAAAAGCGGAGTTTCCGAGCCGCGATAGCCGCGTGCGTATCAGCGGTCGCAAGACCGCGTTAGCACGCGAGAAGGACGGGGTTCTTAGGGGCGGAGTCCCTAAGTCGGTTTCTTGGTTCGTTCTTTGCCGAGGCAAAGAATGAACAATAAGCAAAACAACCTTAGAACGCTATGTACGCACAATCCAAACACCCCTTTTGAGATCCCCATGCCTGCCACCATACGGCCCTGCGTTTTCGACTCCCCTGCACTCCGCTCAGAATGACACAAAAGGGTAGCCGCCTCGACTGCGCCGCGCAAAGATATTTGTCCGCATAATCCAAAAAATTCCTCCTCGTTTTTTTTCAACACCCCGTGATGTACAGGGTGTTTTTTCCGTCTTATAAAGTGAAGGGCCCTTCAAAAATCCGAAGAAAGGCAAGGACATACCCATGGAAGATAGCCATATCGTCGCTCTGTTTACTCACCGCGCCGAAAAAGCCATTGAGGAAACCGAGAAAAAATACGGCAGCTATTGCCATCGTATCGCACATCACGTCCTCGAAGATGACGAGGATGCTAAGGAGATCGTCAACGATACCTACCTGCGGCTGTGGAATACCATTCCCCCGCAAAATCCCCAAAATTTCAAAGCCTACGTCGCGACAGTCTGTCAGCGTCTGGCACTCGACCGCTATGACGCAGGCAAGGCGCAAAAACGCGGTGGCGGACAGGTCGATCTGGTGCTGGATGAGCTTGCCGAGTGCATCCCCGACGGTGCCGAGAGCCATATGAGCGAAAGCCTCGCCCTGCGGGATGCGCTCAATGCCTTTCTGGAAAAGCTGCCGCAGCGTACGCGCATTCTGTTCGTCCAACGGTATTGGTACCTCACCCCGCTGTCCGAAATCGCCAAAACGTGCGGAGAGCAGGAGGGCGCTGTTGCTATGCTGATGCTGCGAACAAGAAAAAAATTAAAAGCATTTTTGAAAAAGGAGGGCTTTGACCTATGACTTCCAGACAACTTTTTGACGCCATGCGCGATTTGGATGATCGCTATATTACCGAGGCGGTGGATGTGAATCCGAATAAAACGAAAGTAAGCATCCTCTACCGTAAAAATTTCCGCACCGTCGCCGCAGCAGGCCTGTGCCTTGTTGCCCTGCTGGCGGTTGCCTGCGTGGCCGTTCCCACTGTTATAAAAATGACAGAGGACGGCGTGGGAGAAACACAGCTTGCCGGTGATATCAATTTCGGCTTTTATCTGAATGAGCTGGATTATCAGCCGATGGAGACCGTGGATTACGCACATTATCCCGCACTGCAAGCACTGCAGTTTTCGGGAACGGAGGAACAGATCAATGAGGCCGTCGAGAGCTTATATCTGGGGGAGCAGATCGGCACCATTCCCGCAGACGAGAATTTTGGAGAGGGAACGGTGTACCGCGTCCGCCAGTACCCAACGTATGATTCCATCGTCATTATGTATCGCGACGGCAAGTATGGCTTTTACGTCAGCGACGGCAACGATCTGAACCGCTATTTGAGGACGACAGATGACCGCTCCAGCAGTAACTCCTTTGCTTTCCATGGATTCCCGCAAAGCATTCTGACGGTAAAGCTCGACCTTCTTGACGAGCAGTCACTGGACGCGGAGACCGTTGCCTCGCTCATCGAGATCATGAACAATAAGGTAGAGGCCGAATACGCCGTCTATGCACATCGCGTTGTGGATCTGTGGCAGCAGACATATGGCACGGACGAGGTCAGCCTCAGCGAGAGCGGTGGGCTGGATCACGATCTGACCGATAGGGACCTACAGGAGCGTCTGCGGCAGCTGACCGCACCGCAAGCGATCTGGATCTCGAACGATCGCGGCTTTGACGAGCTGCTTATTCTGTACTATCCGAAACTTTCCATGTTCTCATTCTGCGGCGTGCTATATGAGCTGACGCCGGATGAGGTCAGCGCGATCGATGCGCTGCTCGGCGTGGAATAACAAAGCGATGCTTGATATTCGCCCTTGACTTTTTGTTCGCAGTGTGGTAAAATATACGCATCAAAACTTCACTACCTGCAACGAAAGGCACCCCGCACCGGGTGAGTGTTTTATGCCCCATGTCCGATCTTGCCACCTCTCTCCATCTGGAAAACCCGAAACAAAAACGCATCCTGCTGATCAACGATCTGTCCTGCTTTGGAAAATGCTCGTTGACTGTCTCGTTGCCCGTTTTTGCTGCCTGCGGTATTGAGGCTGTCCCACTGCCCACTGCACTGCTCTCGACGCATACGGGCGGGTTTCCCTTGCCGTATATCCTTCCTCTCGGGCAGCAAATGGAGGAGATCGTTCACCATTGGCAGAGTATCGGCTTGCGCTTTGACGCGATCTATTCGGGATATCTGTGTGGGGAAGAGCAAATCGCTACGGTGGAGAGCATCCTTGACGCTCTCGCCGATGAGCGGACGCTGTGCATCGTCGATCCCGTCATGGGCGACGGCGGCAAGCTGTACCATGGCTTTGATTATTCGTTCGCTGCGCGAATGAGACGTCTTTGTACCCGAGCCGATGTGATCACACCCAACGCGACCGAGGCGGCACTGCTGACGGGGCGCGATCCTTCGCAAATGCATGATGCAGCTACGCAGCAGACGGTTCTGTCCGAGCTGTGCGCGCTGGGACCTCGTGCCGTTGCCTTGACGGGGGCGATCCGCGATGATGGCACGGTGGGATATCTTTGCCATGACGGGGAGCGGATGTTTGACGATATCCGACACGTTCACTATGATCGACCGCTGCATGGCTGCGGAGATGTGTTTGCCTCGGCACTTTGCTGTGCGCTGCTGCATGATCAGAGCACCGAGAGCGCTGTGCGCATCGCTGCTGATTTCACACTGCAATGTATCCGCGAGACCGTGAACGATGCGCCTGCCCATTGGTACGGGCTGCGCTTTGAAACAGGACTTGCCATGCTGGCGCGGGCGATTGACGGATGACCCGGAGCATCAGAAAACGGAGTATGTAGCCGTATGGGCCGCATACTCCGTTCGTTTATTCGTCACAGGATTTGCATTTCAAGGTAATGGCGATGGTGATGAGCGCGACAGCGGCAACAAGGACGATCTTCCATAAGGGGCAGACGTGCGTGCCGCCGAGGTGAAAATTGATGGCATCTTTTGGCTCCGTGGCATTTCGATCGGGGTAGATGCCGAAATCGTAGCGCAGCGTCTGACGCACGGTCGGGCGCTTGATTTTTTGCCACAGCGAGGTGGCACATTCCTTCATGCTTGTGCAGCAATCTTGCGTTTTCATGATGGTTATCTCCTTTCGATGGTGGAAATGAGGCGCGATTTTTACGTTGCCTTTCGGCGAGCGAGAACCTTTTTGGAAAAAAGGGTTCCAGACTCAAAAAGCTTTCGGACAAACGATATTTCAACGATTTTTATCTAAAAACGGTGAAAGATTTTCGGAGATTCTTAAACAGGGCTTGGGGCGGTGCCCCAATGACTTTTCCTTACTTCCTTTGCAGCAGCAGCGTCCGCAGATCCATGTCACCGCACAGCGTGTCGATGCCGCACAGCAGCAGCACGGCGTCGGGCTGCTCATTTGCGATCAACGTCGAAACAGAGGGCTGCGCGCCGGTCTCCCGATAGCTGCGGGGGTCGATCAGAATCAGGCGGTAGTGTCGCGCGAGAAACGGAGCGAGCGATTGCGCGTAGCTATCCTTGATCAGAAGGAGGGTGGGGAGCTCTTGGGCTGTGGGTGGTTCCACACGAATGTGTGCGTGGGTGCCGCCTAAAAAGACGGAGTATTGATCCTTGCCTGCCAGTGCCTCGGTGTCGTAAAAGCCTTGCAGTACGCGCACGACCTTGCCGTCCTCCCAAATTTCGGTACGGTAGTCGCGGTCGTCATCGTAACGCCACAGTGTGATGGTGTCACTCCCTTGCGCCGTCAAGCCGGCAGAGGAATAGGTCGTGCCGAGAAAATCCTCGCTGACCGTCTCAAGCGTAAAGTCCGCGCGGTCGTGTGGCGTGTAGCCGAGCACGTCGCCGAGCGCAACGTAGGCAAGATAAGCCCCCTCGCTTGTCCAGTGATGGTCGGTCTTGAACCAGACCTGTGAACCGTTGTCTGCAGCATCCAGGAGCGGAGCGTAGAGATCGATGCTCGTCAGCGAGAGCGCGTTGGTGCGGTCGTGATAGACCTCCCAAGCTGCATCAGCCGCGGCAGTGTCGTATAGAGCGGGCAGATATGCGCGATTGACGTCCACCGAGCGGGGAACAGGGGTTAGATACAAAGGGATATCCTCTGTAGCCGCGCTGTCTGTCAGTAGTTCGGCAAAGCTTGCCATCGCACCGAGATTTCGTCGGAGCACCTCGTATTGTGCATCGGTGTATTCCGGACGCGGGATGAGATATCCGTCCTTCCCGAATATGACACCGTTGTTCTCTCCCTTGAAAAGCAGCTGCTCGCATATCGTCTTGAGCCGTACAAAGGAGGAGCGCAGCGGAAACTGATCGGCAAAGTAATCACCCAGCCCCCGCGTGTAGGAGCCGTCGAGCAGAGCGTCTGCGGTCAGCGCAGGTGCAGTTGCCAGATTGCGATTTTCATCTGCAGAGTATTCTTTTTGCGGTGTGACCAGCAGCGCCAGCGCAAAAATGAGCAAAAAGGCGCCGCACAGCACGGGTAATATAAAATTTGGTATCCGTTTTCGCATGACGACCTCCTTTTGCCTTCGGCGACCTGAAACCTTTTTGGGAAAAAGGTTTCAGGACTTCCAAAAACTTTTGGACAACCGATAATACAACGATCTTGCTGAAAAATAATTGAGAGTTTTTGAGGATCCTTAAGAAACTTTTTTCAAAAAGTTTCTTAAGCGGGGCTTGGGGCAGCGCCCCAACGCTTGTCTTCGGCGACCGGAAACCTTTTTGGGAAAAAGGTTTCAGGACTTCCAAAAACTTTTGGACAACCGATAATACAACGATCTTGCCGAAAAATAATTGAGAGTTTTTGAAGATCCTTAAGAAACTTTTCTCAAAAAGTTTCTTAAGCGGGGCTTGGGGCAGCGCCC
>JAFTJZ010000070.1 GCA_017456145.1 Clostridia bacterium
CGCAAAATCCCACCGCAGAGCGCTTTAATCCGCTGTGCCTCGGTGTGGCTATTAAGTATGTGCATACATCGCGTAGCCACACGGGATTTCGCTGTCGCAAAATCCCATAAAAGAAAAGCAATTCATGTGAAAACGTTTGCGGTGCTGACGGAAAATGTGAGAGTACACAGTGTGTCGCAAATACCATATGGCCGACCGTCTGGGCAGCTCTGCAATCAAATGCAGGGATGCTCTATATTTTTTATTCGCACCTATATGTATCGATTACACATGCGAAATCGTCCAATCATTACTTTATATTCATATACGGAGGTTCACTTATGCCCATGCAATTTACTCAATGGAACGGATTCCGCGAAGGAATCTGGCAACGCGAAGTCAACGTACGTGACTTCATCATGAAAAACGTAACGCCCTACCACGGCGACGACTCTTTCCTCGCCCCCCCCACTGCCCGCACCAATGCCATGTTCGACAAGGTACAGCAGCTATTCCGTGAGGAGCAAGCAAAGGGCGGCGTGCTGGATATTGACACCGACACCGCATCTTCCCTTTGTAACTACGCGCCCGGTTATGTCGATCGCGAAAACGAGCTGATCGTCGGTCTGCAGACCGACACACCTCTCAAGCGTGCCATCCACCCCTTTGGCGGCATCCGCATGGTGCGTGATGCCTGCAAGGCTTACGGATACAAGCTCTCTGATGAGGTCGAGCGTCAGTTCGCATACCGCACCACCCATAACGACGGTGTCTTCCGCGTTTATTCCGACGAGATGCGTGCAGCTCGCCATTGTGCCCTTTTGACCGGTCTGCCCGACGCATACGGCAGAGGCCGTATCATCGGCGACTACCGCCGCGTGGCTCTTTACGGCATCGACGCGCTGATCGAGTTCAAGAAGAAGGACAAGGCTGCACTTGGCTTTTGTGAAATGAACGAGGCAAACATCCGCCTTTGCGAGGAGCTTTATGAGCAGATCACCTTCCTTGGCAAGCTCAAGCAGATGGCCGCCTCCTACGGCTGTGACATCAGTCAGCCCGCAAAGAACGCCCACGAGGCAATTCAGTGGACGTATTTTGCCTATCTTGCCGCCAACAAGGAGCAAAACGGTGCCGCCATGTCGTTTGGCCGAACCAGTTCCTTCTTCGATATTTATATTGAACGCGATATCAAGGCCGGCATTCTGGACGAGACAAGCGCGCAGGAGCTGCTGGATGCACTGGTTATCAAGCTCCGCCTGATGCGTCATCTGCGTACCCCCGAGTACAACGAGCTGTTCGGCGGCGACCCGATGTGGATCACCGAGGCGGTCGGCGGCATGGCGAAGAATCACGCCACGCTGGTCACCAAGTCCTCCTTCCGTATTCTGCACACACTGCAGAATCTCGGCCCTGCGCCGGAGCCCAACCTGACCGTCCTCTGGAGCGAGCATCTGCCCGAGGGCTTCAAGAAATATTGTGCCAAGATCTCCATTGAGACCGACTCCATCCAGTATGAAAACGACGATCTGATGCGCCCGCTGTTCGGGGACGATTATGCCATCGCCTGCTGCGTGAGCGCCATGAGAGTCGGCAAGCAGATGCAGTTCTTCGGCGCCCGCACCAATCTGGCAAAACTGCTGCTTATCGCTCTCAACGGCGGTTATGACCAGACCTTCGGCACCCGCATCGGTCCGCAGATGGAACCGATGGTCGGCGAGGTTCTGGACTTTGACAAGGTCTATGAGCGTTTCCGCGTCTACCTGTCCTGGCTGTGCCGTCTCTATGTCAACACCATGAACTGCATCCACTATATGCACGACAAGTATATCTACGAAAAAACCCAAATGGCTCTGCACGACACCGAGGTCGAGCGCCTGATGGCCTTCGGCATCGCAGGACTTTCGGTCATCACCGACTCGCTCTCGGCGATCCGTTACGCGAAGGTTCGCCCCATCGTCGGAGAGGACGGTATGATCGTTGACTTTGAGACGGTCGGTGATTTCCCCAAGTACGGAAATGACGACGACCGCGTGGACGTCATCGCGCAGGAGCTGGTGCATCTGGTTCACGAGGAGCTCAAAAAGACACCGACCTACCGCGATGCACGTCATACGCTTTCCGTCCTGACCATCACCTCCAACGTGGTCTACGGCAAGAAGACGGGTGCAACCCCCGACGGACGCAAGGCTGGCGAGCCCTTTGCCCCCGGTGCCAACCCCATGCACAATCGCGAGGAAAATGGTGCCATTGCATCCCTCAACTCGGTCTCCAAGCTGCTCTATTCCGACGCTATGGACGGTATTTCCAATACCTTCTCCATCGTCCCCGATGCACTGGGTAAGAACGACGACCAGCGCGCGGACAACCTTGTCTCCATCCTTGACGGCTATTTCTCCAACGACGCTCACCACCTCAATGTCAACGTCCTCAACCGCGAAACGCTCATGGATGCCTACGAGCACCCCGAAAATTATCCCAACCTGACCATCCGCGTCTCGGGTTACGCCGTCAACTTCTGCAAGCTCTCCCGTGAGCAGCAAAAGGAAGTCATCTCCCGCACGTTCCACCAGACCATGTAAAACGCCTGCGGTAGCAGGGCTCTGCCCTGCACCCGCGCTCCGCGGGCTTAAACCCTTTTTGAAAAAAGAGTTTAAGAATCCCAAAAACTTTTGGAAAATTTCTTGGCTGTTTTTTGCGGCTCGTTTCTATCTAAACCAACCAATCACCCATGCGGGGCCCCTCCCCCACAAGTAAAGTCCAATAGATTCATTCCGTCTACGGACAACTACGGACTTCGCATCTGCCGTCCTCCCGAATAGTGGCAGACGGCAGATGCGGGGTTACATAAGGGGCAGCCAGCCCCTTATGCACGTTTTCTTTGGTTCGTTTCTTTGACGTGTGTCAAAGAAATGAACCATAAACCATCTAAAACCAGAACGCTTTGTTCGCACCGTATTCATTCAAAAAGAACTATGCTTACACATTCTCTCACCGCTCGCATCCACTCCTTCCAATCCCTCGGCACCGTCGACGGCCCCGGGGTGCGCGCGGTCATCTTTATGCAAGGCTGCCCCCTGCGCTGCGTCTGCTGCCATAACCCCGACACGTGGGATCCCAAAGGCGGCACGCCCGTCACTGTAGACGAGCTGCTCGGTCGGATCGAGCGCTGCCGCAAATATTTCGGCAAGCACGGCGGGGTCACTGTCTCGGGCGGCGAACCGCTCTTACAAGCCGAATTTATCACTGCACTTTTCACCGCCCTGAGGGCTCGCGGCATCCATACTGCGCTGGACACCTCCGGCTGCATCCTGAACGACACCACCAAAGCGCTGCTCCGCGTCACCGACCTCGTCCTGCTGGATTATAAATATACCAACGCCGAGGATTACCGGCGCTATACCGGCATGGAGCAAGCCACCGCTGACCGTTTTCTTTCCTATCTGCAGGAGCAGAATATCCCCACTTGGCTGCGATATGTCTATATCCCAACGCTCAATGACAATGACACGTCCCTCACACGCCTCTGCGCTGTAAAGGATGCACACCGTTGCGTCGAGAAGGTCGAGCTGCTCCCCTTCCGCCGCTTATGCATCGAGAAATACGACCGCATGGGGATCCCCTTCCCCCTGCGCGATACCCCCGAGCCGCCCCCCGCCGAGATCGATGCCCTGAAACAAAAATTCCCGCAGCTACAATAAAAAAGCGATGCATTTCCATTGTGGAAATCCATCGCTTTTTTTATCAGCCTTGGTTTAAGCTCACCGCTTTTTCAAGCGCCAACGACACACAAAGCAGTCCCGCCATGATGCACAGCACCGACATCTCGGGCAGCCACTCAAAGAACGGCACAGGCGGGTCGGCAAAGAAATAATATTGCGTGTCCTCCACCAGAATGTGGTAGAGTAGCGGCAAGCCAAAGAGAGGGTACAGCAGCTTTTTGGTCGGTAGAATCCCCAACACCGTCAAGGTGTAGAGTACGGCCACGCCAAGGTATAATATGGTGCAAAGCGTCTGATGCAAGGGTGCGAAATCCTTCGCCTTGAGCGCGAAGAAGATCACCCCGAGCAGCACGCCTACCGCCGTCGGCAGTGCGCTGATATGTCCCCAAAAGACCACCGCGCAAATAAAAGCCGTCGCCGCAGCCAGCGGCAGCACCAGATGGAGCAGCAATTCTCCGATGAGCAGCGGTTTTTGCACGTAATAGATCAGCCGCAGCGCCGAGGACAACAGCATCAAGCCCATGGAGGTAAGTGCGCAGGCGCTCGTCGCGTCCACGGTGTATGCCCTTGCGCTCATGCCGTGTTTTCTTATTGTCGCCATCTCGCCACACCCCCGATGCTCTCTTGATCCTTGCTGATATCTCACATTACAATGATCGGCTCTGCTTTCTTTGCCGCGATCGCCTCGCGGATCATCGGCACCATCGCCGATACTGTGTCGGTGGTCTGCTCACCGCTGACCATGTTTTTGACAGTTACCTTGCCGTCCCTGATCTCGTCCTCGCCAAGGAAGAGGGCAAACGGCATATGCAGCTTATCTGCGTAGCCGATCTTAACCTTGAACTTCTTCTTTTCCATATAGATCTGGGTACGGATGCCTTCTTTTCTCAATTGTGCCGCCACCGCAATGGCAGGGGTCATGTCGTCCGTCATGGGAATGACCAACACGTCGGCGGGAGCGTCCATGGCGCGGCCCAGCTCGTCCATCTCGTTGAGGATGTAGAACAGTCTGGTCAGACCGATCGACATTCCCACGCCGGGCAGCCGTCTTTCGGTGTAAAAGCCCGCCAGATTGTCGTAGCGACCGCCCGAGCAGACGCTGCCAATCTCGGGATGACGCAAAAGCGTGGTTTCATAGACCGTGCCGGTGTAATAATCCAAGCCGCGGGCAATCGACAGATCAATGCGGAAGTGATCCTCGGGCACGCCAAAGGCAAGGATACCGGCGCAGACCGTCTCCAGCTCGTCAATGCCGAGGTTGAACAGCTCGTCCTCGCCCGCCATCTCGCGCAGAGCCGCGATGATCTCGGCGTTCGAGCCCTTGAGCGCAATAAAATCAGTGATCCTTGCGGCAGCCTCTGCGGGAACGGCAAAGGTGTCGGTCAGCTCTTCTCTGACCTTGTCCGCGCCGATCTTGTCGATCTTGTCCACCGTGCGCAGCACGTTCTCGATCTGATCGCCAAGCCCCAGCAGCGTGAAAAAGCCCGAGAGGATCTTACGGTTATTGATGCGGATCACGAACTCGTCAAGTCCCAGCTTACGCAGCAGCGTATCGATAATGGCGGGAATTTCGGCGTCGTTGGCGAGCCCCAGCTCGCCGTCGCCGATGATGTCAATGTCGGACTGATAAAATTCGCGGAATCTTCCCTTCTGTGCCCGCTCGCCGCGGTAGACCTTGCCGATCTGATAACGGCGGAAGGGGAAGGACAACTCGCCCGCGTTCTTGGCAACGTACTTGGCCAGCGGCACGGTCAGATCAAAGCGCATCGCAAGATCGGTGTCACCCTTCATAAAGCGATAGACCTGCTTTTCGGTCTCGCCGCCCGCCTTGGCAAACAAGATCTCGGCGTGCTCCAGCACGGGCGTGTCCAAGGGATAAAAGCCATACAAGGCATACGTCTCCTCAAGGGCCGCGCGAATACGCTCAAAGATAAGCTGATCGCGGGGCAACAGCTCCATAAAACCCGCCAAGGTGCGGGGGGTAACCAAATTGGCTTTACTCATAATTGCAAATATTCCTTTCTCCCGCCCGCCGACGCGGGGGGATCTCATTTCTTAACACTATATTTTACCACATAAGTCGCCCGTTGTCAACTGTAAAATAGGAAAAGGCGGCAATCACACCCGATTTTCGCCCGATTCGGATGAAAAAACAGGATCGGCTCGCCTTGGCAAACCGATCCCTTATTCCATATTCGTGCTCTGCGCCCCACACTCAAGGCTCATCCCCCGCGCTCAGCGTATCAAAGCGCCACTGTCCGTCCTCAACGGAGATCACGCCGTAGATGTCCGCCAGGCCATCGGAAACGACCTGCGATAAAACCGCATACAATACCCCGTCAAAGCATTGCACATGCGTCGCATAAAAATCCGTACGCAAGCCCGTGTTTTCCTTACAGAAATCCAGCATAGGCTCCGGCTCACCGCCGTCGACCGAAATACGGTAAAGGGTTGTTTCCCGTTGACTTACTTTTTCAGGGTCGCCATCCGCTAAGCTCCATAATATATAGTAAATATAATCCCCATCGCAACCGACGCACTCAACCGCCGCATTTTCAAAAGAAGTCAGGATTTTTACCTCGTCCGACAACAAATCATATCTACATATCGTACGCTGAGACGCCATATCCAGGATATAATTTCCATCGAAATCCGCTGTACTGTAAGCGGTCGTTCCCACAATGAAATCATAACGTTGCAGCGAAATGGGAGTATATTCTTCAAAATCGAGTGTGGTCAGACAGATACACGACTCGTCAATAAATCGCACCAAAACGGTTTCTCCGGAAATGCAAAAATCCCAAAAGATCTTACCCTGCGGAGCAGCAATCGTTTCATACTTTTCCGTCAATGGGTCAAAACGTATCACGTTAATACCACTCTCAGCGCGCTCGCGTTTCAAATAAATATGATCATTTGTCGCATATATGGCGGTTATTTTATTTCCATCGGTAGGAACAACCTGCTTAATCTCTTGCGTATACATATCCACACGGTACAGAGCTCCATCTGTGCGCAGAGTAGACTTACTGTCCGCGCAAAGTGCATACAGATTTTCGCTTGCCGGCGACCAGACGAAATACCATGGCCAAATCATGAAACCTGCATATCCTGTAGGGCACTCCATGTGATCACATAACGGGTCGAAACAGAAATAATACTCTTTCATGTTCGCTTTGTTGACATAGGACAGGTGTGCACCGCCCCAGTGAATATTCTGATCCATGACCAAAACCATGCCGGGCAAATTAGAAAAATATTGAATACCCGCATACACGATTTCATTGTCAGATGGCGTAAACAATGTGCCGTCAATCACAGCATTTTCACCCTGCTGCTCAACATCATTTACAACGTCCGTGTTACCGTTTTGTGGAAGTTCCTCTGGCATTTCATGTGCACATGCAGTAAACAGGCACACAAAACATATGATACAGATAAGTAACCCCAGTTTTTTCATAGGTTATATCTCCTTATATCTCCGATAAACGTAATGAATTCATACAATCAATCTTCACATGTAGAGTGTCCGTATATTGTGAAGTTCACGCCGATATATTCACTTATCGTCACTCCAATATCTCCATAATTTGGAGTAACCTGTCTGCTATCGATGTTGAAATCATAATACGAATGAATCCTTTGGAAATATTCCAATCGATTCATATTATAATTCAATGTAGCCTGCTCTGCTGCGCCTCACACTCAAGGCTCATCCCCCACGCTCAGCGTATCAAAGCGCCACTGTCCGTCCTCAACGGAGATCACGCCGTAGATGTCCATCAGGCCATCGGAAACGACCTGTTTCAGTACAACGTACAGCACACCGTCAAAGCTCCGCACCTGCGTCGCATAGAAATCCGTGCGCAAGCCCGTGTTTTCCTTGCAGAAATCCAGCATGGGCTCCGGCTCACCACCGTTGACCGAAATGCGATACAGCACCGTATCGCAAAGACTTCGCCCGGAATTTTTTTCATCTTCCTTACGCAGGACGAAATAAATATATTCTCCGTCAAAGCCGGCGGTAGTGATCCCCGCATTTTCGTGGGTATACAGCGTCGTCATCTCCCCCGTAAGCAGATCCTGGCGGTAAAGAACACGATGCGGTTGCTGGGTATTGACTACATTTCCGTCGATATCCGCCGTACCGTACGCCGTTGTTCCCTTTAAGTAGATACAGGTACGCATGGCTGTCGGCTGATATTCATCAAACGCGGTCGTGGTCAAGTAGTAATATGGATCATCGATAAAGGCTACCAGTACGGTCTCACCCGCGACGTAAAGACTATTGAACGTACGCCCCTGCGGCGGTGTGATACTCTTATATTGATCCGTCAACGGATCAAAGCGAATAATATCCTTTCCGCTGTCACCGTTGTATCGCTCCAGCAGGATGTAACGATCGGTCGCATACACGGAGCGAAAGGCGTTTCCGTTGGAGGGAATGACCTTCTCCACCTCCTGCGTATACAGATCAAAGCGGTACAGCGCACCGTCTGAGGAATGTGCCGTTCCGTCCTTTCCGCGCAATGCGTATAAATTTTGGTCTACGGACGACCACACAAAGTAATCCGGGTAGACGAACATTCCGGCATACCCTGTATCGCATTCCGAATGATCGCACAACGAATCATAGCAAAAATAATATTCTTTCTGATTCGCTTTGTTGATATAGGACAGATGTACACCACCCCAGTGGATATTTTGATCCATGACTAAAACCATACCGGGAAGATTGGAAAAATACGAATGTCCTCGATAGAAAATATCGTTGTCGGAGGGCATGTACAGACTGTCATCAATCTCCATTGGCTCCTCCTTTTGCTCCTGCACCATCTCCATGTCCGGCTCGACCGGCAGCATCTCATCGGCGCAGGAGCATACGGAAGACATGACGATTATCAAAAATATAACTCTAAAAAATCGTTTCATCATTCTTTTCAATATCACCATTTGTAAAAAATTCAATTCACTGTACAACCGACCTATTGTATTTTCAGTATAACAGATTATACATGAATTGTCAACTGTTTTTATAAATTTATTAACCTCAAGCTGCATTTTCGGAATATGGCACAAAAATCCGCCCCCGAAATTGTGCAAAGCACACAATCACGGGTGCGGGCACGGGGGAGTCGATCGTGGGACAACGGCTCTGTAAAACCCGATCATTTCACACAGCCTCCGCTGCCCTCCCGACTAATACAACGGGGGAACGTACAGATCAAAATCCTCGGCAACAAAGCCGCTTTCCGTTTCGATCAATTTCCCGTAGAAAAAATCAGGGCTACCGTCCGAATATTTCTTTACATGATAATAAATATTGCCATCGTAGCAGGCAACTTCCATCGGAGTCCCTCCAAGCGGACAAAGCTGCTCAACCTCGCCGTCATCGACACAAACGCGGTACAGCATCTCATCCAACAAAAAGGAGCCATTTGCAGCCTGGATATATTCCGCATAATAAACGTATTTTCCGTCATACCCGAGATTGAGTACGCTCACGTCGCTCTCAAAGAACACCTTTGTTTGTTCGCTGCCGAAATACTGCACCCGAAAGCCGAAGATCTCGCCCTCGGTTGAAATCAGTTGAATGGCACGCTCCTGATCAAAATACGTCATACCGTTCGACCCAAGCGAAATAAATTGCGAGAAATCCTCGTCTGTCTGATACCACTCCTTCTCGTCCATAAAACGCACGATGATCTTCTCGCCCTGTATATAGAAAAACCGCATAAACGCTTTTCCGTTGGGCGGTGCCATTTGCTCAACCTCGTCTCTCTCTGCGTCGTATCGCATGATGTCGTACCCTTTTTCCGAATTTTCGACGACAAAAAAGACGTATTGCTCGTAGGCGTACAGGAATCGATCCAAATCATTTCCGTTTCCCTGCCAAACCAGTTCGATTTCCTGCGTTTGCGGGTCGATCCGATAAAGCTCCGTGCCGCAGCCTAAGCCATGCTGCACCGTGGTGCCGTATATCGCATCATCGTACGGATGGTAAACCAAATTTCGCGGCAAATAAAAGTGATAAGCCACGCAATTTCCGTGCTTGCACAGAGGATCGAAACAATAGATCCGCTCTTCCTCACTCTCTTTATTGACGTAATAGAGTGTAGCCCCTTGCGTCTGATCGCAAACGAGGAGTATACCGGGCAGATTTTTCATGTACTTTGTATTTTGAAATACACCGCTGTCCTCGTATAAACTCCGGTTTATCGGTGCTATTTCAACATTCTCCTGCTGCTCATCGGGCACAAGCAGCTCATCATCGGGCATTTCCCGGGTACAGGACAACAGTAGAGAAAGCAAAAACAATATTAACAAACAATATTTTAGAGTTTTCATATTAGTACCATATACTGCGTAATCCACGTCTTTATACGCCTTTATTGCTCGAAGATGACCGTCCGTGGTATTATAGTTCTTTTCTTCATAATAAAAATCTCCTTTGTTTAATAAATTTGGGGCGCGTGTGTCATGATCTCAAACTGTCTAAAGCTGGGGATAAGGGTATGGAAGCGAACACAACAGCCCATTGGACTCACCTCTTTCATATACGAATCGCAGCAAAACTTGCAACAAACTTTTTTGTATATTTAGTATACCATGTAGTACATAAATTGTCAACTGTTTTTATAAATTTATTAACCTCAAGCTGCATTTTCGGAATATGGCATAAAAAACCACCCCCGAAATTGTGGAAAGCATACAATTTCGGGGGTGGCAACGTATCCTGTCGGGATGATTCGTTCCCTATGCACGGAACAGATCGAACCGCCGTATTTTCAAAGTTCCAGCGCGTAATAGATCTCATCTCCATCCTCGCCCGTACGACAAAAACCCAGTCGCTCGTGCATCCGCTGCGAGGGAATGTTCCATTTGTAGACCGTCGAGCCCGTGATGCGTGTAAAGCCCAGCGTGCGCAATCGCTCGATAACCGCCCGCATGACTGCCGAGCCGATACCCACGCCACGGTATTTCTCCACCCAGATGGCAATGGGCGGATTTTCTGTTTTGATGGTCACGTCCCCCACGGGAAGAAAGGCATCGTCCTGCTTGACCTCAATATAATACAGCTCCCCCACGCGGGAAAGATAGTCGCACATCCCCTTGACGTAGGAAAGATCGGGCTTTTTGGCATCGTCAAAGATCCCCTCGGAATTTTGGTAAACGTAGGGATCTTGATACCCCGCCAGAAAGCTTTCGTAATTGCCGTCGTATTTCCGCAGCCGCAGCGTGGGCGACAGCAGCATCAGATCGGGCTGGGAAATATTTTCAAGTGGCATCGTGGGGCTCCTTTCGTTTGTTCGTCGGCAGCATCACTCCGCCCGCCCGCGCGTACGGTTGGCGCACGTCGGTCAAGCCCAGAATGTAATCCGTAGACGTGTGAAAATACAGCGCCAGCTGCATCAACAGCTCGATGGGCAATTGTCGGTGCCCGTTTTCATACTGTGAATAGGTGTTCTGTTTGACGTGAAGATATTCCGCCACCTGCTGTTGCGTAATATCCAAGTCCTCGCGAATGTCTTTGAGTCTCATAGCGTGCCCCTTTTTTTATTTTATTATATAAAATCTCATTATGAGATATTGACAATTATCTCGTTTTGTGATATAATGAGTATGTAACGAAACTGTTACAATATTCTAACAGGGAGATCACTATTATGAATCAAGGGGCATCGAACGAAGTCAACCAAGAAACTGCTACAAAGTTTTGCAAATTTTGCGGCCAAAAAATCGCAAAGGATGCCGTTTTGTGTACGCATTGCGGCAGACAGGTAGAAGAAATCAAGCAAGAAGCCACGTCCACACCAAATATCGTTATCAACAACTCCAATCTCAACACCAACACAAACACCAACGTCAACGCCAATGTGAACGGTAGGAGCGGTCGAGCCAAAAACAAATGGGTCGCCTTACTCCTTTGCTTTTTCCTTGGATTCTTTGGTGCGCATAAATTCTATGAGGGGAAAGTCGGAATGGGAATCCTCTATATCTTCACAGGAGGTCTGTTCTCCATCGGCGTAATCATTGATTTTATAGCCATTCTTTGCAAGCCCAATCCGTATTACGTATAAATTGCGGCGGAAAACAAAAAAAGCAGTGGTTCAGCTTCATGCCTGAGCCACTGCTTTTCGTTGATTCTACTTACATTATTCTGTTCTGCTTACATTTTCTCCGCCTTGACCTTCCCTGCGTCAAACGACTCAGCAACGCGATGCCCGGGCGGGCAGACGAGATATTCGCTCTCGGGAAATTCGCCGCGGCAGATGCTGTCGATCATACGGCTGTCACCATCCACACGGAAGAACGACCAATTAAAATCGGCTGCAAAGCGACGCGCAAGATCGCAGTATTCCTCGTTATGGTAAAGAGGCGAGTCGATAAAGCCGCAGGACTTGTAGTTCTTGGTCCAGAGCAGCTCCTGCTCGATGAGAAAGTCCGCGTTGTCTTCTCCGTATTTTTCGGTCAGCTCGGCACGGTGTGACTCGATCTCCTGCATCGTCGGTACGCGCGATGCCTCGACCCAGCCGTTGTTGAGCCAATAGGTACCGCTGTGCAACTGAAAATAGTCCAGATACCGCGCCTGCGAGCCTAAAAAGAGCGCCATGCAGTCGTCGGTGCGCGGTACGATCAAGGGCAGTGAGCGACCCGTCAGTCCAATGACGGCATTGGAGCAGAGTCCGTAGCCCAGCACGATGGCGTCGGGCAGATAGGATGTCATCCCCGCGCGGTGGTACTCAAAAATGCGGTCGATTTCTGCTTGCAGCATGGTGCGAAGTTGATCGGGCGTGTTATGTAAGCCCTGGGGAAGATAAGAAATGTCCGCCTTGAGTGACGTATGCGCCAGTGCGGCGGAAAACTCTCTCTGCAGCACGCGGCAAGCGATAATGTGGATTCGGTTCATGGGTAATCCTCCTATTATTTACTCTGTTCTGGGATTTTCTTTAAGATATCGTACATCGCTTTCTCCATGGTTTCATCGCGCCCGCACTCGTTATGAATTTTACATCAAAGCGTTTCTCGCTTTCATGGCATTGACGCAGATGGAGCGAATATCCTCATGCGGATGTCGGCGGCACCGACACCCATATTTGAAAGAAGGCGCGCTGTCCCGCCATATCACCGTCGGGGCGGTATACAAGCTCTGCCGAGCCGATCAGCATACTCTCGCCCGGATCCACCTGCACCCACGGATTTTTTATAATTGTTTTCATTATACTATATTTTCAAGTGGTTGTCAAGTTAGCGAGACAATTTTAGAGTGTATATGCATATTCCTATCCCTTTTTTCATACCATTGCCGACAGATTATATAAAAAACAAATCCCGTAAATTCCCCGACAATTCACCAAAATCCCTGCTTTCCTCTTGACAAACGGCACGCTTAGGTATATAATATATCCGTTAAGTTATGCGCGGCAGCTCTGCCCGCGCACCGAGATCACGAAAGGTACGGTTTTAGATATGAGTACAACCCCCACCCAAGGAATCGAAAAAATGGCAACCCGAGACGGTTACGGCAAGGCCTTATGCGCACTTGGCGAGAGCCATGACTTTTTGGTGCTTTGCGCCGATCTGTCCGATCCCACCCGCACGGTTTATTTTGAGAAGAAATTTCCCGATCGTTTCATTCAATGCGGCATTGCCGAGGCGAACATGATGTCCATCGCGGCAGGCATTGCCACCACCGGTAAGGTTGCCTTCGCATCCACCTTTGCCATGTTTGCCGCAGGCCGTGCATACGAGCAAATCCGCAATTCCATCGCCTACCCCCACCTGAATGTCAAGATCGGTGCAACGCACGCAGGTCTTTCGGTGGGCGAGGACGGCGCGACCCACCAGTGCATTGAGGACCTTGCGCTGATGCGTGTCATCCCCGGCATGACGGTGCTCTCTCCCTGCGACGGTCCCGAAACCATGCGCGCCACCGAGGCAGCCCTGTCGATCGACGGTCCTGTTTACATCCGTATCGGACGCAGCGCGGTGGAAACTGTTTCCTCGCCTGACGTTCCTTTCGTTCCCGGCAAGGGCATCGTTCTTGCCGAGGGTAAGGATACTGTCATCATCGCAACCGGTCTGATGGTCGGCGAGGCGCTCAAGGCTCGCAAGCTGCTTGCCGAGCGCGGCATTGACGCCGGCGTCATCAACATCCACACCATCAAGCCGATGGACAACGCGCTGCTGGCTGATGTTGCCGCCAAGTACGATCACATCTTCACCGCAGAGGAGCATTCCGTCATCGGCGGCTTGGGCGCTGCGGTTCTGGAGTCGCTTGCCGAGGCGGATCCCGTCAAGGTCACCCGCATCGGTGTGGACGACAAGTTCGGGCGCAGCGGCCCCGCCAATTCCGTGCTGGCAGAGTACGGTCTGGATGCACCTCACATCGCCGACAGAGTCGAGAAAGCGTTGAAATAACAAGTATAAAAAACGGGGGAGAAAAAGAGCTCCCCCGTTCTCTCTTTCCAAAAGCTTTGGGGAAATCCTTAAGAGAAGATCCACAGCAACCAAATTCCGCAAAAGGAACATCGAGCCTTGAAAAAACTTCTGTCCCAAAGGAATCAACAGCAAAATCCATATTGAAAGCAGCACAAACGGCACTCGCTCATGTGAGCGGATGCCGTTTTATTGTGATTCAAAATATTTTTATCGTTTTTCGATAATTTTCTATTGACAAACGACAAATGATGGTGTATAATGGTAGCATCAGAACACACAAAAAAGGAGAACCGTTATGCTACGAATCCCCAAAAAATATTCACTCTATCTTTCCATGGTGCTTTCCATCATCTTTTTTATCGGCTGCGTGGTGGGAGCGATCGGCATGCCGGCCCTTGCCGAAACGCTGATCGACGTCAAGGGGGCGCCGCTTGCTCATGCCGACTTCACGCTCGTTCTGGTACTGGCGTATCTCATTCTTCTGTCGGTCTCTCTTGCCGACGGGCTGCTCTTTTGGCTGCTGATGCGGGTGCGGCGCGGCTTGGTCTTCACCCGAACGAGCACCGACCTTGTACGCGGCATCTCCTGGTGCTGTATGCTGCTGGGGGCACTCTGCTTTGGAATGGGATGGTATTTCCGTCTTTCGCTGGTGCTTGCCTTTGCCGCCCTCCTTCTGGGGATCTGCCTGCGGGTAGTCAAAAACGTATTAGAAGAGGCAAGTGAGATCAAATCGGAAAACGAGCTGACAATATAAGAGGTGTGGCATGATCAGAATCAATTTGGATGTCATGATGGCAAAGCGCAAGATGTCATTGAATGAGCTCTCCGAGAAAGTCGGCATTACGCTTGCCAATCTGTCAATACTTAAAAACAACAAGGCCAAGGCCATCCGCTTTTCCACGCTGGACGCCATCTGCCGCGCACTGGACTGCCGCGTGGAGGATATTCTGGAATATATCGATGAGGAGGAATCATGATGGATCACGCAACCCCTATCCCCGCGGTGCCATCCACGCGCACCACCCCACCCCGCACTTACACTTTGCTTGAGATCGTATTCGCATGGCTCTGTTTGCTCGAGGGTTATCTGTTCTGCCGCGTCTTTCCCGTGCTGAGTAGCCCATTCGGAGGATTTCTGTTGATCCTTTTGCTGTATCTGGGCACGACGATGGTATTTGTCATCAAGAAGATAAAGCTCCGCCCGTTGCCGACGGCGGCAGCGGCGCTGGCGCTCGTGCTGTCGCTCTCACTTGTTCTCTGTGCCAACGGGCTGATCGCGTGGCTTGCTTATGTCTTTGCTCTTATCACCTACGGCTATTATATTTATGCCGCACTGGGAAACACCGTCACCCCTCATTTTTCGGGGCTGATTCTGGCTGATTATTGGAATGCTCTTTGCGTCTATCCGTTTCATTCTCTCACAAGCATGGGGCAAGCCCTTTTTTCGGGGCGGACGGCAAAGAAGAGCGGGAAATTTCTGCTCAAAATCCTTCTCGGTGTCCTAATTGCCGTCATTCCCACAGCGGTCGTGTGCAGCCTGCTCTCTTATGACAGAACCTTTACCGCTCTTTTGAACGACATCCTGGATCTGGATTTCAGCGATATCTTCTCTCACCTGTTCAGCCTGCTGGTGGGCATCGTCATCGGGATGTATATCTTTGGATTGTACGTTTCCGCCGCGGATCAAAGAGCCGAGGGCGCACTGACACCGACAGCACTCTCAAATACCGCAAAAGGTCTGCGCAGCGTCTCCGCCGTAACGGTGCTGGTTGCCTCACTCCCGCTTTTGTTTTTGTATGTCGTTTTCTTCATTTCCCAGTGGCAATATTATATTTCCGGCTTTACGGGCAAGCTGCCCGCCGAATTGAGTTACGCGCAATATGCAAGAGAAGGATTCTTCCAGCTGTGCTGGGTTGCCGTGATCAATCTTGCGCTGCTGCTCGGTATTTCACTCTTTTTCAAGCGTAAAAGCGAAACCCCGCCGCTGCTGCTGAAGATCCTATCACTGATCTACGCGCTGTTCACACTGGTTCTGATCAGCACGGCGATCTCCAAAATGGCGCTCTATATCAAGACCTACGGGCTGACGCAAAAGCGAGTGTATGCAAGCTGCATCATGCTGCTGCTCGCCGTCATCTTTTTGACGGTGATCGTCAAGCAATTCGCCCCAAAAACACCGGTTGTCGCCATCTCGTTACTTGCTGCACTTGGCATGCTGGTCTCGCTCTCCTATGGAAATCTCGACACACAGATCGCACGCTACAACATCGATCGGTATCTGGACGGTACACTGGACGACGTAGATCTGTTCGCGATGCAGGAGCTTGGAGAGGCAGCCATTCCTGAGCTTTGCCGCATGGCACAGATTCTTGACGCGCGGCAGGGCAGCGACATCTGCCACGACCCCGATGCCGAAAGCAAGCTGAGCGAGATCTACTACGACTATGACGCGAATTGCACCACCACCTACTACCGTCTGCGCTACACGCTTGCCACAGCCGCCGCCGAGAGCACGGAAAGAGCCGCCGAGGATGACCGCAGCGTCATCGAAAAGATCTTCGCCTTTCATCTTCCCACCTATCGCGCCGAGAGGTCGCTGCAGGAGATTGGGTTGATCGAATAAACAAGAATGGGGCTGCGCCATTGGCGCGGCCCCTGCGCAAAAAAGCCGACGGTAGGCTTTTTTACCGCGCGGAACTTTCGTTTTTCGCCTGCAAAGCAGGTAAAAATTGCGGTGTTTAACCGCAAAGTAAAAAATGACGGGGAGAGTTTCAAATGCATTTTTTACATTTGAAACTCTCCCCCGATTTTAGGATATAATATCATCCCGCAAAGCGGAATACCCAATATTCACCGTCGCAGGCGATGTACAACAAATTCGGTGTTTTTGTACTGCGGAAAATCCTGTACCCCACAAAACCGCAGTTACTACTGAAATCCAGCTCGGAGATACGATAACTATCTCTCAAGACCGCGCCGATTTCCTCTACGTCGGTCGGAATATCGTTAAGAGCAACCGACTGTATTTGGCGAAAAAACATCCCTTTCCACATCAGTCCCCGTGGGACTGTTACATCCTCTATCTCCTCGGGTGCCAGCCCCGACTGATCGGGTGGGGCCGAGCCTGCAAACTCCGAGGGCTGCGGACGCTCAAAGGCGTGGCTGCTCTCGCCATCCCGAACAAGAACGATGTCAGCGTCCTCGGTGGCATACACCTCACAGCCG
>JAFTJZ010000071.1 GCA_017456145.1 Clostridia bacterium
ATGGTGCGAACAAATCAACAGCAAGCCTTCCCCAGCGGGGAAGGGGGACCGCGCAGCGGTGGATGAGGAGAGAGGCGGTTAGGTGAAGTAAGATGGTGCGAACATAGCGTTCTAAGGTTATTTTACTGATTGTTCATTCTTTGCCTCGGCAAAGAACGAACCAAGAAACCGACTTAGGGACTCCGCCCCTAAGGACCCCGTCCTTCTCGCGTGCTAACGCGGTCTTGCGACCGCTGATACGCACGCGGCTATCGCGGCTCGTAAACTCCGCTTTTCGTCGTGGGAAAGCCACGACGAAAAACAAGGAGGTGCTGACGGGAAGAAAGAGGCAATCCCGAAAAGGAGGATTTTTACAAAAAGTCCTTGGAGAGTGCGGGGCGACGCCCTGCCCTTCTCGCGGCTCGGAAACTCCGCTTTTCGTCGTGGGAAGGCCACGACGAAAAACATGGTGTTGCTGACGGGATGAAAGAGGAAATCCCGAAAAGGAGGATTTTTCCAAAAAGTCCTTGAAGAGTGCGGGGCGACGCCCTGCCGAATGAATACATCGAAAGGAACAACATACATATGAATGTCAAAGTACCAAAATCCAAGCAAGAATTTTTAACGCAATGTACAGACGCGGCGGTCACGCTGCCCTACGCGGACGACCTGACTCCATTGGCGAAGCCGTTGACCATTGGGACAAAGGTCGCCCCCAACCGCATCGCTTACCAGCCCATGGAAGGCTGCGACGGCACTCCGAGCGGCTGTCCCGACACGCTGACCATCCGCCGCTACGACCGTTTTGCCTGCGGAGGTGCGGGTCTGGTCTGGGTCGAGGCAATGGCGGTCGCCGAGGAAGGACGCGCCAACCCGCGCCAGCTCTATTTCCACGACGGTAACGCAGACGACTTTGCCCGTCTGGTCGAACGCATCAAGACCACCTGCCTCAAGGAAAACGGTTATGAGCCGATTGTCATCGCGCAGCTGACACATTCGGGACGTTACAGCAAGCCCGAAGGAGAGCGCGCCCCCATGATCGCCTGCCGCAATCCCCTGCTGGAGCAAAACGCCCCCTGCACCGATGCGGACATCGTCACGGACGATTATCTGGACGCGTTGGGTGAGAGCCTGATCTCCGCGGCAGCAAGAGCCGAGCGCGCGGGCTTTGACGGCGCCGATATCAAGTGCTGCCATCGCTATCTGCTGTGCGAGCTGCTCTCCTCATATTCACGCCCCGGCAAGTACGGCGGCAGCTTTGAGAATCGCACCCGTCTTCTGCGAGAGAGCGTCAAGGGCAGCCTGCAGGCTTGCGGCCGTGACTTTATCGTCACCTCCCGCCTCAATCTCTACGACGGCTACGAATACCCTCTGGGCTTTGGCACGCGCGAGGGTTATGGCATCGAGCCGGACTACACCGAGGCGATCGCACTGGTCAAGGAGCTGGCGAGCTACGGCGTCAAGCTGCTGAATTTCACCATGGGCAATCCCTATTTCAATCCCCACGTAAACCGTCCCTACGCACGCGGTGGTTACGAGCAGCCCGAGCACCCGATGGTCGGCTGCGCGCGAATGAGCGACGGCATTGCGACCGTTGCCCGCGAGATTCCCTCCGTGGCGGTCATCTCCTCGGCGCTCAGCTACATGGGCACCGAGTCGGCTCACGTGGCGGCAGCCTGCGTGGAGAACGACCGCTATGCCATGGCCGGCTTTGGCCGCTTGATTCTGGCATATCCCGATCTGGCACGTGACATTCTGCGGGACGGCAAGCTGTATCCCGAGAAGATCTGCATGGCTTGCTCGATGTGTACACAGATCATGCGACAGAAGGGCGGCACCCCGGGCTGCGTCATCCGCGATGCCGAGGTTTATGCACCGATTTATAAGGAATTGGTGAAAAAGTGAGGGTTGAGAAGAACGTGGGAGGACTTTTGAAAAAGTCCCCCCACACCCCCTTAAAACCTTTTGATAAATTTTTGTGCAAAATCCGTTGCGGTTCTGTTCTGAACAAACGGACAGCAGCACCCTGATGGGGTCCCTACCCCATAAGATAGACGCATATTTTCATTCACCTATTTATATGGGTTGAGCCAAAGAAATAGGCAATAAGTCATCCATAAGTTAGAAAGTTATGTACGTACGCACAATCCACATAAGAAAGGAACCCTAATTATGACCAAAACCGCTATCATCACCGGCGCTATGGGCGGCATCGGCTACGCCGCCGCTCAGCTCCTCACCCAAAACGGATTTCACGTCGTCGGCATGGATATCGTCACCGCCGACGCCTGCGCCGACCGCATCGCCGCCTTGGGCGAAAATTTCGTCTATATTTCCGGCAACCTCGCCGACGCCTCCGATCGCCAAGCCCTGCTTGATACCGCACTCTCCCACTTCGGGGCTGTCCATGCCTTGGTGAACGTCGCGGGCGTTGCCCCCAAGTTTCGCCGCGACCTGCTTGAAATGACCGAGGAAAGTTATGACTTTGTCATGGACATCAATACCAAGGGCACCCTCTTCCTCTCCCAGCTCGTCGCCAACCAGATCCTGAAACAGGAGGACCGCGATGCCGTCGGTAACCGCGGCTATATCGTCAACATCTCCTCCTGCTCCGCATATACCTCCTCCACCTCCCGCGGCGAATATTGCGTCTCCAAGGCGGGCGTCTCCATGGTCACCATGCTGTTCGCTGATCGCCTTGCAGGCGAGGGGATCCCCGTCAATGAAATCTGCCCCGGCATCATCGCCACGGGAATGACCGCTGTCGTCAAGGAGAAATATGATAAGCTGATCGCCGAAGGACTCGTACCGCAGGCGCGCTGGGGGCTGCCCGAGGATATCGCCAAAGCCATCCTCTCGCTCGTCGACGGTACCCTTGGCTATACCACAGGTCAGTCACTCATTGTCGACGGCGGTATGCATATTCGGAGGCTGTGAGTTGTTTGTGGGGGGACGTTTGGAAAAAGTCC
>JAFTJZ010000043.1 GCA_017456145.1 Clostridia bacterium
GCAATCTGGACACCACATACCCACATCGCCGGAACCCAATGCACCGGTCGTTCTGCCTTGACATGTCGTGTGAGATGCACACTTATGCATTTACAGTATAACAGATAATGAAAAATTTGTCAATGAACAAAGTGTGAACATATGATATAAAATAAAACTTTGTTAACCTGCACAATTTCGCCGTATTGCTTTTGTGCAAGCAACACAAAAAAAGCCGCCCTGCAGATGCAGAACGGCTTGATTTGTATGATTTTCGCTCAAATCAGCTCAGCTTGGACTGGTTGATCTTGATGCCGGGGCCCATGGTCGATGCAACCACGCAGCTCTTGATATACTGACCCTTTGCAGCGGCGGGCTTAGCCTTGATGACGGCGCCGACCAGCGTGTTGAAGTTCTCAGTCAGCTTCTCAACGCCGAAGGATGCCTTGCCGATGGGGCAGTGGATGATGTTGGTCTTGTCCAGACGATACTCGATCTTACCGGCCTTTGCCTCGTTAACAGCACGGGCAACGTCAGCAGTAACGGTACCTGCCTTGGGAGAGGGCATCAGGCCCTTAGGACCCAGAACCTTACCCAGACGACCGATGACACCCATCATATCGGGAGAGGCGATAACGACGTCGAAGTCGAACCAGTTCTCCTTCATGATCTTCTCAGCGTACTCAGCGCCGCCAACGTAGTCAGCGCCGGCGTCCTTTGCCAGCTGCTCGTTCTCACCCTTGCAGAATACCAGAGTGCGGACGGTCTTACCGGTACCGTTGGGCAGAACAACTGCGCCACGAACCTGCTGGTCAGCGTGACGGGAGTCAACGCCCAGACGGATGTGCAGCTCGATGGTCTCATCGAACTTTGCCTTCGAGGTCTGGCACACCAGTGCGAGTGCCTCCTCGGTGTCATACATCTTGTTCTTTTCGATCAGCTTTGCGCTGTCGGAATATTTCTTACCAAATTTAGCCATTCTTCAGTTCCTCCTCAATCTTCTACCGTGATACCCATGGAACGTGCGGTTCCTGCGATCATGCTCATGGCAGCCTCAAGAGACGCGGCGTTGAGGTCGGGCATTTTGGTTTCAGCGATCTTCTTTACCTGCTCGCGGGTCAGCTTTGCGACCTTGGTCTTGTTGGGCTTATCGGAACCGGATTCGATGCCGCAAGCCTTTTTGATCAGGACGGGAGCGGGGGGCGTCTTGGTGATAAACGTGAAGGAACGGTCAGCGTAAACCGTGATGACAACGGGAATGATCAGACCGATGTCGTTCTTGGTTCTCTCGTTGAACTCCTTGGTGAATACGGGAATAGCAACACCGTAAGCACCGAGTGCAGGACCGACGGGGGGCTGGGGAGTAGCCTTACCTGCGGGCAGCTGCAGTTTGATATAACCCATGATTTTCTTTGCCATAATTTTACACCTCCAAATGTGGTCTGTACGGGAGACTGTCAAAAATTTTTCTCCCTCCCACCTACGGCTTGGCCGTAGTACACGCACACCCTTGGCACAGGGTAAGCGCTTGCTTGCATAACCGGGTTATGCGGCGTAATTGAATTTACGCATTTTTGCTTGCCAGGCGGAGCATATTACATTCCAGCTCCACAGGCATATCGCGTCTGCCGCGACGGACAAGCACGGTAGCCGTCTTCATATCCTCGGATATGGTCTGGACAATACCGCTGTAGCCCTCGAACAAACCGTCGATGATATCCACCGTATCGCCATCGGCAAAGGACAGCTTGACCTGCACCTCTTCCTCGATGTTGAGCGCGTTGACCTCTTCCTCGGTCAGCGGCGTCGGACGCGATCCGGGTCCGACAAAGCCCGTCACACCCGTGATGTTACGCACGGCATGCCAGCTCTCGTCGGTCATGATCATCTTGATCAGCACGTAGGACGGGAAAATCTTATATTCGACTTCCTTTTCCACGCCGCCGTTGACCTCGATGACCTTCTCCACGGGGATGCGGACATCAAAGATCAAGTGCCCCAGAGCACGGTTTTCGACGATCTTTTCGATGTTGGCCTTGACTTTGTTTTCGTAGCCCGAGTAGGTGTGCGCCACATACCACCGGACACCGACGTTCATTTCATTGATATCGCTCATGACAGCGGCCTCAAATCAATCCGCCCAGGAAAATGACACCCCGAGAGAAAGCGAAGTCCAGTGCGCAGATGATTGCAGCACAGACGACGACCACTGTGAAAACGACCAGGGAGTTCTTGCGAACCTGTTTCCAGGGACTCCAAACGATCTTTTTCAACTCGCTCTTGTAGCCACGGAAAAAGTGAGAGACGCGCTGACCGAAGGGAACCTTCTCCTTTGCGGGCTTTGCAGCCTTCTTTTCTTCCTTAGCGGCGGGAGCTTTCTTTTCATCTAATTCAGCCATAATACCCTCCCCGAATTACTTCGATTCCTTATGAACCGTGTGCTTGCGGCAGAAACGGCAGTATTTCTTCAGCTCGATTCTGTCCGGGTCGTTTTTCTTGTTGTTGTTTGTGTCGTAATTTCTCTGCTTGCAATCGCTGCAAACGAGAGTTACTCTGACTCTTACGTCATTCGCCATGTTTGTCGGCACCTCCTGTAATACTGATTTGTTCTCACGCGATATGCAAGGCATAGTCGCGGTATGAACAGTGTGTACCTCCCTCCGGGCAGGTTCGACGTCCGAAATTGGCGCTGAGGGCGCGAAAAAAAGCCCTGCCGCACAGAGGTAGAGATATTATATCACAGGATGAAAAAAAAGTCAAGCGGTTTTGAGAAAAACTTTTGCGTTTTTCGGAAAAAGTAAATTCTCAAAGTAAGTTCCACAGTGGAATTTAGGGTAGAAGTTACTATGAGAAGGAATTTGTGGTAGAATTTAGTGTGAGAAATCTAGAAAGGAGAACTCACACATGAATGAAAAAAGAGGAAAGCATTTGA
>JAFTJZ010000072.1 GCA_017456145.1 Clostridia bacterium
TAGGGAATTTACCCCTCATTTTGCCTGCTTTTTCCTTCTTTTTTCATCTTTTGAATGTTGGATCGTTCCTTTTTTTCCTTATTTCTCATGCTTACTTCCACTCCTTTCCTACTGTGGAACTTACTTTGAGAATTTACGAAATTTTTGAACTTTTCGAACGGATAATGTCTGCTACTTATTTCATGTTTATTTTATCGAAATATGAGAAATACATCTTGAAAGAAACATAAAAAAGTGGTATAATCGTTATATAATAATAAAGACGGAAGTTCAATTATGGGATTTTCTCAACTTTTTGTAAAAATGGTTGGAAAAAAGCATTTTATTTAGTCACTCGGTTTTCATGCTGATTATACTCTGGAAAGTATGAAGGAGCAGAATCGCTTTGTTAATGTGAATAAATGCAGGAAACGGTGTTAATTGGGAATGGAAGAGAGCTCATATTTGAAGGATAACGGAGGTGTTAGGATGAAAATAGGGATCAGTCCGAGCGGCTTTGCTCGCTTTGGGGAGGAGAGATATGCCAAGCTGCGTGCCTTTGGCTATGAATGTGTCGATTTCGACATGGCAAATACCGAGGCAGGCTTTTATCTGCTTGAAAGAGAGGATCTTGAGAAAGCAATAGCCCATGAGCGTCAACTGGCAGCAGATGCCGGTATGATATTCTCGCAGGTTCACGGTCCATGGCGCTGGCCGCCAAGTGATGTGAGCGAGGAGGATCGTGCGGAGCGCTTGGAGAAGATGCGCCGCTCCATCCGCATGACGGCAAAGCTGGGGTGTAAAAATTGGGTGGTTCATCCGATCATGCCGTTTGGAATTGACGAGCTTGGCACCGAGCAAGCAACCCAAACATGGGAGATGAACGTCGAATTTATGTCAAAGCTCTTGGAGGTTGCCCGTGAATGTGACGTCGTGATTTGTCTGGAGAATATGCCGATGCCCAATTTCTCCATCGGCAGTCCTGAGGCAATTTTACGTTTGGTGGAGACCATGAACGACGAGCATTTTAAGATCTGTCTGGACACGGGGCATGTTTCCGTGTTTCCGAATCTGCGGCTTGGCGATGAGGTACGCAGATTGGGTAAGAAAATATGCGTATTGCACATTCATGATAACCGCGGTCAGCGGGATGAGCATTTGCCGCCGCATGCGGGAATCATCGATTGGGGAGACTTTGTTTTGGCGCTGCGTGAGATCGGCTTTGACGGCGTTTTTTCGCTGGAAATCGGTCTGCCTGTAGGGGCACCGCTGCCGGAATTGGAGGACTCCTATCGGAAGATGCATACAATTGCCCGGGAAATGATTGCAAATTCGTAAGATCGCGAAAAAATTTTTCGCAATCCACCAACTTTTTGAAAAAACGGTGTCTATATGATTGAAAGCTTTCAATGAGGTACAAACAAGTGAAACGAAACGATGCCGAAACTATCATCACCGAATATATCAAGTCCATCTTCGGCTTTGCGCTCAAGCGGTGCCGCAGTGTGCAGGACGCGGAGGATCTTTCGCAGGAAATCTTGCTTAAAGCATGGCGAGCACTGATGAATAAGGATGATATCGATAATCCTGCAAAATTCATCTGGACCGTGGCGCATAACGCCTTGAACAATTACTACCGTGACCGCGACCGTCGGGGTGTTGGCGTGTCGCTGGAGGAGATCGAGGAGACGCTTGCCGACGAGTCGTTCTCTCTGCTGCAGGAGGATGAGCGCGGAGCGATAGAGAAGATGCGCAGCGAGATCGCCTATCTGTCAAAGCTGCAGCGGCAGATTGTCATTGCGTATTATTTTCAGAATAAAAAGCAAGCTGAAATCGCGCAGATGCTGGATATCCCGCTGGGAACCGTCAAGTGGCACTTGTTTGAAGCAAAAAAAGAACTGAAACGAGGTATGGATACCGTGAGACAAACAAGCGAACTTCAATTCAACCCGATAAAATTTTCTGCAAAGGGAATTACCGGATCAATCGGGAATAAGATGCCCGAGGACCTTTTCCGCTCGGCACTGACGCAGAATATATGCTACTGCGTACGCAACGAAGCTAAGACAATCAACGAAATTGCCGCCGCACTCGGGGTGTCTCCCGCTTATGTGGAGGGAGAAGTCGATTTTCTGGAAGAGTATGAATTTCTCAAGAAACAAAAAGACAAGTACATCATCAACTTTATCATCAGCGAGCCGTCCTCCGAGCGACTGGCCATGGAAAATACCATGTACAAAAAGGCCGCTGCACTTTTTGCCGACACGCTGTATAATGAACTGACGGCAAGTGGGCTGCTCGATCACCCTGACATTTGGTGCGGGCAGACCGATGAGCCGATCTCGTTGACTCATTCGCCGCGAGCTGATCATAATTATCTGCTCTGGTCGCTCATTCCGTTTATTGCGGCGTGGTCGGGGGAGCATTTGAAGGATGAGAGGATCAAATTTGACGAGGTGGCAACTCTTCGCCCCGACGGTGGGTACAACATTTTTAATGCAACGGTTCTCTCCGACCATCTGGTCGTACCGAAGGATTATGTCCATATGAAGAATTGGTGCGGACCGATGTGGAACGGTAATGATACGCACATTCTCTGGCAGATTGACAACGAATGGTGTGACCGCGATCCGAGTCATCGCGGTGTGATGTATCATGAGGACTCGTTGCGGGTACTTTCCTTGCATGAGCGCGAGTTCGAGAATGCGCTTTCTGTAGATGAATACGTTTGGCTCGTTGAGCGCGGATACGTCAAGAATAATGGCGATTACGACGGATACTTCAAATCCACCTGGCAGATCGTCGTTCTTTCCACACCGGAGATCAAACGGCAACTTCTGCAAATCGGTGACCAGATCAAGGAACGGCTGAAGGATGAGCTGGATGCGATCAAAGCACGTACGTCGAGGCAATGATGTCGTCCGTTCCTGCTCACCTGAAAAAGATCAAGGCGTATGAGCTGCAATCTCTCTTTTACTCGGATGGTTGGTTCCTTTTGCACTGCATCCGCCGGCTGCTCGATACGGGAAAGCTCCATGAGCCGACCAAGGGACAGAGGAAGGCGCTGTCAACGATCATTTTTCCAAAATAAGTGATCGCGAATTATAAAATGCCCGCCGTTCTCGCAAGAGAACGGCGGTGTTTCCATTACTTATGATTCATTTGCCTTTTTTTCATTCTCTGCCAGCTGATGTAACCGTAAATATCGTTAAGCAGAAAAGCAGTGAAACACACCACCACCGAAACATAACGAGTCTCATCAATGCTTGCCAGCATCCATAAAACAATTAAAATAATGTCATTGGCTGCGTATGCCAAGGCAAAGGTCGAGCATCTGCGAAAGGTAAGGTATACGGCGAGAAAGCTCGTTGTAATCGATATAGTGCTCGGCAAGATATTTGCCGTGTTGAAATGCTTTAATACAAAATAGAATACGATCATAACAACTGCTGTCAGTAACCACATCAGCAGTTGCTCTTTTTTACCAATGCTGTTGACCTTTACCTCCGCTTTATTTCCGTTGTAAGGGTTTTTCAACCAAGCCACCAAGGCAAAAAGGGCCATTGGCATGGTCATCCCAAGGTAGGTGATCATTTCGCCGTAATAGGAAAATGTAAAGGAAATGATCCCGTACAACAGGCTGAACAGGACCATGAGCACCTGACCGATGGGATTTCCCTTGGCATTGAATATCAGCGAGGTAACACCGATGAGTGATGCAATTAAGGTCAGATAACTTTCCCGATCAAAAATACAAAACGATGTGATGATCAATAAAAAGGAGATCGACCATAAGGTAAGCTCTGATTTTGAAAAATAGCTGCAGATTTTTTTCATACATGTCACTCCAAAAAATAAGCATCCGCATACACATCTTCCAAGACCTAACGATGTGCAAACGAATGCTTACGCATTTTACTACCCGGTGGCAGTTGTTTTATATTGTGAACGGCTCGACATGTCGGGAGCCGTTGAAGGGGGAGCCCGCTCACGCTCGAAACGTAAGCGATGCTCCCGTTTTTCATAGAATTGAAATTATTTTACAAGGTATGTCCAACCGTAAGTATCCTCGATTTTACCCCATTGAATACCCGTCAGGGTGTCGTACAAGCTCTGGGTCACGTCACCGATCTTACCGTCGTTGATCTTGTAGACCTGATCCTTGTAGCAGAGCTCACCAATGGGAGAGACAACGGCAGCAGTACCGCAGCCCCATGCCTCCTTGAGTTTGCCCTGTGCCAAAGCCTCGCCCAGCTCGTCGACTGAGAGCAGTCTCTCACTGACCTTGTAGCCCTTGTTCTTGAGCACCTCAATGCAGGATTTGCGGGTGATACCGGGCAAGATCGATCCGGTCAGCGCGGGGGTGACGATCTCGTCGTCGATCATGAACATGACGTTCATGGCACCGACCTCCTCGATGTACTTGCGGTGTACGCCATCCAGCCAAAGCACTTGAGAGTAGCCCTTCTGCTCAGCCTTCATGCCGGCGCGGTTGCTGGCTGCGTAGTTGCCGCCGCACTTGGCGTATCCCGTGCCGCCCTTGACGGCGCGAACGTCCTCGGACTCGATCATGATGCGAACGGGGTTGATGCCCTCTTTATAATAGCTGCCGACGGGGGAGGCGATGATCATATAGCGTGCGTTCTGAATGGTGTGCAGACCCAGCGTCTCGTCGTTGCCGAACATGAAGGGGCGCAAATACAGAGAGGTGCCGG
This sequence comes from Clostridia bacterium, assembly GCA_017456145.1. GTDB lineage: Bacteria > Bacillota > Clostridia > Oscillospirales > CAG-272 > SIG644. Next base: position 4,695 of record JAFTJZ010000072.1, read on the forward strand.
GTGCGCTCGGAGTCCAATCTGCCTCATGTGCGACAAAGGCCGTCAGGACCTCCATGGCGATGTCCTCGGGGATCTGCGGCAGGCAAAGTCTTTCTGCGGAGTCGTTCATGCGGCGGATGTTCTCGATGGGGCGGAACATCTGGACCTTGCCGTCGGGGCGGCGGTATGCTTTCAGACCTTCAAAAATCTCGGCGCCGTAGTGCAGAACTGTGCTTGCGGGATGGATTTCAAAGGAACCGAAAGGAACGATGCGCGCGTCATGCCAGCCGTTTTCGGGATCGTAGTCCATGATAAACATATGATCCGTGAAGTATTTGCCAAAGCCCAGGGCAGATGCTTCGGGCTTGGTTTTGGGTGTTGCTGTTTTTTCAATACGAATGTTCATTTCGTTTTACCTTGATCCTTTCTTTGCGGTATCCGTGACGGATAGAACTGCCTTTCATTATATCACTGCCGTGCAGGATTGTCAAGAGAAAATTGCAAAGTCAGGGGGACAGAGCAGAAATTTTTTGTTTTTTTTCACATAACCTATAGACAAATGGAGCAAAGCGTGATACAATAAAAAATACTCCTTTACGCAAATTATTTTTGAAAGGCAGGATTTTTATATGTCAAGAATTTTAATGGCATCCGATTTGCATCACTGTGAAATGGTCTGGTACGACGTTCATTCCGAGGACAGAATGCAGCGTATGATCAAGGCGTTCAACGATGAATATGAGAAAGAGCCCTACGATATGCTTTTGCTGCTTGGTGATTATTCGCTGGATTTCTGGGTGTTCAAGCCATACGGCTCTTTTTTGAACCGCGGTCTTTCCTATACCATGAAATTTATGCGAGAGGTCGTGCCCAATCTCCCCAAGGTTCCCATCTATATGATCGCAGGAAATCACGAGCAATACAGTAACGCAAACTGGAAGTGGATCACAGGCTGCGAGCGGCGTATGACCATTCCGTATGGAGATAATCTGTTTATCATGCTGGACAATTTCGGCGGCAATCTGGACCCTACCGAGAACAGCGACGGTACTTATACACCCGTAGATGTCAATTACGTCCGCGAGCAAATGGCTGCGTACCCGAATACCAACGTGTTCTTGTTTGCGCATGATTTTTATGCAAGACCCGGCGCGGATATTGAGACGGAGGAATTTGCACAGCTTTTGCGCGAGGAGCCGCGTATTATTACCATGTTTGCGGGGCATACCCATCTATCCAACATCATCAATCTTGGCGAAAAATACGGAAATAAGTGCGTGATTTATGACGGTGCCTTTTCCTACACCCGCGACATCGAACACACCCGTTGGGGATTCCGCGAGCTTCGTTTTGAGGATGGCAAGGTTACCACGGCATATCTCACACCGCCCAGCGATATCAAGATCAATGGCGAGCTTTCTCATCATGACGGCGGCAGTCAGGATGAGATGGTTCTGATCTGAAAAATCGCAATTTTTATCAAGCCGACTCCTTTGAAAAATGTTATAATGTAAAAAAAGAGAGGGGCGCATGATGGATCAGATACAGAAAAGATTGCAATATGTCATCGAACATATTGAGGAGCATTTGACCGAAGAACGGCAGGGCGTCCTGGATAACGCGACGCTTGCTGCGATTGCGGGCTACTCGGAGTTTCATTTTCTGCGTTTGTTTCACCATGCGCTCCATTTAACACCCGCAGATTATATCAGAAAGCGGCGGATCACGGAGATCGTCAAGCGTATTTGTTCACAGGATCGCCCGATCAGCGATATTGCCTTTGAGTACGGCTTTAATTCCAAAGAAAATTTTACCCGAGCCTTCAAAAAGGAGCATCACATTCTTCCGACGGAATATCGTTGTACAAATTGCAGCCTGAGATTGTATGAACCGTTTGATTTTTCTCCGAAAATGATTTCTCCGACCGTATCTATCCAATATATGCAGCCCTTTCGGTTGACGGTATATGCGTATGGGAGCGCCTTTCCACCGCATTGCTGGAATCAATACAATTCCATGGGATGTTCACGTGTTCTGTCCGGAGGTTCGGTTGCAGAGGATTACGGAGCCATGCTATATGACGCTGAAATCAATGGATTGCGATATTACATCGGAATCCGAACCGAGCTTGCCGCGGGGAACACGCAAAATACAGAATGTCTTGAGATCGGTGGCGGCTGGTATGCCGTTTTTGATACGCCCCCTGCTACACAGCATGATTTTGTTTCTACCATCCGTAGTACATGGGATTGGATTGAAAACGAATGGTTGCCAAGCAGCGGATACCGACGCGCAGGCGGATATGAACTGGAAAGCTATGTGGAGAGTGGCAGGACGTTCACCGAGCGGATCTATATTCCGATCAGTGCCGATAAAGGAGGAATATAATGGCGCATATTGCATATCGTTTTCAAAAAAGTGTGGATTTTCTTCTTCAAAATGCGTGTCCTTCCATTCGTTACCTGGTTCACCGAGACCTTTTGAACACTCCGATGGACGAGCCCGGGATGCGGTCACTGCAAGCAGAACTGTTGCGCCAGAGTAACGTGCAAAAGCATCTGGCAGCACAGCATGATGACGGTTGGTTCGGACATGAGCTGCATGGAAACGACGGTATGGACGGGCATATCGGGGCTTTGCTGAATTACGGTGTAGAGCCGTCACATCCTGCTATCCAAAAGGGAATTGTCGCGCTGATGACACCCGAAATTGCCGCACAGCATAAAAATTGGTTCCGTGGCGGTGACGCATTGGATGCGGGAGAGCGGGGAGGAAATCGCGCCGTGACGGCGGGAATCTTGTCTTGGGTACATATGCCCGAGGACACACCGATGCTGCGAGAAGAAATTGCGCTGTCATGGGAGCACCTTTGCGCCGTAAAAACCTATACCTCGATCGATGATTTTTCCGTTCGCGGCAGCAGCGAGCGGTATTATAAACCGCTTGTAAGATTTCCCGGAGCAAATCACATCTCCCTGCTTGCTGCAACACAGGGCTGGCGCAGTGAGACGAATATGAAAATCGCAAAAGAGGCAGCCACACACGCATATGTGCTGATGAAGGGCGTCGATGAATATATCACCTTCCGAAAGTCGCGGGAGTATGGCGGTGGGGTGATAGGACCATTTAACTATAACTGGCAGGCCCTGCGTCCCCACAACAAAGAGGACATTTGCGGTATTATCAACGCTCCTTACAATTTTCAATTTGCTTTTTGGCTTGGTGCAGTGAGCGGTGTGCCGGATTGGATGCGACAGAGTACGGAAACGTATGAGGTTCTTGCCGATGTGTTGGAGTGTGACGTCCTGTTTGACAGTATCCCTGACAGGGTGCTCAAGGCTTTTCGTCAGGTTCTGGGGAAAGAGCCCGTGTGGCGAGGATGTGCTGCGCGGTGCGACGTGATCTACGCTGTGTTACGGGCTTGTTATCCCGTGTTAAAATAAGAGTCGGAGGCGACATGATGCTGCATCTTTGTCAAAAATCCATTGAATATCTGTTGTCGTATGCAGGGCCGGTCATTCGTTATCGCTTGCGCAAAGAAATCCTGCACGACCTTACCGCATCGGAGGAAGAGCGACTTCTTTGTGAAATTGGTACGCTGCCCATGTTTCGGTTGCTGACGACTTACGTCAAGTCAAACGGATATATCGGCAGCGGAATGCATTCTCGGGACAATTGGCGCGGGCAGGTGCTGCACCAAACACCTCTGCAGGACGGAGAGGTGGCGACAAGGCTGCTGGCGTATTACCGCATTCCAAAAAACGATCCGATTGTGGCAAATTTTGTCGCCGCCATGCGGGATGAGACGATACTGCAGCACGAATTTTCTTATATTCCTCCGGAAATTGTGCGGTTTGCACATCGATTTGACGGACTGAACAACGGCAATTCTCTGATGGCGCTGATCTATACCATGCAGGCGATGCTGGGATATGGGGATGATTATGACGATCTTAAACGATTTCAGCAGATCTCGCTTTGTGGCTTTGCACGTTTGTTGGCATTATCCTCGCTTGACGATATGACAAAATTCAATCCGTCCTCCAAGCGGGCATACAATTATCCGTATATCGAGGCAGACGAGTACTTTCCCGATATTTATACATTGGAGATGTTGGCATATACCAAATCTTGGCGCGTCAAGGAGACGATAGATACGGTTGCACACGCATTGAATCACATCAATCGGATCATGAAACCCGAAAACAATATGCACATCCGCATCAACGGAAAGTATGTCGCACCGTGCTTTGCCTTGGTTCGCCCCATACGCGCCTTTGATCCCAACCTGATCGATACCATTACCTATCGCCGGGTGTTGACCGAAATCGCCATGCTCGGCGTCGGTGAGCGGGTCGATGTATTGAAAGCGTCTGTGGAGAATGTGGTTTCTGCCATCGACCGTAACGGCGTACTGCATATGAACCTTGATCAGCCGCATAATAAGCGATATTCGCCCAAATCCATTGAATATCCGACAGCATACGTCGACATTCGGCTACAGGAGGATTACAAAACCAACAAACGCGCCCTTGATTGCGATCTGACCTTCTGGGCGGTAGAGCTGTTACATTTGGTGAAGGAGGCTGAATTTCATGAAGGATCGATATAAGCATATGGTTCATTTTTTACTTGAAAACGCGGGACCGTCCATTCGTTATCGTGTGAAGAAAGAAATTCTTGGTGAAATCGGTGCCGACGAGGAGCAGGCACTACAGGATGCGATCATGGCGGAGCCGATCTCACGTCTTGTGGCTGGCTGCCAAAAGGAGAACGGATGGCTGGGGAACGGATTTCACGGTCCGAATAAGAATGCGGGACCGTATGAGAATCAGGAGGTTGGCGTTAAATATCTGGCGGAGAAGGGTGTGCGCAAGGATAATCCCGTGCTGTGTCGCGCCATGGATGCATTTGTCACTACAGAGCTGACCGATCTCTGTTACCGTACGAAGGGCAAGCATTTTGACGAGTTCCGATATGCCGCCAACGGACAGAACCTCATTCGGTGTGCCTGCATTGCGCGCGCAGGTTATGATGACATCATTGATATCAAACCGCAGATACAGCTGGCGCTCGATTCATTTCAACGCGTGCTTGAGGTGGATTCTGCGCTGGATATCACACGCGTCAAAAAAGTCGGCGGTAAGGAAAAGCGCGTATTTAACGATTATGAGAGATGGCCGTGCTACTATCATCTTGATATTCTCGCGCATACGGAATCATGGAAAAATGATGATAATATCAAGATGCTGGCAGAATCGGTAAAAAAGCTGATGCGCACAGATCGCCCCGAATGTCAGGTCGGCGGTGACAGCTGGGTTGGATATGTGCTCGGAACGGTTGGATGCATCAAAGAGGGATACACCCTTGGCTGTGAAAAAGACGGTGTGTATTATACCAATCTTGAACGAGTGGAATGGCTTTGCCGCTGCGGACTTGCGCCGTATCTGCCGCAATTGCAGGCGGAGGTCGATTTATTGAAGGCAGGCATCGATACGCAGGGGATCTGTCGCGCGAGCGTCGATGAGAATCTGTTGCACGGCATCAGCACCTACAGCGGTCAACAGCTGGAGGTGGATTGGAAAAGCGAAACGCGGCGCTTGTGTGATATTACCTTTCGCGCTCTTCTGATTTTTTATTACGCCGATAAACGATGAAATGGAATACCGCAAACTTAAAATTTGCGGTATTCTTTTGGCTTAAAATTCATATTTGATCTTGATTACGCCGTTAATTTGACAAAATATTCTTGAAAATTGAAGGATTGCGGGAAAAATCTTGCAAAACCTATTGACAAAACGCTGCAAAAGTGATATACTTGTATACAATGATACAATGTCAGAAAGGTAGCTCTCTCATTCGATACCATACGTGTGCGGGGGCAAAGGTTTCCATTGAAATATGCTTGAAATATCCAACAAGACCAATGTGCTGGAGCAGAAATCCTATCGCTATCAGTTGCAGGATGTTGCAGAACCCAATCTGTATCGAGATGTTTATCCTTATACCGAGGTGCCCAAGGTTCCTTTTAACCATCGTCGATCCCCGATGAATATGCCCAAGGAGATTTGGATCACCGATACTACCATGCGTGACGGTCAACAGTCTGTTGAGCCGTATACGGTCAAGCAGATCGTCGATCTTTATAAGCTGATGTCGCGTCTTGGCGGTCCTAAGGGTATCATTCGCCAGACCGAGTTCTTTATTTACAGCAAAAAGGACAGAGAGGCGCTGGATGCTTGTCTCTCCCTTGGTTTGAAGTTCCCTGAAATTACCACGTGGATCCGTGCCAACCGTGAGGATTTTAAGCTGGTACGCGATCTCAATATCAAGGAGACCGGTATTTTGGTCAGCGCCTCCGATTACCACATCTTCAAGAAGATGAAGATGACCCGCAGCGAGGCGATGAACTATTATCTGAAAACCGTTGCCGACGCGTTTGAGGCGGGTGTTATTCCGCGTTGCCATCTGGAGGATATTACCAGAGCGGATTTTTACGGTTTTGTCGTGCCGTTTGTCAATAAGCTGATGGAAATGAGCCACGACGCAGGGATTCCCGTTAAGATTCGTGCTTGCGATACGATGGGCTATGGTATCCCGTATTCCGAGGTTGCATTGCCAAGAAGCGTTCCCGGGATCATCTACGGCTTACAGCAGTATTCCGACGTACCCAGTGAGCAGCTGGAGTGGCATGGTCATAACGACTTCTATAAGGCGGTCAGTAATGCCTCTACCGCATGGTTATACGGTGCGTGTGCGGTTAATTGCTCGTTGCTGGGGATCGGTGAGAGAACCGGAAATATTCCTTTGGAGGCTATGGTCTTTGAATATGCCTCGCTCAGAGGAACGCTGGATGGAATGGATCCCACGGCAATCACCGATATCGCCAATTACTTCCGCGAGGAGATCGGCTACAACATTCCTGACATGACCCCCTTTGTCGGCAGGAACTTCAACGTGACCCGCGCAGGCATTCATGCAGACGGCTTGATGAAGGACGAGGAGATTTACAACATTTTCGATACCAAAACCATTCTCAATCGCAGCGCGGGAGTTATGGTTACGAAGACCTCGGGGCTTGCCGGCATCGCATATTGGATCAATGAGAATTATGCTCTGGCGGGAGATGAGCGTGTGACAAAACACGATCCTGTGGTCACGGCTTTGAAGGATTGGGTCGATCTTGAATATGAGAACGGCAGACAAAACGTCTTGTCCAACCATGAGCTGGAAGAAAAAATCGAAGAGCTTGGCGGCGCAAGATTTACCAAAGCGAAAAAGTTTTGATGTCATCAGATAGGCGGAAACTTTTATGGAAGTGAATGGAAAAAAATATGCCTCCGCAGGCGATTACGTTTTTGAAATCTTGGAAAACGAGATCCTTGGCGGTGTCTTTCACGACGGGGACGTTTTGACCGAGCAACGCCTTTGTGAGCGCTTGGGGGTCAGCCGTACCCCGGTGCGGGAAGCCTTATTTCGCTTAAAGCAGGAGCATCTGGTCGAGGAGCGAACGCACGGAATCTGTGTGGTAGGCGTGACAGAACAGGATCTGTATGATATATATGAGATCCGCAAGCGCATAGAAGGTTACGCCACAGGACGCTGTGCCTCGTTGATCACGCACGCACAGCTGCGTGAGCTGCGTGAAATCGTCGATCTGCAGGAATTTTACACAAGCAAAGGTGTAGCAGACAATATTCGCGATACCGATACAAAATTTCATGAATTGATTTATGATTTTTGCGGAAGTCGGATGCTGCAGGCTACGCTGACCGATCTGCATCGGAAGGTGCGCAAATATCGCAAGCTTTCCGTGGAGGATCCCAATCGTGCCTACATTGCCATGTGCGAGCATCGGGATATTCTGGATGCGCTCTCCAAGCATGATAGCGCCGAGGCGGAATATCTTGCAATTTTGCATATCGAAAATGCGCGAAAAAACATTGTGCTTGCCACTAAAAGTGACGGGCAGGGCTGAAACTGTAACAAGTAAGAAAGGAAGATATATCATGGGACTTACAATTGCACAAAAAATTATCAAGGCGCATCTGGTCAAGGGAGAGATGGTCGCAGGGCAGGAAATCGCACTGCGTATGGATCAGACCCTGACGCAGGATGCGACAGGTACAATGGCGTATCTGGAATTTGAATCCATCGGCATTCCTCGCGTTCGCACCGAGCTCAGTGTGGCTTACATCGACCACAATACGCTGCAGTCGGGCTTTGAAAATGCGGACGATCACCGTTACATACAATCGGTGGCAAAAAAATACGGTATCCGTTTCTCCCGCCCCGGTAACGGTATCTGTCATCAGGTTCATCTGGAGCGTTTCGGCAAGCCCGGTAAGACGCTTATCGGCTCTGACAGCCATACTCCCACGGGCGGCGGTATTGGTATGCTTGCCTTTGGAGCGGGTGGTATGGATGTTGCCGTTGCCATGGGCGGTGGCGAATATTACATCACCATGCCCAAGATGATCAAGGTCAATCTGACCGGTAAGCTTTCTCCTTGGGTCAGTGCCAAGGACGTCAGTCTCGAGATCTTGCGGATCCTCTCGGTTAAGGGCGGTGTCGGTTATATCGTAGAGTGGGGCGGCGAGGGAATTAAGACGCTGTCCGTTCCCGAGCGTGCCACCATTACCAACATGGGCACAGAGCTTGGTGCAACGACCTCGATCTTCCCCTCAGACGAGACCACCCGTGCTTTCCTTGCCGCGCAGGGAAGAGAAGAGGATTATACGCCGCTGGAGAGTGATCCCGACGCGGTATACGACCGTGTCATTGACATTGATCTGTCCTCGCTCAAGCCGCTTTTGGCTTGCCCTCACAGCCCCGATAACATCAAGACCGCCGAGGAGCTGGCAGACGTTAAGGTCGATCAGGTCTGCATTGGGTCTTGCACCAACTCTTCGTTGCGCGATATGCTGCGCGTAGCTGCCATTCTCAAGGGAAAGAAGATCGACGACTCTGTCAGCCTTTCGGTATCGCCCGGCTCCAAGCAGGTTCTGACCATGTTGGCTGAATGCGGTGCGCTGGCAGACATGATTGCGGCGGGTGCACGCATCTTGGAGTGCGCCTGCGGTCCTTGTATCGGTATGGGATTCTCCCCCAATTCTGCCGGCGTATCCCTTCGTACCTTCAATCGTAACTTTGAGGGGCGCAGCGGGACCAAAGACGGTCAGGTCTATCTGGTCTCTCCCGAGGTTGCGGCAGCCTCTGCTCTGACAGGCTATATTACCGATCCGAGGACGCTTGGTGACTACCCCGAGATCATCATGCCCGACACCTTTGTCGTGAATGATTCTGCTGTGCTGATGCCTGCGGATGCAGCCGAGGCGGCTGATCTTGAAGTGTTGCGCGGACCGAACATCAAGCCTTTCCCGGAATCTCGCCCCATGACCGATACCATCACAGCCCCCTTGACGCTGAAGGTTGGAGACAATATTACCACCGACCATATCATGCCCGCGGGTGCTAAAATTCTTCCTTACCGTTCCAACATTCCGTATCTGTCCAAGTTCTGCTTTGCCGTTTGCGATGAGACCTTCTCCGAGCGCGCGCTCGCTGCCGGTCAATCGATCATTGTCGGTGGTGTAAACTATGGTCAGGGCTCGTCTCGCGAGCATGCGGCATTGGTTCCTTTGTATCTCGGTGTTCGTGCCGTGATTGCCAAGAGCTTTGCGCGTATCCATGTGGCGAATCTGATCAATGCGGGCATTCTGCCGCTGACCTTTGCCAACCCCGAGGATTACGACCGAGTCACGCAAGGGGATGAGTTGGAGCTTATCGGCTTGAATGACGCGATTGTGAGTGGTGATGTTGTGCTCAACAATAAGACCACGGGTGAGAGCATTAAGCTGTGCTGCTCCTTCTCGGAGCGTCAGATCGCAATGCTGCGTGCGGGCGGTCTCTTGAAATACACACGTGACGCCGGAAATAATTGATAAATTTTGGAGGATAAAGCAATGTCAAAAATTCAAATGAAAACGCCGCTGGTCGAGATGGACGGCGACGAAATGACCCGAATTCTGTGGCAACAGATCAAGGATGAATTGATCCTTCCGTTTGTTGACCTGAAAACCGAATATTACGATCTGGGTCTGCCCGAGCGCGAAAGAACCAAGGATGCTGTGACCATGGAGGCTGCGTTGGCGAATAAAAAGTACGGTGTTGCTGTCAAGTGTGCCACTATCACGCCCAACAAACAGCGTGTGGAGGAATACAACCTTTCCGAGATGTGGAAGAGTCCCAACGGTACCATTCGTGCGGTACTGGATGGTACGGTTTTCCGTGCGCCCATTCTGATCGATTCTGTCAAGCCTGCTGTCCGCAATTGGAAAAAGCCGATCACCATCGCTCGCCACGCATACGGCGACGTTTACAAGGCAAGTGAGTTCCGTATCGAGGGTGAGGGCAAGGCAGAGCTGGTATTCACAGACAAGGCCGGCAAAGAACACAGACAAACGATTTACGACTTTGAATGCCCCGGTGTTCTGCAGGGTCAGTACAACAAGGATACCTCCATCCGCGCTTTTGCACACTCCTGTTTCAAGTATGCTATCGATACCAAGCAGAGCCTTTGGTTCTCTACCAAGGATACGATTTCCAAGCAGTATGACCAGACCTTTAAGTTGATCTTTGAGGAAATCTACAACGAATGCTACAAAGAGACCTTTGAGCAGATGGGGATTGAATATTTCTATACACTGATCGACGACGCTGTGGCGCGTGTTATTCGCAGCGAAGGCGGCTTTATCTGGGCGTGCAAGAATTATGACGGCGACGTTATGAGCGACATGGTTTCCACCGCGTTCGGTTCGCTTGCTATGATGACCTCTGTGCTGGTTTCCCCTGATGGAAATTATGAATATGAGGCTGCTCACGGAACTGTGACCCGCCATTATTACCGTTATCTTAAGGGCGAGGTGACCTCCACCAACCCCATGGCTACTATCTTCGCGTGGACCGGAGCGCTGCGTAAGAGAGGTGAGCTGGATGAGCTGCCGGAGCTTGTGGCGTTTGCCGACAAGCTCGAGAAGGCTTGCATCGATACCCTCAACGACGGTATCATGACCAAGGATCTTGCGGGACTTGTTGAGGAGGGCACCAAGGTGACCTCGGTCAACAGCGTTGAGTTCCTTAAAGCAATCAGAGCACATATGTCGTGTGAGTGTTGAATATTAGAAAAAACCGCCGAAATGGCGGTTTTTTCATTCCCCATAAAAGGAACGTAAATTCTCAAAGTAAGTTCCACAGTAGGAAAGGAGTGGAAGTAAGCATGAGAAATAAGGAAAAAAAGGAACGATCCAACATTCAAAAGATGAAAAAAGAAGGAAAAAGCAGGCAAAATGAGGGGTAAATTCCCTAA
>JAFTJZ010000073.1 GCA_017456145.1 Clostridia bacterium
CCGTCCCTTTTCAGCGCTTTTTCAAAGGGGAAATCGCTCCTCGGCATTGACAACGCCTGCCTCTTTATCTCGTCAAGAGGTATTTTCTTTTTCGCCTCTGCCACACGCTCTCTCGCGTGACCGGCAAGCTGATCAAGTATCGTCATGCCTCTACCTCCGGACGGTTGCTGACCTCGATGAGCTTATGCAAGGCTTCAAGTGCCTTGCCCGAGTCGATCAGCTCCGCGGCGAGCTTTACGCCATCCGCCATCGTTTCAGCCTTACCGCCGATATAGAGCGCCGCGCCCGCATTCATCAAAACGGCGTTTCTCTTGTGCCCCTTCTCTCCGTTCAGAATGGCAAGGGTAATCTTGGCATTTTCCTCGGGTGTACCGCCCATAAGGTCTGCCTTTTCGCAACGCTCAAAGCCGAAATCCTCTGGCGTGATAACGTAGGATTTGAACCAACCATCCTTGAACTCGCAAACGGTGGTCGAGGCGCTCATGGAAATTTCGTCCAGCTTATCCTGTCCGTACACGACCATCCCGCGCTTGACACCGAGGTTAATAAGCACCTGCGCCAGCGGTTCGACAAGATAATCGTCATATACGCCGAGAAGCTGCATAGACGGTGTCGCCGGGTTAGTCAGCGGTCCAAGGATATTGAACACGGTGCGGAAGCCCAGCTCCTTACGGATGGCTCCGACGTATTTCATTGAGGTGTGGTATTTCTGCGCGAAGAAAAAGCACATTCCAACCTCACAGAGAAGCTCTCTGCACCTCTCGGGGCTCTGCTGAATATTCACGCCGAGAGCCTCCAGACAATCTGCCGTTCCGCACTGTGAGGATGCAGCGCGGTTTCCGTGCTTTGCGACCTTCATACCTGCGGCGGCGGCAACGAGCGCGGAGGTGGTGGAGATATTAAAGCTGTGCGCTCCGTCACCGCCCGTACCGACGATCTCAAATACGTCCATCCCCGTTTCCACCTTGGTAGCGTGTGCTCGCATGGCGGCCGCGCAGCCCGCGATCTCATCGGTCGTTTCGGCTCTGGCACTCTTTGTGGAAAGTGCGGCAAGAAATGCGGCATTCTGTGTGGGGGTAGTCTCACCGCTCATGATTTCGTTCATGACAGTGTATGCCTCATCATAAGTGAGGTCTGCTTTGTTTACGATCTTTACAATCGCTTCTTTGATCATAATTCATATCTCCTTTCTTTCGGGGCTTTGCCCCGCACCCCATTCAAGGAACTTTTTGAAAAAAGTTCCTTGAAAATCTTCAAAAACGTTCAAACGGATCTTATGAAATTGTTCAGCATGGTTCTGCCGTCGGGTGTCATGATGGACTCGGGATGGAACTGCACGCCGTAGATGGGATATTCTTTGTGCTGTACCGCCATTATCTCGCCGTCTGTGGTGAGGGCGGTGATTTTTAATTCTTCGGGGATGGTGTCGGCATCCGCCGCAAGGGAGTGGTAACGGGCAACAGGCGCAATTTCGGGACACCCCTTGAACAGCGGGCAAGCCAAATCAAATTTGACGTCCGACTGCTTTCCGTGCATCAGCTCTTTTGCATAGGTGACCGTTGCGCCAAACGCAGCGCAGATTGCCTGATGTCCGAGACAAACACCAAGGATAGGAATATCCTTGCCGAGTGTTTTTGCGACCTCTATGATCACACCCGCATCCTCGGGTCTGCCCGGTCCGGGAGAAAGAATAATGCGGTCGGGCTTAAGGCTCTTGATCTCCTCCACCGTCATCTCATCGTTGCGAATGACCTTGATGTTTGATTCGATTTCTCCTACAAGCTGAAAGAGGTTGTAGGAAAAGCTGTCGTAGTTGTCGATCAATAAAATCATATTTCATCCTCCTGCGCAAGGTGCAATGCCTTGAGTGATGCCTTTGCTTTGTTCAGGCACTCCTCATATTCCTTTTCGGGAACCGAATCGGCAACGATACCCGCGCCGCTCCTGACGAACACCTTTCCGTTCTTTTTATAGGCAATGCGGATGGCGATGCAGGTGTCCATATTTCCCGTAAAATCGATATATCCGATGGCACCACCGTAGATGCCGCGCTTGTTGTTTTCAAGCTCACCGATCAGCTGACACGCTCTGATCTTCGGCGCGCCTGACAGCGTTCCTGCGGGCAGTACCGCCTCAATGGCATCGAGCGCGTCATGGTGGTCGTCAATTTCACCCCGTACCGTAGAGCCGATATGCATCACGTGGGAAAAGCGCTCAATGGAGTGTAGCTTTTCGACCTGTACGGTTCCAAACCTGCTGATTTTACCGAGGTCGTTCCGTCCGAGATCGACCAGCATATTGTGCTCGGCAAGTTCTTTTTTGTCAGCAAGCAGCTCCGTTTCAAGAGCTTTGTCCTCTTCCTTCGTCTTTCCTCTCGGTCTTGTTCCCGCCAAGGGAAACGTATGGAGAACGCCGTTTTCCAGTTTAACCAAGGTTTCAGGAGAAGCTCCCGCAACCTCTACGTCCGTTCCGGAAAAGTAGAACATGTAGGGTGACGGATTGATGGTGCGAAGAACACGGTAGGTGTTGAGAAGGCTACCCTCAAAGGGAGCGGAAAGTCTGTTGGATAAAACGATCTGAAAGATATCGCCCTCACGGATATGGTGTTTCGCTTTTTCTACCATACCGCAAAACTGCTCCTTGTCAAACAGCGGTGTTACCTCGCCTAAGAGTCTGCCGCCCGCCTCGTTCTTTTTTTCGCCATGGCGAATAAGCTCGAGCAATTGCTGCAGCTCCATGACCGCTTTATTGTAACCAACCTCCACGTCGTCAAGAGGCATATTGACAATGAGAATGATCTTTTGCTTGAGATGATCGAAGGCAATGACCTTATCAAAGAGCATCAAATCAACGTCACGAAATGCCTCGGTGTCCTGCACTACTCTTTTAACGCTCGGTTCGCTGTAAGCGAGATAATCATAAGAGAAATAACCCACAAGACCGCCCGTAAAGGAAGGAAGATGATCGAAACGCGGGCTTTTGTAATCCGCAAGGAGCTGGCGAAGGTATTCCGAGGGGTGATCCGTTCTCACCTTGAAATTGCCTGCCTTCATTTCCCCGTCACGACAGGTGATCTCCAGCTTCGGATCAAAGCCGAGGAAGGTATATCGTCCCCAAGTCTCGTTTGCCTGCGCGGATTCCAGCATATAGCAATGAGTGGATACGTTTTTCAGTATCTTCATTGTTTCAATCGGTGTTGTGAAGTCCGACAAGATCTCACAGCTCACGGGCAATACGTTATACTTGCCGGTAGCCGCGATTTTCTTGACCTCATTAAGTGTCGGTGAAAAATTCATGATCAGTACCTCCTGAATTAAAAATACTCCTTTGACTTCATTGCCAAAGGAGTTTATGCAAACAAAAACGCCCTTGACAGAAATATACTCTCTGTCAAGGACGAATAAAGCACTTTGCTCTGCAAGTGCAACACTATCCGCGGTGCCACCTTGATTCACATCCGAAAAGGGTGTGCGCTTAGCAAGATACATCGTTCTTCGAACGCGCATATCTCCGGCAATTAACGTCTGCCTTCAACGTCGCAGAATACTGGGAGAAGTCCCCTTCTCTTTTGACTGCGCCCTCAGCGGTCCATTTGTAGGACAGTTTCTAACCCGACTCTCAGCTATGCGGGCTCTCTGTGTAGTCTTATCTTACGTTATCTCCGCTTCAACGGTTTATGATGCCATATTATAGCACACAATTCCTACCTTGTCAATGGGTTGACGAAAATTTTTCAAATTTTTTTCAAGAAGAGCGGAGAAATGGATCAAATTCTCCGCTTTTCTTGTTTCCTCCGTTCGAAACGCGACAAGCCGTTAATATTTGCGCCGAACGGCAGTGCCGCAAAAGCGGCAAGCACGACCCAAAATTTCGATGCCGGATGGATTCAAACGATTGGAGCTGCTTGCGCATTTGCATCGGACATCTGCGCGATCGCCCGAATCCAGGCCTATCATTGGACAGTTAATTCCTGATTTAATATTTCCATAAACTCATCGCCCGTGATGGTCTCGTTGATATAGAGATATTGAGCGAGCTGATCCAACTTTTTGCGATGTTCGATGATGATCTGTTTTGCCTTTTCGTACTGAGCCTTGACGACCTCGACCACCTTTTCGTCGATCTTGGTCTGTGTCTCTGCCGAGCAAGCAAGGGCGGTATTACCACCGAGATATTGGTTGGTGACCGTCTCAAAGGCTACCATGCCAAACTCGTCATTCATACCGAAACGGGTGATCATCGCGCGGGCAAGCTTGGTCGCCTGCTCGATATCATTGGACGCACCCGTAGTGATAGAGCCAACGGCAACCTCTTCCGCCACACGACCGCCCGTATAAGTAGCGATCTTGTTTTCTATCTCTTCTTTTGTCATCAGGTAGTGATTACCCTCATCCACCTGCATCGTATATCCGAGCGCGCCCGAGGTGCGAGGCACGATGGTGATCTTCTGCACCGGCGCGGATTTTGATTGCTTTGCCGCAACCAGCGCGTGCCCGATCTCATGATATGCGACCACCATTTTTTCTTTATCCGTAAGGATCGCGTTTTTCTTCTGATACCCCGCGATCACCGTTTCGATGCTTTCTTCAAGATCGGCCTGCGTTGCGGCTTTTCTACCTTGTCTTACCGCGCGAAGAGCCGATTCATTGACGATATTGGCAAGCTCCGCACCCGACGCCCCCGACGCCATTCGCGCGATCCGCGTATAGTCTACGTTGGGTTCGACCTTGATCTTCTTTGCGTGGACCCTGAGAATTTCTTCTCTGCCCTTGAGATCGGGGAGCTCCACCGGAACACGGCGGTCAAACCGTCCGGGGCGTGTCAGTGCGGGATCCAGCGTTTCGGGACGGTTGGTGGCAGCAAGGATGACGACCCCGGTATTGCCTTCAAAACCGTCCATTTCCGTGAGCAGCTGATTGAGCGTCTGCTCGCGCTCATCGTTACGGCTGAAACCGTCGCGCTTGCCGCCGATGGCATCGATCTCATCAATAAAGACGATGCAAGGGGCTTTTTCATTTGCCTGCTTGAACAGATCTCTTACCTTCGACGCACCCATGCCGACAAACATCTCCACAAATTCCGAGCCCGACATAGAGAAGAACGGAACGCCTGCCTCGCCCGCAACGGCTTTTGCGAGCATGGTCTTACCCGTCCCGGGAGGGCCTACAAGAAGGAGACCCTTGGGCATCTTGGCACCGATCTCCTCATATTTTTTAGGACAATGGAGATAATCCACGATCTCGGCAAGGCTTTCCTTCGCCTCATCCTCACCGGCTACGTCGGCAAACTTGATTCCGTTGTCGGATTTGACGTATACCTTGGCATTGCTCTTACCCATGTTGAACATCATGGAATTTTGTCCACCCATTTTCTTCATCATCTGTCGGGAAATGAGCTGTCCTATCAGGACAAAGAACACCATCGGAAGCACCCAGTTTATGATGATCTGGGAAAAGATTCCGGGCTGCTCAATGATCTCTCCCTTAAAATCGGCTCCCGCTGCATGGAGACGTTCGGTCAGCCCGGGATCACTGACGATACCCGTCTTATATACCTGCTTTTGTTCCTTGTCGGTAAACATGATATAGTTTTCCGTTTCAACGATCTGGACAAGTCCAATGTTGCCCTCATTCGTCATCGTCATAAAGGTACCGTAATCTGTTTCTTTCACTTGCGCATTCGCGATCATCGGCATAATGACCATGTTGAACACAAGAAGGCAAGCCAGTACGGCAAAATAAAAAATTCGCAATTGCTTTTTCGGCTTGTTCACCTCATTCATCTGTAAATATCTCCTTGTAATTAGCATTATTCTTGATTTTACGACAAAATTATACAGTCAAAATATAAACTGAAACGAAACAAAGCCGAAAGATCCATGAGCCCCTTTATTCTTTACTATTTATTGATAAAAAATTCACAAAATATACCAATTGTTTATTTTCGGTTTATAAATTCGGAGTAAACTACAAAAAAACCGAAGGGATATCAAGCTGTTATGAAAATCGAGTGGAAAAGTTGCTTTAAGGCAGGCATCAGTATTTTCGTTTTATTCCTGTGTATTCACTATTGGCTAAACGTTGCCGGGGTGCTCGGCGCGTTGGTGGGAGCTGCGGCTCCGCTTTTCATCGGATGTGTGATTGCATATCTGATCAATATTCTTATGAGCTTTTATGAAAAGCACTACTTCCCAAAAGCCAAAAAACGGTTCTTGATTAAAAGTCGACGTCCGATCTGCTTGCTCGGTGCCGTTCTTACCTTGATCACCATCGTATTATTGATCTTAAAGTTGGTCGTTCCCCAGCTGACCTCTTGTGTGCAGGTCATTCTGTCCGCGATTCCCAATGCAATCGGAAAGATCCTTTCGTATCTAAAGAATGTCCATATTTTACCTGAGGACATTCTGGCCTCCTTGAGTGCGATCGATTGGAGATCCAGAGCGGAGGAGATCTTCACCCTATTCACCTCCGGCATCGGCAATGTGACAAACATTGTTGTCGGTGTGGTATCCTCGGTCTTTTCCGGTATCGTTACCACCATCGTAAGTGTGATCTTTTCGATTTACTTATTGACCGGGAAGGAAAAGGTCGGCGGTCAGATCAACCGCCTGATGCAACGGTATATCAAGCATAATTGGTACAAAAAAATCATGCACGTGCTGACCACCATGCACGACTGTTTCCGACGTTACATCATCGGTCAATGTACCGAGGCGATAATTCTGGGCCTTTTGTGTACGCTCGGTATGTGGCTGCTCAAGCTGCCATATGCACCGATGATCGGCGCATTGACCGCGTTTACAGCGCTCATTCCCGTTGCGGGCGGCTACATCGGTGCGGGCATCGGCGCCTTTATGATCCTCACGCAGTCTCCCATAAAGGCGTTGATCTTTCTGATCTTCATCGTCATACTGCAGCAACTGGAGGGCAATCTGATCTACCCGAAGGTGGTCGGCTCCTCGATGGGACTGCCCGGCATTTGGGTTCTTGCCGCAGTGACCATCGGCGGCGGGCTGATGGGTATTTTCGGAATGCTGCTTGGGGTGCCGATGGCGGCTACCGTTTATCGACTTCTCCGCGAGGACGTTCACAACCCTTCTGCAAAGGATCGGGACAAAGAAAATAAAGAAATACCTAAAGGAGATGATTCACTTGTCAAAATCGATCAAGCTCACGCCGAGTGACCGAAGGGTCATTCGTACCGTTGACGAACGGCTCATGTCTTACAACGTGGAAATGACAGAAATCACCGGCGGCACATTCTGGAAAGCATACACGCCCGCCCAGATTGCGGGGACGGAAGAATTTCAGGTCTCAAGCATTTCGTTTGATAATTTCACCGCCATGGCGGATCTGATGCAATATTATCCGCCGATCGACCTTTATAACGAACGGCTGCGCAGCCTTGCAAAGCAATTCGGCCCCGTCTGGATCCGTGTCTCGGGCTCTTGGGCAACCAAAACCTACTACGACTTTGACGGCACAACGGGCGGCAAAGCGCCCCGGGGATACCAGAGCGTACTGACCAAGGCACAGTGGATCGGCGTTCTTGAATTCGTCAAGGCAGTGGGCGGAAAGCTTTTGATCTCCGTAAGCAACTGCGAGGGCGACCACCCGGACGGCGGTGCACTCAATCTGACGCAAACCAAGAAGATCTTTGATTTCAGTCACGAATACGGCGTGGATATCGATGCCGCCGAATTTATGAACGAGCCGAATATGCTTGCCATGTCGGGAGCACCGAAGGGCTATACCGCAGCCGATTATGCCAGAGATCAGGACATCTTCAACGGTTGGGTGCGCGAGCACTATCCAAGCTGTCTGCTCGTCGGCCCTTGCTCCCTTGGGGAAGGCGGCTTGGGCAAGTCAGATGTAAAAAGTGCGGGAGCCGGCATTGGCAGTATGATGAAGATGTGTACCACCGAGGCACTGCTGGACGGCACCAATATCCCTCTCGACGTATTCAGCTATCACTATTACAACAATGTCTCAGAGCGTCTTGGCTCCATGATGCGGGGATTGCGTTGGACAGCGGAGGACGCACACACCGACGCCTATTTGGACGTTGCTCTCATAAATGCGAAAACCTACGCGCAAAAAAGAGATCAGTTCGTCCCCGGCGGTCCGATGTGGGTAACCGAATCGGGGGATGCAGGCGGTGGCGGCGATACATGGGCATCCACCTATCTTGACGTATTCCGCACGCTCAATGAGCTCGGCAGCTTTGCCAAGGTCACAGACGGCGTGATTTTCCACAATACTCTGGCCTCCTCCGATTACGGCTTTTTGAAACACGGCACCTTTGAGCCGCGCCCCAACTATTTCGCCGTTCTGCTCTGGAACCGATTGATGGGAACAACGGTTTACGACTGCCAAAATTCCGACACCGAGGGGGTACGCATCTATTGCCACTCTCGCAAGGACGGCAAGGACGGCTGTGTGTATCTGATCATCAACAATTCCTTGACCGAGAGCATCACACTCGAGCTGTCGGATGAGGCGGAAATCTATTCACTCTCCGGGAATGGAGATATTCGCTCTACTGTGATGTACCTGAACGGCAAGCCCCTTGGCCTTTCGGGGATTTCCGAGCTTTCTCCCATGACTCCCGAGCAACACGCCGCGGGTACGCTGCTGCTCCCTTGTGCAAGCTGTACGTTTATCGCTGTCAGGAGTTGAATATGAAAAAGCGAAGAAATATAAAGGCAACAAGCGTCATCGCTTATATCTTGTTTTCGACGTTGATCTTATCGGTCGGTTATGCCGTCATCCGCTGCATGATGGCACCGTCGGAGATCGCCCAGGGGGAGCCTTATGAGAAATTGAAGAGCGATTACGTGCTGATGATCGTACAATGTGCTCTGGGGATTATCGTCATGATGTTGCCGACCTTCATATCACACAAGTGGAAGATCGTTGTACCAAACGCGATCGTGATCCTGTATTACATCTTTCTCTATTGTGCCATCTATTTGGGAGAGGTACAGAATTTTTACTACGTCATCCCGTTCTGGGATGTCATATTGCACGCCTTTTCGGGCGCCATGCTGGGCGCACTCGGGTTTATTCTGGTCGACTTGTTGAACAACGACAAAAAGATCCGTGTCAGCTTAAGCCCCTTCTTTGTCTCTGTATTCGCTTTTTGCTTTGCACTTGCGATCGGTGCCCTTTGGGAGGTGTACGAATTTTCCTTCGATGCCATTCTTGGGCTGAATATGCAAAAGCATACCCTTGAAGATGGCACTGCACTCGTTGGAGCCAAGGCACTTGCCGATACGATGAAAGACATCATCGTAGATGCACTGGCCGCCCTCGCAGTTGCCATACTCGGCTATTTCACAGGCAGAAAAAAAGGCTCTGCGCCCCAGCAGGGATCGAATGAACCGCCTTTGGAGCCAAGCCGATCCGAGCCTGTGCGGGAATAAATGGCGCTTATATCGGTCATCGGTGTTAGCGGGGCGCTTATGTTCATCTCTTCCCTCTTTTATACCGCAGCAAAACAGAAGGGTGCGTCCGATGCAAAATGCGTTAAAACTCACCCCCCATTGCTTATGCTTTGCGGCCGAGCAGCGTAATTTTACCTGCTCTATGTAGGCAAAAAGACAAATTCCGCATAAAAAAAAGCCGACCATCGGCTTTTTTACGTCGGGGCTGCGTCACAGGACGCAGCCCCTTATTTTACCGTTTCATCTGACGGTCGGTTTTGATTATATCCTCTTTTTTGCGCGGATCATCACTGCTTTTGCGGCAGCAAAACGGTGAAGGTCGTGATTCCGTTCCCGCTGCTTACACGCACGGTTCCGCTGTGGAGCTCCACGATGCTTTTCACGATAGCCAAGCCGATACCGTTTCCCTGCGTCGCGTGGGACTCATCCGCCTGATAAAACTTGCCAAAGATTTTTTCCTGCTTATCCGGTGGGATCTCACTTCCGGTGTTGCTGATCTTCACGCACAGCTTATCCTCCGCAGCGGTGATGTCAAGTGCTACCGTACCGCAACGCGGTACAAACTTTACAGCATTGTCGATCAGATTGATCCAGACGTGTTTCAGCTGTTCTTCATTCGCCTCGATCATAAATTCATCAAAATCAAGTTGAAGATCGATATTCTTTTTGACCCACTTATCTTCCAGCAGCAATACGGCAGAACGCACCTGCTCCGAAAGATTAAAGCTCGAAATATCGGTAAGGATCGTTTGGTTCTCCACTCTGGTCAGATTCAGTACGTTGGTTGCCATGATGGACAACCGCATGGATTCTTCACGAATCGACCTCAGATAGAGCGCCCTTTGCTCCTCGGTCAGATTTCCCTTTTCCAGCAAATTGGCAAAGCCTGTAATCGAAACGATCGGTGTCTTGAACTCGTGCGAAAAATTATTGATAAAATCATTTCTCAGCAGCTCGGTGTTTTCCAGCTCCTCTGCCATGGTATTAAAGCTGGTGGTAAGCTCTTTGATGGCGGGATATGTCGACAGCATATCGCCGAATTGCAAGCGCGTCTTAAAATCTCCGGCTGCCAGGCGATTCATTTTATTGATCAGCTCATTCACAGGCTTTAACGGGATCCGGCTGCTGAAAAAAGCAATCGTGCTGCCGATCACAAGACTGATCAGCGACATGAAAAGGATCACGGGACCGAGCTGCAGATCGCCCTCGATGTCAACGAGAAGACCCGCTTTGGTAAACAGCCATAACCCCAGCGCGGTCATTGCAATCGCCGATAACAGAATCAAGAAGACGAAGAGTGCCAAGCCGAGCGTCAGTGACATTCTGGAATTTCTTTCTTTGATCTTTTGCAGTGTCGGCCTTAACTGCGTTGTTGTCTTCATACCTTCTTTACCGCCTTATATCCGAGTCCGCGAACAGATTCAATCTCAAATTCATGCCAGCCTTCAAAGCGCTTGCGCAGTCTGCCGATGTGAACGGTGACCGTCTCCCATCCCGTCTCACTTTCAGCCCCCCAGATCTCATCCATGAGCTGAATCCGAGTAAAGATCTTCCCGGGGTAAGACAACAGCTTGTAGAGAAGAAGAAACTCCTTCTGCGGGAGCTCATACACCTCGCCCCCCCGTGTCACAGTCAGAGAATCATAATCCAGCACCACATCCCCAAGCTCGATTCTGCGCTCGTTTGCAATTTTGGCTCTGCGCAAAAGAGCTTTGATGCGGAACAGCATTTCCTCCTCATCGATGGGCTTGGTGATATAATCATCCGTACCAACGGCAAAGCCCTTGTGCTTATCCACAGGCAGCTGCTTGGCAGATACCATCAGAATCGGCAGATTATTATTACTCTCGCGCAGTGTTTGGGTAAATTCGTACCCATCCATTTTCGGCATCATCACATCCAGCACCACCAGGTCGATATGCGCTCTGTCCATCGCGTCAAGAGCATCCTCCCCGTTTTCCGCTGTCGTAACCGTATAGCCATTGCTCTGGAGCACCGCTTGCAGATACAATCTTGTATTTTTATCATCATCCGCTACAAGGATATGGAACACTGATTTTCACCTCGTTTGGTTAATTTTTTTATATTTTACAACGGATCTCTAAACTGAAACTAAACACAGCACCGTCGGTTTGTATATCCATCTTCATATGTTGCGGCATTTTTCCCGCTTTTTTTGGAATTTTGCATCGGTGCCATCCCGTGTGGCTGTTGCTTTGTTCGCACTTTCACTCTCTTGGGGGGGATTTTGCGCAGCGAAATCCCGTGTGGCTATTGCTTTGTTCGCACTTGCTCTATAGCCACACTTATTATACCATAAACTTGCTCCAATGTCAAAAGATAATTCAAAAAAACATAACGTGCAGTATCGCTCCGAGGTGTAAAACAATCTTGTTGAAGTTTAGTTTCAGTTTATGATTTCGAGATAGACTATATCCGCCAGACTTTATCAGGAAGGGTTCGTGGGCACCGACCCTGAAAGGCAGCCTGTACGGGGGCGGTATGATGCCGACGCCGAAACAGTGCAGAGCCTCGGATGAACTCACGATGATGGTGCTGCACGGCGCGGGACGGCTGAAAGCGTTGCGTGTTTTTGCATCCATCTTCAAGGGCAAGCACGTAAAGCATACCGACACGGTGGCTCTGCATACAGGCCGTAAGCTCCACATCAGGCTTGACTGCCCGACTACACTACAGATCGACGGCGAAACCATTCACGATGTGACGGAATATTGTGCGAGCGCCAAATAAAAACAGGAGTGTAAGACACAGATATGACAATTTTAATCGTTTGTGACGTCTTGGGTGAAGAAAATAACGGAACGACCATCGCGGCGATGAACCTGATCCGATTTTTGAAAGAAAGAGGTCATATCGTCCGTATTCTTTGTGCCGATCAGGAGAAAAGGAGCAAGGAAAATGTGTTTGTCGTCCCAACCTTAAACGTAGGGAAAGTGCTGAACGCTTATGTCGCAAAGGTCGGCGTTACCATTGCAAGGGCTGACGAAGAGGTGGTGCGGCAGGCGCTTAACGGCGTAGAATACGTTCATATTATGCTCCCGTTCTCTCTGGGGATGAAGGTCACACAGCTGGCAAGAGAAATGGACTTACCGATCAGCGCGGGGTTTCATATGCAAGCGCAGAATTTTACCTCTTATATAAAGCTGAATAAAATCGGATTTATCAACAGAGGCGTTTACAAGTTCATTTATCGCCACGTTTATCAATATGTCGATGCCATCCACTTTCCCACCGCGTTCATTCAAGATGTTTTCGAGCAAAACGTCAAGCACAAAACCAATGGCTACGTGATTTCAAACGGCGTTCACAGCTATGTACAACGCAGAGAGCAAGCAAAGCCGGCGGAATTTCAAGATAAGATCGTAATTCTGACCACGGGCAGATATTCCCGCGAGAAGTCACAAGATACGCTGATCAAGGCGGTAAAATATTCCAAATACCAAAAAAGCATCCAACTCATCCTGGGCGGTCAAGGAGTCAAGGAAACATATTACCGCAAGCTCTCAAAATCTCTTCCAATCAAACCCATATTCCGATTCTATTCTCGCGAGGAAATGATCGACGTGCTGAATTACGCAGATATGTATGTGCATCCCGCAGAGGCGGAGCTGGAAGGAATATCCTGCCTTGAGGCCATTGTCTGCGGCAAATTGACCATTGTATCGGATTCCAAAAACGCTGCTACACGGGGCTTTGCCATAGATGATAAATGCGTATTCAAGAACAGAAATCCCAAATCCTTGGCAAGGGTAATCGATTATTGGATCGAACATCCCGAGCAGCGACGACAGTATGAGCAAAAGTATTTGGATCGTGCCGTTACCTATGCACAGGATACGTGCATGATGCAGATGGAGACAATGATGTTGGAGGTCGCCCATGCCAAAAGAAAAGCGTAAGAAGGTGTTTTATTACAACGATGAGATCAACGACGACTTTGCGGGCACAAGTATCCGACCATGCATCGTTGATGAGCATTTCAAGTATCTCCACCAAAGCCGCATCTGGAACCTATGCGCCTTTCTCGTTTATTATATCATCGCCTTTCCCCTTGTGTGGGTTTTTGAGAGGGTGATCCTTCGCGTCCGTTTCGTCAATAAAAAAGCCGTAAAAGAATTTCGGGATACCCCGTACTTTCTCTACGGCAACCATACGGGATGGATCGATGCCTTCACACCGAATCTGATCTCGCTGCCGCGTCGCAACCGCATCATCGTTGCGGCCGATACCGTTTCCATCAAGGGACTGAAAAACATTACACAAATGCTGGGAGCCGTCCCGGTCCCGACCAACCTCAAGGGAATGAAAAATTTTGCAAGGGCGGTGGATTTCCACCATCAACGCTGCAATATCACGATCTACCCCGAGGCACACATATGGCCGTATTATACCGGTGTCCGCCCTTTCTCGGACGTTTCCTTCTCTTACGCGGTCAAGCACAAATGTCCTGTCTTCGCTTTTTTCACCGCATACACCGCGCCAAAAGGCTTTCTGTCGCATTTCCGCAAAGCCAATATCACAGTTTACGTCAGCGACGCATTTTTCCCCGATGAGGGACTGTCGGACCGAGAGGCGCGCAAGGATCTGCGAGATAAGGTTTACCGATTTATGCTTGAGAAATCTAAATTCAGCGATTATGCGGTCATCGAATACATACCGAAGGATCAACAGCAACACTCTACGGCAAGCCTTTAATCCAAAACGAGCATCCATATCTCCGACCTGAGGGATAAGGATGCTCCTTTTCGTGATGTATATCGATGTGCTTTACAGTACACTGTTAAGAAACTGCTGCAGCTTGGGGTGCTTGGGATGATTGAAAATTTCATCCGGGGTGCCGTCCTCGGCGATCTTGCCGTCGCACATAAACAGCACACGGTCGGCGACCTCGCGGGCAAAGCCCATCTCATGGGTCACGCAGACCATGGTCATGCCCTCCTGTGCCAGCTCCTTCATCAGATCCAGCACCTCACCGACCATCTCCGGATCAAGCGCGGAGGTGGGCTCATCGAACAGCATCACCTCGGGATTCATCGCAAGCGCACGAATAATGGCGATTCGCTGCTTTTGCCCCCCCGAGAGCTTGGAGGGATATTCATTTGCCTTATCCTCAAGCCCGATGCGGCGCAACAGCGACACAGCCGCCGCATCAGCCTGCTCTCGCGTCATGAGCTTGAGCTGCGTCGGTGCCAGGGTCAGATTCTGCATCACCGTCAGATTGTTGAACAGGTTGAACTGCTGGAATACCATACCCATACGCTGACGGGCGAGGTTGATGTCCAGCCCCTCTCGCTTTTCGACGGCTTTCTTCTTCTTGGCATATTCCGCCCCCTCATGTCGGCGAAGCAGCTTTTTTTCCTTGATCTCGGATAAAATTTCCTCGCGCATCTGCTCTGTGCGGCCGGCCGCCAGCTTTTGATAGGTGCGGGAACACAAAATCACGTCGTCATGCAGATACGGGTCTGCCTGACCGAGCAGCTTATCATCCAGACGGATCTCACCGCTGGTCGGCTCCTCCAGAAAGTTCAAGCACCGCAAAAGTGTACTCTTGCCGCTGCCCGACGCGCCGATGATGACGATCTTCTCCCCGCGCTTGATGTCCAGAGATACGCCGTCCAGCACGCGAAGCGACTTAAAATCCTTGTATAAATTTTTAACGCTTATCACCTGCACGCAGCCTCCTTTCGATCATTTTAATGGCAAAGGTCAGAAGATAGACGATGGCAAGGTAGAACAGAGCAACGGCCGCCATGGGAACGATATAGCTCGCCATATTATTACCGCTACCGATGATCTTGGCCGCCATGGTCAGGTCGTACATACCGATCATGCTGACGATTGAGGTCTCCTTGATCAGTGCGATCAGCTCATTTCCGATGGCGGGAATGACATTTTTGATGGCCTGCGGAATGATGATCTTGAGCATGGTCACGCGGGAGGAGAGCCCCAGCGCGCGTCCCGCCTCGGTCTGACCGATGTCCACTGACAAAATGCCTGCGCGGATGTTCTCGGCAACGTAGGCTCCCGAGTTGATACCAAACGCCAGCGTCGCCGTGACGATCTCGGGGAACCCACGGAAGGTGAAGATGACGTAAAACATGATAAACAGCTGCAGCGCCATGGGCGTGCCGCGGATGATCGTGATGTAAATTTTACAGAGTGCCTTGGGGACGGCGGTCCATTTGCTCTGCTTTGCGATCGAAACGAAGGCGACCAGCGTGCCCAGCAGCAGACCGAGCACCGCCGCCATCACAGAGATCAGCAGCGTCGTTTCCAGCCCGCGCCATATGCTTTCCATGTACCGTTCGGTCGTGAAAAGCTCGATTACTTTGGAAATAAAATTCATGGTTATGCCTTTCCTTGCTACCAAAGGACGGTTGCAATAGAGGAAAAGAACCATGCCGCGCACAGTTCTTTTCCAAGAGTTTCAGCTCTGTATTATTCGGAGATCATGTGGTTCATTACCATCTCTTCGATCTTCCCCTGAGAGATCAGCTCCTCCAGAACCTCGTTGATGGCATCCAGCAAAGCGGTGTTCCCCTTGGTCACGCAGATGGCATACTGCTCCTCCACGGGGGCATCGTCTGCCTCGGTCTCACCTGCGTAGTACAGAGGCAGGCAAGCAAGGCCTGCGTTCTTGGAGACGATATACTCAGCGGGCAGCTGGTCAATGATCACGACGTCCACCATGTTGCTGCCGATACCGTCAGCGGCGAGCTGTGCGTTATCAAACGTCTTGAGCTCGGTATTGGTGCCGTACAGCACGCCGTCGTAGCCGTAGTCGTTGTCAGCGGTTGCGTTGATCTCACCATCGGTGTAGATCCAGCCGGTGGTATCGGTCTGTGTGCCGATGGTCATGCCTGCCAACGCATCCCAGACGATATACTGTGCGTCACCCGTGCCGCGCTTGGCAATTTCGGAATCCGTAGAGAAAATAACGTACTGCACCGAGGTGTAGTAGGGCGTGGAGAAGTCAACCTTTTCCTTGCGCTCGTCAGTGATCGTGATCCCCGCCGCACCTGCGTCGCAGACCTTACCTTCCTTGACGTTATCGATGATGGCGGAGAAGTCGACGTTCTTGAACGTGACCGTCTTACCCAGCTTTTCACCGACCATGTTCATGATCTCAACGTCAACACCGACGATCTCTTCGCCCTCGTAATATTCAAAGGGAGCGAAGAATGCATTGGTCTGCACAATGATCTCATTATTGCTGCCGCACGCAATCAGACCGGTGGCCATCACCAGCATCATGGCGAGAGCGAGTAAAAGTGCCGTAATCTTTTTCATGTTGTGTTTCCTCCTGAAAATGAATCAATTGATAAAAATTACCTTTATATATATTTTATCATTTTCGCTGCGGTTTGTCAACCTTTTTTACCAATTTGTGAACATTTCGCATTTTCACCCGTCATATGTGCACAAAGGATAAAATTTTGGTTGTTTTCCACAACGACCATCAAGAATTTTATCGACTCCTCCATACATTTCGGTTGCAATTTTTTAATATTTATGATAAAATAAGTGTGATAACAAATTAAAAAGCACGCAACGTTCAATTTTCTGAAAAATTTTCCAAAACCACCCAACCAAAACCATGTTTTTTGTGTCATATAAGTGCCGGCAAGTAAAAAAGCAACGAACAGCCGAAAGGAGACGCGAATGAAAAACGCAACAATGGGAAATCGTATGCAGAACGACGAAACTCTGGTGATGCTCACCTTGGCGGGGGATCAGGACGCCTACGAGGTGTTGGTACGCCGCTACGAGCAAGCCGTGCGAAGTGCGGCACTCTCGGTCACGCATCGGGAATTTTTGGCGGAGGATGCGGCGCAGGACGCTTTCATCACAGCCTGGATCAAGCTCAATTATCTGCGTGAGCCGTCAAAGTTCGGCGCGTGGATCTGTCGCATTGCCAAAAATTGCGCCAGGAACACCGTCATGCGGATGCGCCCCTACATGAGCATGGACGACCCCGATTTTCCCGAAATGGCGGACGAGGCTACCCCCGATCCCGCTGCAGAGTACACGCAAAGGGAGGACGAACGCGAGCTGCATGACAGCGTCGACCGTCTGCCGACGCGGGTGCGTCTGATCATTCGCCTACACTATTTTGAAGGGTTGTCCGTGATCGAGATCGCCGAACGGCTCGGCATTTCCCAAGGAACGGTGAAATGGCAGCTGCAGGACGGCAGAAAACGCATCAGAAAGGATTTATGTGCAATGAACGAAGCATGGAATGACACATTGGTTCAAAAGGTTATGAAAAAGGTCGCAGAGCTCAAGCTCTGGGAATCAAAAAACAACAAAGACGGCTTTGAAACCGTTTATCGCGACGTTCTCGGCGAGGTCGAGCAGCTGCCCGAGAGCCGCGAAAAGCAGCACGCCAAGGCAGACGTCCTTATGCGCGGTTGGTGGTGGATCCCCGGCGAGCAGAACGACGAGCTGCTCGCCCTCATCCGCGAGGCTGCCCAGGCGGGTAAAAACGACGAGGTCATGCGCTTTATCGTGCTGCGCGAGGATGAAAAGCTGTGGGGCGACGCCCGCCTTGCCTACATCCGCGACAAGCAGATCCCTTACTTAAAAGAAAACGGCTTTGTTCTCGCCTTGGCATCGGAATATTTCAGCCTTGGCCGCGCCTATTTTGACCGCGGCGACGAGGGTGACCTTGAAAAGGCGAAGGAATGCTACGAGACTGTCCTGCGCACCGTTCCCGCCTCTGACGAATATCACACCTATGCCAAGATGGAGATCGAGAGCGAAGCACTCGCAAAATCTAAGGCTTACACCGCGCTGCCCGAGTCATCTTATCGCACCTTTGCCATCATCGAGACCTATCGCCGCGAGGCGGCGGAAACACTCCCGATCCGCACCAAGGGCTACCACTACGGCATCGGTGGGTTGGAGTCTTACACCTACGGCTCCGGCAAGCTGCTGGCCACCGCCTCCCACCACGACGGGCACTTTACCCTCACGAACACAGGAATCGGCGAGACACACTACGCCAGCGACGGAGAGACCTCGCTGACGCTGCTCTCCCACAGTGAGACGGTAAGCACGCCCGCCGGCACGTTCGAGGGCTGCGAGGTCTGGCAGAGCGAATACAGTGCGGTCATCTACACCACCTACTACAAGGAGGGCGTCGGCATCATCAGGCAGACCGTGCTGGATGCAGAGGCAAGCGAGAGCTGGGTTCTGTGTGAGTATAAAACAGAAGGTAACGGACTCCTTCCCTTAGTACTGGGCAACACTTGGCTCTACCGCATGGAGGACAGCAATGTTTTTGACGCATGGACGCGCTACGAATGCACGTATGCCGACGGTACGACGGCGATTGTCGGCGGCGTGGAGAGCATCATCCGCCACGGCTACGACAAGGAACGTTGGTCAGACATGGTACAGCAGATCTCCAACGAATACTTCTGCGAAGTGGACGGCAAGCATCGCGTCTGCGACGTCACGCCCGCCATTGCGCGTGCAGAAGCACTTGCCCAAACACCGCTGCAGAAGGCTTACACCCGTGCGGCAGGGGCAGTAGCCCGCCGCATCATGGCAGCCGACCCCGAATTTAATCCCGACCACACTGCCACAGGACATTGGAATTTCTTTGAGTTTGAGCGCATTCGTCGCCATGACGGTATGTTGACGCTCTCGGGCTACAACAGCCGCTGGTCGTTTGAGTTGAAATGCATGGGCGTATGCGGCGACGCCTCCGAGCCGCTGCTGTTCAACGACATTTACGGCATCCTGCAGGATGCGGCGCAGCATTTGTGGTCTGAGGAATGGACAACCCAAGGCACGCATCAAATCGAATTTCTGCTCTGGGGCCGTCATGCTGTTCGCACGACGATCGAGACGGTACGGGAGTGTGAGCCGGTCACGGTCAAAGCAGGCACGTTTGACGACTGCATCACGCTCAAGCTGAACATTGACGGTCCGAAGGAGGGCTGGAGCTACCGCGGCGGTGCCAAAGAATACACGCTCGCACGCGGCGTGGGCATCATTCGCACGGTCAACGACTACGCGCAGGAGACCAAAAAGGCAATCTATGAGCTGGTATCCTACTATGGTACGGGCGAAGGGTACATGCCCATCGAGGACGGTATGACCCGTCGCTTTGAGGCGCAAGGTTTGACCGACGGTTTTGTCGGTTATGCGGATTACGCCTTTACCATGAGCGAGAGCGGGATGCTCTACATCATTGCCGACCGCTGCGGCATTCGCAATCTGCCGCCACCCATTACCGATTATGAATCCATTCTGGGTGAGCAGATCGAGGATCAGCTCTGGGATGACAAAAAGCACGCCGAAAGCCGCTTGCAAAACGACGTCAACAACTTCAATCTGCTCTTGCACTATCTCTTCCGCAACCATCGTGGCTTGGGTGAGCCGCATCGCACCAGCGCATGGCACAAGCATCGCTGCCGTATGCTGGAATCACTGACGATGGACGGCAGCGTGCCGCCCGCGTTGCAGGGCTTTTATGCGTACTTCCATTTTGCTGCCGCCTGCGCGACCTTTGGTCGTGGCAAGGACTACTTTGACGAGGGCTACGCGCTTCTGGAGCGGGCGTTTGAGCTGTTCGACCAATGGGTGACCATCCCGGACGGCGAGGCATTGTCCATTGGTGACGGCAGTTTTTCCGCTGACATCAAGATGATCAAGGGCAAAAATCTGCTCGTTCTGCCGGATGGCAGCCGCGTCACCTGCGAGGATGTGATCTACAGCGCATGGAATGACGGTAGCATTATGTATCGCGGCATGACCGCCGCCCACGGCTGGGAGTGGTTCAACGGTGTTCGCAACGAAGAAAAGTTCAAGGCATACATCGAACGTGCTCGTAAGTTTGTGGAGAAGAAGTGAGGAGAACAGAGGCAAGGGGCGTTGCCCCTTGACCCCCACCAAGAACCTTTCTTAAAAGAAAGGTTCTTGGAACTCCAAAGAATTTGAATCCATGTAATATGGGATTCTCAACACTTCTTCTCTATCCTTGCAGCTCCCGTGTCCATGTAGGGTCCCTACCCCACAGGATTGATATAAAAAAGATGTCCATCATTTCGGGTGGACATCTTTTGATTTTTCAGTGCTTAATAACAAAAAGGCATACCGTTTTGTACCATAAAAATTTTCAAAGTTTTTTGGAGGTGTCGGAACCTTTTGTTCACAAAAGGTTCTGACCCCGCGGAGCGATTCATTCACCCCACTGCCACGACATTTTCCTTGATCGGCTGCCCCATGGCGTAGCTTTCGGCGTTTTTGAGCGTCGTTTTGGCGATCGCGTCGAGGGCTTCGACAGTCAGGAAACCCTGATGCGAGGTCACGACGACATTGGGAAAGGACAGCAGGCGCGCCACGACCGAGCTGAGGAGAATATCGTCCTCGCGATTTTCGAACACGTTGTCGTCTTCCTCCTCGTAAACGTCCAAGCCGACACCGTGGAAACGATGGTCGCGAATACCGGCAATGAGTGCAGAGGTGTCTACAAGCGCACCGCGAGAGGTGTTGACCAAAATGACGCCCTTTTTCATCTGCGCAATGGTCTCTTCATTGATCATGTGATAGGTTTCATTCGTTAAGGGGCAGTGCAGGGAGATCAGATCGCTCTCGGCAAAAATACGATCCAGCCCCACGTACTCCACCCCCAGCGCCTTCGCCGCAGGGCTTTCGTATTTGTCGTAAGCCAAAACCCGCATACCAAAGCCGTAGCAAATGCGGCACATGGCAAGACCGATGCGCCCCGTACCGACGATACCTGCCGTCTTGCCGTATAAATCCAGCCCCGCAAGCCCCACCAAGGAGAAGTTGTTCTCGCGCACCTTGATATACGCCTTGTGCAGCTTGCGGTTGACCGCAAGCGCGAGCGCCATGGCATGCTCCGCCACCGCCTCGGGCGAATAGGCGGGAACGCGCATGACGGTCATCCCCAGCTCTGCCGCAGCCGCAAGATCGACGTTGTTATAGCCCGCGCAGCGGAGCAGGATCAGATGAACCCCCACCTCGTGCAGCCGAGAGAGTACCGCGCGATCCATCGGCGCATTGACGAACACACAAACGGCATCGTAGCCGCTCGCCAGTACGGCAGTGTTCTCACGAATGTCACTCTCCACGTAGTCTACCTGCAGTGTCGGATAATCCTCCAGATACGCTGCCATACTGTCCTTGTCGTAGCTCTTGACATCGTAGAATAAAATTTTGAATTTTTTCGTATTTTTCTCTTGCATTGTCTTTCACCTCTTGATTTATGATCAATTTTGTGTTATAATGGTTGTGATTTTATTTTTATATTATTTTATCCGGAGGAAACAAAATGATACACGAAAACATCGCATATCTTCTCGGTGCGGATCCCGAGGTCGGTGCCGCCGTCAAGGACGAGCTGATCCGCCAGCAGGATGGTATTGAGCTGATTGCATCGGAGAACTTCGTCTCCCCTGCCGTCATGGCTGCCATGGGCTCCCCCATGACCAACAAATACGCCGAGGGCTATCCCGGCAAACGCTACTATGGCGGTTGCCAGTGCGTGGATATCGTGGAGAATATTGCCCGCGAGAGAGCCTGCAAGCTGTTCGGCGCAGAGCACGCCAACGTCCAGCCTCACAGCGGTGCGCAGGCGAACACCGCCGTTTACTTCGCCCTGCTCCGCCCCGGCGACACCGTGCTCGGCATGAGTCTGGCCGACGGCGGTCACCTGACTCACGGTTCACCCGTCAACATCTCCGGTTCCTTCTTCAATTTCGTTTCCTACGGCGTAAGTGACGATACCCATCGCATTGACTACGACAAGCTGCGCGAGAAGGCTCTGGAGTGCCGTCCCAAGCTGATCGTCGCCGGCGCGAGCGCATACCCCCGCATCATCGATTTTGAGAAGATCTCCGCCATTGTCAAGGAGGTCGGCGCGTATTTCATGGTGGACATGGCGCACATCGCGGGACTTGTCGCAGCAGGTCTGCACCCCTCGCCCGTCCCCTATGCCGACATCGTCACCACCACCACGCACAAGACGCTGCGCGGTCCGCGCGGCGGTATGATCCTTTGCCGCGAGGAGCTGGCAAAGCAGATTGACAAGGCGATCTTCCCCGGCACGCAGGGCGGCCCGCTGATGCACATCATCGCCGCCAAAGCGGTCTGTTTCGGTGAGGCACTGACGCCCGAGTTCAAGGCGTATCAGGAGCAGATCATCAAAAACGCCAAGGCGCTTGAGGCATCGCTGCTCGCCGAGGGCTTTGATCTGGTCTCGGGCGGTACGGACAACCATCTTATTCTGCTTGACCTGCGCTCCAAGGGTGTCACGGGCAAGGAGTTCGAGGCAAGACTGCAGTCCGTCCACATCACCGCCAATAAGAACGCCATCCCCAATGACCCCCAGTCTCCCTTCATCACCAGCGGTCTGCGCGTCGGTACGCCCGCAGGCACCACCCGCGGCTTGACCGAGGAGGACTTTGCCGTCATCGGTCATCTCATGGGTCTGGCTGCCGATGACTATGAGGCAAACCGCGATTACATCATCGAGGAAGTTGCCAAGATCTGCAAGAAACATCCGCTTTATTGAGGGACAGGAGCAAGGGGCAGTGCCCCTTGACCCCGCCAAGGAAACTTTTGAAAAAAGTTTCCTTGGAACCTTCAAAACCTTTCAAAAAATCTTTTGCATAGTTTTGAACGATTCTGTTCTGTATGAGCAGAACCGTTTTCCATATGAGGCTCCTGCCCCACACCATCACACATATGATTCGCCTGCCTTATGGCACAGGGCGTCGTGGGTACCGTTTCGCTCCCCGCCGGGGAAGGCATATGTTAGAAATCTATGTTCACACAATCCAAAAAGCACAAATCGCACAGCCGCCCATACAGGCAGCTGTGCTTTTGATTTTATTCTGCGTATTGAATACTCATAACATTACCGAACATATCCAGCGTAACGGTCGCAGCAGGCA
Organism: Clostridia bacterium; assembly: GCA_017456145.1. Taxonomy (GTDB): domain Bacteria; phylum Bacillota; class Clostridia; order Oscillospirales; family CAG-272; genus SIG644. The sequence continues at coordinate 23,398 of JAFTJZ010000073.1, forward strand.
GCTCAGCTCCATTCTCCCAAAATTCAACCACCCAAACGCCGTCATTATGAAGTAGATTCTGCGTCGTATAGTCGTGCTTGACACCGCACGCCTCAAGAGCGACGTTCAATACGTCCGCCGGATCCAATTCACTCACGGCTGCATTCTTATCCACCGTGCGCACGGTTAAGGAATTTCCGCTCAGAACGTAGAGGTCGCTATCAATGATCGTCGCACGGACATAATCCAGATACGTATCGTTGATTTTGAACTGCGCCACGGGTCTTAGCTTGTAGTTATCAAAGTAGAGCAGCACGTACTGCGTACCACCGTTGGTCGCGATCGGTAAGCCGACCAGATTGTTCTCACGATCGATATAATAGCTCTTGTATTCAGTGGAATAGCTGGCGGGCTCCATCACCCACGCATCGACCGATGCCACACCGTTACCCGCGGTTGGGTCTTCCTCATAAACCTCAACCTTGACCGATTCCCACATCTCGCCTACGCCGATGCCCAGCAAAAAGCCCTCTCCAAGGTTGATCAGCGAGGTAGAATAGCCCTCGATCACACCCGTGTCGGTATAAGTGATGTTGGTCAGATCGGACAGGTCAAAGAAGAATACCGGGTCAGTCACCGTCACCACGACAGCGGTGCAGACGTATGCAGCCGTACCGTCAAAGCGGACGGACTCGACCGTCTCGCCGCGCGGGGCGAAGTTCTCCACTGAGGCGATCATCTCACCCGTGGCAAGATCGATGCAGTACAGAGAGGCGCTGCTGAACGACTGCTCCGTCTCGACCTCTGACCACGCGCCGCCAAATCCGTCGCTCCCTTCCCGATGAACAACGCGGTTGGTGGTGGCCACAACGCGGAAGATACCGTCGTATTCATCCATGCTGTACTGATCCTTGATATAACCGTCCACGATGAACGAGCCGAGCGGCGTCAACACACCATTTGCATAACCAAGACGCGAGATCTCGGTCATCGTGCGGCGGTCGGTGTAGCCCTCCTCGGTTTGTGCCTCGGCAGTATACTGGCGGGTCGCGTATACGCCGGTCTGCGAGACATAAACCTCCTTCGAATACGAGAGGAAGGCGCAAAAGCCCTCAGAGGAAAGCGTGGCCTCGTCAAACTTACTCACCACGGTGTAGCGAGTGGAGGTCAGATTTTCAGGAAGAACGATATTCTCGGCTGCGATGCTGACCATGCCCTCGCCCTCATCCATCTGCGGCAAGAAGGTAGCAGGATTGGAAAAATCGGGCTCCTCACCGACGTAAAATTCACTCATCAGCAGCAGCTTGCCGTCCACCATGCGGGAGGAGGTATAACTACCGGTCAGCGAGACACATGTTTTGACAGACACATTTTGCGGGTCACTGACATCCAACGAGATCACCGAGATCACATCGATCAAGCTGCCTTTATCCTTGTTAGCCTCGTTATATCCGTTTGCGATCACGGTCACCGTCTTACCGTCCTGTGCGAGGTACATTTCCGCGTAGGTGTGGTAGGTGTATTCATTTTCCACAGCCGAGGTGAAGACAAACTCACCGACGCACTCGGACTGCTCCCCTGCGATAGAGTAGATATACAGCACGTCGCCATAAAGGTAGTACAGATGCGTCTTGCTGCGCTTGAACAGATCACCCTCAATGACGCCTGCAACCTGATTGTCGGTCACCTCGACGTACTCATTATCGCCCAAACGCTCAGCCGCATTCGGTGCTTCGACTTCCATGCCTCCGCCATTTGTGGCATCATCCATAGCTTTGACCATGCCGCCGAAATACTTTTCAAAATTGTTCTTGTCGCTCGGCTTGCGATAGGTCAGCATGTTGAGCTGACGGATGACGTCGTAGTATTCGCTGTCCGCATATCCGCTGACGTCGGGCGGGTCGGTATTGAACGGCACGAACAGCCAAAGAGACGCCGCCGTGACGAAAACGGCAAGGCAAGCCGCGATCAGCGACAGCCGTCTCATTTTGTGATTGCGCGACTTCTCGGGGCGCGCCTCCCAGACATATTTATCATCCGCCAGAGCCATGGCGTCGATCAGCTTTTGCTTTTTCATATGATAATTCCCTCCTTTTCCAGATACGCTTTGAACTGATTCCGTGTGCGCATCAGCGTGACCTTGACGTCGCTCTCACTCATCCCCATGGTACGGGCAATGGTATAGATCGAGCAGAAATACCAATAGCGACGCAAAAACACGATGCGCGTCCGTGTCGGCAGCGAGGCAAGAAACCCATTGATGGCATCGCGCAGCGCGAGCTGATCGGAGAGCGATTGCCCCTCCGTGTCGGGAACACACTCCCCCATCTCGTCCAGCACCGCCTCATGCCCGTCGAACCGCTTTTTTGCATGGTCGCGGCGATAACGGCTGATGGAAAGATTGCGCGTCAGCTTGCCAAGATAAGTCGAAAGACGGGTCGGTCTGTGCGGCGGCATGCTCTCCCACGCCTTGATATACGTGTCATTGACACACTCCTCGGCGTCCTCATCATTGTGCAGGATCGCATAGGCAATGCTGTGGCAATATTTTCCGTATTTTCGTGCACTTTCGGCAATCGCCTGCTCATCCCGCGCGTGGTACATCTCCACGATCGCGTTGTCCGCGCGCAGCATCGTATCGTTTTGTTCGTTTTTCATCACGCTGTTGTCACCTCCTGCCTGTTTTTTCAAAGGCCTTCACCCTAATACACGCAAAACGAGTGAGAAAGGTTACATATTTTTTGAAAATTCGGGAATTTTTTTATTTTGCGCAACTTGCAATTTGCGGAAAATAATTTTTCGAATAAAATTACAAATTATCTTTGATTATTTTTACGACCATGTCCATATTATGGGCAAAGAGGTGAAGGCGTTCTGCAATTGCTTTTTGATTCTCTTCATCTTGCAGTGCAGCAAGGGTAACATTGAAACCGGCACCTAAATCCTCTAAACCGTTATTAGCATATTGATCTGCTCTGCAAAAGATGGGTAAAACTTTAGATATAAATGTCATATCGGGATTGAGTTCCAAAGCCTTGGTTAAAAATAGCCATGCTTTTGCTGAAATAGTTTCGAAAGCGCAAACAAAGCTGGTATGCGTATCCCAAAGATCAATTTTTTCGGGTGTCTTGTTATGATAAAAATCACTTTCGATATCTTTTGCCCAAGCACGGAACGCACCGGCACCAAAGGTATACCATTGCGTCTCCGTGGTCATAAATTCAGGCATATTGTTCACAGCTCTCCGATAAATGTCCGCAAGATTTTTTTGCTCCTTTTTTTCACCAACAAAAATACAACCTCTTGTTGCTATTTGGGCAAAATGGGAATCATTCAACTCAAAACGGAAGATTCGATCTTCACATGGACGTCTTTGTAAAAAAATCTTCCCATTTTCTTCGTATCCGCAAATCAAACTATAATTTCCGTCGAAATGTATCACAGGGATGCCTTTATCAATATATGCCATCATCAATTGACGGTACATCTCTTTGTTTGCAAGAATTTTTTCTTTTGAAACATGGGTGCAAGCATAACCCAATGCATCAAAAATTCCTTCAATATACGAAGAACAATCATCATCATGCAAAATATGATAATCTGCGACACAATAACGGTCGCCATAAAATACTCGATTTTTGGGATAAACCTGAGCATAACAATCTCCCGAAACACCGGCGATCAGCCAATAACTATAATCCTTTTCTCCCATGCATCTCATCAATTGCTCGCATGCACCGTCAAAGCAAAAATTTTCGCCGCGTTCTCCCACACAAAAGGTTTGAATACCTTCAATTTGATTGTTGCTTTGTTTCGTTACCATAATTAAATCTCCGTTTCTTCTTTTTTTATTTTTAATTTTGGTTTCAAGTTGTGAAATCATAATTTTTCTAACAATAAATTCCATATTACCTCCACCGTTAATCATAACCGTTTGGGGTGGCAGCTGTTGAAAATTGGTTTTCATATAGGGCATATTTTCGAGGCAAAGACAAATCTTGCCATTGATAATAACCGCTAAATGTTTTTCTCCCACAATCCAAGAGACCTGATTGTATTTACCTTTTTCAACCTTTCCCCTCAAAGGAAATCGGAAGGTGTTTCCAAAAATCGGTTGAGTAAAACGAATGGCATATTTTGACAACACAGGGTCTGAATTGTTCTCTTCATTCACGGCAAATATCCAATCACCGAAATAGATTCGAAAACCTTCGTCGGCATTATCCGGCGATCTGTTGAACTTGAATTCAATATCTACCCGAAAAGGAATCTTCACTTGCACGTTCGTAGACAAATATCGCGTTCCCACATAAGTAGAAAAAAGAACCTCGCCGGTTGGCAATACTTCATATCGAATGGTCCCTTCAGCTTTTTTAATCGGAGTTAACCGATCTAATTCTACCTTTTTTTCCCACAATGTAGGATTGGCCAATTTTAATTCTTCCACAGAAAGTTGGTCACATTCTTTCGGTTGGTCAAACAAAGCCGGATCCGGTAATCTCTTCTTCACCGGAAGGAGCATGGAGACCAATTCACGTTTATCATCCGGAGATATTAAGGTCTCCAATAAAACTGGATGTCGCAGTTGACCCTGGCGGTTATAATCAACCTCATAAAATTTATTATTATTCAAATCAGATACAAGCAGTCGTAGTTGTTCCGCTAAATCTTCATCCAAATAGACATTTATTGTAGCAAATAATCCTCCTTCAAAAACATAATCAAGATACATACTGTCATTTTTGAAATCATAGGGAATGACTACTAAAATTACATCACCGGCTACGCTTTCATATTCAAATCGCCGATGTTCTCCGGGTTGGCCAAAATCAAGTCCATACTGCTGTATCCATCGCCAAAAGTTGTCTGGTTCCGATACCTCCGCCTGCCCTTTTCGATAGGATGAAAGCACCCGCATCCGGGGTAAAGAAATTATTGCAGGCTGTATTGACTTGGAGAGTCTTTGGCTCACTGCCGATAATTCTTGAAAGCTGACCGGACGAGGCTCGTCCATAATTTTCAGGCGCTTGTTCATTTCTTCGTATAAAAGTGGCAGAGCGGAAATTTTTGTGATACCGTTTTGCATCATATTTTGTAAAAATTCGCTAACAATACGTCTGAGTTCGGTCAACGAATTAGTTTCTTCATCAATGGCGTTGATGTGATTCACAAAAACCTCCACCACCGTACTCATGTCTGCATTTTCGTAAATACGGATGATATCCTTGATGGGAATTTTCATTTTGCGCAGTACCATAATTTGTTTTAAGCGTTCAATCGTCTCCATATCATAATATCGGTACTTTTCAAACGGTGGTCGCACACTTGCAATAAGTCCCACCGATTCATAATATCGCAGCGTTTTAGAAGACACACCAAATAATTTTACGGCATCTGTGATACAAATTAAGTTCATGATTCCTCCTTTTTGGGTGGCTGTATGATAATTATATCACTTGTCCTTGGGACAATGTCAATAGCTATAAGAAAATTTTTTCGATTCGTTGATCCTTTTTTTATTGTATCATAAGTGAACACATATGTCAACCACAACGACAAACGGATCAACCACGAAAAAAGGGGCGGTCCGCAAAAGGAGACAGCCCCATGGTGCGATATTTACAAATTATCTTCCCGCCAGAACCTCATGCGCCAGAAGAAAGGCTTTATATTCCTCCATGGTCGGCACTCTGCCGTTCTCGTCGGCGAACGCGCTGACATAATCCTCGGCATCCCACAAAAGCTCCTGCAGCTTTTGGTAGAGCAGCGTTTCTTCTCCGTCCGAGTTGACAAGCCAGAACCCGCGGCTGGAGCCGTCCTCTAACTTTTCGTTGCAGAACATCTGCCAATAGAGGACAAATTTGATCTCACACTTCAGGTATTTGGCGAGAATATTGAGGTTGACCTCGCAGTGACGCTGATCGTCAAAGCCGCAGTTGGCGGCAGGCTGTGCCACCTCCCCGACAAACACGCGCGGTCCGGGAACGCCCTCCTTATCGGGCAGATTCTCGTAGATCAGGTCGATCACCTGTGCGATCTTTTCTGCGGAGGCATCCATGGTATCGTAGGCAGAATAGGAAACGTAATCGACGTCAGTATAAGGCAACACACGGTTGACCACTCGGTCAAACTCGTCATTGAGTGCATCGGACGGGCGGTTGAGCTCGACGTAATTCCAGACGTAGACGTTCTCATGGGGGGTGTCACGCTTGGCATCCTCCACCGCCTTCTGGCGATTGTTGAGCCAGGCGATCATCCCCTCGGTAACGGTATCGCTGACCTCCTTCTGGGCGGTGTTGTAGTTATCGATATAATACCAATCACCCTCCCAGTGGCCAAGATAGAACTGCTTGCCCGTCCCGTTGTACGTTTCGAGCAGCTTTTTGGTATAAGCGTAGAAGGCATCGTAGTCCGCCTTTGCCTCGGCATCGCTATAGCCGTCCTTAAAATACGGATCGGAACGGTACCACATTAAGACGTAATCAAAATTGTGCTCCGCGAGCACCTCATCGACCATGGTATCGTTCGTAGCGTAGAATTTGATCATGTTGGAGCCCCATGCGTCGATCTGCTCGGCAAGCTCCATCAGGGGAGAAAGATCGGTAAACTGATAGCCGGGATTAAAGGCTTGCGTACCGATCATATAGTTATAATTTGCAATATCCTGTTTCAATTTGATCGCCTCCAATTCTTCTTGGGTTGGTTCGTCGGGGGTGGGGGGCTGTTCGGACTGTTCGGGCTCGGGAGTGGTTGTAGGCTGTTGGTCAAGGGGTGGTTGTTGCTCCTTCTCGCAGCCGAGCATCGAAAGTGCGAAAAAGATCATCAAGCTCGCCAGTAAGGTGCAAATCATTCGTTTCATAATAGCCTCCTTAAAAACGTAAAATATAGAAGTTGGGGCGCTGCCCCAAACCCCGCAAGAGAAACTTTTGAAAAAGTTTCTCTTGACTTTTCAAAACTTTTTATCAAAATTTTATTAGGAAAACTTAAAAAATGCAAAATTCTTTGGAGTTCCAAAAATCCGATACTTATCGTTCGCGCTTGCGTGATGACGTGTTCAGCCGTCAAGACAAGCTCGGTGATCGCTTGCGATCATTTTCTTGTCAAGAAAGGTTTTTGTGGGATGTGGGGCAATGTCCCACCGCTTTACTCACTTCCCTGCCTTGACCTTCTGGGCTCGGACGTCTGTACCCAAGAACAGAAGAATCTTATATTCACCGAACAGACGGCTGGTAATGCGATCCCAATAGCGGCGGCGCAGCTCCTCCTGCATCAGATTGGTGCTGATGATGGTCGGGCGACGCAAAGAGAGACGGGTGTTGATGATGTTGTAAAGACAAGAGACCGTGAATTGGTTGGAGACCTCGGTGCCCAGATCGTCGATGATCAGAAGATCACAATCGAAATACCGCGAGGTATCCGAGAGCATTCCCGTGTCCCCCGCTGCACCGCTGTTTCCAAAGCGCGCCATTTCAAAATCTCCGAGCAGGCTGACCGCCGTCGCGTAAAGCACGTCGTAGCCCTTGTCCAGCACCGTCTTGGCCACGGCCGTAGACAGGTGCGTCTTGCCAAGCCCCGTCCCGCCGACCAGCAGAAGACTACCGCTCGGCTGCGGTGCATTGCCACCTTGAAACTGCTCGGCATACTCGCGCAGCGTGTGATAGGCGTGGCACATGGCGCGCCATGTGCGCTCGTCGGTGCGGAAATAGTCCAGCGAATAGTTGTCAAAGCTTTGCTCACGCAAGAGTGCCCCAAGTCCCGAGGAGGCATACCCTGCGGCGATCAGCTTTTCGCGCATACAAGTACACATCTTCCCGTCGTCAAGATAGCCCGTGTCGCTGCAGGCATCACATTCGTAGCGCAATGCCGTGTAGTCCGCAGGATAGCCCGCATCGGTCAGGATCTTGGCCTTGAGTGCCTGCAGCTCGGTATTTTTTTGACGCAGACAAGTCAGTGCCGCCTCTCGTGCGGTGTCGTTTCCGGCGTTCTCCATCGAGATGCGCATCAGCTCCAGCCCCGCCGCGCTCAACTGCGCGTTGACCTGCCGCAGCGCCGGCAGCGCCCTCTCCGCCTCAGCGCGGCGACGGTCTGCGTCCTCTCTGGCACGTAGGTATTTGGTCTCATATTCACGCCGTATCTGACGATAATTTTCCTGATTGTAGCTCATATTCATCTCCCTCTTTCATAACGCTGCGTCTGCCGCTCTCACGACTCCGATGACGCAGGCGTATAGTCTTCGCCAAAGCTGCGCTGCAACGCGGCATCAAAAAAGTCGTTGGTGTCAAAGCTATTCCCCGGTGTCGATGCATTCGCACGCTGCTGCTTGTACGCAGCCTGCGCTTGCGTGATCTGCTCCGCTGTCTTCAACCCTGCCGCCGCCCATCGTTCCAAAATTGAGTTGGTATAGGGTACGGACGGCTTGCCCGTGGCATTGATCGTTTCCTCATACGCTATGCGAATAACGTCGATCGTAAAGCCGTGGGTGGTGAGCCATGCATCAAACATTTTCTTTTCCTTGGAGGTCAGCGCACGGCTGCCAAAGCCAAACATGGTACGCAGCTGCCCCTCTGCCTCCTGACGTCGTTCCCGCGCCTTCAGACATTGCTGCAGTGCTGCCGTGTCCGTGATACCGTCATCATACAGAGCGACTGCCGTGTTGACCGCATAACGGAGCGACTTCTTGCCAAGCTTTGCGCAGTGCGCAAGCAGAAGCAACAAATATTCTTCCTCCAATCCCAGATAATCGACCAGCCCGATCAGCTGGCTGACCTCATGGGTGTTGAAAATCTTACCGAACACACGTGCACATTCGTCGACCAGCGCGGTCAGCTCGCGGCGCCGCTCCAGAATCGAGGCCAGCTCCTCGGTGGTGTAAGCGGGCAGCGCAGTCGCCGACGTCTTGACGACAACGTCCGTTGTCGGTTCGCTCTCGTCCTTTTTTCTCTTTGCCTGAATCTGATCGCTGCTCGTTTCGAGTTGCTCTGCAGAGGCTCTGCTCTTGCGCGTCTTGGATGTGGCGACGGTGACCTCGTCAAGCTCGATCAAGCCCGTCCCCCGCCAGAAGGCGACGGCGGCATCGACCGCAGCAGCATCACAGCCACAGCGCCGAGCAAGCTCCTCGCGCCCGATCTCCGCACGCTCCGCCTGAGCAAGGCAGAGCAGCACCCGCAGCGCGTCCAGATCGGCACGTGGCAGCACCGAAATCAAATCGGCAGGCAGATTGATCACGCCGTCGCCGTAGTGAAATTTTATCTTCATGTATGTATCTCTCTCCGAATTTTTATATGTTACGTTCGAGTAAAAAGCTGCGCTTTTCCACCCTTGGTTTGATTTTTCCACAGCGCACGGAGAAGTTTGTTGTATAAAGTTTTCCACAACTTCCACAGACTTTTCCACAGGGCAGCCGTTTTTTTCTTGTCAAATCAAGGGTTTTGCTGTGGAAAAATCTGTGAACAACCGCAAACCTTTCCACACCTGCGTCATTTCTCCACAACTTGTGGAAAAATTGTGCACATCTCGCCGCCGACAACCAGCGGTTTACATCGCCGCTCGATATTCAACCGTCGGTTTATATATGCAACCGCGCATCACACCGGATTACATCTCATCCGCTGCGCTGGCGTTGAGATCGGTCGAGGCAAACAGCCCCTCCCGATAACGAAAATATCCCGCGGCAGCAACCATCGCCCCGTTGTCGCCGCATAGAGCGAGGGGCGGGGTCACGAATTTGACGTGGCGTTTTTCACATTCACTTGTCAACGCTGCCCGCAAGTGCGAGTTGGCAGCCACACCGCCCGCCAGCACCAGCGTTTTTGCGCCCGTCAGCTTGAGCGCGACACTCGTCTGCTTTGTCAAGCCGCGTACAATGGTCTCCGTGTAGGAGGCGGCCAGATCGGCACGGTTGATCTCCTCCCCACGCTGTCGTGCACTGTTGATCAGGTTCAGCGCCGCCGTCTTCAGCCCGCTGAATGAGAAGTCGGGGCGATCTGCTGCGAGTGCGGGAGATGGCAGAACAAACGCCCCCTTGTCCCCCTCATACGCCAGCTTGTCCAGCGCCGCACCACCGGGATACGGCAGCCCGATCACGCGCCCGATCTTGTCGAACGCCTCCCCTGCCGCATCGTCCCGCGTACCGCCGATCATGCAGAAGGTCAGTTCATCCTCAACCATATAAAGCTGCGTATGCCCACCCGAGACGACCAAGGCAAGAAAGGGCGGCTTGAGTTCAGGGTCGGCAAGGTATGCCGCAGCGACATGGGCGTGAATATGGTTGACCGAGATCAGCGGGATATTCCTTGCAAATGCCAGCGATTTGGCAAAGTTGACTCCAACCAGCAAAGCACCGATCAGCCCCGGGTGCGTGGTCACGGCAATCGCGCCGATGTCAGAGATCGTCAGCCCCGCGGTCTCCAGCGCCTCATAGGTGATGCGGCTGACCGCCTCAATGTGTGCACGTCCCGCGATCTCGGGCACGACGCCGCCGTACAGACGATGCGTCTTTATCTGCGAGGCGACAATATTCGCGCAGATTTCCCGCTCGCACCGCCCCATCACCTCGTCGGTTTGCATCCGCACGATGGCGGCAGAGGTCTCGTCGCAGGAGCTTTCAAGTCCTAAAATATACATAATCCTCTTTCCCTGCGGGGAGGTCCCCGCACACGTCATAAACGACGATAAATCATAAAATGTCTTGCGAGATCACACCGGGATGGCACGCATGATCAGTGCATCCTCGGCGGGAGCGCGATAGAAATTCTTTCTTCTCCCAACCTCGACAAAGCCGTTTTTCTCATACAGAGCACGCGCCGAGACGTTGGAGGGGCGAACCTCCAGAAAAACACCGTCGGGACAATGCGCACGCGCAAAGCATAACAGCTCCTGCAGAACCGCATCGGCTCGTCCGCGGCGTCGATAATCGGGGTGGGTGGCTACGTTGGTGATGCTGCCCTCAAAAGCGGCATATTGCATTCCAACGTATGCAGAAATCGCACCGTCCCGCTCGACGGCGACAAAGCCCACACCGCTCTCCCGGCACAACACACCGAGCGACCGCTCGCTCCATGGCTCGTGCGGAAAGCAAAGCTGCTCCAGCACTGTCACTCCGCCAAGATGTGCAGAGGTCATACGGCAAACTGTGAATTCGTTCTGCTCCATCTCAGTCGATCGTCAGCAGCTCGTGCAGCGTGCCGTCCACGGCGACACAGATCTTGTTGTAACGGTCGTACAGGAAATACCGTCCAAGGTTGGTCTCAACGCCATCTACGATGTCGTAAATATCCTCCTCATATTCGATATAGGAGATACAATAATAAATATCCGGCAGATTGCTCGCCTCAAAGCGCAGCGTATAAGCAGATTGTTGCGTGTAGAAGGACGGATACGACACCCGTGCCCCGCCAAGATACGCGCTGCGCAGTGCATCGATCACGCCCTGCTGTGCCGCGTCCTCCGCTTTGAGTGTCAGCACGGGAATGGTGGTCGCCGTCTTGGTGTAGATCAACACGCGGGTCATCTCCATCTCCTCAAAGGTGGGCAGCACCAGCGATTGGTTGGCATACACCCCGTTATACGCCGAGCCGAGTACGTTCTCGGGGGCAAGAGCGCCGACGGTGTACAGCATGGTCTTCATGCCCGACAGCTTGAAGGAGGCGTATTCCTCCCCCAGTGACGCAGGCTCATAGCAAGCAGACAGCGGAACGTAGGTTACCCCCGTCTTACGGTCGGTATAGGTATCATTATCGTTGACCTTGAGCGAATGGACGCAGCCACACAGCAAAAGGCAGCAGGCGACAAGGAGCACCGCGATACGAAAAGCTTTTACGGTTTTCTTCATGGTTTGCAGGATCCTTTCCATTGATCAATAGCCGAATTTTCCCGACATGGAGTCGTCGTCATCGATCCAATCGTTGACATCCACAATGCGATACTCATCCTTGGTATCGCGCAGCACGACCTTGGCGATCCCCGCATTGATGACCATACGCTTGCACATCATACAGGAGGTCACACCGCTGACCAGTGAGCCGTCTGTGGGGGAAACACACGCCATGTACAGCGTTGCGCCCAGCATTTGATCTCTGGGGGCGGCAATGATGGCGTTGGCCTCGGAGTGAACAGCGCGGCAAAGCTCGTAGCGTTCACCTCGAGGGATCTGCAGCTTTTCTCTCATGCAGAAATTGAGATCAGAGCAATTCTGACGACCGCGCGGTGCGCCGTTGTAGCCTGTGGAAATGATACTGTCATCCTTTACGATGATCGCGCCGTATTTTTTGCGCAGGCAGGTGCTGCGCTCGGCGACGGTCTCGGCAATGTCAAGGTAATAATTATGCTTGGATACTCGTTCCATGTATGGAATCCTTTCCTCCCCCTTGGGGATATGTGCGTAAAGATATTCACTATATATTATAGTATAAAACCATATGAAAATCAAGTGCTTTTTGAAAACTTTGTATTCTTGATGCACATTTGCCTGCCGAGACCGAAAAAAATCGAAAAAATTCATCGCCAAAAAAGAAAATACCGCTTGACAGGCGCGGTGTTTTGTGGTATACTATTTATGTTATGGATATCACACATTGGGGTGTCGCCAAGCGGTAAGGCACAGGACTTTGACTCCTGCATCCGTCGGTTCAAATCCGGCCACCCCAGCCAAAAATCTCCTCGGACGAAGTTCGAGGAGATTTTTACCTTTTCACTATTCACTCTTCACTTTTCCCTAAAACTGTCCGAGGAGATTTTTGGCAAAGTAATAAGTAATAGTGAATAGTGAAGAAGTAAGGTAGTTTTTCGCCGAGGCGAAATGCATTTTTTATATAAAGGTTGAAAAGTAATAGGTTTTATGGTATAATAGAGCAAAGTTAAACAAGGAGGTATGTAATATGCCCGAAAGTCCTTTGATGATAAAATCGAAAGCGTTTGCTTTAGATGTTATTCGCGCTTGCAAGGTGTTGAGAGAAGCAAAGTGCGAAAGTGCGCTCATCAATCAGTTTTTGCGTTCGGGAACGAGCATCGGTGCGAACATTCGTGAAGCGTTTTATGCTCACGGCAAGGCGGATTTCGTGGCAAAGTTACATATTGCCTTGAAGGAATGTTCCGAAACGGAATATTGGCTTGAACTTTTGATCGAGAGCGGATATTATCACGATAAAACGATTTTGGATAAATGTGTTGAGGTGAAAAGAATTTTGATTGCCTCTATCAACACGGCGAAAGACAAGCAGTAAAACGAGAAAAGCAGAGATTTCGAGCGATTTCTCCTGCCCCATTTGCAAGGCAAATGGGGCTATTTTCTGACTCTGAAGTTTTTCGGAAGTTTGTAGATGCATTTCGGGCTTTTCGGGTCTGTAGACAGATTCGAACCAGCGAAATGCATTTTTTGATATAGATTCCCCACAGCACCAAAACTGTGTACAGATTCGAACTACCACACTTGAAATGTTTACAAAGTTGTGATATAATAAAGTTAAGAGAGTCGGTATCGTTTCAATCAACACAGCGAAGGAGAGCGCAAAATGAAATATAATCCACTACTCAAGGGTACAATTATAAAAACTGTTTTTGCAGGTTTAGAAGTAATGGTGCTTGTTGGTATATTAATATACTCTTTTTTAAGTGCCGGCGAAAGCATTTGGGGTTATTGGGGTAGTATTATAGCTATAATCAGCTTACTTAGTCCTATCTATATTTACGCTATTCCAAACGCAATCTTTACCACATATAATTTAATGGTCGTAACGAGAAACCGCCACACACTTGATTCGATCAAAAAATATCATAAACTGAGCAAAAGATATTTAATATGGGGTGTCATAACCGGCGGTTTGTATGGTTGTCTTTTAGCACCGATTTTCTTACTGGAAAACATTTTTCTCTACTGTGCATACAGAAAAGAATTAGAACGAATCAAAAATACATAGGATTTGTTTGCAATCATGGCGTTGCGCCCCGGAAGACAGCGGTCAAGTGCAACTCCCACCATCGCCAAGGGGACGTCTATCTCACGCAAAAAAGCCTGATGCTTGCGCGTCAGGCTTTTTTGACGCGCGGAATCTGCGTTTTTACCTGCAAAGCAGGCGAATATTGCGGGGGTTATCCGCAAAGCCAAAATAGCGGGGTGAGTTTCAAATGCATATTTTGCATTTGACTCCCCCGATTCACTCTTTCATTGTGTTTGGCCATCTGAAAGAAAATTCGTTATGCCCAAAGAACCATCGCAAGCGTGCCAATGCACATAAAGCAAAGTCCGAGGGCGGCGGGAACTGAACGTCTTATGGACAATCAAGTTGGTTTTACTGTGGTGAATGGCATCGTTACTACAGCTTTAAGAGTCAAAGTAACACCGTAACACCGCAAAGTAACACTCCGAGGTATGGACTTTGCGGGTCATTTATGATATAATCATTTTGTTAATACAGGAGGTGTTACCATGGAATTTTCAGAAAAATTAAAAGAGCTACGGCAGCAAAAAGGGATTTCACAGGCAAACCTTGCTGCCCACATTCATATCAGCAGATCTGCCGTTGCCAAATGGGAAAACGGATTAGGCCTGCCCGGAGATGAGTCGTTGAGAATGTTAGCCGATTATTTTAATGTCACAACGGATGAACTGATCCCCAATAAGAGCTGCGAGGAAATCCTTGTATCCAAGAATAAAACCATTGATCATCAAAAAAAGGTCATCCTCGGTTTTGCGGGCGGCTGTGCCGTCGGTCTATTCATCATGGCTTTTATCTGGATTGAGCCACTGCGGGATGCGCTTGAATTGTTAGGGCTGGGTGCCATTCTAACCGCGCTGGGAATCTTCAATATGCGCGGGAATATTGCATCGATTCATTGGTACAATCGACGCAAGGTCACAAAAGAAAACCAAAAGGCATATTGCTTGATCGTAGGACTCGGAACGCTGATCGTTGGCATTTCCCTCATTGCAGCAGGTTTGGTTCAGGCTCTTATCGGAATCGAACCGAGTGCATTGATTATGGTTGGCGGCATTTTGGTCGGACTCGTTCTGATTTTATACGCACAATTCAAATATAATAAAGGTTTGTTTTAAAAAGATTGCCTGATCCTAAATATTTGCTATACTGACCACACTTCGAAAATGCGTTGATCACGATATCCTTGACACCGCGCTCATCCGTGACGATTTTTCACCAAGCGCCGCCCCCGCCAAGTTCTTTGTCGAATACGTTCGTTTGTAGCAAAGAGCAGGCAAGGGGTATCTGCTCCCCCCGGCTTGGATAAGGAAATATAACGCCAAGAGAGCAGCACGGCAACACATACAAATACGGAATGCTCCCGCGAAAATCCAATCGCAAAGAAAAAGCGGCAAAGAACAAGAGTTCCCTGTCGCTTTTTCCACAGATCATGTCAGTGCGCGATCAGATATGAGGCAATATACTCATCGTCGGTTTTGATCGCGGGAGCGACCGACGAGAAACTCACGCGCAGACCGCACGCCTTCGCCGTCAGTGCAAAATGACACAACGCGATACCCATATCGATTTTTTGCATATCCAACGTGTCGCTGCGCGTGATTCCCTTCGATCTCTTCAAATAGAAGTGCACGGCACCCTCGCAGGCTACGACTCTCCACGGCTGCTTGTTCACCGCGGAGGGTGCAAGGCGAACCATCTCAAGCGCAAGGGCAAGGCTGCCCGCTTTTTCTTTTGTCAGCGGCATGTCAAAATTCCCATCGAAGAACAAGCGCTCAAAGGGTAAGCGCTCATCCGCCTTGATGGCTTTTCGCATCATTCCCTCCCGCATCGACATCTTATTCGCAACATACCCCAACGGGCTTGCACACGGCATGATCTCGTCGGCACCGAGCCCCATCGCTGTTTCAAATGCAGGGCGATTCATCGTGCCGCCAAGCCAGACCGTGCCGATACCCAATGACCACGCATGGAGCACCAGCATTTCAAAGGAATAGCCGAAGGCGACGTCTGCGTGCTCGCTTTTCTTGATTTTACCGCCCACATACGTCTCTGTCCCGCTGACCACAGGGCAAAGCAGTCCATGCTCCTTGGCATTGAGCAGTTCAAATTTCACGGGCAAGGCGTACGGGTTTTCCGTATCTTGCATAAGCTCGCGCAGCTTTTCCAGATCCTTCATTTCAAGCGCACGACCGTCATAGCTGCGTACACTTCTTCGGTTGCGGATCAATTCTGTGACGTTTTCCATCATGTACCTCCATTTATCCACGGTGTGAAACGTAATTTCCTCCGAATGTACAGATCTAAAAGTCCCTTGCCTGACACCGCTCATATCTTGTACCGAGTTGCTATAATATTATACAACAAATTTCTGTATCTGTCAAGGAATTTTTGTTTCAGGGCGAAAAGACCCTTTCCCTCCACGCGGCGAAGAAAGTCAATAGCAGTGCAAAGCAGGCGTAAGCGAGAGCCCACGGGCACAGATCGCTCTGTGTGAGCAGCGGAAACCCTGCAAGATATGAATTTGGGAACAGAAAAGGCAGCGCATCCTCGCCAAACAGCGTCAAGAGCTTGGCAGTGAAGGCGGTAAGTGATGTGAGAATGACCGTCGGGACGGTCGCGCGGAACAGAGCGGACAGTGCCACGATGATAAGTGAGAGCAGCACCATGCCAAGCGTGCGCAAAAGGACGGTTGTAAGCGTCACCTGCAGCACGGAGCCGTCCGGTATACTTTGTCCCATCAGGCTGTAGGCGGGGGCGTGGAGCGCGGGAAGATCGTAGTTTTTCATCAAAATCAGCCACCGCGCGGCTTGTGCCGCCAATGTCATAATGGTCGTGAAGGCGACCGTCCATGCCATCTTTGCCGCAAAGGTGCACCTTCGTCCGCGCGGCGTGCTGTAAAGGACAGATGAGAAACCGCCCGTGTGCTCATCGGCAAAGATCGCGGCCAGCGTCAGGATCAAAAAGGCGATCAGACAGACGTCCTCGTCCTCCTGCAAAAACAGCAGCCAACCCGTATCGTAAAGAACGTATGGGGCTTTTCCCTCGGCATGCAGCATGGAAAGATAGTGCAGCTTTTCATCCACTCGCTCCATATGCTCCAGCCGCTGCATTGCAAGGTTGCCTGCTGCGATCAGCTCTCCGTATTCTTCATAGGTGATCTCGCCGTTCTCAAAGCGCGACTTGCCCTCGTCCACAGCGTCGGCTGCCGCGCGCAGCTTATCCTTTTCCTCTTGCATGGTGATCTGCGTCTGCTCGGAGTATTCGCCCTCCAGCAGCGTCATATATTCATGATACAGAGCATCGGGGAGGGTCTCGTTCGGGGCGTAATAAGTATCAACGGCGTGATATTCTGCTGCGATCAAAAGGAGCAGCAGCAACGAAAACATCTGCTGCGACACCAATTTATGCAGCTCCCATGCGCCGATGTGAACGGAATAGGTGCGTGCTTTTTTATCTGCACGGCGCAGCGCGTGGTCTTGTCTGTGCGGTATCACCTTTCTAAGACGGATCAGCACAGTCGATTGCACCCGACCGCTCACGCGGCAGCGGCAAAACGTCACTGCAGTCAGGATAAAGAGCAGCATCGCGATACCGAGCAGCCACGGAACGAGCATTTTCTGCAGCACCACGCAGCTCTTTCCGATGCGAAACGCATTCCAACGCGTCAGAAAATCATTCCCCTGTAAAATATCCATCAGATTCAACTGCCCAATGGGACCATGCGCATTCCAACGTCCCAACAGTGAAAGCCCGTATGATGCAGCAAGCACTCCACCGCCGATGCCGAGCAACGACACGTACCGCTTGGTAAAAATGCTGAGCAATAGCATCAGCCATACTAAGCCAATGCCCCCCATAGCACGCAATGCAAGCTGTAACAGTACACCACCGATCACACTGCAAGCAAAGGGGGCTGTGGTGAATACACTTTGCAACGGAAGGAGCGCACCGCCAATGCCGGTACGACTTACAATCAGAACACCATGCAATACCGCAAACGCCAAAAGCAGTACAATGGAACCCACAGCTCCGGCAAGCAATTTTGCGAAAATGAGCGACAGCCGCCCCCGTCTGGTCGTGCGCAAAAGCGGCAACATGGTGCCCTTCTCGGGGAGCAACAAAAGTGCTCCGAGAATCAAGAGCGCGGCAAGATAAAACGGCAGATACCCCTGATCCTTCAGAATCACATCCCAGCCATCTACAATTTCCGCAGGAATGACGATATTCTTTTGGAGTTGCCGCGTATAATGATTGATCATGCCCACCTGGTAACGGACGACGAAATCGCTCTCCTGCCGCCCACTTTGTAAATAATTATAGTGTTGGAGACGCGCCGTTTCGATGGTGTCTTGAAGAGTTGACTCATATCTGCGGGTGTTGTCCAAAAAACGGATAAACGCCGAATCCGCGATATACGTCTCGTAGGCAGCCCTGAGCTGCGGTGACTGCTCCTTTCCGTTCGGCTCGCTAAAACTATCCAAGGTCGCCTCATAATCCTGCACCATCCTGACACGGGCACGCACCTCCTTTTCATACGCGGTGCCCCGCTTTCGATATTCCTCAAGGCAAGCATCGACCTGCCCTCGGTGCTCTCCGTAGCGTACTGTGCGCGGTGTACGCAGGCAAAGAATGGCACTGACGGTCAGCAGCAGCGCGACGGTCACAAGAAATATTTTATTCTGATATAGCTTTCTGCATTCACCGAGCCATATATTCATACGCCGCCCTCACACTCACTCCAATCTTCTTCCCTGCTTAAAATCGACGAATTCCCAGCCGTTCTCCCCCTCGACAAGATTGCCACATCGGGGGATCGCATAGCTTGGAATTCCTCCATCCCCGACTTCAAAGGAAAGGTATATTTCTCCGTCAAAATATTTCATGCCGTTGATCCGTCCATTACCACCCACGGTCGCCGTATGAAACACCAGCTCGGGACGGTTGTTCTCCCCCGCCAAGGCAATGCGGTAAAGGGCACGCTGATTGTTGTCCGTCAGGTACAGATGCGTATCACTCACGGTTTGGAATATGCCCATTCCTTTGATATCGGTGGCAAAGACGTGTTTTTCCTTGGTCAGAAGGTGATAGGAATAGTAATTCACCGTGCCATCCTCAAGGATCTCCTTATTATAAATATAATCTCCGTGAAGAATGTTAATTCCGGTTATATTCGAGTCCAATTTTTCATACGTATCAAACGTTTCGTTGACTTTGTACAGTTCAAACTCATCCATAAACATAACAATCATGTGACGATTTCCGACCCAAAGGTTACTGAAGATCTTACCCTCGGGCGGGGTCAGGATCTCTGCCTTTTCGGTCTTGACGTTGTAGCGGATATGCTCAAGGCCGCCGTCCTTCAAGTTGCGCGTCACGTATACGTAATCTCCCTGTACCTGGAAAAAGCGCAGCTCGTTGCCATTGCCACTGAACACTTTTTTGCTTTCCATGGTATCTACCGTCATGGAATAAAGATTTCCGTCATTGGAGCCAAATATAGTGGCATCCGCACGGCTGCCGTACAGCTTGCCGTCTGCCGGGCTGTAGATCCTCATGCCTTCTGCCAGTTCGCTCATGCCGCCGAAAAAGACCGCGGGACACCACCCCATTTCATGCTCGCACAGAGCATCCATGCAAAAACTGCTTGTCACCTTGGAAGCTTTATTGACATAGCAAAGTTCGCCCTCTTGAATAAATACCATGCCGTGCGCGTTGAGAAATTCATTCCGCCCCATAAGGGTCATCGCATAGTCGTTCTCATCAAAGCGAGTCGTATCAATCGGCACATTGTCCTCCACACGCTCGGGCTCCCCCGACGCATTTCCCTCCGCCTCCGGTTCACTCTGCTCAAAATTCTCCGGTAACATCTCCTCATCGGTACAAGCGACCAAGCCCGTACATATACAGCACAATCCCAATATCAGTGCGATCCATCTTGTTTTCATGCGTTTGTTCCTCCCATTTTCGTTCTGTATTACAGATTTAATTTCTTGGCAGCCGACGCAGAACCTTTAAGCGGTAATCCCATTCTTCCGTTTTCTCTTGAGCGTTGGTGATCAACACGCTCCCAAGGCCCGGACCGTAGTTAAAGCGCGCCGAGGCAACGATGGTACTGGCGCGATAGAGCTCCCAATCCGTCCATTCATGCCAATCGGCAGGCAGAATGTCGCGCACCTCCTCGGTAAAGTACGACTGCTCCTCTGCCGTCATATCCTCCCAGCCGCCGGGGTATGCGCCGTGCATTTCTTCTTCCAAAAAAATCACGCGCTCCAAAAGATGCGTGTCAGGATTGGCAAGGTAGAGCAGCTTGCCATAATCCGGATGCTCCATTTCGTAGATATCCACGCGCATCTCGTCCCGGAAGTACGGACCGTATTCGATCAGAAGATCCACCGATCTTTGATATACGGCGCGTGCATCGACACCGCACTGGCGGGCAAGTGACGGAATCTCACCGCTCATATCCTGCAGTAATACTTGGATCACTTCCTCATAGTTATCGTAGGTCCATTTGTGCTCGTACTCGGAAAAATCCTCGTCGCCGTTGTTTCGCTCGCGATAATATCCGTAATATACCATCTCTTTCGAATACCGCTCCTCATAGGGACAAAAGAAGTATTCCTGCAGTACATAACCATCTCCATATTCTGCAAAGCGATAAACTACCTCCAGCAAAATGCATTCCTTGTAAAAAGTACACACCAGTACCGTTCCCTGCAAATCAAACGCAACGGAGCGGTAGCATCTTGCCTTTGCGGGCGACTCCAGAACCATGGACAAGTCGACAGGATGCGCCTGCTCATGCGCGGGAATTTTGATGCTTGGCCCAAGTGGTTGTTTTTCGACCGTTTCTTCCTCTTGCGGTGTTTCTTCTTCGGGGGGCGGCTCCGACTGTTCCTCCTCGTACTGCGGCAGCTCAAAGGGAAATCCCGTGTCCTCGGGGTCGTCGGGTACCACGGGAGCGCAGGCGGTGAGTGCCGCGGCGGCAAGCATGAGGGCCGTCGCCGTCAGAATCAAGCGGAGAGTTCGTCTGCTCGCGCGAAAAATCATGTTCATATGGACTCCTGTATATATGTATAGGTATCTTTTGTCTTTATAAACGAATTTCAAGGGCGAAATCTTACACACCCCTGTGGCTTTTTGTAAATATTTACAAAATGTTCACACTTCCCCGCCCCATTTGCCGCAAATCGATCTTAAAAAAAATTTACTTTACATCTTTGCAGATTTATGGTATACTATAATAAAAACAAATGCGGAGGAACACCACCATGAGAAAAAATTTCAAAGCCAAGCCCATTTTATACCCCCAGCCCGTATTTATCATCGCATCGTACGATGAAAACGGCAATGCGGATGCCATGAACGCCGCCTGGGGTGGTATTGCAGATGCCGACAAGATCTTTATGTGCATCGGCAGCCACAAATCGACCGAGAATATTCTGGCGCGTCGCGCCTTCACGGTCAGCATGGGAAGTGCCGAGCAGGTCGTCGCCTGCGATTATGTCGGCATCGTTTCCGCAAGCAACGAGCCGGAGAAAATGAAAAAGTCCGGCTTTCACACCACCAAAAGCGAGCACGTGGACGCACCGTTGATCGATGAGCTCCCTCTGGCGCTGGAGTGTAAGCTGATCAGCTACGATCCCGAAACGGGGTATATGTTCGGTGAGATCGTCAATATCAGCGTGGACGAACGCATCCTTGACGAGAACGACCACATTCTCCCCGAGCGCCTGCGCCCCATCATCTTTGACGGCGCCAACGCAAGCTATCATGTCATCGGAGAAAAGGTCGGCAATGCCTTTTGTGACGGTGCGGCGCTCAAATAAACGCATATACACGGGAGCCCCTCGGCTGTAGCTGCACAGCCAAGGGGTTCCTAATTCTTGAGTTATGTTTCTCGTCGCTTGGCAAGCAACCCAAGGACAAGAGTAAGCACACAAGCACAACCGGACGCGGCACGCACGGTGGCATCGAGCAGCACAGGAGTGGCGCACAGCAGATTGTTGAGCGTCCATGCATCAAGCAGCGTCAAGCCCAGCAGCGAGAGCAACCGCGAAAGATAGACCGCCATACCGCAAAGCAGCACGGTCGGCAGTGTCATGCGACAAAGCGCCGACAGCGACACGGTCAGTGTGGCAAGCAGGGTCAATCCCAGCGCCCGCAGTACCATCACACCGATCACCAGAGTCAAAACGGAAACGGAGGATGTCAGCGTTTCCATGCCGCTTATGCTGACAGCCGGTGCGCCCGGGGCGGGCAGATCGTAATGCAGCGAGAGTGCGATCAGCCGCACGGTATTTTGCAACAACGAGAGTCCCGCCCCTGCAGTGAACGTCAATGCCATCTTGGCAGCAAAGCTTCGGCGTCGCCCGTGGCGTGTGGTGCGCAGGATGAAAGCAAAGCCCCCGCTGTATTCATCGGCAAACAGCCCCGCAAGAAACAGAATGACCACCGCCGCGGCAACGTCAAAATCGGTATCCTGCAAATATAGTCTCCAGCCTGTGTCGTAGACGAAGGAGGCGGAGAGTCCCTTCTCGTTCAGATTTCGCAGCACGCGGTTACGCTCCAGCACGGCGTCAAACGCCTCGATGCGCATCTCGGCATCGTTCGCCTCGGTGTATAGCGCGCGAAAGGTCTCCTCATCCAACGCGCCGCTCTCCAGCTGCTCGATCAGTGACTGGCGGGAGGCAGCCAAGGCGGAAAGGCGAGCCGCCTCGGCTTGGATCGCGTCGGATTTTTCCTGCGTCCACGGCCCTTCATAAAGCAACATATACTCGTGGTAGACGTTATCGTCATACGTCTGCAACGGCGCGTAGTCCTCCCCCACGGTCTGCGCCTCGGCGACCACAAACACGGCAATGCAGAGCAGCGCGAGCAACCGTTGCAGACGCTTACGCCACTCCCAGCCATATATACTGCTGTAGCAAATACGGGTACGACGCGGTCTTTGGCGAACGATGCGGCCAAGCGCCGAGCGCGCTGTCTGAATCAGTGTGTCCACCCACTTCTGCAATCGGTTGTAGCGCCCTGCAGCGGTCAGCGGAATGGGGCAATGCCGTCCTACGTAGCCCCATACGATCAATGCACCGAGCAAGAGCAGCGCGGCAAGCAAAAACAGCGGCAGCGTTATGATATAATCCACGCTCCACGGTCCGAAATAAAACGCATTCCATCGAGTCAGATACGAGGAGTTTTCCAAAATCGTCAGAAGGTTGAACAGGTGAAACAGATTGTGCAGATGCGTCTGTCCCCATAAACTGAGAAGATAGGAGCCTGCAATAAGAGCACCACCCGCCCCAAGCGCGCTGACCGTATGTCGGATCGGCAAGGTCAAAAGCAGCATCGTCCAGACGAACACCGTCCCCGCAGCGCTTTGCACGGCAAGACGCAAGAACAGCCCACCCAGCACCGTCGTTCGATATGGGGCGGTGACAAAGACATACTGCAGCGGTAAAAGCCCACCGGCAAGTCCCTCTCGCACAATGTATACGGTGGCAGGGATCAGAGCAAAGAAAAGCGTCAGCACAAGGCTCATCAGCGCACCGACCGTCATCTTTGCCGCGATGGTCGTCCCCCGCCCCCCTTTGGTTGAACGCAAAAGCAGCAGCATCCCACTCTTCTCGGGCAACAGCAGCAGCACCGCTCCCACCAATAGGGCAATCAAAAGAAATACCTGATAAGAATCGTCATTCAAAATGCGGTCGTATCCTCGCACCTCTCCCACGGGGAAGTCGATGTCCCAGCCCAGCTGCTCGGTATAGTGTGTCACAACACCGACCTGATAGCGTACGACAAAGCTCGCCTCGGGGATGCCGCTGCTCAGATAATTATTATAATTCTTCCGCGCGGTGAGAATGACCTCGGAGAGCGTTTCGCGGTAATCGTCCTCGCGATCCAGAAGAGCGACAAAGGAACGGTAAGCGCTGCGGCGGCGGTATTCCGCATACTGCGCCTCGGTAAGCGGGTAGGTCTCCCCACCCGCATCGTTAAAGGCGCGGATCTCACTCTCCAGCTGCTCCAATGCCGCCAGTCGTTCTCGCACGTCCTTCTCGGTGCCCTCGGGGTCTGCCTCATACATGGCAAGATATTCTTGTACGACCTCATCCTGCGCCGTCCCTCCCGCGGGTTGACGAAACGCAACGTAAGCGCAGAGCAGCGCAAGAAACAAGAGCAGCAGCAAAAACACTCTGTTGCCCGTCAGTTTTTTCATCTCGCCCTTGAGAATGTGCAAGTAGGTCATAACAGCTCCTTTTCCACTCTTACTCCGTGCTTATAGTCTGAAATACCCAAATGCCGTCGGCATTTTGTGTGATCGTTCCAAAATGCTCGGCAGAATATTCTCGACTTTCACCTTTGACGTTACAGTAGATTACCCCGTCACAGCAGCAAATCTCATAAACGTACAATTCATATTCCAATCCTGTATGCTCCATATCAAAATTAACCATCGGTTCACCTTCACCGCCATTGACCGAAATACGGTAGAGAATATCTCCATATTCTTCCATGCGATCATTCGTCCCATCCTGGAGCGGATTGAGCAGATAATATACATAGTCACCGTCAAAGCCGACAGGATCAAAAATTACGCCATCTACGGATAAAAGTCGCGTACGTTCCCCCGTATTCAAATCATATCGATCAAGGTGACGCGCTGTGTTGACACGCCCCACATCGAGTTCCCGCTCATCACTTGCAATGTACGCTACCATACCGTCCAGATAGAGTACGCTGCTATTTAATTCCGTTGGCGTATAGACAGCGAAATCACAATCAGTGAGATAACTCGTGGGCTCATCCATAAACGACACAAGAAAGGTATTTCCGCTGACCTTAAGGTCGGAAAAGGTTCTTCCCGAAGGTGGAGATAGAGTATCGCAGCGTTTATTGACCGGATCATATCGAAGAATTTCAAAGCCGCCATCTTTTAGTGCGCGCATCAGGAAAATATACTGCTCATTCGCAAGCATCTGCCTCCATTCGTTCCCATTCCCCTCAACGGCAAGTACGGTCTCATGCGTCATCATGTCGATGCGATACAAATGCCCATCATTTCCGCCGGTCATCATGTCATATCCCGTTGCATACAAGCAACTGTCCGCCGAGCTCCAAAGATAATATTGCGCATACGGGCTTACACTCGCCAAACAATCTTGGTGATCGCACAGCGGATCAAAGCAAAAGATGCGCTGCTCATCGGTTTTCTTATTTATGTAAAATAATCGATCTCCGTAAGCACGGGTGGTATGTAAAACCATGCCGGGAATATTTCTAAAAACGCGATTATACGGATTGCAAATTAAATTATCCGCTGCATCAAACAAGGAAACATCGATGCTATCCGGCTCGGCCACGGTGATATCCTCCTCTTGCTCACTCGGCACAGGTGCCTCGGGCATCTCGGTGGTGCAGGAAGATAAACAAAGGAATAACACAAAGAAAACCAATAAATATGTTTTTTTCATACGAATTTTTCCTCACAAAACGGGAGCGAAAGCGAGAGTCTCGCCCCCGTCCCTCCCGCGGGCTGACGAAACGCAACGTAAGCGCAGAGCAGCGCAAGAAACAAGAGCAGCAGCAAAAACACTCTGTTGCCCGTCAGTTTTTTCATCTCGCCCTTGAGAATGTGCAAGTAGGTCATGAATATCTCCTTTTATATATTTTTTTCCGCTCTTACGGATGAATGATCTCAAAATCCTCTGCGACAAAGCCGCTCTCCGTCTCACTCAGCTTACCGTAGACGAACGTGGGCTTAAGGTCCACGTATGTTTTGTAATAATAGTAGATGGTCCCCTCAAAGCAGCTCACCTCCATGAGAATACCCGGGAAATCACCGAGGTGCTCCACGCTCCCATCCGCGAGAGCCACGCGATACAAGGCCTTTCCCTGTTGATAATTACCGGAGCTATCCTGATAATACTCCGAATAATATACGTATTCCCCGTCAAATCCCAGGGTCAGAATCGGCGTATTTCCGTCCAGAATGACATGCTGCTCCTCCTCGTGTACACTCTGATAACACAAGCCCGTCACGCGAGACTGATCATTCCTGACGTTGCCTATGGCAAGATCGCCGTTCAGATATACGATGCTCGTCACGTTCGTCGGGGTATATTCGGTAAAATCCGCATCGGCAAGATACCACCCCGCATCATCCGTAAAGGAAACGAGGATCGTATCTCCGCTGACATAAAGGATTTTGGTAAACGTGCGCCCCTCAGGCGGCATGATCTCCTCTGTCGTTTTACTCTCTACATCGTAGCGCATGAGCCGATAGCCACCGTTTTCGCGTTCCATTGTAAACAAAATGTATTGATCGTACGCGTAAATATATTTTGTCAGATCATTTCCGTTTCCTATCCAGGCAAGGCTGACCTCCTGTGTCATGGCTTCGATACAGTACAGCTCTGTCCCGTATCCGGTCCCGTTTTGAACGGTCGTTCCGTAGAGATTCCCATCGTACGGATGATAAACCAGATTGCGCGGCATATAAAAGTACTGCGAAACACAACTTGTATGCTCGCAAAGGGGGTCAAGGCAAAAAATGCGCTCCTCCCCGCTCGCCTTATTCACGTAATACAACGTTGCGCCGCGTGCCTGATCGGTCACCAGCAGCATACCCGGCAAATTCAGCATAAATTCGGACTGCTGCTCAATCACGCTGTATTCATACAGCGAGGTGTCGATCTCGGCCGGCTCGGGTGCGGTGGGAGTCTCCTCCTGCTCCTGTGACACGGGATCTTCGGGCATCTCGGTGGTGCAGGACGAAAGCAGCAGCACTGCGGCAATCACAATCATACAAATTCGTTTCATTCGGTTTTCCTCCTTAACTACGCAAAATAATCAATGGTGTACTACTCATCCCCCACGGGCAATTTCCGAAACGCCCAGACGCCGTCCTGATCCTGCGTCAGTGTGCCGTAGCGGTCGACGAACGGACCGTTTGCATCGGTTTTCAAATGGCAATATATGGTACCATCATAGACCGCAACCATATCAACGAACAATTCATAATCCAGCCCAGTATGGTCTTTTCCGAAGTTAACCATCGGCTCGGACTCGCCGCCTTCAATCGGCACACGGTATAAAATACGACCGGGATGGACATATGTGCCGCCTCGTAAGGGATTGAGCAGATAATATATATATCCGCCGCCGTACCCCACGACACGAACGCAATGATCCTCTCCGTCGTAAGTAAAGATGTTGCGTTTTTCTTTCGTATCAAGATTGTAACTGCAAATCGAACGAGCACTCACTCCCCATCCCACCGATATACCGGTTGTACTTTCCGAATAATATACCGTTTCTTGATCCATATATATCGGCTGCATCGGAACGTAGATCGGTTCATAATAGGAAAATCTCTCATCCGTTTGATACATTTGCCCATACTCATCTGTAAAATTGACAAGGATGGTATCGCCGCTGACGATCAATGCAGAAAATTTCCGTCCCGTAGGCGGAACCATCGTTTTAGCCTTCCCGCTCTTGGGGTGAAAACGAACGATATCCATCTGTCCGTCCGCGTTCATTCGTCGCAAATAAATATATTTTTCGTTCGCGTATATGGCGAGAATTTCACTGCCGTTTCCACGATACACCAATTGGTATTCCTGCGTATCGATATCAATCTGATACAAATTTCCGTCGCTGCTTGCCATAAGGTTGAGTTCTGACGGAGGACGTGCCGTAGCATATAGTTGCTGCGTCCCGGAAAACCAGATCCAATTTTCCACGAAAAGAAACGCACCGCCGTATCCTCCGATACAGTCACCGTGATTACACAAAGCATCAAAGCAAAAAAAATATTCCGTCGTGTTTGCCTTGTTGACATACGTTAAATGAACTGCACCGTTATGCGCCTCCTGATCATTCAGCAATACCATACCGGGGAGATTGACGAAAAGCGGCTGCCTCATGGAATACACCATGCTTTCACTCGGTGTATAGAGCGAATCGTCAATGATACCGTAGTCAATTTCTTCCTCAACTTCGGTATTATCGACAAGGTATTCATCCGGCATGGCATCGGCGCAGGAGGATAAACAAAGGAATACCATCATAAAAATCAATAAATATATTTTTTTCATACGAATTTCTCCTCACAGGGTGGGAGCGAAAGCGAGAGTCTCGCCCCCGTCCCACAATACGATCAGTAACCGTATTACGATGAACCGTTTTAATCAAAATATCACATCAAAAGCATGGCTCTGCTTAATTATCATCTTACTTCCTCATCCCCCACGGGCAATTTTTGAAACGTCCAGACGCCGTCCTGATCCTGCGTCAACGTGCCGTAGCGGTCGACAAAATACCCGCTATTGCTTGCTTTCAGATGGCAATATATGGTGCCGTCGTAGACCACGACCTGATCCACGTTCATATCATACTTTAGACC
Source organism: Clostridia bacterium (assembly GCA_017456145.1). Taxonomy (GTDB): domain Bacteria; phylum Bacillota; class Clostridia; order Oscillospirales; family CAG-272; genus SIG644. The sequence goes on from JAFTJZ010000073.1 coordinate 51,715, forward strand.
TGTATGCTCCTTCCCGAAATTGACCATCGGCTCGGGCTCGCCACCTTCAATCGGCACACGGTATAAAATACGGCCGAACGCCGAAACAACCGTGGTGGTTCCCGCTTGGATCGGGTTGAGCAGATAATATACATATCCACCGCCATATCCTACCACGCAAACACTGAATTCATCTCCTGCATAGGTGATGATGGTTTCTTTTTCTTCCGTATCGATATTGATTCGACAGATGGAGCGCGCGCTGCCGTCCCATCCTGCCGATACCCCATTGACATTTTCCGCAATATACATCATATTTTGATCGATGTAAATCGGTTGCAAGGGCAGGCTTGTCGCAACAAAATGACTAAAATTATTATTTGTCTGATATATTGTTCGATAATTATCGTTAAAGATGACCAGAATTGTATCCCCGCTGACCATCAGGCTTGCAAATTGTTTCCCTGCAAGCGGGGTCATTTTTTCCGCTTTCTTTTTGATTGGATCGTACCGGATGATCTCGTGATATCCGTCTTTGTGCTGGCGGCTCAAGAAAATGTAGTCCTCGTTGGCGTAAATCTGACTGATCGGAGTTCCGTTTCCCTCATATACCATTTCATATTCCTGCGTGTCAAGATCGATGCAATACAGGTTCCCATCGCTCTTTGCTGTCGAATCCACATCCTCCGGCGGCTCTGCGGTTGCATATACGTTATCATCCGCTACCGACCACACCCAATTTTCCACCCACTTAAAATCTCCGCCGTAACCACCCATACAGTAATGGTGGTTGCATAACGGATCAAAGCAAAAATAGTACTCCGTCACATTCGCCTTATTGACATAGGACAGATGGATGCCTCCATAATGTGCTTCTTGGTCATTGAGCAATACCATCCCCGGGAGGTTGACAAATTCCGTCAATCGCATAGAATATACCATGCTTTCGTTCGGCGTATACAAAGAATCGTCGATGATACCGTAATCAATCATCTCTTCCTCTGAATCGTCAATCTTGTATTCGTCCGGCATGGAAGCGGCGCAGGAAATAAGCAATAGCACCGCCAAGAGCAGCGCAGCATAACGCAATATATGTTTCTTCACACTTTTTACCCCCTATCTTTGTCATGACCTATCCTCTCCGCACAGCGGCGTAAAGCTCCAGGAGCCGTCCATGTAGACCGGCTTATTTGCCACGGTTGCGGTGTAATCCGAAAAATCGCCGTCGATGAGACAGAGCATCGGGTCATCCATAAAGTTAACCATAATGATCTCTCCACTGACGCAAAGAGCAATGAACGCGCGTCCATCGGGCAAAGATGCCGTCAGCAGCATGCACGCCATGCGGCCTCGGTTTCGTTTCATTGATATTCCCCTTTTGAAATATACATCAGCAAGAGCACGACAAGGGGAATCACAACCGTATTTCCCCTTGCGTCGTCTCCCTATTCCAATAAACACGAATTTTACGCTGATCTTACATGATCTCTCGGGATTTAACAGTTTTTTTACAATTCTTCCCCAAATACGTACAGATAATAGTCCTCCAGCGTCGGCGCAGTGGTTTTTGAGTCGGGCGTGGGTGCCTCCTCAGCCAGAACACGCAGCTGCACCTGCCCCGTCTGCTCGTCGCGGTTGATGCTGATCACGCGGAACTTCTGTTGCAGCGCGGCGACGTCAGTCTCGGCGCAGGGCACACTGAAGACCTTGCCCTCGATCTTGGCGGTCAGCTCGGCGGGCGGTGCGTGGTCAACGATGATGCCTTTTTTGAGCATGATGATCTCGCGCGCGATGTACTCGATGTCCGACACGACGTGCGTGGCGATAATCACGATCTTGTCAAACGCGATGCGCGAGATGTAGTTTCGGATGGCGATACGCTGCTTGGGGTCAAGGCCCGCGGTCGGCTCGTCGAGGATGAGTATTTTAGAGTCGCCCAGCACCGCCTGCGCCAGCGCAAGTCTTTGTTTCATACCGCCCGACAGCGCGCCGATCTTGCGGTGAGGCACGTCGTCAAGCTCCACGGCCTTGAGCAAGCCCGCGATCTCGTCCGCAATGTACTGCTTGCGCGCCTTGCCCTTGAGATGCGCACCGACATCCTTGAGTGCCGCCATGTACCACAGAAATCTCTCAACGGTAAAGGTCGGGTACATCCCGGGGTACTGCGGCATAAAGCCGAGCAGGCTGCGGAAACGTACGCCCATTTTCAGAACGTCCTCCGGTTCTCCCTCGCCGTCCGCATAGGTGATGCTGCCGCTGTCTGCCTTGAGATTGTCAGTGATGATGTTCATCAGCGTGGATTTGCCCGAGCCGTTGGGTCCCAGCAGCGCGTAAATACCCGGCGTCAGCTCGGCGGTGAAGTCGGTCAGGGCCTTGTTGGTGCCGTAGGATTTGGAAATTTGGTTGATGGAAAGTTTCATGTTATTTTCTCCCTTCTCTTTCTTATGTTTCTATCATATCGTGTATAGGCAAAACAGATCGCCGCAGTGCATATGAACAAATATATCGTCACAATGGCAGTTGTCTGCCACGCGTGGGTCGCAAAGCCGCGATGCAGCAATGCGTCCCCGTCCAAAAGATCGGATGGGCGCCACGGCAGACCGTCTGATGAGAAGATCATCGCGGGCAGCGGCACGGTTACAACGGTTATTAGCAGTGTGATAAGTCCATTTTTTAAGACCGCGGACAGTGCCGTAAACAGCAGAGTCATCCCTACGGTGGACAGGAGCCGCAGGATACCCAGAACGGCAAGATAGCCGCCAAGCGTCCATGTGGCGGGCACCTCGCGATAATCGGCAAGGCTCATCAGCGTCACTCCGGGATCGGGCAAGGAATAAAGCGCATCTACAAGGGCTATATCCGACAGCCAAAATAACAGTGCAAGCGTCCCCGAGAGCAGCGCGGCAAACTGCAGCTTTGTGCGAAAGAGCACACTGCGCCCACGCGCCGTTGTGCACAGGATGGGCCAAAAGCGGCTGTCATGCTCCTGCGTGATCAGGATCGACGCGAGCACAGCGATGCAAAGATACGCGAAGAAATCGTAGCCGCCCTGCAGCAGCTTATTCCATCCCGTGTCGTATACAAGAGACATATTCGCCTGCCGCTGTGTATTCGGCTCGGCAAGCAAAGACGTGTATCGATCATAAAACCGTGCAAAGGCATCCTCCCTTTGCACAGCGTCGTGGATGGTCTGCCATATCTGCTCCAACTGTTGCTCATCCGTCACATCTATGTGCAACACCTCGCCGCGCAGCTGTACCGCATCCTCCAATCGGATCTGCTCTTCGTGGATCATCTGCTCCTTTTCCGGGGTCAACACGCCGCTCATGCGCGTCATATAGTCGCGATAAAACAATTCCTGACGGGTGATGGGATTTTCCTTGACCTCCAAGCCCAAAAACACCCCCTTGAGAACCATCAGCGCAAGCAACAACAGCAGGATCGTATGATTGTATCGGAGCTTTCGCATTTCCCACCCGACCATTCCCTGTGGCATGGGATGGGAGAATGACGGCTTGTCGGAGATGCGAGACTTTGACGCTTTATTTCGAACGGCAAGCCGCTCCCCGACGTTGCGGACAAGGACGACGGGGTGTCGAATATGTCGGGCGTAACGGAGGACGGGGGTGCATCGGAGGATTGACAAGCGACAAGGCAAAGAAATACGACAAACGTGAATGCAGCAAATAGTTTTTTCATATGGTGTCCTTTCAAGCTACAGATTGCATCAAAAAACAAAAACGCTTTCACAATTTAATCATAACACATTTGTCATGTTTTGTCAACACATCATGCGCAAAATCAACGCATTGCACAAATATACCCTCGGCTTTTTGTTACATTTCACGAGAAACGCGCCTCAAAAAAGGTATCTTTCCGCCTTATATACATTACGCTGATGGCAGAGGCTTACTTTTTGCCCCGCGGAGTCCCCATCACCCAAGCATCTTCGATACGCCCCATACAGCAGCAATGCGCTACCCGGTGCAAAAGCGGCATACAGCACCAGCATCAAGGAACAAAAGCCCTCCTCATGAGCAAAGCAACAGGCACATGGCAACGCTGACCCTCAGACAAAGCAATTTTTCCATAAGCATCTCCACTTTCCAACCAGTTGCGCATCATAGTTTCATAACATCTTTATTATATCATATCCATTATCATTTTGCATCGGCTATATTGATCGGAATCCGACTGATGTTGATGCTCAATCAAACTCGTACGTTCACTCGACCTCGATCGCTCGAATGATCTCCCCCGTGTCAAAGTGGATCTCGGCGAAGAACCTCTCGCCAAAGGCGTTTGTTTCCAAATCGAATATGCGAATATCTCCGTAATATATGTCCTCAAAAACGGTAAACGCAACGCCAATAAGATCAATCAGACCACTCTCATCCGTCCAGACGGGGCGAACACCGCTGCCGTCGTGGTTGCAGGTATAGATCGTATCGCTGCCGATATACTCGTATTCTTCCTCGCCTCCCTCCCCGCGCACAGGCTCACCGATCGGGCGCATCGGCTGCTGCGGGAAGAAATAAATGGCATCGTTTGTCAGTGCATAGGTGGCTACGGGCTCATCGACCAGCACGGCATGCTCGCCGCTGACAGCGTCAAAACGGAGCAGCTGCCGCCCGCCGCCGTTTGCAGGAATGGCGATCTCGTAAAAATAGCCGTCCAAATAGCGCAGTGACACAAAGCCCTCTCGATAACCCAGCGCACCGTGATCGATCAGCAGCGTCTGCTGCATCGTCGCAAGATCGGTACGCCAAAAGCCACCCTGATAAGCGGTGTACAAAATGCCGTCTATCACATAGTAAAGGATATCCATCCCCGAGCGACATTCATAAACCACCTCATGCGTACCGCTTTCCATATCGTAGCGGCTGATATAGCTCAAATAATCGGAGAGCAGATCAGGATTGCCTCCTTCTTTGAGCTGCATATTAGAATAATAATAGTAATACTTACCGTCAACGCAGGCACTTTCAAAGGCACCCCGTTCTTCCTCGGGTAGTGTGAACAGCAGCTGCACGCTCCCCGTCGAAATTTCCCGATAGCAAAAATAATACATATCCTCCTGCGGAACAAATACCGAAAAATACATGCGGTCGCCGACAAGACTGTGCATGAAACAATATCCGCGCTCCAGATAACACTCCCCGTCACATTCGGGGTCCTCGCAGTATCCCCTGATCAGCTCACCCGTCTGTATATCGTAGATGGCGTTATACAGCACCAGCGTGTCGTTCATGCGATCCGCCTCGGTGAGCATCATGGTCGACCACGCCTGCAGCACACGGCTTTCATAACTGCTCGGTGCCATATCGGGTAAATTCTCCGCGCAGCCGCCAAGACTTACCGCAAGGAGTAAAACGGCAAGAGCGACCGCCATCTTCCGAATTGATTTTATCATACGCATCTCTTCTCACTCGACCTCGATCGCTCGAATGATCTCCCCCGTGTCAAAGTGGATCTCGGCGAAGAACCTCTCGCCAAAGGCATTTGTCTTCAAATCAAATTCCCGCATCCAGCCGTACAGAACACCGTCAACGATGGTGCAGTCTCCCGCATATTCCAAAAGCCCCGTCTGCTCCGTCCAGACCTTGCGGATATTTTCGCCGTCAAGGTCGCAGGCGAACAGCGTCGGGGAGTCCCCAATGGCTACATAACCGTCGCTTTCGGGAGGATAGATGCTCGGGTCGTTGATCTGATGCGGGTCTACGGGCCAGAAATAGATGGCATCGTTGGTAATGCAGTAGTTTCTCACGGGAACATCGCCGACGACCTTGCACTCCCGCGTCTGCTCATCGACCACGATCAGATGCATCTCCGTCTGCTCCAAAATGGCGGCGCTGATAAACTTGCCGTCGATATACGCACCCATCGGAAAAACAGGGAGCGGAGGACACGCCCCCGAATGGTAGACGCTTTGCTCCATGGTCGCAAGCTCGGTGATGTAAAACACATCCTCAAGCTTGGTGAACATCCGACCATCCAACACCATAGCGCACCCTTCTCCCTCGCGCAGCTCGTATACCTCCTCGCGCTCGCCACCGTCCACAGGGACACGATAAACAACCTCGGTATAGCTCTCGGGAAGATTGGGGTTGCTCTGCTCGTCAAGACGCTTTTCGGTGAAATAGATCCACCCGTCGTCCACCTCAAAAACCCGTCCCGAGCCGGATCGATTGTCCATCTGCATGGTATACAGGATCACATTCTCCCCCGTCAGAATGCTCCGATAACAATAGTAAATATCCTTCCTGTTTCCTGCGCCGAACAGTGAGAAATAAATTCTGCCGTCCCGCACCGCCTGCACTTCAATTCCGCCCGATTCCCAGATGCAGCTGCCATCACACTCGGGATCCTCACAGAACTCACGCAGCAGCTCGCCCGTCTGACGGTTGAATATGGTTCCGGTCTTCAAAACGATAAAATCGTTCCAGCAAGTGCCGCCGGGGTATCCCCCGCGCACACGAGATTCATAGGAGAGCGAGGTCTTCATCTCCGGCAATTTTTCCGCGCAGCCGCCAAGGCTTGCCGCAAGCAAAAGAACGGCAACCGCGGCGCACAACATACGCGTAAGCGATATCATTGTTTTTTTCATGAATGTTCTCCTTTTTCTGATTTATTCATTGCATCATTCTCCGAGCAGCGCATCCACGTATTCCGCATCCACCCACATCGCAGGGCGGACGCCTTGACAGCGGCTGCCTACATTGCTCCCGACCTTAGTCCCTCCCCCGTAGCCGATGGTTGTCATATACAGCTGCTCCTTGTCTCCGTGCCGAACCCAATATGGGTAAGAGAGCGCGCCACCGTACATATCCTCGGTCGTGAACCCTTGGGCTTGGACATAGGCGGTGGCAATTCCGATCGCATATTCCGCGGCTAGCGTTCTGCCGATCTCAACATAGCTCAAAAGGAATATATAGTCGTCAGCCCTTACGTCCTCAAGATGGACTCTGCGTATACCGGCTCGCTCCCCGTCCGCAAACGCCGTGCGATAAAAATCTTCATTCAACCATGTGCGCAGTGTGCGATCCTTGTAGGAACGATAGATTACGGGCTTATCGGCGGTATATGGCAGATATTCAATGACGTAGCGGCTAACCAGCAAATAGCGGCTTTGATCCTCACTCCGATCAAGGATGAGCCACTCGATCGGCTCCGCACCGTTCTCTACATCGTTGTCCTGCTCATATTCACCGATGAACACCGTCGTCTCATACCCATACGGCGACCACGCCGCCTGACAAAAGATCTTTCGATCCCCCGACCATATCCCGCCATCGGCAATCTTTACAGCGCCCCGATACCAGCCCTCAAAAACGTAGCCCTCCCGCTCGGGAGTGGGCATGGTATAAAATTCCCCTGCCGTAAAATAGATCTCCTGCACCGTGTCAGTGCCATCGTTCATCTCCAGCTGCACACAGCTGACGGCAGGTTTCCAGCGGTGTTTGAGTGTCAGGTCTGCCGTGACGGTATCGGTCTCAAAGTTCCACTGCCGCTCACTGCCGCTCTCCTCTACCCACCAGCCCGCGCTGTCGGCGTTGGACTTGCTCTTTTCCGGCGGCTCGGCAAGCCTCTCCCCCGCGGCAACGCGCACGGTCTCCACGGTGCCAAGATAATCGTAATCCAGCGTGACCGTATACATCTCGGGCGATTGTTCGCAGGAGACGAGCAGGAATATAATTGCAAAGAAACACAAACTTTTTATTATTTTCATATTGGGTACCTCCATGTTCATTCCACGCGCAGCGCGGGGAGAATCTCCCCCGTATCAAACCGAATTTCGGCAAAGAACGGAGCGCTCCATGCATTGCTCTCAACGTCAAAGTGTGACACATTACCATAAAAAACGCCGTCTGCCACGGTAAATCCGTAGATAAAATCGTACAGCCCGCTCTCGTCGGTCCAGATGTGACGCACGTTGCCGCCGTCCGTGTCGCAAGCGTAGATGGTCGGCGCACATACGTTTGAATACTGCATTTCAAACTCAGGCGCGCTGACTGTGTGCGGCTGCCGCAGTACGAAATATACCGCATCGTTGGTCACGGCGTAGGATGCCAGAGGCTCCTCGGTGATCAGCTGCCACTCTCCGCTCTCCACGTGCAAAACTGCGAGTAAAAAGGTCGCCGTGCCCTCGGGGAAGGCGGGCATATACAAATATCCGTCCACGTACTGCAACGCACCAAAGCTTTGGCGAAAGCCGTTCTCCACGCTGTTGTACAGTGCTCTTTGCTCCCCCGTCGTCAGATCATAACGGTAGATCGTCCCCATATCGACGGTATATACCCCGTTATCTGCGACCAGCTGAAGACTCTCCGACACACTGCGCGCCATATAGACCATCTCGCTCTCGCCGCCCTCCAGGGGAATGCGGAAGATGCAATCCGCATAATCTGTCGGATTGTCGCTGTCGCCCCCCTCCTTCAGCTGCGTACGCATATAGTACATATATCCATTCTCGATCCACGCATGCGTCTCCGATGTGCTCTCCTCTCGCGGCAGCCTCAGCAGCACCTCCACCCGCCCCGTCAAAAGCTCAAGATCACAGTAGAGATACAGATCCTCTGCGGCATAATATTGCGTAAAGTATACGCGCCCGTCACAGATCTGATTCACGCTCGTATACCCCGCCTCCAAAAAGCAGTTGCCATCACACGCGGCATCCTCGCAAAAGTCTCCTCGGATCTCCCCCGAGAAGGCATCGTACAAATTGCCCATATCATCCACCGCAAAATCGTGATAAACGCCTACCGTTCCTTGCCAAAAGCCCATGACGCGGCTCTCATAAGCGCCCTCCGTCTCTCGCTCGAACTCGGGCAGCCTCTCTGCACATCCGCCAAGGCTGAGCGCACAGAGCAGTGCGGCAAGGCTCGCGGCGATGGCGCGTACGTGTTGATTTATCATATCTTTCATTCCTCTCAGATTTCATTTCCTTGGCGGAGCAATCGGATCATGCTCACCGCCTGCCCGCATGGGCAAATCGTCTGTGCTGCGTATACAATACACCCCCGATCACCGCTCCGCAGATGAGGATCAGCAGCACAAAGTACCAAGCCCCGCGAGAAAGATAGGCATACATAGCCTGCGGCTGCGTCAGGGCGAGCAGCGATACGAGCTGCCGCGCAGCCACGTACCCGCACATAAGCGCGAGCAGCAAGAGCAGCAGTAAAAACGCTCTGTTGCCCCACAGCTTTTTGATCTCACCCCTGAGAATGTGTAGGTAGGTCATGGTGGGCTCCATTCTGCTCAAAACTTTTTGGGGTGGATGATTTCAAAATCTTCGGCGACAAAGCCGTCAGATTTTTCGGTTAATTTTCCGTATATGTGTACGGGGCTTCCGTTTTCGTATTCTTTTCGATAGTAATACAACGAATCTTCAAAGGATACAACCTCACGAAGCGTTCCGCCGAAGTCATAGACAAATTCCGCATCTCCTCCGTCTATAGAAATGCGATAAAGTATATTCCCAAGCAAATAGCCGGAATCCTGCCAAATGTACTCTATAAAATACAAATACGAACCATCAAATCCTGTTGGATGAATCGGCTCCTGCTGCTCTAAAACCACATACGATTCACCATTTTTAATATTGTCATAGCGAAAGCCAACACTCGCATGTTGCCCGTTTCGTGTGTCGTACAAAATGCTGATCGCGTCACTGCCGTTCATGTAATAAAAGCCGTTTTGATAATCTGTTTTCGTGAATTGCCGGAAATTTTCATCTGTAAGATAACAATCCGTTTCGTCTACGAATGTAACAAGAAAAACATCCCCACTGATATACATGACATAATGAAAATATTTCCCATTCGGTGGCGTCATTACTTCTGCCTTTCCTTTTTCCACATCATAGCGCACAATATCATATCCTGACTCGGTTCTTTTCACGGGGAAATAAAGGAATTGTCCGGAAACGCACAAATAATCGGTGTCAATCATATTTCCGTTCCCTTCCCATGCGCAACGCATCTCTTGGGTGTCTCCGTCAATACAGTACAAACGACTTCCACCCTTCTTTCCAGGCTCGGGCGGTACACCGTACAGATTTCCATCATACGGATGGTACTGCAACAGTCTCGGCTGATATAGCGTGCGTGCAACACAATTCGTATGCTTACACAATGAATCAAAGCAATAAATCCTCTCATCGCCGCTTGATTTATTTACATAATATAATGCTGCACCATTATCTTGGTTGGCAACCAAAAGCGCGCCCGGAATGTTTCTGAAATAATACGAATGCTGGTAAACAGAGGAAATTTGATATTTTGAAATATCAATCTCATCCGCTTTCAAGAATGCATCCGAGGAAGATGACGAATTCCCTTCCGGGGATGGCATCTCTTGTGCGCAGGATGTCAATGTGCAAACAAGCAGGAAAACAACTAAAAATTTCAATAATGATTGTTTCAATCAAATACGCCTCCTCATATATTCACAAAATTGGTAATTACTAAACAAATGCGATCAGGAGAGTTGGCGCGTCAGCGACGCACCTGCAGACTGTAGACCAAAGCATTCTCCACCCAACACGGTGGGGCGAAAACCCATAAAATGATCCTTTTGAAAAAGCTTTTTAAGGATTCTTAAGGTGCTTTTTCTCGAAAAAGCACCTTAAGTGGGGGTTGGGGCAAAGCCCCAAGTCTGCTCGTCGACAACCTGTTGGCGCGTCAGCGACGCGCCTAAGTTGCGATGATGTTTGTGCGTTAAGTTTTTTCTTCATACGTAATAAACACGAATTGCATCCGATTCTTACATGCTTTTCACTAAGTTTACGAATTGTTTACATTTCCGGTACTTGGCAATAGGTGTGGGTAA